>NZ_CP120724.1:6160000-6525000 GCF_045013505.1 Pseudomonas sp. JDS08PS003
CAAAATACGCGGCGGATCACTGAACACCACAGCAAACACCAGCACCACTGCCAGAATAGCTACAAAAGGCACCCGCCCCTTCAGATCCAGGTCCTTGAAGCTGTTGTACTTGATGTTGCTGACCATCAGCATGCCCGCCGCCGCGACCATCAACGCCACCAGGAACGACATCTTCGATCCCTGAATGCCGTAATCGCTGAAAGCCCAGACAATCCCGGCCACAACACCCGCAGCTGCCGGGCTCGCCAGACCGATGAAGTAACGCTTGTCGGCAGTACCCACTTGAGTGTTGAAGCGCGCCAGACGCAATGCCGCGCCCGCTACATAGATGAAGGCGACCATCCAACCGACCTTGCCCATGTCACCCAAGGCCCAGCCAAAAGCCAGCAATGCAGGAGCAACACCGAAGGCAACCATATCGGACAGCGAGTCGTACTCGGCACCGAAAGCACTCTGGGTGTTGGTCATACGGGCAACACGCCCATCCAGACCATCAAGCACCATGGCCACGAAAATCGCGATCGCGGCAAAGGCAAAGTACTTGCTCGCCCCCGCTGTGTCCCCGGCACTCAGTGCACTCTGGGCACTCATGGAACTGATGATGGAATAGAACCCCGCGAACAGGTTCGCAGTGGTGAACAGATTCGGCAGAAGATAGATACCACGATGCCGGACTTTACGGCCTTCAGCGTCATGCCCTTCTTCGACATGCTCATCGATCGGTAGCAGGCTTTCGGCGTCAGAGGCCTGGTTTGGCTCTTCGGGACGTTCGCTCATGGACATTACCTTGCAACGGTGTGAAAAGTTTCGACAGGTGCCCCAGGGCCGCGATTCGGCCACAAAGGATCCAGCTTTATACCAGAACCTACCCGTCCAAACGAAAAAACGCGGCCTAGGCCGCGTTTTCTCTGACAAGACTCGAACTTAGTTCTTGGCTTTGTCGACGATTTTGTTGGCACCGATCCACGGCATCATCGAGCGCAGTTGCTCACCGATGATTTCGATACCGTGAGCGGCGTTGTTACGACGCTTGGCGGTCATCGATGGGTAGCCTGTAGCACCTTCGCTGATGAACATCTTGGCGTAGTCGCCGTCCTGGATGCGCTTCAGAGCGTTGCGCATGGCCTGACGGGATTCGGCGTTGATGACTTCTGGACCGGTCACGTACTCGCCGTATTCGGCGTTGTTGGAGATCGAGTAGTTCATGTTGGCGATACCGCCTTCGTACATGAGGTCAACGATCAACTTCAGTTCGTGCAGGCATTCGAAGTAGGCCATTTCCGGCGCGTAGCCAGCTTCAACCAAGGTTTCGAAACCGGCTTTGACCAGCTCAACGGTACCGCCACACAGAACAGCCTGCTCGCCGAACAGGTCGGTTTCAGTCTCGTCCTTGAAGGTGGTTTCGATGATGCCGGTACGGCCGCCGCCCACACCAGCTGCGTAGGACAAGGCGACGTTCTTGGCGTTGCCGGAAGCGTCCTGATAGATAGCGATCAGATCAGGGATACCGCCGCCCTTGACGAACTCGGAACGCACGGTGTGGCCTGGAGCCTTCGGCGCGATCATGATCACGTCGAGGTCGGCACGTGGAACTACCTGGTTGTAGTGGATCGCGAAGCCGTGGGAAAAGGCCAGGGTGGCGCCCTTCTTGATGTTCGGCTCGATTTCGTTCTTGTACAGCTGGGACTGGAACTCGTCCGGGGTCAGGATCATGACCAGATCGGCGCCGGCTACGGCTGCGGCAACATCGGTTACCTTCAGGCCGTGAGCTTCAGCTTTGGCAACAGTGGCCGAGCCTTTACGCAGGCCGACAGTCACATCAACACCGGAGTCTTTCAGGTTGCAAGCTTGAGCGTGGCCCTGGGAACCGTAACCGATGATGGCAACTTTCTTGCCCTGAATGATCGACAGGTCGCAGTCTTTATCGTAGAAAACTTTCATGAATTTCCCCTATATCAGGCCGTTCCGGCCATTCGCTAATTTGAGTTAGATGCTCAGTACTTTGTCGCCACGGGCAATCCCGGTGACACCACTGCGTACGGTTTCCAGAATCGACGCGGTGCCGATCGATTGAATGAAGCTGTCGAGCTTGTCGCTGGTACCGGTCAGTTGAACGGTATACACGCTAGCGCTGACATCAACGATCTGCCCACGGTAAATATCGGTGGTGCGCTTGACCTCGGCGCGCTGGGCACCGGTAGCCTTGACCTTGACCAACATCAGCTCGCGCTCGATGTGAGAACTTTCCGACAGGTCCACCAGCTTCACCACCTCGATCAACTTGTTCAGGTTCTTGGTGATCTGCTCGATGATCTCATCATGGCCGACCGTGGTCAGAGTCAGACGCGACAGAGTCGGGTCTTCTGTCGGCGCCACGGTCAGGCTTTCAATGTTGTAGTTACGTTGCGAGAACAGGCCTACAACACGGGACAGAGCGCCCGGTTCGTTTTCCAGAAGCAAGGAGATAATGTGCCGCATGATTAAGTACGCTCCGTCTTGCTCAGCCACATATCGCGCATGGAGCCGTCTTTGATCTGCATCGGATAGACGTGCTCGCTGGTGTCGACCTGGATATCGAGGAATACCAGGCGATCCTTCATGGCGAACGCTTCTTCCATCTTCGGCTTCAGATCCTTCAGATCCGTGATACGCATGCCCACGTGCCCATAGGCCTCAACCAGCTTGACGAAGTCAGGCAGCGACTCCATGTAGGAGTGCGAGTGACGGCTGCCGTAACTCATGTCCTGCCATTGGCGCACCATACCCAGTACACCGTTGTTCAGGTTGATGATCTTGACCGGCAAGTCGTACTGCAGGCAGGTGGACAACTCCTGGATATTCATCTGGATACTGCCCTCGCCGGTGACGCAGGCGACATCATTATCCGGAAAGCTCAACTTGACGCCCATGGCCGCCGGGAAACCAAAGCCCATGGTGCCCAGGCCACCGGAGTTGATCCAGCGATTGGGCTTGTTGAACTTGTAATACTGCGCCGCAAACATCTGGTGCTGCCCCACGTCGGAGGTGACAAAGGCATCGCCCTTGGTCACTTCGCACAGGGTTTCAATCACGGTCTGTGGCTTGATGATGCTGCCGTCGCCCTTGTCGTAAGGGAACAGGCCGCGATCACCACGCCATTCATCGATCTGCTTCCACCAGCTGGCGACCGTATCCTTATTCGGGGTCTCGCCAATTTCCTTGAGGGCCGCGACCATTTCGGTCAGGACGCTCTCCACAGGACCCACGATGGGCACATCGGCCTTGATGGTCTTGGAGATGGAGGCCGGATCGATATCCACATGGATGATCTTGGCGTTAGGGCAGAACTTCGGTGCGCCGTTGATAACCCGGTCATCGAAGCGCGCGCCAACGGCAAGAATCACATCAGCGTGGTGCATGGTCAGGTTGGCCGTATAGCTGCCGTGCATGCCGAGCATGCCGACGAACTGTCGGTCAGTACCCGGATAGGCACCCAGGCCCATCAAGGTATTGGTCACTGGCAGATTGAGCATCTTGGCCAGCTCGGTGAGCGGTGCGGAGCCACCACCAAGGATCACGCCGCCGCCTGCATAAAGCACAGGACGCTTGGCCGCCAGGAGCATTTCTGCCGCCTTGCGGATTTGCCCGGAGTGACCACGAACAGCTGGGCTGTAGGAGCGCAGCTTGGCTTTTTTGGGAAAAACGTATTCGAACTTTTCAGCCGGGTTGGTCATGTCTTTCGGAATATCGACCACCACCGGACCGGGACGACCGGACTGCGCCAGGTAGAAGGCCTTCTTCATGACTTCCGGGATTTCCGAAGCGTGTTTGATCATGAAGCTGTGCTTCACGATCGGCCGGGAGATACCGATCATGTCGGTTTCCTGGAACGCGTCGGTACCGACCATGGTGCTAGGCACCTGACCGGAAATGATCACCATTGGAATCGAGTCCATATAGGCGGTGGCAATACCGGTAATGGCATTGGTCGCGCCCGGCCCGGAAGTCACCAGTACCACGCCGGCTTTGCCGGTGGCACGGGCATAGCCGTCAGCCATATGGGTCGCCGCTTGTTCGTGACGAACCAGGATGTGGGTCACTTCCGGTTCTTTGAACAGGGCATCGTAAACATGAAGGAGAGCACCACCCGGGTACCCGTAGATATATTTGACGCCTTCGTCACGCAAGAAGCGGACGAGCATCTCACCGCCAGATAAAAGCTCCACGTTGTTCACCTCTAAAACGCCAGAATACCGCCCTCAAAAGGGAGCGGGTCTTAATAGGTTTACTTCTCAGCAGAGCATGAGCGACGGTGGTCGCCGACTACGTCAGCACTGACTGAGCAAGTATTGGGAGCGCCCCAAAGTGTTGCGGGGTTTTCCCACCCAGCGCGAGGTAACGCGTTGCGGGTGTAGCACTTCGGCGCGGATGTGCGCCTCATGATCTGCTGAGTGGGTCTGCTTCTGGCAGTCCCTCTACAGCGGACTTTGGATTCTTCTGTTTCGTCCTCTTCAAGTCAAGTCGTCTATGTAGTTAATTCGAACTAAGCGCATGAGAACGCAAGAAAAAACCTCAAAACGACAACTGCCTGCGCTTCAATTGCGCATTCTTCGACAAGCAACTCAGAAATGCGAACCTTGACTTTCGCCACTGACCTATTGACTGGCACTCGCCCAGGGTGCCGAGCAGCACAGCAAGAGAAGATATAGAAAGGGAAACGCCTACTGAGGCATCAACAGACTGGAGCGCGCAGTGCGCCGGAGAAGAGCTGCCAGGCACACCTGGCAGCATCGAATTCAGCGGGTAGCCGCTATGAGCTGATCAAACTCTTTGAGCAGAACTCGCAGCTGAAGATCGCGGCCCTGCATGAGTCGGGTGGAAAACACCATCTCGGCCATTTCCTGGATACCGGAAGCGTTGGGCAAGGGCAGATCCTGCTCCAGGATCATCTTCATGCGCGGCAGGAAGATCCATTGCAGCCACTGCTCGAATTCCAAGGTGTCCACCGCGAAGGGCTGGGTGCTGGCAAGCGCCTCGGCACTGGGGGCAACCTCGCCCCACAAGCCCTGCCCACGCAACTCGCGCTCGATCAGCAACAACTGCTCGGCGATCTTGGGAAACCGTACATCCATCACAGTGAAACCCGAGCTTTCTGCCGAGCCTGGGCAGCACCAGCAGCATCGCCTTGCTTCTCACGCGCCTGGGCGATCAACTCCCACAAGCTCGCCTGAAGATCCGGACGGCCATTGGCAAAGCTCAAACCGCGACGGGCAAACTGTTCGGCTTGCGGCGCATCACCCTGGGCCATGCGCACCTGGGCCAAACGGTAGAGCACTTGCGGCTCGCGCGGCGCCACACGCTGAGCACGCTCAAGACTGGAGGACGCACCATTCAAGTCGCCACTGGATTGCTGTTGCTGGGCAGTCGTCAGCAACGCCAGTACCGGCCCGTCAAGTTGCTCATCAGCCGACAAGCCACCGGCACGAGCCGACGGAATACCACTCGGAGTCGAAGGCATGTTGTAGCTGCCCTGGCTGATCGGCGCCGACTGATAATTCGAACCGTCCACCGGCCCCGGGGTAATAGGCCCTGGAGTAATAGGAGAGCTGCTGATCGGCGCAGAGGCCGTTGCCCCGCCACCGGGAACCATCACCACCACCCCGGAATCTTCCGGAATCGCCTGAGCCTGTGCCTGGGCCGGACGCTTGATAGTCGTCTGGCGAAAGCCTCCGGAGGCGGAAATCCGCTCACTGTTGGACACGGCCGTACCGGAGTCCACGACGGGAATGGAGCCGCGCTGCACACTGGCGCAACCGTTGAGCAAAGCCAGAGCTGTAATAGCTGGAACCCACCACTTGTTCACGTCAAACCCTCATCGCTTAGTTCATCCAGCCCTTGACCCAATCCATCACATCGCTACCTGCCGGGGTTTCACCACCGCAGGAGGCGCCGGGAGGCGGTTCGCTGCCGCGAATATACGGCATCTGTACAGCACCCGGACAGTTGGCATCGGAGCCTTGCCCGGTACGCGAATCGACCCAGGCCTGAACCACGTTGTCCGGCTGCGGCATATCCAGCGGTAGCGGATCGGCCTTGCGCATGAAACTGGTCCACACCTGCAAGGCACCCGTGGCGCCGGTAAACGGTGTCTTGCCGTTATCATCACGACCCAGCCAGACCACCGCCAGCAGGTCCTGGCTGAAACCGGCGAACCAGCTATCACGGGAGTCGTTACTGGTGCCGGTCTTGCCCGCCAGCGCCAAGGTCTTGGGCAGTACGTTGTAAACCGAACTACCCGTACCTTCGCGCATCACGCGCTGCATCGCACTCTGGATCAGGTAGATAGACCCGGCATCGAATCGCTGCTGAATCTGGAACGGATAACGCTTGAGCGGTTCGCCTTCGGCAGTCAGTACACTGCGAATCCCGCGCATTGGCGTATTGAAACCGCCATTGGCCAGGGTCTGGTACATGGTTGCCACTTCGATCGGACTCATGCCACCGGCTCCCAGCAACATCGAGGGAAACGCAGGGAACTCTCGGGTAACGCCCAGGCGCCCCAGGGTCTTCAGGACGTTGGGTACGCCCACTTCCAGGCCAAGCCGCGCGGTGGACAAGTTGTAGGAATGGGCCAGGCCCTGGTACAGGAAAACGGTGCCATGGGAGCGACGGTCGTAGTTCTGCGGCTTCCATACCTGGCCGTCAGCGCCCTTCACCGAGAAGGCCTCATCGGAAAGCCAACTGGTCAGGGTGTACTGGCTGGGCTTTTCCAGAGCCGTCAGATAGACCGCCGGCTTGATCAGCGAGCCGATCGGACGTACCGCGTCCAATGCCCGATTGAAGCCGGCGAAACTGGCTTGACGACTGCCGATCATGGCTTGGACTTCACCGGTTTCCGGATTGGTCACCACCATGGCTGCCTCAACGTCTTCCGAACCCTTGCGTCCAGCCAGGCGCTTGAAGGTATCGTTGACCGAAGCCTCAGCCTTCATCTGCAGGATAGGGTCAAAACTGGTGAAGATTCGCAGCCCTTCTTCAGTCAAGTCTTCGTCCCGATAGTCTTCTCGCAACTGGCGCTTCACCAGATCGAGGAAACCAGGGAACGAGCTGTCCGCCAGGCTACCGCGCTTGGTCACGCCCAACGGCATTTTCTTCGCGGCTTCAACCTGCTCGGCAGTGGCTACGCCCTGCTGCTCAAGCAGATCGAGCACCAGGTTGCGCCGCTCCAGAGCACGCTCCGGATAGCGTCGCGGATTGTAATAGGAAGGACCTTTGACCATCCCCACCAGCAGCGCGACCTGATGCAATTTGAGTTCGGACAGAGGCTGGCTGAAGAAAAACTGGCTGGCCAAACCGAAACCGTGCACTGCTCGCTGGCCATCCTGGCCGACAAAGACCTCGTTGAGGTAAGCCTCGAGAATCTCGCGCTTGTCGTAATGCAGCTCCAGCAGCAGCGCCATCATCGCTTCATTGAGTTTGCGCGACAGGCTGCGTTCATTGGTCAGGAAGAAGTTCTTCACCAACTGCTGGGTCAGGGTACTGCCGCCCTGGCGCATCTGGCCCGACGAAGTGTTGACCCAGATCGCCCGGGCAATCGACTTGGGCGACACCCCGAAGTGCGAATAGAAGTCACGGTCTTCCACCGCCACCAGAGTTTCCAGCAGATAGGGTGGAACCTGATCGATCTTGATCAGGATCCGGTCCTCCAGGTTTTTCGGATACAGGCCACCGATCAGCAGCGGCTCCAGCCGCACGACCGCCAGCTTGGCGCCCTTGCTGCCGGACAGCTCCGCCACATAGTCACCGGAGAAACGCACGCGAACCGGCTGCGCCTGCTCCAATCCCTCATAGAACTGGAAACCACGGGTATTCAAGTCGACAGTGTTACCGCTGACCGCTGCAGCGCCGGGGCCGTTGGCGACGCTTTCGCGACGATAGCCCAGGGCATCGAGCTCCGTCAGGAAGTCATCCTTGCTGAGCTTTTGTCCGACGAACAGCTCCAGCGGCCGGGCATAGACCTTGGCCGGGATGGTCCAGCGCTTGCCGGAGAATTTTTCCTGGACCACAGCATCGAGGTAAACCGCAAAGCCGGCGAGCACCACCAAGCCGACCAGACTGAGCTTGAGCGCCCAGCCCAGCCAGGGGCGCAGGCCACCAGAGGGAGTTTTTTTAGCGGAACGAGGGGATCGGGTACGAGTCATGGCGGCGGATTATACGCACTTTATTCATCCTCAACATGCGCCACCCGAGGTTTGCGTTACCCCTCCCAGCGGCCATAATGACGCCCTCGATTTTCCCGACTCTGAAGGATCGCCTGTGAGCCAGTCACTGATCGCCGCCCTGCAAAACCCCGCTTTGTATCCTCATCCCGTAGAAGGGTTTCAGGTCATCGAAACCCACATCTCCTGGGTACTGCTCACCGGCCCCTTTGCTTATAAAGTGAAGAAGCCGGTGAACTTTGGTTTCCTCGATTTCACCAGCCTGGATGCCCGAGCGCATTTCTGCGGTGAAGAGCTGCGCCTGAACCAGCGTCTGACCCAGGACCTGTACCTGGAAGTCCTGCCGATCACCGGTAGCGCCGAAGCCCCAGAACTGGGCGGCAGCGGCCCGGTCATCGAATACGCGCTGAAAATGCGCCAGTTCCCCCAGAGCCAGTTGCTCAGTACCTTGCAAGCCAACAGCGAGCTGACCACCGCGCACATCGACGAGATGGCCAAGCAGATCGCCCAGTTCCACCTCAGCGCCCCCAAGGTCCCGGCCGCCCATGAAGCCGGTACGCCGGAAAGCGTAATGGCGCCAGTACGCCAGAATTTCGAACAGATCCGTCCGTTCCTCAGCGATAAGACCGACCTGCAGCAGCTCGAAGCCCTGCAGGCCTGGGCCGAGGCTAGCTTCGAACGCCTCAAGCCACTGCTGGCCCAACGCAAGAGCGAAGGATTCATCCGTGAATGCCATGGTGATATCCACCTGGGCAACGCCACCCTTATCGACGGCAAGGTGGTGATTTTCGACTGCATCGAATTCAACGAGCCGTTCCGTTTCACCGACGTCTATGCCGACACCGGCTTCCTCGCCATGGACCTGGAGGATCGCGGCCTGAAAAGCCTGGCGCGGCGCTTCATCAGCCAGTACCTGGAACTGACCGGTGACTATCAGGGCCTGGAACTGCTGAACTTCTACAAAGCCTACCGTGCTCTGGTACGCGCCAAAGTCAGCCTGTTCAGCATGCCTGCCGACGCCACTCCGGTGCAGCGTGCCACCACGCTGCGCCAATACCGCAACTACGCCAATCTGGCGGAAAGCTACAGCACCATTCCATCACGCTTCCTGGCAATCACCTCGGGTATCTCGGCCGTTGGCAAAAGCCGCGTAGCCATGCGTCTGGTAGAAGCACTGGGTGCCGTTCGCCTGCGCTCAGATGTGGAACGCAAGCGTCTGTTCGGCGAGCAACAAGTGCAGAACGACCCTCACGCCGGCATCTACAGCAGCGACGCCAGCAGCGCCACCTACACCCGCCTGCATGAAATCGCCGAAACCATCCTGCGCGCTGGTTTCCCGGTGGTGATCGACGCTACCTACCTCAAGCGCGCCCAACGGGATGCCGCGGCCAAGGTGGCCGAAGCCACTGGCACCCCTTGCCTGATCATCGACTGCAACGCCCCTGAAGCGGTGGTCGCCAGCTGGCTGGCTCAACGTCAAGCCGATCAGAACGATCCTTCCGATGCCACTCTGGAAGTGATCGCCACGCAGCAAGCCACGCGCGAAGCCTTGACCGACGAAGAGCTGCTACGCAGCAAGCGTATCGAAACCAACGAAAGCGGTAGCCTGGATGCCCTGGTTGCCAACATTCGTCAGCGCCTCCCGGGCCTGTAAGCAATAATTTCAGCCGTGAAGTGCAAAGACTTCACGGCTGAAAAATAGTGGCACTATACTGGCGTCATAAATCCAACACTGGTGACGTCGCCATGAGCCAACCGAAACTTCTGGATACTCCGCTTTACGCCCTGCTGCATAAGGACGACATCGTCGGGTTCAACCGCGAACGTCCAAAGGATCAACCCATCGACATGCGTGGCGGTGACTTCCGCGGCCTCGACCTGCGGGAATTGAACGCCCAAGGGGTCGACTTCACCGACGCCTATTTCCGCTCCGCCGACTTGCGCGGCCTGGACTTGCGAAACTCCTCCATGGAAGGCGCCAGCCTGGCCCATGCGCAAATCTCTGGCGCTTACTTCCCGGTGGAACTGACTGCCGACGAGATTCTCATGTCGGTCAACTTCGGTACCCGCCTGCGCTACAACACCCGCTGAAAGCCCCTGCGCTGCTCTGTTCGGCGCCCAGCTGCGCGCCGGACTATGGTTTCCCCGCCTGTCTTCCCCCCTTCCCCACGAGGTCTGAGCGCACCTGGCTGCCTCGCCTTTATGCCCCTGCCTTAGAAGCATTTGCGCCAAACCCGACCAAAGAACAGCGCGTTTGCTACTGAGCGCTACACTCCTTTGAGGCTGCCCACTCACCATTCGGCCATCGCCAGGAGGCTTAATGAATGATGAACTGCAACATTTGAAGAACCTTGGCAAGACATCCGCACAATGGCTGCATGCAGTGGGCATCCATAGTGCTTCGGACTTGCGCCGCCTGGGCGCGGTAGACGCATATCGGGCGGTGCGCACCCGCGGCTTTCGCGCCTCTAAAGTCCTGCTATATGCCATCGAAGGAGCCTTGATGGACATGCACTGGAACGACCTTCCCGCCGAACGCAAAGAGGCGTTGAACAAACAGCTGGACGCCATTTCCTCTCGTCACAAAAACTGACTGGCAGAACCTTATGTACCTGATGGGGGAGCAACCGGCCTACGCCGATGCCTTGATCAATCGTCTGCAAAGTATCCCGACGCAACTGCTGGCGGGGCTTTCACCCAGTGGTTCTGCCCTGGAACTTGAAGCGGTGGCGGACCTGTCCAGCGTACTGCCCGGTCACCAACTGTTCCTGCTGGACAGCGGCGTGATCCAGGCCAGTGTTGAAGAGCGGCCACTTTTTTACCTGCATGAAGGTGATCTGGTGGGGTTGCGTCGGGGTGTCGAGCATCCGCAGTGGCAGTTGAGCTGCGACACACCGCTGATATTGACCCCCTATTTGCGGACCGACGTATTCCGGCATATCTACGCCGACGAGCTGCGCTCGGAACTGTTGCTGCAATACCTGATTGGCCAGACCGCCCTGCTCTCTGATGCGGTCGCTCGCTTGAAACCTCCAGAATTACGCAGCAGCAACGGCTTCAAACGGGTGAATACCGGCGAAGTGCTGATTGCCCAGGGGGATGAGGCGGATCATGTGTTCGTGATTCTCGAAGGGCACGCCCAGGCCTTTGTCGATGGCCACAAGGTTGGCGATGTACCCAAGGACGAGATTTTTGGCGCCATGGCGGTCTTCACCGGAGAGAAGCGCAGCGCCAGTGTGATCGCCAGCGAGCCGAGCACGATCATGCTGATTCCCAAGGAGCAGTTCCTCAGCCTGACCCAGAGCAACCCGCGCATCGCCCATAGCCTGATCGAGAGCATGGCGCGGCGCATCGACCTGCTGAACAAGGAAGTGACCCGTCTTATGGCCTTGAGCAGCCCGAGCCAGGGCTGAACGAGCAGAGGATCCAAACAAGCGTTTAGCGAAATATGCGAAAACTGAAAAAGCCTTGTTGACTTCGAAATGAGAATCGTTATGATTATCACAACTGGTCGCGAGATCAGTCGATAACCTGGAAGACCAGTGGTTCGGACTCTCAGATTATCTCCTCATCAGGCTAATCACGGTTATTTGACCCGGCTCTTGCCGGGTCTTTTTTTGCCTGTGAAAAAGTGAGCCATTCAAGGTTTCAATTGTGCACAGTAATCCTTGGGTGGCTGGGGCGGCGTATACCAGACGTAATCGGCCGATGCCGGGGAAACCTCACTACCCTGCTCTGCCAGAATCAGCACCACAACTTCCTGCCCTTGATCCAGATCAGCCATGTGCAAGGGCACCCCAAGGTCTCGGCGCCCATGAAAAGACCCAGCAAACAGCAAGGCTGGAGTCGGTGCCGCCAGCAGCCGTTCGGCCATGCGCCGATCCCGCTGTTGCTGCACCGCCAGCATGGACGGCACCTGACTTTCGGGCAGTAAACCGCAATGGGACTCGCGAATTTGCGCAGACAAGAGCTGAGTCACCGGGCGCGCATTGCTCCGCGCCCCGGACAGCACAGGCGCCTGCGCATATATCCTGCGCACGTCCTGAGTATCCAGATTGGCTGCCAACAATGGATAGGGCTGCTTCAGCGCATAACCCACCAGCAGACCGTAGAGACTCCAGTCCCAACCCGGTTGCCAGGCCAGCGCAGCGGGTAGGCCGTCAGGCAAGCGCCGCCCCTCCAGGGACCGCTTGACCCCATCGACTTTTGCCTGCTGATCCGGATTGAGCATTTCCAGCAACAGACTGCCCTGTTGCCGCTCCGCGGCCATAGAGCGCAAGAGCCAGAGCTGTAAAGCGTGATGGTCGGCGTTGTCATGCTGCTCGCCGACAATCAGCCTGGGCGCCTGTGCCAGGCGCTCAACCAGCTCGCCAGGGCTCAGCGCCTCACCATTGTGCAGATCAATAATGCTGCCTGGCCCCTGCGCCACCGGCGGCGGTAACGTTCCGGGCATGCTGTGACAGGCCGCCAGCAACAGGGCCAGCAGTAACGGGAGTGCACGCATCAGGTCTCTCCGTGTGTCAGGTCAACGGGCAATGATCAACGGATGCCCGCGTTCAGGGTGCAGCTGCACCAGAACCTCCAGGCCGAACACCGCTTGCAACGGCTCGGGACGCAGCACTTCGGCCGGCGTACCCAATGAATGCGGGCGTCCGCCTTCAAGCAGCAACAGCCGATCACAGTAGCGTGCCGCCAGATTCAGGTCATGGAGGATAATCAGTACCGCCGCGCCGCGATCGGCAAACTCCCGGATGGCCTGCAAGGTGACGTGCTGGTGCAACGGATCGAGGGCAGACGTGGGCTCATCCAGCAACAGGTTGTGTCCACTCTGCCCCGGCCATAACTGCGCCAGAACCCGCGCCAGATGCACCCGTTGCCGCTCCCCACCCGACAACGCCAGGTAGCTGCGCCCCCACAGATGCGCCACATCGACCGCCTCCAGCGCAGCGCCAACGATCTGCGCATCACGCACGCGACCGCTCTGATGGGGCAAGCGCCCAAGCCCCACCACTTCCTCGACCCGAAAAGCGAAATCCAGACTCGACGCCTGAGGCAACACCGCCAGCCTTTGCGCTCGCAATGTACCCTGCCATTGCGCCAACTCTTGCCCATCCAACGACACTCGGCCCTGATGGGCCGCCAACTCTCCACTCATGGCTCCGAGCAGGCTGCTTTTGCCGGCACCATTGGGACCTAGCACCCCCAATACCTGGCCCGGCAATAATTGCAGGTCCACACCGGCCAGGACATCTTTGCCACCACGGCGGACATGCAGGTTCTCGACTCGCAGCATCAGGCGCGCCCTCGCAACAACAGGTACAGAAAGAACGGCGCGCCGATAAAGGCGGTGACGATACCGATGGGCAATTCGGCTGGTGCCAGCGCCAGACGCGCCACCAGATCAGCCAACAGCAATAAGCTGGCCCCCGCCAGGATCGATGCCGGGAGCAAGGTGCGATGATCCGGCCCCGACAGCAGGCGCACCAGATGAGGCACGACCAACCCGACAAAACCTATCATCCCTGCTGCAGCCACGGCGGCTCCCACACCCAGGGCCGTACAGAACACCAGTTCGCGCTTGAGCCTTTCGACATCGACCCCCAGGTGCTTGGCCTCGGACTCGCCCAGCAGCAGCGCATTCAAGGCCTTGGCCCGACGAGGCAGCCAAAGAGCCACCGCCGCCGTTACCAGCAACAGCGGCCACAGCCGCTGGTAACTGGCACCGTTCAGGCTGCCCAGGTTCCAGAAGGTCAAGGTTCGCAAGGTGGCGTCATCCGCCAGGTAGGTGAACAAGCCCACGGCCGAGCCGGCCAGGGCCGTCAAGGCTATTCCCGCCAGCAACATGGTCGCCACATGAGTCTGGCCGTTGCGCCGACCAAGTCGATAGACCAGCGCTGTCACTCCCAGGCCACCCAGAAAGGCACAGAGTGAGAGCAGATAAGGACCAATAGCTTCCGGCACACCGCCGAACATCGAGCCACCGACAATGGCGATCGCTGCTCCCAACGCCGCCCCACTGGACACCCCCACCAGCCCCGGGTCCGCCAGGGGATTGCGAAACAGTCCCTGCATGGCCACGCCGGACAGCGCCAACACGCCCCCCACTGCAAGGCCAAGCAAGGTCCGCGGCAGGCGGATCTGCCCGAGGATCAACTCCGCCTGCTCCAGCCCCTGTCCATCGATCGGCACCCCAAGCAACCGCAGGGCGGCGCGCAAGGTATCGAACAGAGGCAGACTGACCGGCCCCAGGGCCAGTGACAACCAGATGGCCAGGATGCACAGGGCTCCCAGCCCGAGAAACAGCGTTCTAGGTTTGACCAGACGACTCATTGGACCAACTTGGCCTGGGGATAGAAAGCTGCCGCCAGGCGCTTCAGGCTATCCGGCAGCCGCGGCCCCAGCCCCCCCACCAGCAAGGTCGGGTCAAGCTCGACCACTCGCCCGGCCTTGACCGCCGCGGTAGACGCCAGCACCGGGTTTTCCTTGAACAGCGCAGCCCGGGCCGCGTCGCCGCTCAGACTGCGATCGGAGAACACCAGGACCTGCGGACTCAAGCCTGCCAAGGACTCCACCGAAAACGGCTTGTAACCCGTATGGGTCGCCAGGTTGTGCCCACCGGCCTGCTGCAGGAGCCAGTCCGCCGCAGTGTCCTTACCGGCAATCAGCGGCTTGCCGCCAGCATGACCCAGCAGCAGCAACACTCCCGGCGACGCCTGGGTCTTCTGTGCCTCACTGACCCAGGCTCGTTGCTGTTCAAGCTGCTTTTGATAGCCCTGAAACAGCTCTCCGGCTTGCGCCTCACGGCCCAGTAGTTGTCCCAGATGCCGCAAAGTGTGCTGCAAGGTAGGAAGATCGGCCTGGGCAGAAAACAGCTCGACCTTGACCCCGGCACTACGAATCTGTGACAGCACCGGCGGCGGGCCCATTTCTTCTGTGCCCACCAGGATCTGCGGCCGCAGGCTCAGGATGCCTTCCGCCGATAGCTGCCGCTGATAACCAATGCTGGGCAGCGCCTTGAGTGATGCCGGATGCTGGCTGGTGGTATCGACCCCCACCAGTTTCGACTCAGCGCCCAGAACCGTTACCCACTCGGACAAAGCCCCACCAGCACTGACCCAACGCTGCGGCAACTCATCGGCGGTGGCCCACTGGCTCACCAGCAATCCGGCACAGAACGCAATGGCGCTGGCACTCAGGCGCATAAGTACATTTCCTTTATAGACGTAGGGCCCGCGAAGCAGCTGTCCATGTGACATGCCAGGCAGAGCAGGCATCGAAATGAGCAAGCGCCCCGTGTCGGGCGAGACGGCCATTTGATAATTGTTTTCATTTAGCAGTCAAGCGTCGACATGTTTCATCCTGCCGCCACGGGAAAACTGTGACAGCCTTAGCGCAGAGCCTTCGGACCAAGAGGATAGACATGAAATTTCTTTGCGCCGGGAGCGATCTTCCCGAGGCCAGTAGCCGGGGTTTCCAGCTTGCGGGGTTGAAACTCTTTGCTGTGCGCCGCGAGGGGCAGGCTTACGTATATGCCAATCACTGCCCACACCGTGGAGTGCCCCTGGAATGGCAACCTGATCAGTTCCTCGATCCCAGCGCCAGCCTGATCCAGTGCGCCACCCATGGCGCACTGTTTCTGATCGAAAGTGGCGAATGTGTGGCAGGGCCATGCGCCGGGCAGTTCCTGAGGGCCATCGACTGTGAGGAAGACAGCCAGGGTATCTGGGTCGCTCTTTAACCCTGCAGCAGCACCTCAAGACGCCGGTCGATACAAACTTCCTGTGCAGTCAGGCGAACGCCATAAGCCAGCACCTCGACGCCGGCCGCCACCGCTTCCCGTAGGGCTGCGGCATACCCCGGATCGATCTCCTCTGCCGGACGCACTGCGTCTATACCCGAGAGATTGACGCAATACAGCTGAACCGCACGTACCCCCTCCCGAGCCAGGCTTGCCAGCTCACGCAAGTGCTTGGCACCGCGCTGGGTCACCGCATCGGGGAAGGCCGCCACCGCGCAGCCATCGAAACCCAGAGTGACACTCTTGACCTCGACATAGGCCGGACCGTCCGGGTAATCCAGGCGAAAATCGATGCGACTGTTCTCCTGTCCATAAGGCACCTCGCGCTTCAGCCCGGTGAAGCCGTTCAATTCCTTGATCAGCCCCGCCCTCAACGCCTCTTCAACCAGGCCGTTGGCCCGCCCGGTATTGACGCAGGCCAGTCGCCCTTGAGGGGTTTCACTGATTTCCCAGGTGCCCGGCAGCTTGCGCTTGGGGTCGTTGGAACGGCTGAACCACACCTGCCCGCCTTCGACCATGCAATTGAACATCGAGCCGGTATTGGGACAGTGAATCGTCATCTGTTCCCCCGCAGCGGTTTCGATGTCTGCCAGGAAACGCTTGTAGCGACGCAGCAGACGCCCTTCTTCCAAGGGAGGATCGAAGCGCATCAGCCTTGCCAGCTCTGCAGGCCACGGGAGATACGCTCCACCGCTTCCTGCAGGCGCTCCAGGCTCTGGGTGTAGGCGAAACGCACATGGTGTCCCGCCTGGTGACGACCGAAATCCAGGCCGGGAGTGAAGGCCACATGCTCGGTCTCCAGGAAGTGCCGGCAGAAAGCAAAGGCATCACCACCAAAAGCGCTGATATCGGCGTACAGATAGAAGGCCCCTTCAGGCTCCACGGCTATACCAAAACCCAACTCGCGCAAGGCCGGGAGCAGGAAATCCCGGCGACGCCCGAATTCGGCACGACGCTCCTCCAGCATGCTGATGGTTTGCGGTTCGAAACAGGCCAGAGCGGCGTACTGGGCCATACTCGGCGCACTGATGTAGAGATTCTGCGCCAGTTTCTCCAGCTCACCCACAGCCGCAGGCGGCGCCACCAGCCACCCCAGGCGCCAGCCAGTCATGCCGAAATACTTGGAAAAACTATTCAGGACAAAAGCGCTGTCATCCACTTCCAGCACGCTGGCGGCATCAGTGCCATAGGTCAGGCCGTGGTAGATCTCGTCCACCACCAGATGCCCGTTGCGAGCCTTGATAGCAGCGGACAGGCCCGCCAGCTCATCACGACTGAGCACAGTCCCGGTAGGGTTCGCCGGAGAAGCGACCAAGGCGCCGACGCTGTCCTGATCCCAGTAACGCTCCACCAGGTCAGGAGTCAGTTGATAACGCACATCCGGCCCTACCGGCACCAACTGCGCCGCGCCTTCAACCAGACGCAGGAAATGCCGGTTGCACGGATAGCCCGGGTCAGCCAGCAGCCAGTGCTTGCCCGGGTCCACCAGCAGGCTGCTGGTCAGCAGCAACGCGCCGGAGCCTCCGGGAGTGATCATGATCCGCTCGGGGTCGATATCCAGGCCATAACGCTGCTGGTAGAAACCAGAGATTGCCCCACGCAGCTCCGGGATACCTCGCGCTGCGGTGTAACGGGTCTTGCCGGCGCTCAACGCCGCCTGCCCGGCCTTGATGATCGGCTCGGCGGTGGTGAAGTCCGGCTCGCCGATCTCCAGGTGAATCACATCATGTCCGGCGGCCTGCAACTCATTGGCGCGGGCCAGCAGGGCCATGACATGGAAAGGTTCGATAGCGCGACTGCGCGCACTGTAGGGCAGAGCCATTAGCCTTCCTTCATTCGAGGGGGGAGCAAAAGTCCGATTCTACCCATCCAGTGAAGCCCGGGAGAACCCAGCGACATCCGTGCGGTCTGTTGCCTTGTGCCAACTGGTGCAAACAGAAACCGCAGATTTGACTAAAATCAATGATTGAACAGACCGATCTGCAAGCCATGTCATCCTTTTCCAGTATCTACGGACTTAGGCAGGACATAGGCTCGACAACCGGGAGTAGCGCGCTCTGGTTTGATCTGGTAAGTTCGCCCGCTTGCAGCCGCAGGGCCGGCAAGTGTCGGAGATGGAGCAATCCTGCGCAATGGATTACAAGAGTAGAGGCGGTCCATTCATGCCCACCCAAGCAAAGCAACAGATTCAATCGATCAGCGGTTTTGAACCTTATGTTGAAACTGCGGGCGAAGAGTACATGGGCAAGCCCATGCGTGAGCACTTCACCAAGATCCTGAACAAGTGGAAACAGGACTTGATGCAGGAAGTCGACCGCACTGTTGATCACATGAAAGATGAAGCGGCCAACTTCCCTGATCCGGCCGACCGTGCCAGCCAGGAAGAGGAGTTCAGCCTTGAACTGCGCGCCCGTGATCGTGAGCGCAAGTTGATCAAGAAGATCGACAAGACCCTGCAACTGATCGAAGACGAAGAATACGGCTGGTGTGAATCCTGTGGCGTCGAGATCGGCATCCGCCGCCTGGAAGCCCGCCCAACCGCCGATATGTGCGTTGATTGCAAGACCCTGGCGGAAATCAAGGAAAAGCAAGTCGGCAAGTAATAGTCGGCCTGAACCTGAAACGGAGCGTATACACGCTCCGTTTTCGTTTCCGCCTTCCCTGTAGAAGCGAGCTCGCTCACGAAAGCGATCCCCCGACCCTGTCATCACTCCGGGGCCAGACCCGATAGCATCCTGCCCATGACTGCCTCCACATCTGCTTCATACATCGGGCGCTTCGCCCCCACCCCCAGCGGCAACCTGCATTTCGGCTCACTGGTCGCGGCTCTTGCCTCCTATCTGGACGCCCGAGCCGTCGGCGGCCGCTGGCTGCTGCGCATGGAAGACCTCGACCCGCCCCGGGAAGAGCCGGGGGCCCAGGCAGCGATTCTCAAGGCCCTGGAAAGCTACGGCTTCGAATGGGACGGCGAAATGGTTCGCCAAAGCGATCGCCACGATGCTTACGCAGCAGTCATTGACCGGCTGTTCCATCAAGGCCTGGCCTATGCCTGCACCTGCTCTCGCAAACAACTGGAGCCCTACCACGGCATCTACCCGGGGCTGTGCCGCAACCTTGGTCACGCCCAGGAAGACGCGGCAATCCGCCTGCGGGTGCCGGAGCTCGAGTACCGCTTCAACGACAGGGTCCAGGGCGAGTATCGCCAGCACTTGGGCCGGGAAGTCGGAGACTTCGTGATCCGACGCCGTGACGGCCTCTATGCTTATCAATTGGCTGTGGTGCTCGATGACGCTTGGCAGGGCATCACCGATATCGTGCGCGGCGCCGACCTGCTGGACTCCACTCCCCGCCAGCTGTACCTGCAGGAACTGTTGGGACTATCCCAACCACGCTACCTCCATGTACCGCTGATTACTCAGCCGGACGGACAAAAACTGGGCAAGTCCTACCGTTCGCCACCACTGGCCGAGGAGCAGGCGCCGCCCTTGCTGCTGCGGGCGCTGCGGGCCCTGGGCCAGAAACCGCCTGTCGAAGTCACCCATGCGAGCGTGGCTCAGATCATGAAGTGGGGCATCGTCCACTGGGATGCCGAGTTGATTCCACGCACACTGAGCGTGCCGGAAGCCCAATTGAGCTGACGCCCCTTGCAGCTTGGCGCCCATCCGTTACCATCGCCGCACGTTTTCGGGCACGCACACAATAAAGAGAGGCCGAGATGTACATCTATCGCTTGGTCCTACTCCTGGTAGTGGGGATCTATCTATTCTCCCCCGCCATCATGGATTGGTGGATCGATGCTACTGGCGCCTGGTATCGCCCGTATCTGCTCTGGCTGATTCTGATCGTCGTGACCTTCATCCTGCAGAGCCAAAAAGATGCCGATGAGCTTTAGCCTGACCCAGATGATCCTGATCAGCGCCGCCTACTTGCTGGTGCTGTTCGGGGTGGCCTGGATCAGTGAGCGCGGCATGATTCCGCGCTCGATCATTCGCCACCCGCTGACCTACACCCTGTCGCTGGGAGTCTATGCCAGCGCCTGGGCCTTCTACGGCACGGTGGGCCTGGCCTATCAATACGGCTACGGGTTCCTCTCCAGCTACCTGGGGGTTTCCGGGGCCTTCCTGCTGGCGCCGGTGCTGCTGTATCCGATCCTGAAGATCACCCGCACCTATCAACTGTCGTCCCTGGCGGACCTGTTCGCCTTCCGTTTCCGCAGCACCTGGGCCGGTGCCCTGACCACCATTTTCATGCTGGTGGGAGTCCTGCCCCTGCTGGCCCTGCAGATCCAGGCAGTGGCCGATTCCATCGGCATCCTCACCCATGAACCGGTGCAACATCGAGTAGCGCTGAGCTTCTGCGCGCTGATCACCCTGTTCACGATTTTCTTCGGTTCGCGGCACATCGCTACCCGGGAGAAACACGAAGGCCTGGTGTTCGCCATTGCCTTCGAATCGGTGATCAAGCTGATCGCCATCGGCGGCGTCGGCCTGTATGCGCTGTACGGGGTCTTCGATGGTCCGCAACAGCTGGAGCTCTGGCTGCTGCAGAACCAGACTGCCCTCGCCGCGCTGCACACTCCACTGCAAGAGGGTCCGTGGCGCACCCTGCTGCTGGTGTTCTTCGCTTCAGCGATCGTCATGCCGCACATGTATCACATGACCTTTACCGAAAACCTCAACCCCCGAGCCCTGGTCAGCGCCAGCTGGGGGCTGCCGCTGTTCCTGCTGCTGATGAGCCTGGCGGTGCCGCTGATTCTCTGGGCCGGACTCAAGCTCGGCGCCACCACCAACCCGGAATACTTCACCCTGGGCATTGGTATCGCGGCCAACAGCCCAGCCCTGGCGCTACTGGCCTATGTCGGCGGGCTCTCGGCCGCCAGTGGCCTGATCATCGTCACCACTCTGGCCTTGTCGGGGATGGCCCTGAACCACTTGGTGCTGCCGCTTTACCAGCCGCCCGCAGAAGGCAATATCTATCGCTGGCTGAAGTGGACTCGTCGCGCCCTGATCGTCGCCATCATCATGGCCGGCTACGCCTTTTACCTGTTGCTGGGGGCCGAACAGGACCTGGCCAACCTGGGAATCGTCGCCTTCGTCGCTACCCTGCAATTTCTTCCCGGCGTGCTCTCGGTGTTGTACTGGCCGACCGCCAACCGTCGTGGCTTCATCGCCGGGCTGCTGGCAGGGATTCTGGTCTGGCTGGTGACCATGCTGCTGCCTCTGATCGGCAACCTGCAGGGCTTCTACATCCCGCTGCTGAACATGATCTACGTCCTCGACGACACTAGCTGGCACATGGCAGCCATCGCCTCGCTGGCAGCCAACGTTCTGATGTTCACCCTGATTTCGCTGTTCACCAACGCCAGCACCGAAGAAGCCAGTGCTGCCGAAGCCTGCGCGGTGGACAACGTGCGTCGCCCGCAGCGCCGGGAACTGCACGCTGCCTCACCCCAGGAGTTCGCCACTCAACTGGCCAAGCCGCTGGGCGCCAAGGCTGCGCAAAAGGAGGTGGAACAAGCCTTGCGCGACCTGTATCTGCCTTTCGACGAACGCCGCCCCTATGCCTTGCGGCGTCTGCGTGACCGTATCGAGGCCAACCTGTCCGGCCTGATGGGGCCGAGTGTCGCCCAGGACATGGTGGAAACCTTCCTGCCATACAAGGCCGGCGGAGAAAACTATGTCACCGAAGACATCCATTTCATCGAAAGCCGCCTCGAGGACTACCACTCACGCCTGACCGGCCTGGCCGCCGAGCTCGATGCCCTGCGCCGCTACCACCGACAAACCCTGCAGGAACTGCCCATGGGCGTCTGCTCCCTGGCCAAGGATCAGGAGATCCTCATGTGGAACAAGGCCATGGAGGAACTGACCGGTATTCCCGCCCAGCATGTGGTGGGGTCACGCCTGAGTACCATCACCAATCCATGGAAAGACCTGCTGCAGGGCTTTATCAACCTGCCGGACGAGCACTTGCACAAGCAGCATCTGGCCCTCGACGGCCAGACTCGCTGGCTGAACCTGCACAAAGCGGCCATCGACGAGCCGTTGGCACCGGGTAACAGCGGCCTGGTGTTACTGGTGGAAGACCTGACCGAAACCCAGACCCTGGAAGACAAGCTGGTGCACTCTGAACGTCTGGCCAGTATCGGACGCCTCGCTGCCGGGGTGGCTCACGAGATCGGCAATCCGATCACCGGCATCGCCTGTCTGGCGCAGAACCTGCGGGAAGAGCGTGAAGAAGACGGTGAACTGACGGAAATCAGTGAGCAGATCCTCGAACAGACCAAGCGCATTTCGCGCATCGTCCAGTCACTGATGAGCTTTGCCCACGCCGGTAGCCATCAGCACAACGACGAAGCCGTATGCCTGGCTGAAGTTGCCCAGGATGCCATTGGTCTCCTGGCCTTGAACCGGCGCAATTTCGAAGTGCAGTTCTTCAATCTGTGTGATCCCGACCACTGGGTCGATGGTGATCCGCAGCGGCTGGCCCAAGTGCTGATCAACCTGCTGTCCAACGCCCGCGACGCTTCTCCTCCCGGCAGCGCTGTACGCGTCAAGAGCGAGGCTTTCGAGCACACGGTCGATCTGATCGTGGAAGACGAAGGCAGCGGTATTCCCAAGAACATCATGGATCGATTGTTCGAACCGTTTTTCACCACCAAGGACCCTGGGGAAGGCACCGGACTGGGCCTTGCGCTGGTCTATTCCATCGTTGAAGAGCATTATGGACAAATCACCATCGACAGCCCGGCCGATCCACAAAGCCAACGCGGTACCCGTATTCGGGTGACTTTACCGCGTCATGTCGAAGCGACGTCCGCTGTGAACTGAGACCGTCGAGAGAATTGAATCAATGCCGCATATTCTGATCGTCGAAGACGAAACCATTATCCGCTCCGCCCTTCGCCGCCTGCTGGAACGTAACCAGTACCAGGTCAGCGAAGCCGGCTCGGTGCAGGAAGCCCAGGAACGCTTCAGCATTCCCACATTCGACCTGATTGTCAGTGACCTGCGCCTGCCTGGCGCCCCGGGTACCGAACTGATCAAGCTCGGCCAGGGCACTCCGGTGCTGATCATGACCAGCTACGCCAGCCTGCGCTCGGCTGTGGACTCGATGAAAATGGGGGCGGTGGACTACATCGCCAAACCTTTCGACCACGATGAAATGCTCCAGGCCGTGGCACGGATTCTCCGCGACCGACAAAGTGCCGAGAACGCACCGGCAGATCGCCCAGCAGCCAGGACGGGAACGGTTGCGGACAAGGCCGGCGCCAGCAACAACAACGGCGAAATCGGCATCATCGGCTCCTGCCCGCCCATGCAGGATATGTACAGCAAGATCCGCAAAGTAGCGCCAACAGATTCAAATGTCCTGATCCAGGGCGAGTCCGGTACCGGTAAGGAACTGGTGGCCCGGGCCCTGCACAATCTGTCCAAGCGCGCCAAGGCCCCGATGATCTCGGTGAACTGCGCGGCCATTCCGGAAACCCTGATCGAGTCCGAATTGTTCGGCCATGAGAAAGGTGCTTTCACCGGCGCCAGCGCCGGTCGTGCGGGCCTGGTGGAAGCAGCGGACGGCGGAACACTATTCCTCGACGAAATCGGTGAACTGCCTCTGGAGGCCCAGGCGCGTCTGCTGCGGGTTCTGCAGGAAGGTGAGATCCGGCGCGTGGGGTCTGTGCAGTCGCAAAAAGTCGATGTCCGCCTGATTGCAGCGACTCACCGCGACTTGAAGAGCCTCTCCAAGATCGGCCAGTTCCGTGAGGACCTTTATTACCGCTTGCACGTGATCGCCCTGAAACTGCCAGCCTTGCGCGAACGCGGCGCCGACGTCATTGAAATCGCCAATGCCTTCCTCGCCCGCCAGAGTGCACGCATCGGTCGTTCGGACCTGAAGTTCGCCGCCGATGCCGAACAGGCTATTCGCCATTATTCCTGGCCAGGAAACGTGCGCGAGCTGGAGAACGCGGTAGAACGCGCAGTAATCCTGTGCGAAAGCCCGGAAATCTCCGCTGACCTGCTAGGGATCGATATCGAGCTGAGCGACCTCGAGGACGATGACTTCGTCGGCCTGCCACCGCAACAGGGCAACACCAGCCACGAGCCCACCGAGGACCTGTCTCTGGAAGACTACTTCCAGCACTTCGTCCTCGAACATCAGGACCACATGACCGAGACCGAGTTGGCACGCAAACTGGGTGTCAGCCGCAAATGCCTTTGGGAACGCCGCCAACGCCTGGGCATCCCGCGGCGCAAAAGCGGGGTAGCCAGCGAAAGCTGAACCCGTGCTGACCAGAGTGCGGGTAACGCTCGACTTTGTGAAAAAAACTGTTACCTGTGTAATTGGACGTAACAAAAGCCGGGGCTAAAGGTAACGAAGCCCCGGTTTTTTTTGGCCTGAAAAACACCGCCTGGTACGCCTAACCCCTTGTTTTATTGGGGATCGCAAAAGTTGGCACGGCACCTGCTATATGTTTGGTACAAGAACAATAACAAGCAATGCACAAGACAATAAAAATAAGACGAATCGACTCACGCATAATAAAAACAACACGGCGGAGGCGCAGCTAACTGATTCTTTTGGAGAGGCGTTGTATTTGGGGCTTGCCCCACAACCAGGCCGAGAACAACAAAAACTGCCCTAAGGCAGAGCCTGAACTGGTTGGATCGAAAGGTCATTGCAACTCAGCGATCAAAGCAATCCGTTTGCTCTTGGCTCCCGATTGGGAGGGTCACTCTGGGTAATCCAAGTGACAAGGGCGTTTAACAAAAACAAGAAGCCCGAAACCAATAATAAAAACAGAGCACGCAACTATTCTGGGGGAGCTTCGGCTCCCCTTGTGGTTTCCAGAGTTCGCATTTTTCCTCATAAAACCCACGCCAGCCCCGCTAGATCGCACCTTTGCGCAGACCTGCACAAGTCGCGGCAGCTTCCTACACCATCCTTCGACTAAATGCTAGAATCCCCGCCCATCATGCGGTCATTCTTCGTTTTGGCCGAACATTCCTTCAAACAGTGCATCCCATGCTGAAGAAGCTGTTCCAGTCATTCCGTTCTCCCTTGCGTCGTACGCAACATAAACGCAGCACCCCTGAAGTGCTCAATAGCAGCCAGCATTCGCTGCAACGTGCCCAGTTCAGCCGGTATGCGGTAAATATCGTCGAACGCCTGCAGAACGCCGGCTACCAGGCTTATCTGGTAGGCGGCTGCGTGCGCGACATGCTGCTCAATATCACCCCCAAGGATTTCGACGTCGCCACCAGCGCCACACCGGAGCAGGTCAAGGCCGAGTTTCGTAACGCACGGATCATTGGCCGGCGTTTCAAACTGGTGCATATCCACTTCGGTCGCGAAATCATCGAGGTTGCGACTTTCCGCGCCAACCACCCGCAGAACGACGACGAGGAAGACAGCAATCAATCCTCCCGTAATGAAAGCGGACGAATCCTGCGGGATAACGTCTATGGCACCCTGGAAGAAGACGCGCAACGCCGCGACTTCACCATCAATGCCCTGTACTACGATCCGGTCAGCGAACGCATCCTCGATTACGCCAATGGCGTACACGACATTCGCAACAATTTGATCCGCCTCATCGGCGACCCTCGGCAGCGTTACCAGGAAGACCCGGTGCGGATGCTGCGGGCCGTCCGATTCGCGGCGAAACTCAACTTCGGTATCGAAAAACACACCGCAACGCCAATCCGCGAACTGGCCCCCATGCTGCGAGAGATCCCTTCCGCACGCCTGTTCGAAGAAGTGCTCAAGCTGTTCCTCTCCGGCTACGCAGCCGACACCTTCGAAATGCTGGTGGACCTGCAACTCTTCGATCCGTTGTTCCCGGCCAGCGCCGAAGCCCTGGAATACAACCCGACCTACACCCATACGCTGATCAGCGAAGCCTTGATCAACACCGACTTGCGGATCAAGCAGAACAAGCCTGTGACGCCGGCCTTCCTTTTCGCTGCCCTGCTCTGGCCAGCCCTGCCCGCCCGGGTCCTGCGCCTGCAGGAACGCGGCATGCCGCCAATCCCGGCCATGCAGGAAGCTGCCCACGAACTGATCGCCGAACAGTGCCAGCGCATCGCCATTCCCAAGCGCTTCACCATGCCGATCCGCGAGATCTGGGACATGCAGGAGCGACTGCCACGGCGCAGCGGCAAGCGCGCCGACCAGTTGCTGGACAACCCACGCTTCCGTGCCGGCTACGACTTCCTGCTGCTGCGTGAAAGCGCAGGCGAGCAGACCGACGGCCTGGGTGAATGGTGGACCGACTACCAGGACGCCAATGACTCCGAACGCCGCGACATGATCCGCGATCTGAGCGGCAAGGAAGACGCCAGCGGCGCGCCACGCAAGCGTCGGCGCAGCAGCGGTGCCAAACGCAAGCGTGCAGGCGGCTCCAGCGCTTCAGGCGAGTAATGGATGGAACGTATCTACATTGGCATGGGCAGCAATCTGGCTGCCCCTGAAGAACAACTGCGCAGCGCACTCGAGGCCTTGGCGCAGTTGCCCGCAAGCCACTTCCATGGCGTGTCGGCCTTCTATCAAAGCGACTCCCTGCTTCCCGGCCAACCACGCTACACCAATGCCGTGGCGGCATTGGATAGTGATCTGGAACCCTTGGCACTGCTTGATGCACTGCAGGCCATCGAAAACCAGCAAGGCCGAGAGCGCAATGAACGCTGGGGCCCCCGCACCCTGGACCTGGACATCCTCCTGTTCGGCGACCGCCTGATCGACGAGCCGCGCCTCAAAGTCCCTCATTACCATATGCAGGCCCGCCCCTTTGTCCTCTACCCCCTGGCGGAACTGGCCCCTGCCGAATTGAGACTGGCCGACGGACGCACCCTGCAGGAACTGCTCGTTGCCTGTCCATTTGTCGGCCTGGAACGTCTGAAATAACCGCTGAAACGCATCAGTAACGGCGGTAACACTCCCGACGTAACAAGGCGGTAACACATCTAATTGACTTCCCGAGTCCTCATCACGACTATAGGCGTCCCGTTGCCGCCATCCCGGCGTTAAAGGGCGCAATTCAAGCGAGGCTTGTTCGCGGCGACCCCAGGAAACGCTAGGCCAAGGCGCTTGTACAACGGCGGTGGCACCCGCTGGTGCACAGCCTCTTCTGGGCACAGAATAATGCGTCCAGCGCCACCAGCGCGAATCCCGGTACTGCTTTCAAACCGCTTGGAACCAGGCTGTATAAGCACGACAAAAGACCGTGCGCCTGAATAACGAAGAATCACGCGCGTTACTCGCAGTAGTTTCCAAAGCGCCTGAAATGAGGACCCCTTTTCATGCCAGACATCACTCTGACTACCCTGCAAAGCCTCAAGCAGAAAGGTGAGAAGATCACCATGCTGACCTGCTATGACGCCACCTTCGCCCACACCTGCTGTGAAGCCGGCGTCGAAGTCCTGCTGGTAGGCGACTCCCTGGGCATGGTCTTGCAAGGGCACGACAGCACACTGCCCGTGAGCAACGCCGATATGGCCTACCACGTCGCGGCGGTCAAGCGCGGCAACAACGGTGCATTGATCCTCGCCGACCTGCCCTTCATGTCCTATGCCACCACCGAACAGGCCCTGAGCAGCTCGGCCCAGCTGATGCAGGCCGGCGCGCACATGGTCAAGATCGAAGGTGCCGCCTGGCTGGCCGAATCGGTTCGCCAGTTGAACGAACGCGGCGTCCCGGTCTGCGTACACATGGGGCTGACCCCACAAACAGTGAATGTCCTGGGCGGCTACAAGGTCCAGGGGCGTAACGAGAGCCAGGCGCGGCAGATGCGTGCCGATGCCATTGCCCTGGAGCAGGCCGGTGCCGCCATGTTGCTGCTCGAGTGCGTCCCCAGTGAGCTGGCGGCGGAAATCACTCAGGCCGTGAAGATCCCGGTAATCGGCATCGGTGCCGGCAGCGCCACCGACGGCCAGGTTCTGGTGATCCACGACATGCTGGGCCTGTCCCTGAGCGGTCGCTCGCCCAAGTTCGTGAAGAACTTCATGGCCGGCAAAGACAGCATCCAGGCGGCGTTGAGCGCCTATGTCGAAGCAGTCAAGGCCGTTACCTTCCCAGGCGCCGAACACGGGTTCTCTGCATGAATACAGTTAAAACCGTGCGCGAATTGCGCGCTGCGGTCGCCCGCGCCCGCAGCGAAGGCAAGCGGATTGGCTTCGTGCCCACCATGGGCAACCTGCACAGCGGTCACGCCGCCCTGGTGGCCAAGGCCGCCCAACGAGTGGACTTCGTGGTTGCCAGCATCTTCGTCAACCCGCTGCAGTTTGGCGCCGGCGAAGACCTGGACAAATATCCGCGCACCCTGGCCGCCGACCAGGAAAAACTGCTCGAAGCCGGCTGCCAGCTGCTGTTCGCGCCCAGTGTCGAAGAGATGTACCCCGACGGCATGGCCGGTCAGACTCGGGTCAGCGTGCCACAGCTGTCCGAAGGCCTGTGCGGCGCCAGCCGTCCCGGGCATTTCGAAGGCGTGGCCACGGTGGTCAGCAAGCTGTTCAACATGGTCCAGCCTGACCTAGCGGTCTTCGGTCAGAAGGACTATCAGCAGTTGGCGGTCATTCGTGCCCTGGTACATGACCTGAACATGCCGATCCAGATCATCGGCGAGCCAACGGTGCGAGCCGCCGACGGCCTGGCCCTGTCCTCGCGCAATGGCTACCTGAGTGCAGAACAACGTGCCATCGCCCCAGTGCTATACCGCAGCCTGAGCCAGATCGCCCAGGCCATTAGGGACGGCGAGCGTGACTATCCGACGCTACTGGCCGAGCACCAGCAGCAGCTCGAAGCGGCCGGCCTGCGCCGGGATTACCTGGAAATTCGTCATGGGCAGAACCTGCGTCCCGCCACTGCCGAAGACCGCGACCTGGTGATTCTGGTGGCGGCTTATCTGGGCGCGACACGCTTGATCGACAACCTGCATCTGGACCTTGATACGCCGGCATGAACGCCTGATTGCCCGAATGCCAACCTTCGGGCAAACTGCCGCCGGCTGGGGCCTGCAGCTAATACTGCAGGTCCTGTTCGAGGATCCGACCCAGGAATTTCCCATGCGTGCCATCTTGCCGATCGGCTCAGTTTCAAACCTCGCAGACTGTAGATGTCCCCGGCAACGAGCTGAACCATAACGCCATGGGGTCCCCGTTGAGGTCACCCGAGTCCAACCCCGTTTATTCCCGCTGAAAGCCCCCCATGCAGCCCTGATTGGCCCCGCCAGTACAAAATAGTACCGGCCACAAGTCGGACAAAGCCAAGACAGAACAGCACGCTGGGGTTACTGTTATCGCCCTGGGAGATTAATCGAATCAGCACAGGGCTGAACGAACGAGGTCCTTGAGACCGCGCAGGACGTTCCGGGCTTCTCAGTGTCCAAAAGGCAGTTCAAGCAAAAGGAAAACCGCAGCGATGGCGTACTACCGCACTCCTCACGACGTTACCGCTCTGCCCGCCTGGCAAGCGTTGAAAGAACACCGCCAAGCCATGCAGGATTTCAGCATGCGCGAAGCCTTCAATGCCGATCCTCAGCGCTTCAGCCAATTTACCCTGAGCAGCTGCGGACTCTTTCTCGACTACTCGAAGAACCTGATCACCAGCCAGACCCGCGAACTGCTGGTGAATCTGGCCAAGGAAGTCGGTCTGGCCGATGCCATCAAGTCCATGGTTACCGGTGAGCTGGTCAACGCCTCCGAAGGCCGCCCGGCACTGCACACTGCGCTGCGCCGCCCAGTGGGCGACAAGCTGTCGGTCAATGGCGTCAACGTGATGCCCGAAGTACACAAGGTACTGAACCAGATCACCGAACTGGTAGGACGCATCCACGACGGCCTGTGGCGCGGCTACACCGAGAAGCCCATCACTGACGTGGTCAACATCGGTATCGGCGGCTCCTTCCTCGGCCCTGAACTGGTATCCGAAGCGCTGTTGTCCTACGCCCAGAAAGGCGTGCGCTGCCACTACCTGGCCAACATCGACGGCAGCGAGTTCCATGAGCTTTCGGCGAAGATTCGTGCAGAAACCACACTGTTCATTGTCTCTTCGAAGTCCTTCAACACCCTCGAAACCCTGAAGAACGCCCAGGCGGCGCGGGCCTGGTACCTGGCCCAGGGCGGCTCCGAAGCCGAGTTGCATCGCCACTTCATCGCCGTGTCGAGCAACAATGCGGCGGCAGTGGCCTTCGGTATTCGTGAAGAGAACATCTTCCCGATGTGGGACTGGGTTGGCGGTCGCTACTCGCTGTGGTCCGCCATCGGCCTGCCGATCGCCCTGGCCATCGGCATGTCCAACTTCAAGGAACTGCTGTCCGGTGCCTACACCATGGACCAGCACTTCCAGAGTGCACCGTTCGAACAGAACATGCCGGTACTGCTGGCCCTACTGGGTGTGTGGTACGGCAACTTCTGGGGCGCGCAAAGCCACGCGATCCTGCCGTACGACCACTACCTGCGCAACATCACCAAGCACTTGCAGCAATTGGACATGGAATCCAACGGCAAGAGTGTGCGCCAGGACGGTACTCCGGTAGCGACCGATACCGGCCCGGTGATCTGGGGCGGCGTAGGCTGCAACGGTCAGCACGCCTATCACCAGTTGCTGCACCAGGGCACCCAGCTGATTCCGGCCGACTTCATCGTGCCGATCGTCAGCTTCAACCCGGTGGCCGACCACCACCAGTGGCTGTACGCTAACTGCCTGTCCCAGAGCCAGGCGCTGATGCTGGGCAAGACCCGCGCCGAAGCCGAGAGCGAGCTGCGGGACAAAGGCCTGAGCGAAGCCGAAGTGGCGAAACTTGCGCCGCACAAGGTGATTCCCGGCAACCGTCCGAGCAACACCCTGGTGGTGGAGCGCATCAGCCCGCGGCGCCTGGGCGCCCTGGTAGCCCTGTACGAACACAAGGTCTTCGTGCAAAGCGTGGTCTGGGGTATCAACGCCTTCGACCAATGGGGCGTGGAACTGGGCAAAGAGCTGGGCAAGGGCGTCTACAACCGCCTGGTCGGCAGCGACGAGACCCTGGCTGACGACGCATCGACCCAAGGCTTGATCAACTACTTCCGCGGCCGTCACCGCGGCTGATCAACCTTCTCTCCTCCGGGAGCCGGTGCGCCGGCTCCCGTCTGGGCCCCGGCCCTCCCCCCTTGAACCTTCCTGACACTTGTGCGCACCCTTATGACTTGTCGCAAAACAAGAATAAGGAACCGTCATGTTCGATATCAGCACTTTTCCGAAAGCCGATGCCGTCCGCCGGGCGGCGCAAATGAGTCAGGACGACTACCACCACCTCTACCGCCAATCCATTGAGCAACCAGATGTGTTCTGGGCCGAGCAGGCCAAGCGTTTCCTGCACTGGAGCAGCCCCTGGGACAGCGTGCACAGCCACGATATTCGCACCGGTGAAGCCAGCTGGTTCCGCGGAGGCCAGCTCAACGTCAGCTACAACTGCATCGATCGTCATCTGGAAAAGCGCGGTGATCAGGCCGCGATCATCTGGGAGGGCGACAATCCTGCCGACTCCCGTTCCATCACCTACAAAGAACTTCACGGGCATGTCTGCCGCCTGGCCAACGTGCTGAAAAGCCGTGGCGTGAAAAAAGGCGACCGGGTGTGTATCTACATGCCGATGATTCCCGAAGTGGCCTACGCCATGCTCGCCTGCACCCGGATCGGTGCCGTGCATTCGGTGGTGTTCGGCGGCTTCTCCCCGGAGGCCCTGCGCGACCGGATTCTCAACGCCGACTGCCGCACCCTGATCACCGCCGACGAAGGCGTGCGCGGTGGCAAACAGATTCCCCTCAAGAGCAACGTCGACCAGGCCCTGCTCAGTTGCCCGGACGTCAGCAGCGTGGTGGTGGTCGAGCGCACCGGCAACCCCGTGAACTGGGTAGAGGGCCGCGACATTTCCTACCAGCAGGCCGTGGCCGCGGCCAGCGACCTGTGCGCCCCCGAGCCGATGGACGCCGAAGACCCACTGTTCATCCTCTACACCTCCGGCAGCACCGGCAAACCCAAAGGCGTACTGCACACTACTGGCGGTTATCTGCTGCAGGCCGCCATGACCTTCAAGTACGTGCTGGACTACCGCGACGGCGAGGTCTTCTGGTGCACCGCCGACGTCGGCTGGGTCACCGGCCACAGCTACATCCTCTACGGTCCCCTGGCCAACGGCGCCACCACGCTGATCTTCGAAGGCGTGCCCAACTACCCCAGCACCTCGCGTTTCTGGGAGGTGGTGGATAAGCATCAGGTGAACATCTTCTACACCGCCCCCACCGCCCTGCGGGCCCTGATGCGCGAAGGCAACGACCCGGTACAACGCACCTCCCGCAGCAGCCTGCGTCTCTTGGGCAGTGTTGGCGAGCCGATCAACCCGGAAGCCTGGGAGTGGTATTTCAATGTAGTGGGCGAGCAACGCTGCCCAATCGTCGATACGTGGTGGCAGACCGAAACCGGCGGCATCATGCTCAGCCCCCTGGTCAGCGCCCAGCAGATCAAACCCGGCTGCGCCTCAACCCCGATGTTCGGCGTACAACCCGTGCTACTGGACGACCAGGGCAAGGAAATTCAAGGTACCGGCAGCGGCATCCTGGCCATCAAGGCCAGTTGGCCGGCGCAGATACGCAGCGTCTACGGCGATCCCAAGCGCATGGTCGAAACCTACTTCGCGCCCTATCCCGGCTACTACTTCACCGGTGACGGCGCGCGTCGGGACGAGGACGGCAGCTATTGGATCACCGGGCGCATCGATGATGTGATCAACGTCTCCGGGCACCGCATCGGCACTGCCGAAGTGGAAAGCGCGCTGGTGCTCCACGACGGCATCGCCGAAGCGGCGGTGGTGGGCTACCCCCATGACCTCAAGGGCCAGGGGATCTATGCCTTTGTCACGCCGATGCAAGGCATCGAACCCGACGAGGAACTGAAAAAGGAACTGCTGGCCCTGGTCAGCCGTGAAATCGGCAGCTTTGCCAAACCGGAGCTGATCCAGTGGGCTGCGGCCCTGCCGAAAACTCGCTCGGGCAAGATCATGCGGCGTATCCTGCGCAAGATCGCCTGCAACGAACTGGATACCTTGGGGGACACTTCGACCCTGGCGGACCCCAGTGTGGTGGACGGGCTGATCGCCAAGCGCCTGAACGCTTGAAACCGGCGCGGCCATGGCCGCGCCTTTTTTCACTACCCGCACCGAGCTGTCATGGAATTCATTCGCAGCCGTATCGAAAGCCAGGTCATGAGCTTGTCAGGCCTCTCCCTGGGGCAACTCGACCTGGAGCATCCCAAGGGCGACCCCGGCCTGTTCGGGCCGGGCTCGATCAGTTGGCAGGTACATGCCGACTTCAGCAGCATGCTGATCGGTGGCATCAGTGCCTTGCTGATGCAAGCCCTGCACCCCCTGGCTCTGGCCGGGGTCTGGGACCACTCGAACTTTCGCCAGGACATGATCGGCCGCCTGCGCCGCACCGGACAGTTCATTTCCGGCACCACCTTCGGCTCCCGTCAGGACGCCGAGTGGCTGATCGACAAAGTACGCACTATTCACCTGCATATAGTGGGCACCGCCCCTGATGGCCGTCGTTATGCCGCCAGCGATCCGGAACTGTTGACCTGGGTGCATGTGGCGGAAGTCAGCAGTTTTCTCGCCGCTCACCTGCGCTACCTCAACCCTCGTCTGTCAGGGGCGGACCAGGACCGCTACTACGACGAGATTGCTCTGATCGCCGAACGTCTCGGCGCCCGGGATGTACCCCGCTCGCGGCGGGCGGTGGCCGACTACCTGCAGGCTATGCGTCCCCAACTGCTGTGCGACGAGCGCAGTCGGGAGGTTCTGCGTCTGCTACAGGCGGCTCCCGCCCCCAGTCGCCTGGCCAAGCCCTTTGGCTCATTGATGATGCAGGCCGGTATCGACCTGCTGCCGGACTGGGCCAGCGCCATGCTCGACGTCAATCAGAACCCGCTGCAACGTCAGCTGATTCGAGCCAGCGTCAAACGCAGTACACCGATGCTGCGCTGGGCGGTGCGGGACAGTTCAGTGCATCGGGCGAAACGACGCATGGGTCTGTAGAAGCCGACCGCTCATGCACAACACGACCGGCCGGTTCGCGATTGGCCGGTCTCCCGGGTTGTGTGCAACCATGATTTTCCGCACTGCAAACGCCTGCGCGGGCCATTTCACGAGCCCCACGCGTCGCAGCTCCCCGCCACCGAACATAAGGATTCGATCATGCAAGACGTCGTCATCGTTGCCGCCACTCGTACCGCCGTAGGCAGTTTCCAGGGCTCCCTGGCGGGCATTCCCGCCGTTGACCTGGGCGCCGCGGTGATCCGCCAACTGCTGGCCCAGACCGGCATCGACCCGGCCCAGGTCGACGAAGTGATCATGGGCCAGGTGCTCACCGCCGGCGCCGGGCAGAACCCCGCCCGCCAGGCCGCGATCAAGGCCGGTCTGCCCCACGCCGTGCCCGCCATGACCCTGAACAAGGTCTGCGGCTCGGGCCTCAAGGCCCTGCACCTGGGCGCCCAGGCCATTCGCTGCGGCGATGCCGAAGTGATCATCGCCGGTGGCCAGGAAAACATGAGCCTGTCCAACTACGTACTGCCCGGCGCCCGCACCGGCCTGCGCATGGGCCACAGCCAACTGGTCGACACCATGATCAGCGACGGCCTGTGGGACGCTTTCAACGACTACCACATGGGCATCACCGCCGAGAACCTGGTGGACAAGTACGGCATCAGCCGTGAAGCCCAGGACGCCTTCGCCGCCGCTTCCCAACAGAAGGCCGCAGCGGCCATCGAGGCCGGGCGCTTTGTCGACGAGATCACCCCGATCCAGATTCCCCAGCGCAAGGGCGAGCCGCTGACCTTCGCCACCGACGAGCAGCCACGCCCCGGCACCACCGCCCAAGCCCTGGCCAAACTCAAGCCCGCGTTCAAGAAAGACGGCACTGTCACCGCCGGCAACGCCTCGGCGCTGAACGACGGCGCTGCCGCGGTGATGCTGATGAGCGCCAGCAAGGCCCGGGCCCTGGGCCTGCCGGTCCTGGCCAGAATCGCCGCCTACGCCAACGCCGGGGTTGACCCGGCGATCATGGGCATCGGCCCGGTCTCCGCCACCCGTCGCTGCCTGGACAAGGCCGGCTGGACCCTGGACCAACTGGACCTGATCGAAGCCAATGAAGCCTTCGCCGCACAATCCCTGTCCGTGGCCAAGGAGCTGGAATGGGACGCGAGCAAGGTCAACGTCAACGGTGGCGCCATTGCCATCGGCCACCCGATCGGCGCGTCGGGCTGCCGGGTGCTGGTGACCCTGCTGCATGAAATGCTCAAGCGCGATGCCAAGAAAGGTCTGGCGACCCTGTGCATCGGCGGCGGTCAGGGCGTGGCATTGGCCATCGAGCGCTAACCGGCGCGGACCACCCCCGCAACAACCGCCCCCTGTAGGAGCTGGCTTGCCAGCGAAGGCACCCGTGAGGCCGCTTTCGCCAGCAAGCTGGCTCCTACAACTGGCGGGACGCTGGTAAACTGCGGCGCCTTATTCCTCTTCTACAAGGCGCCCTGCATGTCTTCCTTGAATCAGGCGCTGCGCGCCGCCCTCGATCACCGTCAAGACCTGCTCGCCGAACTGCACCAGCAAGGTACCGACTGCTATCGCCTGTTCCACGGCAGCCAGGAAGGTGCCGGTGGCCTGACCGTCGACCGTTATGGGCCGCAACTGCTGGTACAGAGCTTTCACCAGACGCTGGAACGCGATGCCCTGCTGCAACTGCACGAGACCATCAATCAACAGCTGAACCTGTCGACCCTGCTGGTCTACAACGATCGCTCCCGAGGCAACTCGCGTATCGACCGTGAAGACTCGGTGTACCGCGCCGAGGACAGCGCCCTGGCGGATCTGGTCGGCCACGAATGGGGACTGAATTATCGAGTCCGTGGCCGTCATGCCGGGCAAGACCCGTTGCTGTTTCTCGACCTGCGCAACGCTCGCGGCTGGGTCAAGCAGCACAGTGCCGGGAAAAGCGTGCTCAATCTTTTTGCCTATACCTGTGGCGTCGGCCTCAGCGCTGCAGCCGGAGGCGCCCGGGAGGTCTGCAACCTGGACTTCGCCGAAGGCAATCTGGCGGTAGGTCGGGAAAACGGCCAACTCAACCCGCAGCTACCCGGCATGCAGTTCGTGCAGTCGGACTACTTCCCAGCGATCCGCCAACTGGCGGGCCTGCCCATCAGTCAGCGACGCGGACAGAAGCTCCCCAGCTACCCACGTTTTGAACAACGCCAATACGATCTGGTCCTGCTGGACCCTCCTGCTTGGGCCAAGAGTGCCTTCGGCACCGTCGACCTGCTGCGTGATTACCAGAGCCTGCTGAAGCCGGCACTGCTGGCCACCGCCGAAGAGGGTGTGCTGATCTGCTGTAACAACCTGGCTAAGGTGTCGTTGCAGGACTGGCGAGAGCAAGTGTTGCGCTGTGCCGAGAAAGCCGGGCGGCCTGTGCGCGATTGCCAGGTCCTTCCCCCTGCTGCGGACTTCCCTTCCCAGGACGGACAACCGCCGCTGAAAACACTGATCCTGCAACTTTGATCAAGGGCAAAAAATCTGAACAATCCTGAAGACTGTGATGGTTTCGGAACCGTAAACGCGTGCCATACTCCAAGGCACTTCCGATTCAGATAGATGAAGCCTCGCATGACCAAAGGATTGATTCGCGCTCTCTGCGCCTTGTTGACCGCTCTCGCCCTTTACAGTCTGCTGGGCTTTCTGATTTTGCCGGGCATTGCCTTGCGGGTGGCCAACCAGCAACTGGCCAACTACGCCACGACTCCGGCTCATATTCAGCGTATCGAACTCAACCCCTTCAGCCTGGAACTGACCCTCTGGGGCCTGAGCATCGGCGAACCGGGCAAGGAGCAAATTGCCTTCGAGCGCCTTTACGCCAATCTGCAATTGGACAGTCTGTGGAAACGCGCCCTGCATCTGGCGGACGTCGAACTGGACCAGCCCAAGACCGAGATCCTCTTCGACAAGGAAGGCAAGCTCAACCTCCTGGCCCTGTTCAAGCTGCCTGCCAGCGAACCGACCCCGAGCGATCCCGACGCCAAGCCGTTTCCCGTTCGCATTGAACGCATCAAGCTGGCGGGCGGCTATCTGCACTTCAAGGACCTGCGCCCCAGCGAGCCCATCGAGTTTCTCTACAACAAACTCGACTTTGAATTGAAGAACCTCAGCACCCTGCCGGATGACAGCGCCGACATGACCCTGGTGGCCACCGGCCCGGAAGGCGGACAGATCGACTGGAGCGGCAACTTCAGCGTGACCCCGCTGACTTCCGAAGGCACCTTGAAAGTCACCGACGGCAAGATGAAAGCCTGGTGGCCCTATGTACGTGATGCCGTACCGCTGGTGCTGGAAGACGGCGTGGTAAACCTCAGCACCCACTATAAATTCAGCCTGACCAAGGAAACCGAACTGCTGCTGGACAATACCTCCATCAGCATTGCTCCATTTGCCATCAAGGCCCCGGACGGTCGCCCCCTGGCGCGTCTGGAGCGCCTGGATATCAGCGAAGCAACGGTGGACCTGGCCAAGCAGCACGTAATAGTCGGCAAGATCCGCAGCCAGAAGCTGGAGACCTGGGCCGCCCTTGAAGCCGATGGCCAACTGGACTGGCAAAAGCTCTTCGCCAGCCAACCCGCCAAGCCGGCCGCCAAGCCTCAGCCAGCCACAGCCGACACCCCCAAGGATCCCGCAGCCCCCGGCAAGCCCTGGCAGGTTCTGCTCAAGGACGTGGAGCTGCGCAACTATCAGGTGCACCTGGCCGACCGCCAGGCCAAACCGGCCGTGGCCCTGGATGTGGGCCCGCTGAACCTGGACCTGAAGAACTTCGACAGCCTCAACCAGTCGCCTTTCACCCTAAAGCTCGATACCGGCCTGGGTAAACAAGGCAAGGTCAGCGCCACCGGCGAGGTCAACCTCAACCCCATCACCGCCAAACTCAAGGTGCAGACCAAAGACATCGACCTGCGGGTCGCCCAGTCCTACATCAGCCCGTTCATTCGCCTGGAACTGCGTAGCGGCATGCTCGGCAGTGACCTGGCGGTGGACCTGAAGAAAGTCGAGCCGCTGACTTTCAGCATCACCGGCCGGGCCGAAGTGGATCAGTTGCACACCCTGGACACCCTCAAGACCCGCGACTTCGTAAAGTGGAAACAAGTGGTGGTGGAGGGCCTGAACTATCAGCACGGTGACAGCCTGACCATCAGCCGAGTCAACCTGATGCAGCCTTATGCGCGCTTCATCATCAACGATGACCGCACCACCAATATCGACGACTTGCTGATTCCACAACCCGCAGGTGGCAGCAGCAAATCCTCGGGCAAGCCCGCCCCAAGCTCCAGCAAGCCACTGGGTATTCACATTGGTGAAATCGCCATCAACGATGGTTCGGCCAACTTCGCCGACCTGAGCCTGACACCGAACTTCGCCACCGCAGTCCAGCAACTCAACGGGCATATCGGCACCATCGACAGCCGCCAGGCCAAGCCGGCGGAAGTGGACGTCAAGGGCAAGGTCGACCGTTATGCTCCAGTGACCATCAAGGGCAGCGTCAACCCCTTCGATCCAATGGCCGCACTGGATATCGCCACCAGCTTCAAGCGAGTGGAGCTGACCACCCTGACGCCCTATTCCGGCAAGTTCGCCGGTTTCCGTATTCGCAAGGGCCGACTCAACCTCGACTTGCACTACATGATCACCAAGGGCCAGCTCAAGGCCGAGAACAAACTGGTGGTCGAACAACTGCAACTGGGTGAAAAGGTCGACAGCCCGGACGCCGTGGACCTGCCGATCCGCCTGGCCGTGGCCCTGCTGAAAGACACCGACGGCAAGATTTCCATCGAGTTGCCGATTTCCGGCGACCTCAACAACCCGCAGTTCAGCGTAATGCCAATCGTCTGGCAGACCCTGCGCAATCTGGTGCTGCGAGCAGCCCAGGCACCCTTCAAGTTCATTGGCGGCCTGGTCACTGGCGGCGGTTCCGAAGACCTGAGCAATGTGTCCTTCGCCCCGGGCTCCAGCGAGTTGAGCAAGGAGTCCGAGTCGGCCCTCACCACCCTGGCCAAGGCCCTCAAGGAGCGTCCGACCCTGCGCCTGGAGATCGAAGGCACTAGCGCCCAGAGCAGCGACGGTCCACTGATCGCCGAACAGCGTCTGGAGCGTGAATACCAGTACAACTACTACAAGATCCTGCAACGGCGCGGCGACAAGGTTCCAGCCCAGGCATCCTTGCTGCAGGTTCCCGAGGGCGAGAAATCGCCATTGCTCGAAGGCATCTACCGCACCCGCCTGAAACAGCAACCTCCAGCCGAATGGGCCCAGCTCAGCCGCGACGAGCGCAGTGCCAAACTGCGTGAGGGGCTGATCAAGTTCTGGAGCGGCAGCGACGTGTTGCTGCGCCAACTGGGCCAGGAACGGGCCAGCAGTATCAAGGACTTCCTGGTGGACAAGGGCCAGTTGGCCGATGACCGGGTCTACTTCATTGATGCCAACCTCGGCCAGGCCGAAAGCGACGGCAAGGTGGTCACCCCGCTGCACCTGGACAGCGAGTAAGGCCCGCGCCGCCTTGAGCGGCGCTACTTTACCCCCGCCCAATAGAACAGGCCCCGACACAATGTGCCGGGGCCTGTAATGATCACATCCTTGTGATCTTCCGCATGAACCCTTGAAAGAAGCGGCAGACGTATCACTTGGCTCGTCTACCGCACCCTCTCCCTGTCCAGGCGAGAAGCTTGGGGTCTTACTCGGCTTTCAGGCCGTCGGCAGAGACCGCTTTAACGCCTTTGATTTTCTTGGTGATTGCCACTGCAGTGGCTTTCTGCGACTCAGTAATGGCCACGGTGGACGACAGCGATACGACGCCCTTGTTGGTTTCAACCTTGATGTCGGTGCCAGGAATGCCTTTCTCGGTTACCAGATCGCTTTTCACTTTGGTGGTGATCCAGGTATCGGAGGTGGCCTCTTTGGCCTTGGTCACTTCACCGGCAGCCACAACCATAGGCGACTGGGTGCTTTGAGTGGTCTGCGCAAATGCTGCGTTGGCCATGGTCAGGGTCAGAGCGGTAGCAGTTGCAGCAGCAATAGCGAACTTCTTCATACGAGTAACTCCTGTTCTTTTAGAAAGCCTGCGCCGTGTCCTGGCAACAGGGTTATGAGGGATATTGCAGGTGCTGTGCCAAGTCTAGACACTATAAAATATTCATAAAAAACAATGACTTATAATGAAGCCGAAAAATCGACATCATGCAAAATGCATGACCGCCCAACAATCTGCATGCAAGTTGCGGCTTTTTCGATGCGGTCCATCAAGCCCGCTCCACAGCAGCCTGCCGAGACTTAGGCGTCGTCCGTAACGCAACCCTTGGGCGCATAGTCGGCCTCCACTGTGGTGGTGCACGTCCATCCGGAAGCTGGCGAACGGCTCAGTACCAGCGTCTTGTTCAACACCGGGCCCGGAGCATTGAGGAGGGTGCAGCCAATACTGCCTTCACCGGTGGCTGCCGTGCCCTCGGCATTCATTCGGCAGTTCGACGTCAGGGGCGTGCCACCGGCCAGGGCCAGAGTCGGATCGGTCCCCTGGTTGAGCAGGTCCTCGACATTGACCTTCAGCGCCGACGCCTCGGCCAGCGCGGCAATCATCTTGGCCCGCACCTGGTACTTGGCATACAGCGGCATCGCCACTGTGACGAGAATGCCAATGATGGCTACCACCACCAGCAATTCGATCAGGGTAAAAGCGGATTGATGTTTCATGGGCTGCCTCCTGGCAAGAATGCACCTTGGATAATCAGCAAGGCTTGAAGCATGCCCTGTGCCAGGGTCGCCCCCACGGAATTCAAGGGCTGCAGCGGTGATAGCCCATGGCCTTGAGCGCAAGGAGTCGCACAAACTGACAAATTCCGTCATCTCGTGACCCTATGCGGCAGGTGCCCGGCAGCTAGGCTTCAGGAAGCTCACCCCTGCATCAAGGATCGAACCATGACGGTAAAATCACCCGTTGCCAGCGTCTATCTGTGGCAAGGCACCGACGGCCAGGGCCACAAGATGGCCGGCGAGTTGAGCGCTGCAAACCCGGCGCTGATCCGAGCCCAATTGCGCAGGCAGGGCATCACTCCAACTCGGGTACGCCGCAAACCCAGGGTCTGGTTGCGACTGGGTCAGCGGGTCAAGGCCCGGGAGATCGCCCTGTTCACCCGGCAACTGGCAACCCTGATGCAGGCCGGCGTGCCCCTGCTGCAAGCCTTGGAAATCATTGCCGAGAGTTTCGTCCAGCCGTTGATGCGCCAACTGCTGGCCAGCCTCAAGCGCGACATCGAGGCCGGCTCCAGCCTGGCCACGGCGCTGCGCCGGCATCCGCGCCACTTTGACGAGCTGTACTGCAATCTGGTGGATGCCGGTGAACAGGCCGGAGCCCTGGATACCCTGTTGGAAAGGGTCGCCACCTACAGGGAAAAAAGCGAGAACCTCAAGGCCCGGGTAAAAAAGGCCATGGTCTACCCCCTGGCGGTGATCGGCGTAGCCATCCTGGTCAGCAGCATTCTATTGCTCAAGGTGGTTCCCCAATTCCAGAGCCTGTTCGCCGGGTTCAATGCCCAATTGCCGCTACTGACCCAATGGGTCATCGCCCTTTCCCACGTCATCCAGAGCCACGGCGGCTGGTTGCTCAGTGCCGGCCTGCTGATGGGGGGCGGGATCAGGCAGGCCTATCGGCGCTCGGCGCGCCTGCGGGACGCTGTGGATCAGGGACTGCTGCGCCTGCCCTTGGCCGGCCCCCTGCTGCACAAGTCCGCAGTGGCCCGCTACGCCCGCACACTCGCCACCACCTTCGCGGCTGGCGTGCCCCTGGTTCAGGCCCTGGATTCAGTGGCCGGAGCCAGTGGCAACAAGGTCTACAGGCAAGCGGTGGAGCGCATCCGCCAACAGGTGGCCAGTGGCATGCAACTGAACTTTGCCATGCGCGCCAGCGGCGTCTTCCCTACTATGGCGATCCAGATGACCGCCATCGGTGAAGAATCCGGAATGCTGGATCATCTGCTGGAAAAAGTCGCAGCGCATTATGAGGTCGAGGTGGACCACTTGGTCGACAGCCTGACCAGCCTCATGGAGCCGTTGATCATGGTCCTCCTGGGCAGTATCGTCGGCGCCCTGGTGGTAGCCATGTACCTGCCCATCTTTCAACTCGGTACAGCGATCTGAACATGTCCTTGACTGAAGTCATGACCCTTTACCCCATGGCCTTCGTGACTGCCGCCCTGGTGCTGGGGCTACTCGTGGGCAGCTTTCTGAACGTGCTGGTGTGGCGTCTGCCGAAGATGCTTGAACGCGACTGGCGGGCTCAGGCCCACGAAGTGCTGGGACTGGCCCCCGAGCCTGTGACGGCGCCCTACAACCTGCTGCTGCCCCACTCCCAGTGCCCCCATTGCGCACAACCGATCCGGCCCTGGGAGAACATCCCCCTGCTCAGCTATCTGTGGCTGCGGGGCCGTTGTGCTCACTGCAGGACCGCCATCAGCCCGCGCTACCCGCTGACCGAACTGGCTTGCGGGCTGATCTCGGCGTTCGTCGCCTGGCACTTCGGTTTCGGCTGGCCCGCGGGCCTGCTGCTGATCCTCAGCTGGGGGCTGCTGGCCATGAGCCTGATCGACGCCGATCACCAACTGCTGCCGGACGTGCTGGTGTTGCCACTGCTGTGGTTGGGACTGATCGCCAACAGCTTCGGGCTGCTGGCGAGCCTGGAGGATGCCTTGTGGGGCGCAGTGCTCGGCTATCTGTGCCTGTGGTCGGTGTTCTGGCTGTTCAAACTGCTGACCGGCAAGGACGGCATGGGCCACGGCGACTTCAAGCTGTTGGCGATGCTTGGCGCCTGGGGCGGCTGGCAGATCCTGCCGCTGACCTTGCTCCTGTCTTCCCTGGTGGGAGCGATTCTCGGCACTGTCCTGTTGCGCCTGAACCGGGCCAAAACTTCGACGCCCATCCCCTTCGGCCCCTTTCTGGCCATTGCCGGCTGGATTGCCTTGCTCTGGAGTGGTCAAATAACCGACTTCTATTTGCAGTTTGTCGGTTTCCAATGACTCGCTCCGTAAACACACCCTGGACCCTCGGCCTCACCGGCGGCATCGGCAGCGGCAAAAGCGCTGCCGCCCAGCACTTCATCGACCTGGGAGTGCATGTGATCGATGCCGATCACGCTGCTCGCTGGGTGGTGGAGCCCGGGCGCCCGGCCCTGGAACAGATTGCCCGGCACTTTGGTGACGGCGTGCTGCAGGCCGATGGCCAACTGGATCGTGCGGCCCTGCGCAAGCTGATCTTCGAAGTCCCCGAACAGCGACGCTGGCTGGAGGCGCTATTGCACCCGCTGATTGCCGAGGAGATCGTCAGCCATCTGGCCCGTGCCGAATCGCCCTATGCGATTCTGGTGTCGCCACTGCTGATCGAGTCAGGCCAGTCACGGATGACCCAACGGATTCTGGTGATCGATGTGCCGCAACAATTGCAGATCGAACGCACCTTGCAGCGCGACCAGATCAGCGAACAGCAGGTCCAGGCGATTCTTCAGGCCCAAGCCAGCCGCGAGGAGCGCCTGCGTCACGCCGACGATGTGCTGGTCAATGACCGCGATCAGGCCTGGTTGCGCAGTGAGGTCGAACGCCTGCATCACTTTTACCTAACTTTGCGTGGAGGCCAGTCATGAGCCAACCCCTGACCGTTGAATGCCCAACCTGTGGCGCCCCCGTGGAATGGACCGAGGCCAACACCAACCGGCCGTTCTGTTCCGACCGTTGCAAATTGATCGATCTGGGGGCCTGGGCTGCCGAGGAACACAAGATTCCAGTGAGCCCGGATGCCGAGGACGAACTGTTCTCGGAAGAACTGCCGCCCCGCGCTCACTGAGTGCTCGAACCGACGCCGATCAGGGCCGCATGAAGCTGTAGTCCTGATCGTCATCGAGGTTCTCCGCGAGGAACTGCAACTCGTCAGCCAGATCCTCGATGCTACGTACACTCTTGCTCTGCTGCACCACCGCACTGAGCAGCGCCCGCAGGCTCAACCCCGGTTCAAATCCTTCCTGCTGGGCACTGTGCAGACTGTCGCACACTTCCTGCCGAGCCCACTGATAGACACTCATGACCGCACTCCTGAGATTTTTGCCGAGCATGCAGCGCGGCCCCAGGCTCGGAGTTGATATGGATCAAGGGCGCGGGTCCTCATCCTTCCAGGGCGCAGAGAGGTAGCGGGTGCGATTGAAGGTTTCCAGCCATTCCGGGCAGAACACCACCAGGGCACTGATCACCATGCCGTTGATAAATGCCTCCGGAAAGATGATCAGCCAAAGGTAACCGACAAAATCCTCCAGCCATTCGGGCATGACAAAACGCCCGTCGAGCCACAAGAGCCCCAGGCCGCAAAGCAGGCAGAACAGCGCCGACAGGGCCGCCGCGAAGAACCCGGAGCAGAAGATATAGACGAAGGGGTTGCGCGGCTGGGCCCGTTCCACCAGCCAGGCACAGGCCTCGGTTACCGCCACCGGCAACAGGATCAGCAAAACGCCATTGACCCCCAGCGCCGCCAGGTCCTGCCGCCCCAGGGCCAGCAACCCCAGTTGCGCAATCAGGCCACCGACAATCGCCAGAGGCCAGTCCAGCAGTAAGGTCACCGCCGTCATGCCGATGAAGTGATAGGACACTCCTGTGTCGAAATCCCGGCGCACCAACCACAGCAGAAACAGCGCAAACACTGTTCCGAACAGTAAATGCTGACGGCGACTATCGGTGAACAGCTCGACCCAGGGCGCCCTCAGCACCGCCCAGATCACTACCGCCACATACAGCAGCCAGCCGATGCTCAGGCTTTCCGGTGACAGCAGCGCCGCGCTGATCATGGCCGGACTTTCTCCAGCGCGGCCTGCAGTTGCTCGACGGTAGCGAATTCCTGCCGAGACACCAATTGGCCATCCTGCAGTTGCAGCCACAGGACCTTGTCCTCGGCGGCAGGGTAACGAGAGGCCACACGCCCTTCGCGGTCGAGCATCACCCGGTAGGGATAGTCACGCATGGCCGGCACCGCGAACAGCTTGGCGATCAGCGCTGGCATGCGCTGGATATCCGCGACAAACACCCCGTGACGCGCCTGCAGATAATCCTTGGGCTTGTCCTTGAGCGCCCCGTTCACCACCTTGGCCGCGTCCATACCTCGCGCCACCAGAAGGATCTGCGCCTGGGAATCGAGGCTGTAGGCTTGATCGAACTGATCCAGCAAGGTCCAGGGTGCCAGACGCTCACCGACTTCAAGGGCCTGGGCCCACAAGGGCAACAGGCCCAGCAACAGAATTGACCAGCGCTTCACTGCACACTCCTTATCGAGGGGTAGGACGGCAAACAGTCTACACCGCCCCTTGGCAGCCTCCAGCAGGCACTGCCGGAGACCGGGTGCAGAGGTTTTTCGAGAAGCGTAGTTTTTAAGGTCATATTTGAGCGCTAAGCTTGGGAATATGGATGACTCAGATTTTTTGCGCCTGCTCACCATTCAGGCCGAACAAGCCAACGCGTTTCTGTCCAATGCCCGCAAATGGGAGCGTGAGCGTTGGGTCTGCCAGCGCCTGCTGCAAGGCCTGAATATTCCCTATCGCAACGACGAATTCAGCGCCGCTGGGCAGGAGCCGCCGGATGTGCTGTTTCGCGATGCCAGCTTCGAGGTGTTCTTCGTCCTTGATGAAGGCCGCCGACTCAATGATGAATGGCGCGACGAGCTGCAACGCCGGCGCAGCGCATTTTCCCTGAGCCAACTGGTACGGCGCGAAGCCAAGCCCAAGCGCATCCCGGCCAACGAACTGTTGCTGCGCCTGGCGCCGACCCTGCGCAAAAAGGCCCACAACTACAAGGAGCGGGGGATGGACCTGGGGGAACTGGACATCATTGCCTTCGCCGCCCTCAAGCGCGAAGTGCTGGACCTGAACAGCCACTTCCCACCGCCCACCGAATACCTGCGCCAGGGCTGGCGGTCGCTGTCGCTGGTGGGACCGACCTTCGCCCGGGTGCTGTTCGCCCACCCGGATGCGCCGGAGTTTCTGCGCAGCAACCTGGGCCGCAGTATCGTTTTCGACGTCGGCATCAGTTTGTAAAGTCCGTCAATCCGCCTCCCGTGGGCATGGCGCAATATCCCGAGCAATGGTAAAAAAGCGCTCTTGCCTGCCAACGCCGGGACCTCGTCATCGAGCCCCCACGCGGCAGCGGCTATGCTCGGTAAATGCTCGATTGCATCGCGCTGTAACATTCCCCTGTGTTGCGACGTCTACCTGACGAGGCCCTTTATGAGCAGCCGCCTGAACCCCGACGACCAACGCCATGTCGAAGAATACCTGCAACTGCCCCAGCACCGAGTCGAGCGCCGGCCCTTTCGGCCGTGGATGCTCCTTGTGGTGGTGGTCGTGGTGACGGTCGCCCTGGGCCTGTTGAGCCGTTTTATCAGTTACCTGACGCTATGAGCTGCATCGCGCTCGCTCGGTTGACTGCACCGATTTCTTTTAGCCTTGCGAGATATCCCCATGACTCATCGTATTGTCATCGTTGGCGGCGGCGCCGGCGGCCTGGAGTTGGCGACCCGCCTGGGTAAGACTCTGGGCAAGCGCGGCACCGCCAGTGTGATGCTGGTGGACGCCAACCTGACCCATATCTGGAAACCCCTGCTGCATGAAGTGGCCGCCGGCTCACTGAACTCCTCTGAAGACGAACTCAACTACGTTGCCCAAGCAAAATGGAACCACTTCGAGTTCCAGCTGGGCCGTATGAGCGGGCTCGATCGTCAACAGAAAAAGATCCAACTGGCTGCCACCTATGACGAGGAAGGCACAGAACTGTTGCCGGCCCGTGAATTGGGCTACGACACCTTGGTGATCGCCGTGGGCAGTACCACCAACGACTTCGGCACCCAGGGTGCCGCCCAGCATTGCCTGTTCCTCGACACCCGCAAGCAGGCCGAGCGCTTTCACCAGCAACTGCTCAATCACTACCTGCGAGCCCACGCCGGGCAGACAGATGCCGTGGAACAGATCAGCGTAGCCATCGTCGGCGCCGGTGCCACCGGTGTGGAGTTGGCGGCGGAACTGCACAACGCCGCCCATGAGCTGGCCGCCTACGGTCTGGACCGGATCCTCCCAGAAAACATGCACATCACCCTGATCGAAGCTGGGCCACGGGTGCTGCCGGCCCTGCCCGAGCGCATCAGCGGGCCGGTGCACAAGACCCTGGAGAAACTCGGGGTCAAAGTACTGACCAACGCGTCAGTCAGTGAAGTCACCGCCGACAGTCTGATCACCGCTGATGGCCAAACCATTCCCGCCAGCCTCAAGGTGTGGGCAGCAGGCATTCGCGCGCCGGGTTTCCTCAAGGACATCGACGGCCTGGAAACCAACCGCATCAACCAGCTCCAGGTACTGCCAACCCTGCAGACCACCCGTGACGAGAACATCTTCGCCTTCGGCGACTGCGCCGCCTGCCCGCAACCGGGCAGCGACCGTAATGTGCCGCCACGGGCCCAGGCTGCGCACCAGCAAGCCTCATTGCTGGCCAAGTCGCTGAAACTGCGCATCGAAGGCAAGGATCTGCCGACCTACAAGTACACCGACTACGGCTCGCTGATCTCCCTCTCGCGCTTCTCGGCGGTGGGCAACCTGATGGGCAATCTCACCGGCAGTGTGATGCTCGAAGGCTGGCTGGCGAGGATGTTCTACATCTCGCTCTACCGCATGCACCAGATGGCCCTGTACGGGGTGTTCCGCACGGCGATGCTGATGCTCGGCAGCCGGATTGGACGAGGCACCGACCCACGCTTGAAGTTGCACTAAGCGCTTGAACGTACGCCCCGCTACGCAAGGTAGCGGGGCGCATGGGCGGGCTAGAGGCACTCATCCAGAAAGCTCACCACCGTTCCCATACAGGCAACCCGCTCCTCGATATGAGGCATGTGGCTGGAGTTCTCGAACAGTGCCCAGCGGATGTCCGGAACGTTCTCCAGATAGGGCTTGACCACTGCTGGAGTCGCTTCGTCGTAACGTCCTGAGATCAGCAGACTCGGCACCTTGATCCGTGGCAGGCGCTCGACAATGCTCCAGTCCTGCAGGTTGCTCAGTAGAGGGAAGTTCTCAGCCCGCTGCGGCGCACCTTCCATCGCGGTAGCGCAACATCCCCTGGAAAAGATTCGCACCACCTCTTCCGGCCAAGGCCGAAGCCGGCAAACGTGCCGCTCAAAATATACTTGCGAGGCCTGCACATATTCGGCGCTATGGAGGGTTCCAGCCTGTTCGTGGCCAATCAGCGTCTGCAAGACCCCCTCTGGCAAAGCCTCACGCAAACCCAGGGTTTCAGCCTGCCAGGTCCGCATGTCGGCCGGAGCATTGGCAATGATCAGGGCACGCAGGCCCGCTGGGGCCAACGCGGCATGCTCGCTGGCCAGAGCCCCACCCCAGGAATGCCCGAGCAAGGCGTAATCCTCACTGATGCGCAGGTGATCCAGAAGATTGTTCAGCTCCTCCAGATACAACTCGACGCTCCAGAATGAAGAGGGCTTGCCCTCCAGGTGAGTGGAGAATCCACTGCCGAGGTGATCGAACTGAACGATTGCCCGGCCACTGGCAGCCACATCCCTGAAGGCATCCACAGTGTCATAAGTGCAGCCCGGGCCACCGTGCAGTATCACCAGGGGCGTCAGACCATTCCGCAGATCCCCCGTCACCCGATACCAGGTCTGCCAGGAGCCAAAGGAGGCATAACCTTCCTGTGGTGGTTTACTTGCTTTCATTGCGCATCACTCCCTGATGACGATCACCCTGTGTCTTTCAATCTTCGGCCTGCACCCAGCATCAGCGATAAGACAGGGCCACTTGTGCTCGCTTCAGTTTTCCAACAAACGATAGTGAACTGCTCGAACCACGGCCTGAACCCGATTCTTGGCGCCCAACTTGTGCATCGCCGAGGTCAGATGCAGGTTGATGGTGGCCACGGAACGCTGCAGGCGCTCAGCAATTTCGCCGGAGGTCATGCCCTCGGCCGCCCATTTCAGGCACTCGCGCTCACGCCTGGTCAGTTGAACCGGATAGCTGCGAATACTTTTACTGAGCTGCGGATAGAGGTGTTCCTGCAGCGCATGAGAAAGAAGTGTGAAATCCCTCAGGACCTGTTGCAGGTCATGCAAGGCCACCTGGGTACTGCCCGAGCGCAAACCGGTCAGGCTGGCGAAACCACCCCCAGGCAAGTGGATGGGAACGGTCATGCCATGGGACATCTGATGATGCTGCAGGTAACTCGATACCGGCGCGTGCTGCTGACCCATGGCCTGGCGCAAGACGGTTTCCGCCTCGGGCCTGTAGGACCAGATAAAGGGAGAGGTGCTGTCCAGAGCCACCTGCTGGACCGGGTCGATATGGTAATACCCCTCGTCGCACCAGAGCTCCAGCCAGTCCTTTGGGGTATTGCAGACCATTGCACTGGGAATGATCAGCTCGCCTTGCTGATCAAAGGGCACCGGACTGTAGTCGTAAACCAGGGCATCGAACCCCAGCGCCGAGGCCATGTCCATGGTCCCCGCCATTCGCTCATGCAATGAGTTTCCTGGCAAAAGACGTGTGTTAACTTCCGCGAGCCTGCTTTGCATCCGTTCAGTTTCCTTACTGTCTGATCCTTAACAGCAGGGCCTAGAATGCCACGCTCGATAGGAACCGGCCAGGCAAAACCTATAAGAACTACCAGGTTGTGCTACCCGCCGTCGACGTGCTCTTCATGAGCGAGGCCCATGTTGCACCCTCACCCAGCCCCTTTGAAAAGCAGCGCTGGCGACCACCTCAAGGTCGGTACCACGCATGCCTGCACCGCCCCTATCTGTTGCAATGCCACTTCATGGCCCACCCGAGTGTGGCGCCGCGCATCGCTCATTGCAGACAAGGACCCGTGCCATGCAGATGCCCAAGACCCTTCAGATCCGCAACGGTGAAAAAGTCCCTTCAACCTTCTCCGCGCAGGAGTACGCCCAGCGCCTGAGCACGCTGCGAGCCTATATGGCCCGACAGGATATCGACGCGGCGCTGTTCACCTCGTATCACAACATCAACTACTACGCCGACTTCCTGTATTGCTCTTTCGGCCGCCAGTACGCCCTGGTAGTGACCCGGGAGCGCACGGTGCTGATCAGCGCCAATATCGACGGAGGGCAGCCTGGGCGTCGCGCAGTCTGTGATGCTCAGGTGGTCTACACCGACTGGCAACGGGGCAATTTCTTCGTTGCGGTCAAACAGGCCTTGCCCCAGGCAACACGGCTGGGCCTGGAGTTCGACCAGCTCACCCTGCCCAGCCACCAAGCCTTCGTCGAGCTATATCCCCGGGCACAACTACTGGATATCGCCGCGCAGTGCATGACCATGCGCATGCTCAAGTCAGCAGAAGAACAGGCGCTGATCCGCCAGGGCGCACGCATCGCCGACATCGGTGGGGCCGCCGCCATCGACGCCCTGCAGGATCAGGTGCCGGAGTACGATGTGGCCCTGCACGCCACACAGGCCATGGTTCGGGAAATCGCCAGGACCTTTCCCGCAGCCGAATTGATGGACACCTGGACCTGGTTTCAATCAGGGATCAATACCGACGGCGCACACAATCCGCTGACCTCGAGGCGAATCAGGCCGGGAGAGATCCTCAGCCTCAACTGCTTCCCGATGATCGCCGGTTACTACACCGCGCTGGAGCGCACACTGTTCCTTGGCCATTGCCCCGACGCTCATCTGCGGGTTTGGGAAATCAACCTCAAGGTGCATGAGGCCGGATTGCGGTTGATCAAACCCGGCGTCCGCTGCAGCGACATTGCCCGAGAGTTGAACGAAATCTACCTGGAACACGACCTGCTGCAATACCGAACCTTCGGCTACGGCCACTCGTTCGGCATCCTCAATCACTACTACGGACGCGAGACCGGGCTGGAGTTTCGTGAGGACGTGGACACAGTGCTGGAGCCCGGCATGGTGGTGTCCATGGAGCCGATGATCAGGTTGCCCGAAGGCAGGCCAGGTGCCGGTGGCTATCGGGAGCACGACATTCTGATCGTCAGTTCCCTGGGCGCGGAAAACATCACCCGGCTACCCTATGGACCACAGCACAACATCATCGACCGCTGAAGCGACGATCAGAACCGCCCGGCTCGGATATTCAATGCTCTCTTGATGACTCTGCATCTGCAAAGCAAAAAAACCGTGAAGAGTGCAGCGATTACCGCTGAAATCCAACAAGAAAAATCTTAAGCAACAAGAGCTTTCAGGGCTTATCCAGGATGGGCCCTGAAACCCAATCAAAACATATGCCGTCCATTTCACTTAGGTGCCTGCCCTGGCACTTTTCAAGTCATGCAGAAAGAACAAAATCAGCATGCCCCCATGGTTCAGTTGCGATACAGACACAACTAAGTGAAACCAGACATTACAAGTAGCCGACCCTGTTCACTTCACGGAATCAACGCATTGCGCTTGGCAAACTCCGCCAGGCTTACTTGCGACCCCAACCCCAGCTTCTGCAACAGTCGGGTCTTGTAGGTGCTGACTGTCTTGTTGCTCAAGAACAGTTTTTCTCCAATGGCCTTGTTGGAATAACCCTGTGCCAGGTACTGCAACACAATCATTTCCCGATCGGTCAGCTGGCCTATCTGCTCGGCCTCGGACTGCTGCTCCGCTGCGGGAATGGAAACGTCCAAAGCCAGGGACGGATAAAAGGTGTAACCGGCCAACACTGCATTCAGAGCCACTACCAGATTGCCCAAGTCCTCCTCCTTGTTGACAAAGCCCCGAGCACCAAGCTGAATGCAGCGTCGGCAGAAGCTCTCAATCGACTGCGAGGTCAGCACCAGCACTTCAGTAGGCAGGCCCAGTGCCTTGATGCGCGCAAGCACCTTAAGGCCATCCAGTTTGGGAATACCGATATCAAGGATCACCACATCCGGCCCATGCTCGCGCACCAGCTCCAGCGCATCCAATCCATTGTCTGTTTCGGCCACCACCCGCATGTTGTTCTTTTCCAGCAAAACCTTAACGGCGAGCCGAACAACGGGATGATCGTCAACTATCAATACGCTGTGCATATTGTCACTTCACCTTAAAAACCCGGCCTTCGGGTGAGCCGGACCGCCCGGAAAATATACGTAACCGCACCTCAATCAGCTGCAACTTACGTATCTGTATAAAACGCTGATGTCATATAGGTATTGCGTGTGTAATACCTTGATGCCCCCCAGAAAATTCAGATTCCTGGCAAATAACCAACGATACAAGGGGTTAATGACTTCTCCTTAAGGAATCAGACGGTCTGATTTTTCAATAGGAAATTTCCTACTGTACATGGGGATTTGCCTCATGGCCGCGACTCAAGAGCCTTAAGCACTATGACCGTCAAATAATGACATGAGCCGGCAATGCGACATTTAAATGTTCTGGTTCTGGAAGATGAACCGCTGCAACGCCTGGTTACCGTCACGGCATTGAAAAAAGTGATGCCCGGGCAGGTGCATGAGGCGGCCAGTGGCAGTGAGGCACTCGCGCTGCTGGAGCAGTGCGAAAGGATGGACATTGCCATCTGTGACTTGAAAATGCCCGGAATGGACGGCTTGGCATTTCTGCGCCATGCCAGCCAAAGCGCAAAGCTGCACTCGGTGATCCTGTGCAGCCAGATCGATCCGGTTCTGCGACACACCACCGTCTCGATGATCAAGCGCCTGGGCTTGAACTTCCTCGGTGATCTGGGCAAGCCCTTCAATCTGGAGCGTCTGACCACCTTGCTGACGCGTTATCAGAACCAGCGCCACAGTCTGGTCACAACGCTGAAAAAGTCCGAACTCCCCACCCTGACGGACGTGATTCGCGGCCTGGACAACGGCGAATTCGAACCCTACTACCAACCCAAGGTGACACTCGACAACGCGTCTCTGCAGGGTGCGGAAGCGCTGGCTCGCTGGAATCATCCACAGTTGGGAGTACTGCCGCCTTCACACTTCCTGCACATCATGGAACACCACTGCTTGCTGGACCGCCTGTTCTGGCAGCTGTTCGACCAGGGCCTGGCCCTGCGCCGCAAACTGGCGCAAAAAGGCATCCCCCTGGGTTTCTCGTTCAATCTGCATCCATCACAGCTGGCGTCCCAGACTCTGACCGAATCCATCGCCTCACTGCTCACGCTGTTTCAGGTTCCACCCAGCAGCATCACCTTTGAAATCACCGAAACCAGCCTGATCAGCGCCCCCGCCAGTAGCCTGGAGAACCTGGTACGCCTGCGGGTGATGGGCTGCGGCCTGGCCATGGACGATTTCGGTGCGGGCTACTCCTCCCTGGATCGCCTGTGCGAGCTGCCCTTCAGCCAGATCAAGCTTGACGGCACTTTCGTGCGCAAGATGGGGCATCAACCCAGACGCAGCGCCGTCATCAGCTATACGGTGGCGCTCGCCCGCTCATTGGGCATGTCGTTGATTATCGAAGGAGTGGAAACCCGCGAGCAGCAGGATCGCCTACTGGAGCTGGGATGCGAAGTAGCCCAGGGTTTTCTGTTCGCACGGCCGATGCCGGAAAGTCATTTCATTGCCTACTGCACCCGTTAGTCCCTTGTGACAACAGATCAAAGTGGCGACCCGTCGCACAGGTTCCTGTACCGTCCGCCCCGCGCTCATTGCGTTGTTACTCATTGATAGAGTCATCTGGCCCCCTACTATCTGAAGCGATCATGCATTCACGACTTTTCTGGCTTTTTATCTGCTTGGCGATATTGAGTGCTCAACCGGCAGCGGCCCAGCCTCCGACGTTGCCCAATACGCTGTACAGCACGGTACGCCTCGATCACCACGACCTCGCCCTTGAGGATGAAGACTGGCGCTGGCTGCGCCACAAGTCGGAACTGAAAGTCGGCGCCGTGACTACAGAACCGCCCCCCTTCAACGTCAGCTACAACGACAATCACTACGAGGGCATTACCGCTGACGTCAGCGCTTTGATTGGGCAGATGCTCGGGGTTCGCATCAAGATCGTACCCTTCGCCACCCGGGCCGAGGCCATGCAGGCGTTGCAGACTGACAACATCGACCTGCTGGGCAGCTTCAGCTCCGAGCCGCCTGCCGACGCCATCAGGTTCAGCCGACCTTTCGCCGAGGGTCGTTTGGCGCTGTTCAAACGCAATGATGAGTCACGCAAATCGCCCTCCAATCTGGCCGGATTACGAGTTTCTGTGGCCCAGGAACACAGCGCGCAACTGCAGTCACGCTTTCCCTTGGCCCGCTTGATGGTCTATCCCACCCATGACGAGGCCATAGCCGCAGCCGCCTTTGGTCATACCGACATGTACGTGGACGATGTCCTCAGCGCCTACTTCCGTATCAATCGTTCCTACTACGGCTTTCTCAAGTTCGAGCGCTTCGCCGACTTTTCCCGAGGCGGCTACAGCTATGCGCTGCAAGAGGATAACCAGCGCCTGCTGCGGATTCTCAACCAGAGCATCGACGCTATCGGTAAGGAAAAGCTCCTCAGCCTGAGTCGACGCTGGGTAGGTAGCGGCTTCATTCCGTCGGACGAAAAGGTGGCACTGACGCCTGAAGAGTCGCGCTGGATCGCCCGTAATCCGGTGATACGCCTGGTGATCAATGACGACCTGGCGCCCATTGCCTTCTTCGACGCTAACGGCATTTTCTCGGGCGTCACCGCTGAACTGCTGGAAGTAATATCACAGCGCACCGGGCTGTACTTCCAAGTCACCGCTCGCAACGGCGGCTACCCGGAACAGATTGAAGCCTTGCGCAAATCAGAGGCCGACCTGGCCATCATGACCGCCAGTACACAACGTGAGGACAACCTGCGCTTTACCCGTCCCTTTCTGACCAGCCCCTTCGTCCTCGTGACCCAGACCGACAAAGAAGGCAAGGCACAACGGCCAGGGGACCTGACAGACAAGCGCCTGGCCATCCCTAGCGGGCACGTGACACTGCAACATGTGCGCAAGCTCTACCCGAAAGCCGAAGTGATCGAAGTTGGTACCTCGCTGGACGCCATGAACATGGTCTATGCCGGCGGCGCCGATGCCGCAGTGGTGTCATTACCGGCCTCGCGTTACTACATTGTCCGCCTGTTCCAGAATCGCCTGGCGGTTGCCGACCTGATTCACACCAGCCAGGCAACCGCCAGCTTTGCCCTGCGACGAAGCGATTCGGAACTGCAGTCCATCCTCGACAAGGCACTGATCAGCCTCCCGACGGACGACTTGAACGCCATCGCCAACCACTGGCGATCGCCACCGGGCATGAGCAGCGAAACCTGGCGCGACTATGCGTTGATGATCGCCGAGATCATTGCCGGCGCTTCGTTGCTGCTTCTACTGTCGCTGCTCTGGGTCGTCTATCTGCGCCGCAGGGTCAAGGCCGAGAAAACCCTCAATGAACAATTGCGCTTTATCGAGACCCTGGCAGAAAACATGCCTCCGGCCCTCTATATCCGGGACATCGAAGGCAACATGCTGTCCTGCAACCGCAGCTATCTGCAGAGCGTCGGGCTGACTGCCGAAGAAGTCTTGAACAAGACCGTGCAGCAACTGCCCAATGAGCACTTTTCAGCAGAGCCCGACCTGCACCAGAACTACCTGCAAGCGATCAACGACGGCAAGACCATTACCTCCGTGTATGCCGTGCAATTGCAGGGAAAGGACGTCTGGATCGAGCACTGGATTCAGCCATTCCAGGACGCCAACGGTGTCACTAAGGGCGTGATCTGTGGCTGGTTGGACATTACCAAGCACCGTCATCTGGTCCAGGAGCTCAAGGAGGCGAAGAATCTCGCCGACGAGGCCAGCCGGGCCAAGACCACCTTCCTGGCCACCATGAGCCATGAAATACGCACGCCGATGAACGCCATCATCGGCATTCTGGAACTGGCGCTCAAACGCGCCGACAGCGATCGGATCGAGCGCTCCAGCATTGAAATCGCTTACAGCTCGGCCAAAAGCCTGCTGGAGCTCATCGGCGATATCCTCGACATCGCCCGCATCGAGTCCGGACGCCTGAGCCTCTCGCCAAAACGCGCCAACCTGCGCGAACTGGTGGAGTCGGTGGCCCGGGTATTCGAGGGACTCGCCCGGCAGAAATGCCTGAGCCTGATCCTCGAGATCGACTCCAGCATCAACGGCGACGTGCTGGTGGACGGGATGCGCTTCAAGCAGATCCTGTCCAATCTGGTGAGCAATGCCATCAAGTTCACCGAAGCCGGCTTTATCAAGGTGACCATCTCCGGCGATCTGGTGGAAAACTCTTTGCTACGGGTCAGGCTCAGTGTCGAAGACTCGGGAATTGGTATTTCTCCCTGCAGCCAGCAGCATCTGTTCCAACCGTTCGCCCAAGTAGAGCGCAATGTGCAGAACATCGAGGGCACAGGCCTGGGCCTGGTGATTTGCCGTTCCCTGTGCGAAATGATGGGTGGACAGGTGTCGATGAGCAGCGCCCTGGGCCATGGCACCCGGGTGGATGTGGAGCTGCGCCTGCAAGCACTGGAGCGCGTGGCCACCTCTGAGCGTCCGCCTCAGGTCAGGAAGCGCCACATGTACCGTTTGCAGATTCTGGTGGTGGACGATCATCCGGTGAACCGCCAGGTCCTGCAGCAACAACTGTGCTTTCTCGGACATGACGTGTTCGAGGCGGAGAACGGCCTGGAAGCACTGCATCTCTGGCGTGAGCAGGCCTTTGACGTGATCATCACCGACTGTCACATGCCGATCATGAATGGCGCCCAGATGACCCGGGCAATTCGCCAGGAGGAACGGGACAACGCCTGCGAGCCAATGATGATCATCGGCCTGACCGCCGACGCCCAGCAGGAGGAAGTGGAGCGTTGCATCCAGGCGGGAATGAATGATTGCCTGATCAAACCCATCAGCCTGGACGAGCTGGAAGAACGTCTGCTGTCCATGGGACAGGCCGATGAGGGGGAACGCGAGAACCAACAGCCCCCGAAGCCAGCCAGCGCCCGCTCTCCCCGGGTATTCGACCTGGAGTCCTTGCATACCTTGGTGGGCAGCGAACCGACGATGTTGCATCACATTTTGAGTGAGTTGCTCAGCAACAATCGCACGGACATGCAGAGCCTCGACACCTCGCTCCAGAAGCAGGCGACAGCCGAGCTGGCAGAGTTGGCGCACCGCATCAAGGGTGCTGCGCGCGTGGTCAAGGGCGAACAATTGGTAGAGAGCTGTCGCCAGCTAGAAGATGCCTGCCTGAGCCCTGACCTGTCCCTGGACATGGTCACGGAATGCGTGGAACAGGTGAAACAGGCCATCGTCACCCTCGAACAGCGCCTGCTTGAACAACGCAAGGCCTGGGAGGAACTGCCCCTCGGCTGACAACAAGGCGGCTGCCTCCCGGGCGGCCCCTTGATTCAGCGCTTTTTTGCAGACAAACGAAAAAGGGCACCTCTAGAGGTGCCCTTTTTCGTGAATATGGTCGGGGTAAGGGGATTCGAACTCCTGACATCCTGCTCCCAAAGCAGGCGCGCTACCGGACTGCGCTATACCCCGGTAAAAAAAAGGCACCTACAAGAGGCGCCTTCCTCGATCAGCGCTTTTGGCCTCTGATCTTAAGATTCGATTCCAGCGAACTGGTTTCAAAAATGGTGGGTCGTGTGGGATTCGAACCTACGACCAATTGGTTAAAAGCCAACTGCTCTACCAACTGAGCTAACGACCCAAAAATGGTCGGGGTAAGGGGATTCGAACTCCTGACATCCTGCTCCCAAAGCAGGCGCGCTACCGGACTGCGCTATACCCCGGTTTGAAATTGGCTCCGTGACCAGGACTCGAACCTGGGACCCAATGATTAACAGTCATTTGCTCTACCGACTGAGCTATCACGGAACTACATATTTCAAGCTACAACGTTTTTACTTCATCCTCTTCGACTTGCCCGTATCGCTACGTTCATGTCTCTGAGGCGCGCTATTTTACAATCTTAAAAACCCCTGTCAACCCCTTAAATTGCTTTTAAGACAATGATTTGCGACTTCATTGCCGGCTTCTTCCTGATCAGAAAAAACCCTGAGGGTGACTGACTGCGGGGCGCACTTTACAAGCCTTTTCCTTTCAGTTCAACGCCCTAGTGAAAAAAAAGGCCTCGTAATGCGAGGCCTCTTTATCAATACGCCACCGTGCGATCAGGCAAAGACGATTTCATCGTCCTGCACCGACGCAGTGACTGTCGCTCCTGGCAGGAAACCACCAGACAGGATCAACTGGGCCAACGGGTTCTCGATCCAGCGCTGGATCGCCCGCTTCAGCGGCCTCGCGCCATACACCGGGTCGTAACCGACGGCGATCAGCTTGTCCAAGGCCTCGTCACTCAGCTCCAGGCTCAACTCGCGCTCCGCCAGACGGCTACGCAGGCGACCCAGCTGGATCTGCGTGATACCGGCGATCTGATCCCGCGCCAAAGGCTCGAAGATCACCACTTCGTCGACCCGGTTGATGAACTCCGGCCGGAAGTGGGTGGACACCGCGTCCATCACCGCCGCACGTTGCGCCTCGCGATCCCCTACCAGTTCCTGGATCTGTGCCGAGCCCAGGTTGGAGGTCATGACGATCACCGTGTTGCGAAAGTCCACAGTACGCCCGTGACTGTCCGTCAGGCGGCCATCTTCCAGGACCTGCAAGAGGATGTTGAACACATCCGGATGGGCCTTTTCCACTTCGTCCAGCAGGATCACCGAATACGGCTTGCGACGCACGGCTTCGGTCAGGTAGCCGCCCTCTTCATAACCGACATAGCCAGGCGGCGCACCGATCAAGCGAGCCACGGAGTGTTTCTCCATGAACTCGGACATGTCGATTCGCACCATGGCCTCCTCTGTGTCGAAGAGGAATTCCGCCAGGGCCTTGCACAGTTCAGTCTTACCCACCCCAGTCGGGCCGAGAAACATGAACGAGCCACTTGGCCGGTTCGGATCGGACAAGCCGGCCCGGGAGCGACGCACTGCGTTGGCCACTGCCACCACAGCCTCGTTCTGGCCGATCACCCGTTGATGCAACAGGCTTTCCATCTTCAGCAACTTGTCGCGCTCACCTTCGAGCATTTTCGACACTGGAATACCGGTCCACTTGGACACCACCTCGGCGATTTCCTCCTCGGTGACCTTGCTGCGCAGCAACTGGTTCTCGCTGTGGCCGTGCTGGTCGACCATTTGCAGGCTGCGTTCCAGATCCGGGATTACCCCGTACTGCAGCTCAGCCATGCGGTTCAGATCGCCTTTACGCCGCGCCGCCTCCAGTTCCTGCCGCGACTGCTCGATTTTCTGCTGGATCTGCGCGGAACCCTGCACTTCGGCTTTTTCCGAGGTCCAGACTTCTTCCAGGTCAGCGTACTCGCGCTCCAGTCGGACAATCTCTTCCTGGAGTTTTTCCAGGCGCTTGATCGCCGCCTCGTCGTCTTCCTTCTTCAGCGCCTGGGATTCGACTTTCAGTTGAATCAGGCGCCGCTCCAGACGATCCAGCACTTCCGGCTTGGAATCGATCTCCATGCGGATGCGGCTGGCAGCCTCGTCGATCAGGTCGATGGCCTTGTCCGGTAGTTGCCGGTCAGTGATATAGCGGTGGCTGAGCTTGGCCGCAGCAATGATCGCACCGTCGGTGATCGCCACCTTGTGGTGCACTTCATAGCGCTCCTTCAGGCCGCGGAGGATGGCAATGGTGTCCTCCTCGCTCGGCTCATCCACCAACACTTTCTGGAAGCGTCGCTCGAGGGCTGCATCCTTCTCTATATATTGGCGGTACTCGTTGAGCGTGGTGGCACCCACACAATGCAACTCGCCACGGGCCAGGGCCGGCTTGAGCATGTTGCCCGCATCCATCGAGCCCTCGCCCTTGCCGGCGCCGACCATGGTGTGCAGTTCGTCGATAAACAGGATGATCTGCCCTTCCTGCTTCGACAGCTCGTTAAGCAGGGACTTCAGGCGCTCTTCAAACTCGCCACGGTACTTGGCACCGGCAATCAGCGCGCCCATATCCAGGGACAGCAGACGTTTGCCTTTCAGGCCATCGGGCACTTCGCCATTGATGATTCGCTGGGCCAGGCCCTCGGCGATGGCGGTCTTGCCCACACCGGGCTCACCGATCAATACCGGGTTGTTCTTGGTCCGGCGTTGCAGTACCTGGATGGTCCGGCGAATTTCATCGTCACGGCCGATCACCGGATCGAGCTTGCCGTCTTCGGCACGCTTGGTCAGGTCGACGGTGTATTTATCCAAGGCCTGACGCGACTCCTCGACGTTGGCATCATTCACCGCCTCGCCGCCGCGCAGGTTATTGATGGCGTTTTCCAGGGCTTTCTTGCTCACGCCCTGACCCAGCAACAATTTGCCGAGCTTGCTGTTTTCGTCCATGGCTGCCAGCAGCACCAGCTCACTGGAAATGAACTGGTCACCTTTCTGCTGCGCCAGGCGGTCGGCCTGGTTGAGCAGGCGCGCCAGATCCTGGGACATGTTCACGTCGCCAGTGGGGTTCTGGATTTTCGGCAGTTGGTCGAGCTCTTTGCTCAGTTCCTTGCGCAGGCTGTTGACGTCAAAGCCCACTTGCATCAGCAAGGGCTTGATTGAGCCGCCCTGCTGTTCAAGCAGCGCTTGCATCAGGTGCGCCGGTTCAATGGCTGGATGATCGAGGCCAACCGCCAGGGATTGAGAATCGGATAAAGCCAGCTGCAATTTGCTGGTTAATCGGTCTATACGCATTAGTCACCTTCCTTTTGAGCAGGCCGGAGCGATGGACACACCTAAATAGAGAAACCTGCCAGATGATTCTCTAGATGCGGTCGATTCTGGGAGATTCAAGCGTCAGCTGCTTGACGCAAGTCAGATTAGTCTAGCGCTCAAGCCAGATAAGGGAGGCGAAACGCCCAGTACGCGGGCTGCGTCGATAAGAGAAGAAGCGTGGGTCGGTCACCGTACAGTAGCCACCGCCATAGACCGCCGTCACACCTCGGGCCGCCAGACGCAGGCGCGCCAACTGATAGATATCGGCCATGAAGCGCCCGGCATTGACACTAGGGACAAAGGCTTGCTCCGCTGCCGCCAATTGGGCAACGAACGCTTCACGCACTTCCGCCCCGACCTCAAAGCTCTGTGCGCCTATGGCGGGTCCCAGCCATACCAGTACCTCAGCGGGCGATACATCCAAGCTGTCGAGAGTGGCTTCCAGCACGCCGGCTGCCAGCCCGCGCCAGCCGGCATGGGCTGCCGCGACCCGGGTTCCGGCACGGTTGCAGAACAACGCAGGCAGGCAGTCGGCGGTCATCACCGTACAGGCAACGCCGGGCGTGGCAGACCAGCTGGCATCGGCGCAGACCACTACGCCAGGATCGGCGTGGGCCACAGCGACCCCATGCACCTGCTGCAACCAGGCCGGGGCTATATCGAAGTGCTCGGTCAGGCGCCGGCGATTCTCGGCCACCGCTTGAGGCTGATCCTCAACGTGGTCTCCCAGATTGAGGCTGTCGAACGGCGCCAGGCTGACGCCGCCATCGCGGGTGGTAACACAGGCTTTGACCCCGGCCGGCGCGGGCCAGTCAGGAATCAGCCAATCACTCATCCGATGAACGCCTCACGGTCCTGCTTGAGCAGCGACAACAGCCAGACGAAGTCATCCGGCAACGGCGACTCCCAGCTCATGCGTTGACCGGTGGTCGGATGGTCCAACTCCAGGAAACGCGCGTGCAGGGCCTGACGCGGGAAGTTTTTCAGCGACTCGACCATGGTCTGGCTGGCCGCCGGCGGAATGCGGAAGCGACCGCCGTAAGCCGGATCGCCCACCAACGGGAAATTGATGTGCGCCATGTGCACCCGGATCTGGTGGGTGCGACCGGTTTCCAACTTGACCCGCACGTGGGTATGGGAACGGAAGCGTTCCAGCACGCGGTAGTGGCTGACAGCCTGCTTGCCACCCTCCATCACCGCCATGCGCTGGCGCTGCTGGCCGTGGCGACCGATGGGCGCATTGATCTTGCCCCCCGCAGTCACTACACCAATCACGATGCATTCATAGATGCGGCTGACGCTGCGGCTCTGCAACTGAGCCACCAACTGGGTCTGCGCTTGAATAGTCTTGGCCACCACCATCAGACCGGTGGTGTCCTTGTCCAGACGGTGGACGATACCCGCCCGCGGCACATTGATAATGTCGGGGATGTGATGCAGCAGGGCATTGAGCAGGGTGCCATCGGCATGGCCGGCAGCCGGGTGCACCACCAGGCCCGCAGGCTTGTTGATCACCAGGATGTCATCGTCTTCATAGACGATGTCCAGCTCGATGTCCTGGGCGATCCACTCACCCTGGGCCTCCTGCTCGGCGGTCAGTTCGAGAACGGCACCGCCGTGCACGATGTCCCGAGGGCGGATCACCGCTCCGTCCACAGTCAGGCGGCCGTCTTTGATCCAGGCGGAAAGGCGCGAGCGCGAATGCTCAGCGAATAGTTGGGCGGCGACTTGATCGAGGCGTTGACCGCCCAGTTCGGACGGCACCTCTGCGCGAAGTTCAATTTTATCGGACATGCTCGGACTGGGCGTCGGCACAGCCTTTGGTTTCGGCTGCGCGCTTGTGGTTAAATACGGCGTCTTTTGCCCCGAGGCTTTCAACGGGGCGCTCATCATAACAGGACGGCCCCGCCCAAGACAGCGGCCGTCATAGGGACGCAAGCCGCCATGCAAGTGAAACACCTGCTGCTGATCGCCATCCTCGCACTGACCGCTGCTTGCTCATCGAAGGAAGTCGTTGACGAAAACCTGAGCGAAGTCGAGTTGTACCAGCAGGCGCAGACCGACCTGGACAACCACAGCTTTACCAGCGCCACCGCCAAGCTCAAGGCCCTGGAATCGCGCTATCCCTTTGGTCGCTACGCCGATCAGGCACAGCTCGAGCTGATCTACGCCAACTACAAGAATGCCGAGCCCGAGGCCGCGAAATCCGCCGCCGAGCGCTTCATTCGCCTGCACCCCCAGCACCCGAACGTGGACTACGCCTACTACCTCAAGGGCCTGACCTCCTTCGACCAGGACGTAGGCCTGCTGGCGCGCTTCCTGCCACTGGACATGACCAAGCGTGACCCGGGTGCCGCCCGCGACTCCTACAACGAGTTCGCCCAACTCACCAGCCGCTTCCCCAACAGCCGCTACGCCCCGGACGCCAAGCAGCGCATGATTTACCTGCGCAACCTGCTGGCTGCCTACGAAATCCACGTGGCCGACTATTACCTGACCCGTCAGGCCTATGTCGCCGCCGCCAACCGTGGCCGCTATGTGGTGGAAAACTTCCAGGAAACCCCTTCCGTGGGTGACGGCCTGGCGGTGATGACCGAGGCCTATCAGCGCCTGCATCTGGACGAACTGGCTGCCACCAGCCTGGAAACCCTGAAGCTCAACTACCCGAACCACCCAAGTCTGGTTGACGGTCAGTTCGTGCCACGAGTGGCCGAAGCCGACAACCGCTCCTGGCTGAGCAAAGCCACCCTGGGCCTGATCGAGTCCCGTCCACCGCTGCCGCCGGGAGAAACCCGCGCCAACCAGGACGTGATGAAGCAGTACCAGGATGCCAAGGACGCGATCCCGTCGGAGCTCAAGCCTAAAGACAGCAATGGCGACGTGGTCGAGGAAGAAGAGCACGAGGCTACTGGCAACAACAGTGACCGCTCCTGGTTCAGCTACATGACCTTCGGCGTGTTCGACTGAACAGTGCCGCAGTAAAAAAAGGGAGACTTTAAGTCTCCCTTTTTCATGCCCGCAGCTTTATGGGCCTGTGCGCCCGCCGGGCGCTTGGATAAACTGCTCGCTCTTTTTCCCATAAAGCTGGTCACCATGGTTCGTCTACTGTTCTGGATCGCTCTGATTGCCGCTGCGGTATGGTTCTGGCGCAAATTCAAGCGCCCCGCTGCAACTCCCCGCACACCCCACGAGCCGGCCAGCACGCCAATGGTGCGCTGCGCCCACTGCGGCGTACATCTGCCTCAGGACCGGGCGCTGAGCCTGTCGCAACAGTGGTACTGCAGCCAGGCGCATCTGGAGCAGGGCCCGGACAACCAGCAACGCTGAGTCCTACCTGATCGCCCGCACAATTGGCGACAAAATAACCCGCCCCCAGCCCCCTGCGCCGCCCATCCTGGCGGCCTAGACTGAACTCTCGCCCCCCAACACGGGCGCTATTGCCCGCTGTTGACTCACCAATGAAAACGGCAGCCGCCATGAGCCCAATGCACAGGGTGCTGGTGGTCGATGAGGCCACGGAAGTCCGCGCCCTGGTGGAAATCACCCTCGGCCGCATGCGCCTGCACACCCAAAGTGCCCGCACCTTGCAGGAAGCCCGGGCTCACCTGGCCCGAGAGCACTTCGACCTGTGCCTGACCGACCTGCATCTGCCGGATGGCAGCGGACTGGATCTGCTGCTGCATATTCGCCAATGCCACCCTCAACTGCCGGTCGCGCTTTTAAGCGATGCCCCTGGCATGCAGGCCAGAGCCCTGGAAGCCGGGGCTTGCGACCTGTTGCACAAGCCTCTTCACCCCGTGCGCCTCCGAGAATGGATAAGCAGCAGGCTGAAACGGCTGTCCACTGCCACAAAAAACCTACCCGAGCATCAGTTGTTGGGGGACTCACTGCCCATGGACAACCTGCGCCGACACATCGACAAGTTGGCCCCCAGCCTGGCGGCGGTCTACATCAGCGGCGAATCCGGCAGTGGCAAAGAGCGAGTGGCACGCCTGATCCACCAGTTGGGCCCCAGGGCCAGGGAGCCCTTCATTCCGGTCAACTGTGGGGCCATTCCTGGCGAATTGATGGAGAGTGAGTTTTTCGGTCACCGCAAAGGCAGCTTCAGCGGCGCCCTGACTGATCAGCCCGGTCTGTTCCAGGCCGCTCAGGGGGGCACCCTGTTCCTCGACGAGGTCGCCGACCTGCCTCTTGCCATGCAGGTGAAGCTCCTGCGTGCGCTACAGGAAAAGTCCGTGCGCCCGCTAGGCAGCCAGGAGGAAAGAGCCGTCGATGTGCGGATTCTCTGCGCCACTCACAAGGACCTGAAGTGCGAGGTAGAGTCCGGCCGCTTTCGCCAGGATCTCTACTACCGCCTGAATGTCATCGAACTGCGAGTCCCCGCCCTGCGCGAGCGCCCGGACGATATCGGGATACTGGCGCGGCACATTCTGCAACGCCTGGCCGACGCCAGCGACAAGCCTGCCACCCAACTACACCGGCAAGCACTGCAAGCCCTGGAGCGCTACGACTTTCCCGGCAACGTACGTGAACTGGAGAACCTACTGGAACGGGCCCAGACCCTTTGCGAGGGCCCGTGGATTGAACTGGCCGACCTGCATCTGCCTGTCAGTGAAAACCAGGCCCCCCCTTCTCCCTCGCGCCTCCCCAACCTGGACCTCGCGCTGCACCTGCAACAGGTGGAGCGCCATCTGCTGCTCCAGGCCCTGGAGGAAAATCGCTGGAACCGTACAGCGGCGGCCCGACGCCTGAGTCTGTCCCTGCGTTCGATGCGTTACCGCATGAAAAAGCTCGGCCTGGATTAAATTCGACCTTCGGGCGCATAGGGTGCCGGATCAATAATCGGTGCCTGTCCCAGCAGCAGGTTGCAGAAGAGTTGGCAGGAAGCGGGCGCCAGCACCAAGCCGTTACGGTAATGCCCGCAGTTGAGCCACAAACCGGCAAATCCTGGAACTGGCCCGATGTAGGGAATGCCCTCTGGTGACCCCGGACGCAGCCCGGCCCAATGCCCCACTACCTCAGCGTCCGCCAGTGCTGGAATCAGCTCGACAGCAGAAGCCTTGAGACTTTCCAGAGCGGATGCAGTCGGCGTCTTGTCGAACCCTTCGTGCTCCAGGGTACTGCCCACCAGGATGTGTCCGTCACGCCGGGGAATCGCATAACGGCCCTTGGCCAGGACCATGCTGGACAGGAAGTCGGCAGCGCATTTGTACAGGATCATCTGCCCTTTGACCGGCTCCACCGGCAGTACAAGCCCCAGACTGCCCAGCAACTCCCCACTCCAGGCCCCCGCGCAGAGCACCACCTGATCGGCGCGAATCTCACCCAGCGAACTGTGCACGCCTACCACCTGCCGGCCTTCACAAATAAAGCCGCTGACGCTGCACTGCTCGTCGATGTGCACGTTGGGCAAAGCCTGCAAAGCGGCCTTGAGGGATTTGACCAGCCGCGGATTACGCACATTGGCCACATCGGCCATGTAGATCGCCCGCTGGTAGCCGCTGCCCAGCACCGGCACCCCATCATGTACCGCCGAGATATCCACAGCACTCAGTGGCCGCCCCTCACGCTGCGCCCATTGCAAGGCCTGAGCCTCATCGTCCAGGTCCAGCCAGTAGAGCCCGGTGGTATGCACCTCGGGGTCGACCCCGGTGGCCCCCAGCAATTGCTCCGCCAGCTGTGGATAAAAGTCCTGGGACCAATGAGCCAGCGCCGTGACTGCCGGGCTGTAGCGCCAAGGGTACAGCGGCGAGACGATGCCTCCGCCGGCCCACGACGACTCGCGTCCCAGGTCCGAACGCTCTACAAGCCGCACCTGCTGACCCTGGGATGCCAGATTGAAAGCAGTGAGCAGGCCGATCACTCCGCCGCCCACCACCAGCACTTGCTGTTGCTTAGCCATAATCCGATCCAATCATGAGAAAGACAGTGGGCGCCGCAGCTCCCCGATACAGGGACTCAGCGTCCCCAGCAATCCTTCGCCGCCAGACCGTCGGCCTGACCGCTGATGCTGGTGGCACCTGTCTGATCGATGCTGAAGTTGCCGCATTTGTCACCCGCCATCACTCCATCGGCTTTTGGCGTCGCGGTCAGCGAGAACCCGCTGTCGCTCAGAGTCGGAGTGATGCTGTAGTAATCATTACCGGCACTCAGATCCGGGGCGTTGCTGTAAGCACCGGTCTTGGAGAAGTGGCGCTCAAGCTGCTGCGCCTGCTCGGTGAGCAGCACGGCAATTTCACTGCGATGGGGCTTCTTCGTGTATTCGGTGATGCTGGGAAGGCTCAAGGTAAGGACCAGACCGATGATCGCAATCACGATCATGATTTCGATCAGGGTGAGCCCTTGGTTGAATCTGCGCATGGTCAAGAATCTCGCTTACTGAATTTGTCGCCACAGGATGCGCCGGCTGCCACCGCCGGTTTTTTCCACCCGAGCGCTGATGCCAGCACTGGAATCGCGGATGCTCTTGCGGGTGCCATGGGTATCCGCAACCGCAGCGTCGAGCATCTTACCGCTGAACGCTTGCAGCTCGATCAATTTCCCGCCGCCAGTGTTTGAGTCGGGGCCACCGGCCTTGAACTTCAGGGGCGTGCAGGCCACCCGCCTAGTGTCACGAACATGCTCCAACCGCCACGGAATCACACCCATGGGCTGGCCGGTACTACCTACTGCTGCACAAGGCCAGACCGGTCTGCGTGCTACGGGCGCAGTTAACTGCCGAACATAAGGAATGCTGGTTACGACTTCAGGCGCCACTGCAACCGCGCCTGGGAGCGGGCTATCGGCGGGGCAGCAAGCCTGAGCAGGTGCCCCCTGCCACAAACTGCCCAGCAACGTAGCGGCAACGGCGAGCAAAAGCCGACGACCTTTCGAGCCGGGTTCAATACTTGGCATAAATGCTCTCCAACACGCTGCGCGAATGACCAGCCAAACCCACTGCAGTCACTCGATACAAGGTGGCGGCGGTATTGATCGGCAAGTTGACCGCATCCGCAGAAGCACCCAGGTTCTGTACCCCATAGAAACCCTCTCCGGTGGCGATCCAGGTCACGGCGGAAACACTGTTGAAGCCTGCGCTGCTGACCGCTGCAGACTCAGCGGGAGGGACACATTGAGAAGGACCGGCGCATACCGGCAAACGATAGTCATCCATGCGCACTGCGTTTTCCCCCAGGCGCAAGGCGGTTTCTGCAGCCTGGAATGCGCGGTTGTTCAAGGTCAGGCTGGCGCTCATCTTTTCCTGGAGGATGGCGTTCTGCAGCGATGACAGGCCGATCATGGTCAGCAGCAGCAAGAACACCAGGCTCACCAACAGCGCCATGCCTCTCTCCCTGGAGCGCCCTGCTCCATTGACGCCAGGCATCAGGGCAACCTGTTACGCAAGGCCGCCACTAGCGTAAAGCGCTGTGGACGCACACGCTTCTGGGGATCAGCCAAGATCAGTTGCAGCCGCACGCTGCGGATACGTGCTGGATCTACCGGGTTGCGGCTGTAGCTGGAGGCGGCATTATCCGTTGCGGTACGGGCCATGCCGAAACTAACATCGAAGGCCTCGACATTATCCAACAGCACCGCCTGCTGCCTGCCCAAGCCGCTGCCCAGCATTAGTTGATGGTCCTGGAAGCTATAGAAAAGCCGACGCAAGGCCAGGACCTGTTGCCCGCTACCCCCTTGATGAGCCCCCGAATAGACCACGGCGCTGCGCCGACAGTCGGTGACCAGGCTCCAGGTCGGCGCCCCACCATCATCACCGATGTCGGCGGTGACCAAGGTCAGCTTGCGCTCGACATTGCTCCACTGAATCGGGGTGGCTGCGTAGCGGGAAAACTCCTTTGCCGTACTGCGATCACTGACGGTGCGCAGGCAACCGAAAAGTCCCGTCATGCGAATTTCCTGGAGCATCTTGCTCAGAACAAAACGCGCATCCTCCTGCAGGTAGGCCGAGGCGTTCTGGCTAAGGTAAGTAGCCTTTGCCGCGATAAATACCTGAGCCACACCCAGCACCAGTACCAGGCTCAAAGCCAGTGCCAGCATTATCTCCACCAGGCCAAAACCATGGCTGCCCGACCTCATCGAACACCTCCCGAATCCACGGCCACACGGCTGCTGAGCACCAGACTGCGCTCACTCTCCGGATGACCCTCGGCCCGGGAATCGTCCCACGTGATGCGGATGGTGTAGACCTGCTGGTTGACACCGATACTGCCCTTGGCGCTCGGGCCACCGAAGTTCGCCACGTTGCCGGCAAAATCATGCAGGTCCTGATCCCGCACATTGCCCGGGCTGCCCACGGTGGGCGTGACAACACCATAGTCGGCCGCCGCATTGGCACGGATCCGGTCAAGCATGTCGTAGGCGATAAAGCTGGCCTGGGTGCTCATTCGTGAACTGTCGGTGTACTGCAGGGCCTTGATCTGGACCGCGGCAGCCCCCAGCAGCCCCACCGAGAGAATCAACAGCGCCACCAGCACCTCGATCAGGGTCATGCCATCCTGTGCATGCCGCTCCCTCATCTTTCAGTCTCCGTCACACCCCTCGGTCCATGGAGGCAACCACCGATAGCCGATGAAGCGGGATCGTGTGAGCCCGCAGAAACGATGGAAGCCAATGCCCTCGACTTCAAAGGTTAGTGCCAGAGTCAGCCCCGGGCTGCCTCCCGGAACAACCCGCAATACATTGCCCCCTGCCCCCTTGCCGACAACCCACGCCCTTGAGACACAGGCGCAACGGCCCAGGCGCCGAGCAGCTTCAACGGCTTGAAACCCTTTGTACGCAAATACACCACCCGCCCTGGAACAGGCATCGGCTATAACGGGCTGCGACTCGATCCATCCCAGAAAGGCGCTTTGATCATGTGCTCAGCGCCTACGCACGGATAGCGTGAAAGCCTCATCTCCAGGGAGGAGACACCATGCATGAAAAGGGCTTCAGCCTGATTGAACTGCTGACCGCGCTGGCCTTGCTGGCACTTTTGCTGCCGCTGTCCACGGCTGCGCTCAGTGAACTATTGCGTACCAATCGACAGCAGGACGCGGCGCAGGTACTCGCCAGCGGCCTGCGCAATGCACGGGCGGCGGCCATCCTGTATCAGCGCACCGCGCTGATACACAGCCTGAACGACGACTGGAGCCAGGGCTGGCGCGTCATTCTGGATGTCAGTGGCAAGGGTTTGGAGGACCCGAAGAATCCGCTGCTGATCGAACGCCAGAGCGGTGGGCAAGTGCTGATTGTGGGCAACCGTCCGGTACAGCACTTCGTGCGTTTCAGTGCCCAGGGCAATCCGTTGCTACCGAGTGGCGCTTTCCAGGCCGGCACCTTGCATATCTGCCAGGCCGACCAGGAACACAGTCGCCATCAAGTGGTGCTGTCGCGCAGCGGGCGGGTCAGCCTGCGCAGCGAAACCGCTGAGCAGGCCCTTTGCGCGGGAGTGGGCTGATCAGAGCAGGGAACGAACCCGCAGCTCTTTGGGCATGGAGAAGGTGATGTTCTCTTCGCGACCGGCCAACTCGTCGGCACCCGTGGCGCCCCAGGCCTGCAACTGCTGGATCACCCCACGCACCAGGACTTCCGGCGCCGAAGCCCCCGCGGTGATACCGATGCGTTCGACACCATCGAACCAGCTGCGCTGCAGGTCCTCGGCACCGTCGATCAGGTAGGCGGGAGTGGCCATGCGCTCGGCCAGCTCGCGCAAGCGGTTGGAGTTCGAACTGTTGGGACTGCCCACCACCAGCACGACATCGCACTCGTCGGCCAGTTGCTTGACCGCATCCTGACGGTTTTGCGTGGCGTAGCAGATATCGTCCTTGCGCGGCCCGCCGATGGCCGGGAAACGCGTGCGCAGGGCATCGATCACCCGGCTGGTGTCGTCCATGGACAAGGTGGTCTGGGTCACGAACGCCAGGCGCTCGGGGTTCTGCACCTGCAGCTCGGCTACATCCTTTTCGTCTTCCACCAGGTAGATGGCGCCGCCGTTGCTGGCGTCGTACTGTCCCATGGTGCCTTCGACTTCAGGGTGGCCGGCGTGTCCGATGAGGATGCACTCACGACCGTCGCGGCTGTAGCGCGCCACCTCGATATGCACCTTGGTTACCAAAGGGCAAGTGGCATCGAACACCTTGAGACCGCGGCCGGCGGCTTCGCTGCGCACCGCCTGGGAGACACCGTGGGCGCTGAAGATGACGATGACGTCGTCCGGCACCTGCTCCAGCTCTTCGACGAAGATCGCGCCACGATTGCGCAGATCCTCCACGACAAATTTGTTGTGCACCACTTCATGCCGGACGTAGATCGGCGGCCCGAAGACTTCCAGGGCGCGATTGACGATTTCAATCGCCCGGTCCACACCGGCGCAGAAGCCACGGGGGTTGGCGAGTTTGATTTGCATGCTGTGCCTCGTGTCTTGCGCGCAAGAAGTTAGATCGTTGTAGACAGCCGATCGCCGGCAAGCCGGCTCCTACAGAATAGGGCACGGCATGCCAGCGATACGGTTAAAGCGCTTTGACGTCGATGATTTCCACGTCGAAGGTCAAGGTCTTGCCGGCCAGCGGGTGGTTGAAGTCGACGGTGACTTGAGCATCATCGAAGGCTTTGACCACACCCGGCAACTCAGTGTTCGCCGCGTCATTGAAGATCACCAGCAAACCTTCCGACAACTCCATGTCCTGGAACTGCGAACGCGGGATGACCTGCACGTTCTGCGGGTTGGGCTGGCCAAAGGCGTTTTCCGGCTCAATCGTCAGGTTGCGCTTGTCACCGGCCTTGAAGCCGAACAGCGCCGCCTCGAAACCAGGGAGCAGGTTGCCATCGCCAACCTTGAAGGTCGCCGGGGCCTTGTCGAAAGTGCTGTCTACGGTATCGCCGTTCTCCAGGCGCAATGCGAAGTGCAAAGTGACTTCCGTGTTCTGACCGATGCGTTGCTCAGTCAATACCTGTTCAGTCATGAACGGCTTCTCCGGTTTTCTTGCTCTTGAACATATCCAGGGCCAGCATCACTGCACCAACAGTGATAGCACTGTCGGCGAAGTTGAATGCCGGGAAGTACCAGCGGTTCTGCCAGTGCACCAGGATGAAATCGATCACATGGCCCAGGGCAATGCGGTCATACAGGTTGCCCAGGGCACCGCCCAGCACCAGGGCCAGGGCGATGGCCAGCCAGGTTTCGTTACGCCCCAGGCGCTTGAGCCAGACCACCAGCACCGCGCTGACCACGATCGCGATCAGGGCGAACAGCCAGCGCTGCCAGCCGGAGCTGTCCGCAAGGAAGCTGAAGGCTGCACCGGTGTTATAGGCCAGGGTCCAGCTGAAGTACTCAGGGATCACCACGATCTGCTGGTACATGGTCAGCGAACTTTCGAAGTGCAGCTTGCTGACCTGGTCAATGACCAGGACCAGCACGCTCAACCACAGCCAGCCCAAACGGCCAAAACGGCCTGCGGCGTTAGGCATAGTGACGAACCTCGCCCGAACCGCTGATGTTATCCACACAACGACCGCAGATTTCCGGGTGCTCAGGGTTCACGCCGACGTCTTCACGGCAGTGCCAGCAACGGGCGCACTTAGGGAAGGCCGACTTGACGACTTTGAGCTTGAGGCCTGGTACTTCGGTAGCCACGGCGTCTGCTGGTGCCTGGGCAAACGGTGCCAGGCTGGCGGTCGAGGTGATCAGTACGAAACGCAGCTCGTTGCTCAGTTTGGCCAAGTCGGCGGTCAGGCCATCCTCGGCAAACAGGGTGACTTCGGCTTGCAGGTTGCCACCGACGGCCTTGGCCGCACGCTGAACTTCCAGCTCCTTGTTCACCGCTACCTTGACCGCCATCACGCCTTCCCAATACTCGCGGCCCAGCTCGAAGTCGGCCGGCAGTTCGGTCAGGCCTTCGTACCAGGTGTTGAGCATCACAGACTCGTTGCGCTCGCCCGGCAGGTATTCCCACAGCTCGTCGGCGGTGAAGGCCAGGATCGGAGCGATCCAGCGCACCAGCGCTTCAGAGATGTGATACAGCGCGGTCTGCGCCGAACGACGTGCCTTGCTGTTGGCGCCGGTGGTGTACTGGCGGTCCTTGATGATGTCGAGGTAGAAACCACCCAACTCCTGCACGCAGAAGTTGTGGATCTTCGAGTACACGTTCCAGAAGCGGTATTCGCCGTAGTGCTCCTGCAACTCGCGCTGCAGCAACAGGGTACGGTCCACGGCCCAACGGTCCAGGGCAAGCATGTCCTCGGCCGGCAGGATGTCAGTGGCCGGGTTGAAGCCGGTCAGGTTCGACAGCAGGAAGCGTGCGGTATTGCGGATACGGCGGTAGGCGTCGGCGCTACGGGCCAGGATCTGGTCCGACACGGCGATTTCGCCCGAGTAATCGGTCGAAGCTACCCACAGACGCATGATGTCGGCGCCCAAGGTGTCGTTGATCTTTTTCGGCTCGATCACGTTCTTCAGCGACTTGGACATCTTGCGGCCCGTCTCGTCGACGGTGAAACCGTGGGTCAGCAGTTCGCGGTACGGCGCGTGGTTGTCGATGGCACAACCGGTCAGCAGCGAAGAGTGGAACCAGCCGCGGTGTTGGTCAGAGCCTTCCAGGTACAGGTCGGCACGTGGGCCGTTCACGTGGCCCATCGGGTGCGATCCGCGCAGCACGTGCCAGTGAGTGGTGCCGGAATCGAACCACACGTCGAGGGTGTCGCTGATCTTGTCGTACAGCGGCGCTTCGTCGCCCAGCAGCTCGGCGGCATCCAGCTTGAACCAGGCTTCGATGCCTTCCTGCTCAACACGCTGAGCCACTTCTTCCATCAGCTCGACAGTGCGTGGGTGCAGCTCGCCGCTTTCCTTGTTCAGGAAGAACGGGATCGGCACGCCCCAATTGCGCTGGCGGGAAATGCACCAGTCCGGACGGTTGGCGATCATCGAATGCAGGCGCGCCTGCCCCCAGGCCGGGACGAACTTGGTGTCTTCGATCGCTTTGAGCGAGCGCGCACGCAGGGTGTCTCCGCTGACTGGCTCTTTGTCCATGCCGATGAACCACTGCGCGGTGGCACGGTAGATCAACGGACTCTTGTGACGCCAGCAGTGCATGTAGCTGTGCTTGATAGTGTCGGATTGCACCAGTGCACCGACTTCGCGCAGCTTCTCGATGATCGACGGGTCGGCCTTGAAGATGAACTGGCCGCCGAAGAACTCCAGCGAAGGCGCGTAAACACCATTGCTCTGCACCGGGTTGATGATGTCGTCATTCACCATGCCGTACTTCTTGCAGATGACAAAGTCATCCACGCCGTAGGCGGGCGAGCAGTGAACAATGCCGGTGCCCGAACCCAGCTCCACGTAGTCAGCCAGGTACACCGGCGACAGACGGTCATAGAACGGGTGACGGAAGTTGATCAGTTCCAGCGCGGTACCGGTAGTGGTGGCGATCACCGAACCTTGCAGTTCGTAGCGAGCCAGGCACGCCTCGACCATCTCCTCGGCCAGCAACAGCAGGCGATCGCCGACGTCCACCAGGGCGTAGGTGAATTCCGGGTGCACGTTCAGCGCCTGGTTGGCCGGGATGGTCCATGGGGTGGTGGTCCAGATGACGATGGCGGCCGGCTTGGGCAGGCTTGCCAGACCAAAGGCCTCAGCCAGCTTTACGTCGTCAGCGACCGGGAAGGCCACGTCGATGGTCGAGGACTTCTTGTCTTCGTACTCGACTTCCGCTTCGGCCAAGGCCGAACCGCAGTCGAAGCACCAGTTCACAGGCTTGAGGCCCTTGAACACGAAACCGCCCTTGACGATTTCGGCCAAGGCGCGGATTTCACCGGCCTCGTTCTTGAAGTTCATGGTCTTGTAGGGGTTGTCCCACTCGCCCAAAACGCCCAGACGGATGAATTCGGACTTCTGCCCCTCGATCTGTTCGGTGGCGTAGGCACGGCACAGTTCGCGGGTTTTATCCGCGCCCAGGTTCTTGCCGTAGGTCACTTCGACTTTGTGCTCGATCGGCAGGCCGTGGCAGTCCCAGCCCGGAACATAAGGCGCGTCGAAACCCGACAGGGTTTTCGAGCGCAGGATCATGTCCTTGAGAATTTTGTTCAGCGCATGACCGATGTGAATCGTGCCGTTGGCATAAGGAGGGCCGTCGTGCAGGACGAATTTCGGACGATCCTTGCCAATCTCGCGCAACTTTCCGTACAGGCCAATGCTGTCCCAACGCTGCAGAATCTGTGGTTCGCGCTGAGGCAGGCCGGCCTTCATTGGGAAGGCGGTGTCCGGAAGGTTTAACGTGGCTTTATAGTCGGTCATTTAAGGCTCTTCATTAGCGATTGGCGCTATGGATACGTGCCACTTGGGCACGGGCGGCGGCAACATCCGCATTGATCGCCGTCTTCAACGCCTCCAGGGAGGCGAAACGCTGCTCTTCACGCAGCTTGTGGTGGAAAACCACCGTCAAACGCCGGTCATACAGATCGCCGGCAAAATCTAAAAGATGGACTTCCAGGTGGGCCTTGCCATCACCTGCGACCGTGGGCCGCACGCCGATATTGGCGACGCCGGGCCAGGTCTTGCCGTCGATCTCGACACTCACCAGGTACACCCCGGAAAGCGGCACGCGACGGCGTTTCAACTGCACATTGGCCGTGGGCGTTCCCAGCTGGCGCGCCAGTTTCTGGCCGTGCAGTACCCGACCGGCAATCCGGTACGGACGGCCCAGCAGACGCTCGGCCAGATCGAAATCGGCAGCGGCCAGGGCATTACGAACCTGGGTGCTGCTGACGCGCAGGCCATCGAGTTCGACGGTCTGCGCCGCCTCGACGGTAAAACCGTGGGTCGCGCCGGCCTGCTGCAGGAAGTCGAAATCGCCGACCCGGTCGCAACCGAAGCGGAAGTCATCACCCACTTCCAGGTGCTGTACACCGAGGCCGTCTACCAGGATTCGCTCGACAAATTCGCTGGCGCTGAGCTTGCTCAGGCGCTGGTTGAAGGCCAGGCATAACACCCGGTCGACACCGGCATCAGCCAGCAACTGCAGCTTGTCACGCAGGCGGGCCAGACGCGCCGGGGCCGTCTCGGGGGCAAAGAACTCCCGCGGCTGGGGCTCGAAAATCACCACGCAGCTGGGCACGCCCAACTCGAGCGCACGTTCACGCAGCCGGCCCAGGATAGCCTGGTGACCACGGTGAACACCGTCAAAGTTGCCAATAGTGGCGACGCAGCCCCGATGCTGGGGGCGCAGATTGTGGAGGCCTCGAACCAGCTGCATAACGCGCTTCTTGCTCATAAAGTGGTCGATTATAACCACACCCGGCGGCCGACGACAGGCAGCACCGCACCCAATGTGGTTGAACCGACAAAACCGATGTCTGCCCTGCCCTGGTAGCTAAACAGCCGTCAGTTCAAGGCCTTGCGATTGAAGTCGCGCAAACGGAAGCCCAGCAGTGCCAACATGCCGAAATACGCCACCACCCCAGCCACCACTAGCATGCCCAGGCGCAGAAAACGCTGGAGCATGTGGCCCTGGTCCCAAGCCGGCATGAAGTGCATCAGGCCCAGCAATACCGCGGACATGACGGCTACCGCCAGCAGCAACTTCAAGGTGAATCCCCCCCAGCCGGGTTGCGGCTGGAACATCTGCTGCTTGCGCAACTGATAGAACAGAAGACCGGCATTGATACATGCCCCGGCACTGATGGCCAGAGCCAGGCCCGCATGCTTCAAGGGACCGATAAACGCCAGGTTGAGCAGTTGGGTGACGATCAGCGTAAAGATGGCGATCTTCACCGGCGTGCGAATGTTCTGCTGCGCATAGAACCCCGGCGCCAGCACCTTGATCACAATGATCCCCAGCAAACCTACGGCGTAAGCCACCAGGGCACGCTGGGTCATGGACGCGTCGAAAGCGCTGAATTCACCGTACTGAAACAGTGACACGGTCAGCGGCTCGGCGAGGATGCCCAGCGCCAGGGAGCACGGCAACACCAGGATGAAACACAGGCGCAGGCCCCAATCGAGAATCCGCGAATACTCTTGACGGTCCTTGCTAGCGTAGGTTTTGGCCAGGGTCGGCAGCAGAATGGTGCCCAGCGCCACCCCCAGCACACCGGACGGCAACTCCATCAGGCGGTCGGCGTAATACATCCAGGACACCGAACCGGCCACCAGAAAGGAGGCGAAGATAGTGTTGATAATCAGCGAAATCTGGCTCACCGAGACCCCGAGGATCGCCGGCAACATTTGCTTCAGCACCCGCCAGACGCCGGTATCACGCAAATTCAGGCGTGGCAGCACCAGCATGCCGATCTTCTTCAGATGCGGCAGTTGATAGAGCAACTGCGCCAGGCCACCGGCCAGCACCGCCCAACCCAGGGCCATGACCGGCGGATCGAAGTAAGGCGTCAGGAACACCGCAAAGATGATCATGCTGACGTTGAGCAGGGTCGGCACGAACGCCGGCACCGAGAAGCGATTCCAGGTATTGAGAATCGCCCCGGCCAGGGAAGACAGCGAGATCAGCAATATATAAGGAAAGGTCACCCGGAGCAGATCGGAGGTCAGGGCAAATTTTTCCGGGGAGTCGACAAAACCCGGCGCCGTCGCCCAGATCACCCAGGGTGCAGCGATGATGCCCAGGGCAGTGACCAGGGCCAGGACCAGGGTCAGTAAGCCCGAGACATAGGCAATGAAGGTTCGAGTCGCCTCCTCCCCCTGCTGACTCTTGTACTCCGCCAGAATCGGCACGAAGGCTTGGGAAAAGGCCCCCTCGGCAAAGATTCGCCGCAACAGGTTGGGCAACTTGAAGGCAATGAAGAAGGCATCCGTAGCCATCCCGGCGCCGAACGTGCGCGCGATGATGGTATCGCGGACAAACCCCAGTACCCTGGAAAGCATCGTGATAGAGCTGACCGCGGCCAATGACTTGAGCAGGTTCATGAAAAGGTTGTTTGCCTGTAGATAAACAGCAGGCGAAAAGACGCCCACTTATGCGATACTCCGCGCCGCAACAGCACAGAGCCAAAGCTCGCGAGTTTACAGGTCAAGCGCCGGAAATAAATATCCCGCCTCTTCAGATCGACCACTCAGCGGAACGCATCAGCTGCCCTTGACAAGACTTCAACTCATCGGCATGATTCGCGGCCTATTTTGTTTGCTATTTCCCAAAAAGTCTTTCGAGGAGCTCGACGGTGGCCAACACACCTTCCGCCAAAAAACGTGCAAAACAGGCTGAGAAGCGTCGCAGCCACAACGCCAGCCTGCGTTCCATGGTTCGTACCTACATCAAGAACGTAGTTAAGGCCATCGACGCCAAAGACGCTGCTAAAGCGCAAGCTGCTTATGTTCTGGCAGTGCCAGTTATCGACCGTATGGCCGATAAAGGCATCATCCACAAGAACAAAGCTGCTCGCCATAAAGGTCGTCTGAATGGCCACATCAAGGCTCTGAACCTTGCTGCTGCAGCCTAAGCGACACGCTTGTTAAAAAACCGACCCAAGGGTCGGTTTTTTATTGCCTGCAATTTACCCCACCACAACAAGCCAGCCCCCAACAGGAGCCGGCTCGCCAGCGCTCAACAGATCACTGATGAGGCCAAGGCAGAATCGGGATCGCCGTTACCGCATTCTGCGGACTACCCTCGATCACACGATCGCTATAAACCAGATACACCAGGGTGTTGCGCTTCTTATCGAGGAAGCGCACCACCTGCATGGTCTTGAACACTAGCGAGGTGCGCTCCTTGAAGACCTCATCACCATCCTTGAGCTCACCCTTGAACGCGATCGGCCCCACCTGACGACAGGCAATGGACGCCTCGGCACGATCCTCCGCCAAGCCCAGCCCACCCTTGAGACCACCCGTCTTGGCTCGCGACAGATAACAAGTCACACCATCCACCTTGGGATCATCGAAAGCCTCGACCACGATCCGGTCGTTCGGCCCGACAAATTTGAACACCGTGGACACCTGACCAATTTCCTCGGCCGACACCATGAGCGGCATCGCCAAGAGCAGACCCAACAATCCTTTTGCTATGCGCATTCGCTTTTCCTTAGGTCACTTACACCAGAATCAGGTTATCGCGGTGAACCAATTCCGGCTCAGCCATATAACCCAGGACACCGACAATCGCATCAGAGGGCTGACCGATGATTTTCTGCGCCTCAAGCGCACTGTAGTTGGCCAGGCCACGGGCAATTTCACTCCCATCAGGCGCCACGCACACCACCATTTCGCCGCGACGGAAACCACCCTGGACCTGCTTGACCCCCACCGGCAACAGACTCTTGTTGCCCTGAGACAGGGCCGACACAGCCCCCTCATCCAGCACCAGGGTACCGCGGGTTTGCAGATGCCCGGCAAGCCACTGCTTGCGCGCCGCCAACATGCCACGCTCCGGCGACAGCAGGGTACCAATGCGCTCCCCCGCCTTCAGGCGATCCAGTACCCGCTCCAGACGCCCACCAACAATAATGGTGTGCGCCCCGGAGCGCGCCGCCAGCCGCGCCGCTCGCAGCTTGGTTTGCATACCGCCACGCCCCAACGCCCCACCGGTACCACCAGCCACGGCGTCCAGCGCCGGATCATCGGCCCGCGCCTCGTAAATCAGCTGCGCATCGGGATTGTTGCGCGGATCGGCATCGAACATCCCATCGCGATCAGTGAGGATTACCAGCAGGTCAGCCTCCACTAGATTGGCCACCAGCGCCGCCAGGGTGTCGTTATCGCCGAAGCGGATTTCATCGGTCACCACGGTGTCATTTTCATTGATCACCGGAATCACCTTGAGCTCCACCAGCGCCCGCAGGGTACTGCGAGCATTGAGGTAACGCTTACGGTCCGACAGGTCGTCATGGGTCAGGAGAATTTGCGCCGTATGCCGACCATGCTCGGCAAAGCTCGACTCCCAGGCCTGCACCAGACCCATCTGGCCGATAGCCGCAGCCGCCTGCAGCTCATGCATCGCACTCGGTCGTGCGGTCCAGCCAAGGCGACTCATTCCGGCCGCCACGGCGCCCGAAGAGACCAGTACCAATTCGACACCGGCCTCATGCAAGGCCACCATCTGCTCGACCCACACGCCCATTGCCGCGCGATCCAGTCCTTTGCCGTCCGCCGTCAGCAGTGCACTGCCGATCTTAACGACCCAGCGCTGCGCACCCGTCACCTTGCTCCGCATCTTATTCAACCTTTGCCAGCGAGCGGCGCGACCGAGCGCCACTCATGGGGTTATTCGTATTTAAGCCTTGCAGATACCAAAACGCCGCTCGAATGAGCGGCGCCTTGGGAGCTGGCTGGCAGCGATGATAACACCGCGCCCGCCCAGATAAACCGTGTTCGCGGGCGAGCCCGCACCCACAGGATCAGTCGCGGACGTAGATGATTTCCGGGCCGTCCTCGTCATCCACATCTTCTTCATCCCAATCATCGTCGCCGATGTCGTGGACACTCTTGACGCCGCTGCGGCGCAGGGCACGCTGATCATCCAGCGCTTGCAACTGGGCACGCGCCTCATCTTCGATGCGCTGATCCAGCTCAGCCAACTCATCGGCGTAGGCCGGGTCAGCTGCCAGGCGATCAGCACGATCTTCCAGATAACGCATGATGTCGCGACTCAGACGCTCGGTACCATCCTTGGAGATGGCCGAAATCACATACACCGGGCCAGTCCACTCCAGGCGATCAACGATCTCCTTGACGCGCTCCTCGTGCTCCTCCTCAAGGATCTGGTCGCTCTTGTTCAGCACCAGCCAGCGCTCACGCTCAGCCAGAGACGGACTGAACTTGACCAATTCATTGACAATCACTTCAGCCGCATCCGCCGGACTGCTTTCATCCAGCGGCGCCATGTCCACCAGGTGCAGCAGGATGCGTGTACGCGCCAAGTGCTTGAGGAAGCGAATCCCCAGGCCAGCACCATCGGAAGCCCCTTCGATCAGACCAGGAATATCGGCGATCACGAAACTCTTCCAGCGGTCGACACTGACCACGCCCAGGTTTGGCACCAGCGTGGTGAACGGGTAGTCGGCCACTTTCGGCTTGGCGGCGGAAACCGAGCGAATGAAGGTACTTTTACCGGCATTCGGTAAACCCAACAGACCGACGTCCGCCAACACCTTCAATTCCAGCTTGAGATCACGCTGCTCACCCGGTTTGCCCGGCGTGGTCTGTCGTGGCGCACGGTTGGTACTGGACTTGAACCGGGTGTTACCCAGGCCGTGCCAGCCACCCTGCACCACCATCAGACGCTGACCAGCCTTGGTCAGGTCGCCGATGACTTCCTGAGTACCGGCATCAATGATGGTGGTACCAACCGGAACTCGCAGCTCCAGATCCTCACCCTTCTTGCCGGTGCAGTCGGTGCTGCCACCGTTGGAGCCGCGCTCGGCATCGAAGTGCCGGGTATAACGGTAGTCCACCAGGGTGTTGAGGTTTTCGTCGGCAACCATGTAGATCGAGCCACCGTCACCACCATCACCGCCGTTGGGGCCACCGTTCTCGATGAATTTTTCCCGACGGAAACTCATGCAGCCATTGCCGCCGTCGCCAGCTTTTACTCGAATCGAAACTTCATCAACAAACTTCATGATCAAACGCCTCTCGCCGCACGGGCGAGCTGAAGAAACCAAGACATAAGACTCTTGCAAAAATGAGCGCAGCGACCTCAATCAACGACCGAAACATCCAACGCTGGCAGCTCGTACAAACAGTTTTGCAAGAGACTCATCCCACAAACGAAAAAGCCCCGTCGCGAGACAGGGCTTTTCCAGCGATCGCGCAATTAAGCTGCGACGACGCTCACGTAACGACGACCGAAGGCGCCTTTTACTTCAAACTTGATCACGCCTTCGATTTTCGCGAACAGGGTGTGATCTTTACCCATGCCAACGCCGTAGCCAGCGTGGAATTGGGTGCCGCGCTGACGCACGATGATGTTGCCGGCCTTGATGACCTGGCCGCCATACATCTTCACGCCAAGGCGTTTGGCTTCTGAGTCGCGACCGTTACGAGTACTACCACCAGCTTTTTTGTGTGCCATGAGTTCAATTCTCCTAGTGAGGAATTAGGCTGAAATTAAGCCTGAATACCGGTGATTTTGATCTCGGTGAACCACTGGCGGTGGCCCATACGCTTCATGTGGTGCTTACGGCGACGGAACTTGATGATGCGGACTTTATCGTGACGACCTTGGGAGATCACTTCAGCCTTGACGGTTGCGCCAGCAACAACAGGTGCACCGATGTTCACGTCGTCGCCATTGGCAACCAACAGAACGCGGTCAAAAGTCACGGATTCGCCAGTGGCGATTTCCAGTTTTTCGATCTTCAGGTATTCACCTTCAGCGACCTTGTATTGCTTACCGCCGGTAACGATTACTGCGTACATGGTATTTCTCCGATAATCCTGCTCACCCAGCTCTTTATAAGAAGAGGTATTGGCTGGCATGGCTGCATGGGGCTGGAACGGCCCAAGTGCAATTGCGTAAGGCAGGTGCTGCCCAGGAAGTTCAGGGTGCGCGATTGTACGCAAGGCACAATAGCGATGCAAGTGCCGTTCAGGCGGCGCGGAGTCCCGCCAGGACCGCGCCTTGACACCTGCGGACGCGGGTCCTAGCATGCCGCGCAACCCTTCTGGAGCACCTGTCGCTGATGCAACCCCAAGCTTTCTACCGCGCGGTGGCGGACGATTTTAGCGCCGTCGACGGCATCATCAAGAAACAGCTGACTTCCCGAGTGCCGCTGGTTTCAAAAATCGGCGACTACATCACTTCGGCCGGAGGCAAGCGCCTGCGTCCTTTATTAGTGCTGCTGTGTGGCAAGGCACTGGGGCGCGAAGGCGACGATTTGCGCCTGCTGGCTGCCACCATCGAGTTCCTGCACACCGCCACCCTGCTGCATGACGATGTAGTCGACATGTCCGGCATGCGCCGTGGCCGCTCGACCGCCAACGCCATGTGGGGCAATGCGCCCAGCGTGCTGGTGGGAGACTTCCTGTACTCTCGCTCGTTCGAAATGATGGTCGAACTCGGCTCGATGCCAGTCATGCGCATCCTGTCCCAGGCCACGCGGATCATCGCCGAAGGCGAAGTCCTGCAACTGTCCAAGGTACGCGACGCCAGCACCACCGAAGAAACCTATATGGAAGTCATCCGCGGCAAGACCGCGATGCTCTTCGAAGCCTCAACCCACAGCGCTGCCGCCCTGGCCGGTGCCACAGCGGAACAGGCTGAAGCCCTGCGCACCTTCGGCGATCACCTGGGCGTAGCCTTCCAACTGGTGGACGACCTGCTGGACTACCGTGGCGACGCCGAAACCCTGGGCAAGAACGTGGGTGACGATCTGGCGGAAGGCAAACCCACCCTGCCGCTGATCTACACCATGCGCGAAGGCACCCCAGAGCAAGCAGCTCTGGTTCGCCAGGCCATTCAGAAAGGCGGTATCGAAGACCTGGAAAGCATCCGTGCAGCCGTTGAAGCCTCGGGCTCCCTGGACTACACCGCACAGCTGGCCCGCGACTATGTCGCTCGTGCCATCACTTGCCTGGAAGCCCTGCCTCCCAGCGAATATCGCGATGCCCTGGTGGAGCTCAGTGAATTTGCGGTCGCCCGCACCCACTGACAGCCTCGGCTCCTACTGACCCGTAGGAGCCGGGCCACCGACGAAACTCCCTACGCCCCCCTCCCCAACAAAACCCTATACAATGTGCGCTTTTTAGCCATCCTGACTTTGAGGAGCTTAAGTGAGCACTTTGCCACCCTGCCCAAAATGCAATTCCGAATACACCTACGAGGACGGCACCCAGCTGATCTGCCCTGAGTGCGCCCACGAGTGGTCCGCCAGTGGCGAAGCCGAGGCCGCATCCGATGAAGCCGTGAAAAAAGATTCAGTGGGCAATGTGCTGCAAGACGGCGACACCATCACAGTCATCAAGGACCTCAAGGTCAAGGGCACGTCCCTGGTGGTCAAGGTCGGCACCAAGGTCAAGAACATCCGCCTGTGCGATGGCGACCACGACATCGACTGCAAGATCGATGGCATCGGCCCGATGAAGCTCAAATCCGAGTTCGTCCGCAAAGTGTGATGCCTACCCCCTCTCGCGCCCGCCGCGAGAGGGTCCCCCCCAATCCCCCCGCCCCACTTGATCCAAGCACTTGCTAGCACAAAGCCAGTCGATTTGATCGAAAACAATTTCTACACAGAAAAAGACAGAAACCGCCAATAGGCACTTGCTATTCATTGAATAAGAATTATTCTCATTGAACCCCATTCAAGGAGATAACGACCATGACTTATTTGATTGATGCCTGGCTGGACCGCCCACACCCTTACCTGCGAATCCTGCATCGGGAAACCGGGGAAGTCTGTGCGGTACTGGAAGAGGAAGCCCTGAGCGAGCTGCAGGACCAGGGAGATCTGGACCTGAACGGCTTGAGCTCCAGCGAACCGCTGGTACTCAAGGAATTGGTGCGCAACCTGTTTTTGTTCTGCTACGCCAGAGCCTTGCGGCCGACCGGAACCGATGGCCACAGCCTGAGCGCAAAGATCCGTCTATGAAACCCAAGCCGATGAAGGGGCAAGCTAACTGGCGATGAACAAAGTGCAATGCGCTACCGTCATCGCCAGCTGGCTGGCTCCTACACAGGTTACAGAACGTCCAGCAGCTCGACGTCGAACACCAGAACGCTGTGCGGCGGGATGCTGCCCACGCCTTGTGCGCCGTAAGCCAGTTCGCTCGGCACGTACAGACGCCACTTGCTACCGGCGTTCATCAGTTGCAGCGCTTCGGTCCAGCCAGCGATCACGCCGCCTACCGGGAATTCAGCAGGTTGGCCGCGCTCGTAGGAGCTGTCGAATACAGTGCCGTCGATCAGGGTGCCGTGGTAGTGAGTACGCACGCTATCTTCACGAGATGGCTTGGCGCCATCGCCCTGGGTCAGCACTTCGAATTGCAGGCCGGAAGCCAGAGTGGTGATGCCTTCACGCTTGGCGTTTTCTGCCAGGAAGGCCAGACCGGCACCTGCAGCAGCTTCGGCTTTGGCAGCGGCTTCAGCCTGCATGATTTCGCGGATGACCTTGAAGCTCGCGGACATCTCTTCCTGACCCACACGGCTTGGCTCACCGACGAAAGCATCAGTCAGACCCGCGAGGATCGCGTCCAGGCTCACGCCCGGTGGAGGGTTGTCGCGCAGTTGGTCGCCCAACTGACGGCCAATGCCGTAGCTGACGCGGGTTTCGTCGGTGGACAGATTTACTTCGGACATGACACTGCTCCGCTGTGCGGACGGCTCGGGAAAGGCCGCAGGAACACAGCGCCTCCCGGAGCGCCCGGAATCAAAAGGGCGAGCAGACTAGCACAGAAGCCCGGCACGGATCATCGCCGTACAGGGCCTTCCCCCCCCGAGTGCAAGGTGATGGGCACTTTCAGGCTTTCCTCGACACCCGCGGACAAACCACACATCTCGTCATGCACTGAGGTGTGAATCAGGTTGAACGGCAACCTGGGAAAGGACTGCAGGACTTCACGGGCATGCTCCACAGAGCGCAGATGAAACATCTGGCCCTGGGCATCACTCAGAGGATAAGCCGCCCCATGCATGCGCGCCTCAAGCAGATAGATCCCGCCCTCCAGAGAGATCAGGTTCAATTCGTCGACCTTTCCGGCAATAGCGTAGGCATTCATTTCCTGCAGGTTCATGAGCGCACCTCGTGCTTTTACAGCCCTGACAGCTACAGGCATATGCCCCAGCCAGGAAAAGCACAAGCCACAAACAACGCCGCCCGTCCGTTTCGCAACGGCCGGGCGGCATTCAATCAAACAGCGGGACCTGTCAGTGCTTGGTCAGCTTGTCCAGGTAACCCATGGCAAACGCCGAAATCACGAACGTCATGTGAATCACCACGTACCACAACAGGTATTCGGTGGGGGTGTTCTTGGCGTCCATGAACACTCGCAACAGGTGGATCGACGAAATCGCCACGATGGACGCGGCCACCTTCATCTTCAACGACGACGAATCCATCTTGCCCAGCCAGCTGAGCTTCTCCTTGTCTTCGTCGATGTCCAGTTGCGACACGAAGTTCTCATAACCGGAGATCATCACCATCACCAGCAGGCCACCCACCAGCGCCATGTCGATCAACGACAACAGCACCAGGATCAGGTCGGACTCAGCCATGGAAAACACATTGGGAATGACGTGGAAGACTTCCTGGAAGAACTTCAATGCCAGTGCCAGCAGGCCCAGGGACAAACCGAAGTAGATCGGCGCCAGCAGCCAGCGTGAGGCATACATTGCATTTTCGATAAAACGTTCCATTGAATCTCGCACCCGGTGTAAAAACGGCGGCGAGTATATCAGCGCCCGAAAACCCCATAAACCACAGACAATCACCTGACCCACGGGTTTTTCCGGTGGTTTTTTCTGCTAGTGTCGAAGCCATTGCTAACGCTCACCGACATTGGACAGGAAGACTGGAAATGGATGTGCGATTGCCTTTGGCCAGTGTCGGCCTTGGTCTGGCGCTGCTGATCAGCGGCTGTTCCCCCAGCGACGAAAAGAAACAGGCGAGCCTCGAAGAGAAAACCGCACAGTTTGAACAGTCGCTGGATGCCATCCAGGACCCTAAGCTCAAGGACGCCATCGCCGATCTTGGCGGCTCCCTTCTGCTGCTGGAACGGGCACAGCTCAAGCTCGACAGCAAGCCACTGGAAACCGAATACGGCGACGACAGCCTGGCCCTGCTCAAGCACTACCCCACCGCCCAAGCTCTGGTGGACACCTACGTCAACGGTCTGTTCGTACTGCGCAAATCCTCCAGCTCCGACTATTTGACCGATCTGCAGCCAGTCTTCCCCTTCAGCTTCAACATGCCCGCACAGTTCCCGTTTCCCCACGGCCTGGAATGGCAGTCGGTGACCCTCAGCAACAAAAAAGTCATCCCCTTCCAACCCGAATGGTCAGAGACCGATCCGGGTATCCAGCTAAGCCCTTCCAGCTCCAACCTGACCAATCCGGATGACTTGACCATCACCTACCCCTTCATCGAGGGCCTGGAGGTGGACAACAAGAACCAACCGCAGCCGGTTTCCCTGCAAGGCAAGCTGGAGGTGATAGCCCCAGGTCGGGTACTCGATTTTGAACTGACCAGGGCCGACATCGGCAAACCGCGCCAGGACGGCAATATCCGCCTGACCCTGTTGACACTGGACAGGAACGTCGCCGAGATCGAGCTGAGCAATAGCGCCCCCCTTCCCGAAGAAGCCAACGATGCTTCCCTCAATCCCTTGCTGACCCAGGCCCGCGACAGCAGTGGACAGATTCTTTCCCGCGCCGGCTCGATCAATGAAAGTGCCCAGCAGATTGCCTTCTACAGACAGCAGTTGGCCGAGATGCAAAAGCAGAAGGGGTGGAGCGAGGCATTCGAAAAACAACTGGAGGACGAGCAACAGGTCTTCGACCAACAACACACCAATCATTACGCCAAGGTGTATTTCAATGGCCTGGTGGATCGGCTGGAGGTCGCAGTACTGGATTTCTCCCAGGCCAGCGTGACGCGCAAGGACCTTGACCTGCCGGTACATCGTTTCGACCGCAATACCACCGACAGGAATATTCAACCGCTGCCAATGCCGGTGGTGGTCTATGACGATCAAGCCACCCACTACCTCAAGGGCGCACAGCTGGACGAAGAGTCACTGAAAAAATCCGTGACCATCAGCCAGTCGGTGGAAGATGCCAGCGCGGCGCGTATCGAGTTCAGCCATCCACGAACCTTCAATGACGAGTTGCTGGGCTCGGAGTTCAGCACCAGCAATACCCCGCTGACCTTCTTCACCCAGAACGAGAAGGGCCAGAGGGGCGAACCGATCGAACTGCCGGACGAAGCCTTCGACATCGATCCATTGCGGAGCGTCATCACCTACGACCTCAACCTTTTTCCGGAAACCCCCGCCTACGCCGTGGGCTCCATTCCTCTGTTCCTGGCCACCATCGAGAAGAGCAGCATCAACGCTCAACAGCTGCCCAAAGGCCTCGAACTCAAGGGCAACGCCTTGATCGTCGATCAGAAACTCTTTCCCGCTGACGCCTGGCGCTTCTATGCCAAGGACGCCAGCGGCCAATACTTGAAGGAGATTCTTGCAAGTAGCCATAGCGCCTCGGCCGACGGTCCGGCCTTGTTCGATGTGCACTACTTCTACGGCCAGCCCAGCCAATTGGAAAGCTACACCCGCAGCGAGCTCGACACTGTGGAATACGGCTTCGAGGTCAAACTCGAAAAAGCCGAGTCGGCGCCTCCGGCCCCCTAGGGATCAGTGTTCGGGATGGAACTGGAAATCACCGGCATTGCGTCCCCGCTCACCATTGATCTGACGTAACTGGGCCTGCAGATGCAGGCACCAGATCTGTGGATCATCGGCCAGCTGATAGCCGTGGGTGGTCAGGCTTTCAACAATCGAATCAAGGATCGACTCCGCCACCACAGGCCCACAGAACGGGCCCTGGGATTTGATCGCTGAGGGTTGTTCACCCGCCATTCCGGCGGCGAAGAGAAGGGTCCACATACCGTTGTCCCCCGCCAGTGGGCGGACGCTGCATTCGATACGGGTGACCAGGCCAAGGCATTGGCGGGTGAGGCAAAGGTTGCGCGACATGGCGGCGACCCTCGGTAGAACCACTGTTCAGCCTTCAGTAGAGGGCTGTTTCGATCCAGCGACGACTGTCGTTCTCCTTGCCCTGAGAATAGAAGAAAAGCCTGATAAACAAAGTTGACCGATCCAACAGGCGCCGAATGGTCTATTTTGAGAAATTGGCGTCAGCCCCCTGACGCCACTGGCGAGGATCAGTGCCCTCGCCAGCAGCCACCGTCACGCCGGCTTGGTCTCTGTCAGAGCCTCTTGCGCCAGTTCCTTTTCCGCTTCTTTCAGGTCTTCTTCGCTGATCATCTCGGCAATGACCCGCAGGCGCTCCACCACCCGCGCGTTGACGCTGCCTTCGGGGAACTGCCCTTCGGCATCCGGTTCACCAGCCGGCTCGCCCACCAGCAGGCTCAGGGCCTCATCAGCCTGACGCACCGCGTACACGTGGAACTTTCCGGCACGTACTGCCTGCAGCACCTTCTCGTCAAGCATCAGAGTGGCGACGTTGGCCTGGGGAATGATCGCGCCCTGCTCTCCCGTCAAGCCACGGGCTTCGCACAGGCGGAAGAAGCCTTCGATCTTCTCGTTGACCCCGCCCACGGCCTGCACCTCACCGAACTGGTTGATCGAGCCGGTGATGGCGAAACACTGTTTGAGCGGAGTTTTCGACAGCGCCGAAATCAACGTGCAGGCCTCCCCCAGGGAAGCACTGTCGCCGTCCACATAACCATAGGACTGCTCAAGGGCAATGCTCGCGGAAATCGCCAGGGGGAACTCCTGGGCATAGCGACTGCCCAGGTAACCGGTCAGGATCATCACCCCCTTGGAGTGGATGGGCTGGCCAAGATTGACCTCACGCTCGATGTCGACGATGCCACTGCCACCGGGGTAGACCGTGGCGGAAATCCGCGCCGGCACGCCGAACGCCGAATCCCCCACTTCCAGTACAGTCAGGCCGTTGCACTTGCCCACGGCGGCACCATCGGTGTCGATGAGAATGATGCCGGCCAGCATGTCATCGAGAATCCGCGCCGATACCCGACCGGTACGAGTGGCCTTGGCCTTCAGCGCCCTTTCGATATGCCCGGCGTCAGTCATCTCGTCGGAAGCCAGGTGGCGGATGAAGTCGGCCTCGCTGACCAATTGAAACAGGTCGCCGATCCGCGCCGACAGACGCCCCTGGTGCTCTGCAAGACGCGCACTGTAAGTGGCCAGGCGCGCTACCGCATCAGCGGTCAGCGGGGCCATGCCCTCCTCCGAGGTGCGGGTTTTCAGCAACTGGGCAAATTGCTCCAGGCTTTCATCCACCATCGGGATGTCTTCGTCGAAGTCCACCAGCACCCGAAACATTTCCTGGAAGTCCGGATCCAGGTCCTGCAGCGTGTAATACAGCTGGCGAGCACCAATGATGATGACCTTGACCTGCAGCGGAATCATCTGCGGCGTCAGGGTCACGGTGGCCAGACGACCCATCTCGCCCAGGGGCGACTCCATCTTCAGCTTACGCGACTGCAAGGCGCGCTTGAGGGCGTCCCAGACAAAGGGTTCGCTGAGCATCTTCTCGGCTTCCAGGATCAGGAAGCCGCCATTGGCTCGATGCAGTGCACCGGGACGCAACTGCCGGTACGTGGTGTAGAGCGCGCCCTGGTCGGTGCTGTACTCGATCCGGCCGAACAGGTTGTCGTAGGTCGGATGAGGCTCGAACACCACCGGAGCGCCGCCACTGGCCGGGTGGCCCACCACCAGGCTTGGGCAGTACTGCTCTTCCAACAACTTGCGTGCCACCGCATCGGTCTTGCTGTCGTCAACCAGTTGCTCGACCACAGTCTTCAGCAGATAGACCTGCATGGCTTGCAAGTAACCGCAGACCGCAGCGTTCTCGGCGTACTTCTCGGACAGTGGCGCCAGCAACGGCTGCAGAGCCAGGGTGATGGTTTCTTCATTGAGCTGACGCAGTTGGTTGCTCGACTCGCGCTTCCACTGCGGCAAGCTCGCCAGCTCTTCATTAAGGCGCTCTTCCAGAGCGGAAATATCCTCGTGAAAACGCTCGCGATCAGCCTCCGGCAGTTGGGCGAACTCGGCTTCGTCCAGGGCCTTGCCATCGAGCATCGGGGTAAAGGCGATATTGCTGCTGTCGCGGTACAGCGCCACATCCTTTTCCAGGGCCAGGCGCTCGATCACGTCCAGCGCGCGGTCATAACGCTGGTTGAAGGCGCGGTCGATGGCGCTCTTCTTCTGCTGATAGGACGGATGCTCGAAGACTGCCGGGAACGTCGCCAGCAGGTTATCGATCAAACCGTTGATGTCGCTGATGAAACTGCCCGCGGCACCGGCCGGCAGTTCCAGCGCCCGAGGCTCCCGGGGCTCGTCGAAATTGTTGACATAGACCCAGTCAGACGGGGTCTGCAGGCGCTTGCCTTCAGCCTTCAGATAGCGCTTTACGAAAGAGAAGCGTCCCGTGCCCGGTTCACCCATGACAAACACGTTGTAACCGGGGCGTGGCATGGCGACGCCGAACTGCAAGGCTTCGACCGCACGTTCCTGGCCAAGCACACCGCGAAAGGGCTCCAAATCATTGGTGGTCGAGAAGCTGAACTGTTCAGCAGAAAAAGGGCGGGTCAGCGCTTCAGGCGCAAGACGCAGGCTGGCAGCAACAGGATCAGGCATCGGGCTTCCTTACATCAGGCGGGGCAGATGGCGGCATTCTGGCGCCGGGTATGCCCGGCTGGCAAGGCGCGCCTCAGGGGAAAGCATAGACAAGGCGGATGCAGCTACCCGTCCCATGTAAAACCAGCTGTTTCAGGCATTGTTTTGTAAAATTCTACGGAACCCATGGAACATGCCTAAACTCCAAACTGCGCGGCTGGATAGATAACCGGCCCACTGGCGCCCCTAAGGGCCAGTCTCCCCCGTCCATTGGTATGCACACAAAGAGAACAACGCTATGAAACGGATTCTTCTCGGTACTCTTTTCACCGCTGTATCCCTCAACGCCATGGCACAAGCACCCGGCGGTCCGGATTGCGGTTGGGGCAACATGCTGTTCGAAGGTCAGCGTGGCACTCCAGCGCACTTCCTGGCGTCCACCACCAACGGCACCTCCGGCAACGCGACCTTCGGCATGACTTCCGGCACCAACGGCTGCTCCACCAATGCGTCACTGACTTACGGTGGTAAATCCTGGTTCGCCATGAACGGCATGATGAACGAGCTCTCCGAAGACATGGCCAAGGGGCAAGGCGAAGCCTTGACCACCTACGCCGTGGTACTCGGTGTCGCTCCTGAAGACCGTGCGCACTTTGCTGCGGTCACCCACGAACACTTCCAACAGATCTTCAGCAAGGCTGACGTGACCGCGGAAGATGTGCACACCAATACCCTGGCCGTGTTGAAGAACGATGCGCGCCTGGCGAAATACGCCACTCCGGCTTAAGCTCGACCCGCCCGCTCCCCCCCGGGGAGCGGGTTTTGTCTTCTGGACCTTGCCCATCTTGGGTCTTTGTATTTCCGACTTAAGTTGCCCACCATGCTCAAACGCCTTGCCTATCTGGCGCTCTTTGTCTGCGCCCCGCTGTATGCCGCGCCCCACATCGATCCCCAACGTTTGCAGCAACTGGCCAATGACCCGTTCTGGATTTCCATCGGACACTATGAAACCTCCAAACTGGGCGGCTGGCGCAGTTATGTCAGTGATCCGAAGTTCTTTCTCGCAGCCGATGGCGCCCACCATCCCGATGCAGAGCTGAGCGCGACTCTGAACGCCCTGTACGCTGCCCCCGATGCCGGTGACCGGCATGCGCAGTGCGTCTATCCGTCCCGCACCCGCTGGCTCAAGACGCAACTGGGGCTGAACGACTTGCCCCAGGTTCAATGCACCGAATTCAAACAATGGTTCAAGGATGTCTCGCCCCACAGCACCGTGATGATTTTCCCCGCGGCCTACCTCAACAGCCCATCCTCGATGTTCGGCCATACCCTGCTACGCATCGACCAGGCCGACGTGCAAAGCAACAACACGGCCCTGCTCAGCTACGCGATCAACTTCGGTGCCTATATCGAAGGTTCGGACAACAGCATCCTCTACGCCTGGAAAGGCCTGATGGGCGGCTACCCCGGACTGTTCGCCCTGGTGCCCTACCAAGAGAAGCTGTCGGAGTACCGCAGCCTGGAAAACCGCGACCTGTGGGAGTACCGCCTGAACCTGACGCAAGTTGAAACCGAGCGCATGGTGGAGCACGTCTGGGAACTCAAGCAGATCAAGTTCGACTACTTCTTCTTCGACGAGAACTGCTCCTACCGCCTGCTGGAGTTGCTACAGGTCGCCAGGCCCAGCCTGCGCCTGACCGGACAATTCCCCTTGACCGCCATTCCCACCGATACGGTGAAGGCGGTCAAGGACGCCGGGCTGGTGGAGCGCATCGACTATCGCCCTTCCCGGGAGCGGGAGCTGCTCAGCCGCGCCCAGCCCCTGAGCCACGACGAACAGCAATGGGTACTCAAGGTCAGCGCCGATCAGAAACAACTGCAGGGCGCCGAGTTCAAGGCCCTGCCTCGGGCTCGCCAGGCCTTGATCGTCGACGCTGCCTACCGTCTTGAGCGTTACCGGGCCAACGGGCTGGAGCGCGATACCGAGCGCTCCCAGCGCAGCTTCGAACTGTTGCGGGCGATCAACCAGAACCCCGCGCCGGAACTGCAGATCGAACGCCCCGGCCTGCCGGAAGACGGTCACCAGTCCCGTACCTGGCAACTGGGGCTAGGGACCCGGGACGACAAGGCCTTTGCCGAATACGGCCTGCGCATGGCGTACCACGACCTCAACGACAACGCCGAGGGCTTCCCACTGGGGGCGCAGATCGAAATCCTGCAGATGAAGCTGCGCCAGTACGAAGGCAACCACTGGCAGTTGCAGCAACTGGACCTGGCGACCATCCGCTCCCTGACTCCACGCAACGAACTGCTGCAACCCTGGTCCTGGCAAGTCACTGGCGGCCTGGAGCGGGTGCCTGGCAAGCATGACGATGAAACCCTGGTCAGCCACGTCAATGGCGGCGCTGGCGGTACCTGGCAGTTGGGCGAGGACACCCTGGGGTTTGTCCTGGGCACCGTTCGGGTAGAACACAACGCCGATTTCGCCGGGTTCATCGCTCCGGCGGCGGGCTTCAACTCAGGGCTGCTGTGGAAGAACCCCCTGGGCAACTTCAGCCTCGAAGCCAAGGGCGACTACTTCACCAACGGCGAAGTCCGCCGCAGCCTGAGCCTCAACCAGCAATGGGAACTGTCCCGCAACCTGGGCCTGCGCCTGAGCGCACAGCGCGAGTTCAGCCAGCTGGCTACCCCGGTCAACGAAGTCATGCTCGAACTCAAGTGGTATCACTATTAAGGGCTGCTGGGAGCTTCAAGCTGCTAGCGACAAGGTTTTCACGCGTCGCTGACACTCGTCCTTCTAGACTTCACTCAGGTGAAGCCTGGGAGTTACTCGATGTGGCGTTATGGTTGGGCAGTGCTGGCACTGGCACTCATCGGTGGTTGTGAGTCAAACCACGAGTATTTGCTCAAGCAAGGCTATCCGCCGGCCTTTGTCGACGGGTTCGACGCTGGCTGCGTCAGCGGCCGTCAAGCGGCAGGATCGATGAGCGGGGAGTATCGCAAGGACGTTCCGCGCTACCTCAAGGACCCGCAGTATGCCGAGGGCTGGAACGATGGTTTCCGCCAGTGCCAGGGCATGCTGGAGAACCAGGACCGCAATGAGTACCGGGAACGTCACTGGGACGAACGGGAGCGCGCCTGGCAGCAGGAGAAGGACCGTGACGCGGCTCGAGCCTATCGCTCGCAATAAGTCGTTTTCAGCTAACCGCCCGGGTCAAAAGCCTGCAACCATGGTCCATCCCTCCCTTGAAGGAGAACAACCATGAGCCGCGCTTTCGTCAATGAAGATCTGGCCGCTGCCCAGGTCGAGCAACCCGTGGAACGTCAGATCAGCACCCTGCCCAACTACGTCACCCCCCTGGGTCTTGCCGAATTGCAGGCCAAGGTGGCAGAACTGCACAGCCAGCATTCGACACAAACCGACTTGGGTGACGCCGCAGATCAGCAGCAGGTGGCGGAGCTGGAACGGGACCTGCGCTATTTTTCGTCGCGCCTGCACAGCGCCCAGGTGGTCAATGCGAGCACCTGCGACAAGGTGCAGATCGGCAGTCGGGTGACCTTCGCTGATGAACAGGATCAACAGCAGAGCGTGCAGCTGGTCGGTGAGGATCAAGCCGATGCAGCCAGGGGGCTGATCAATTGGGCCTCGCCCCTGGGCCGTGCCCTGTTGGGGGCGCAACCCGGTGACGAAGTCCTGTGGCAACGGCCGGCAGGGGATCAGTTGATCGAAATCATCCGGATCGAACTGGCCTGAGACGACTCAGACCACGCCCTGGGCCAGCATGGCATCGGCAACCTTGACGAAGCCGGCGATGTTCGCCCCTTTGACGTAGTTGATCCGACCGTTCTCTTCGCCGTAATGCACGCAGGCATGGTGGATCGACTGCATGATGGCGTGCAGCTTGCTGTCCACCTCACCGGCAGTCCATAGCAGGCGCATGGCGTTCTGCGACATCTCCAGCCCGCTCACCGCCACTCCGCCGGCATTGGATGCCTTGCCCGGAGCAAACAGGATGCCGGCGTCGATAAAGATATCCACAGCTTCCAGGGTGGTGGGCATGTTGGCGCCTTCGGCAACACAGATGCAGCCGTTGCGCAGCAAGCTGCGGGCGGCATCGGCATCCAGTTCGTTCTGTGTGGCGCACGGCAGGGCGATGTCGCAGGCCAGGTCCCACGGCGTCTTACCGGCACGGAACTCCAGGCCGAAGCGGCTTGCCAGCTCGCTGATCCGCCCCCGGGTGACGTTCTTCAGCTCCAGCACCGCCAGCCATTGTTCTTCGCTCAAGCCTGACTCGCAGTACAAGGTGCCCTCGGAATCGGACAGGGAAATCACCTTGCCCCCCAGATCCATGACCTTGCGCGCCGCATATTGCGCCACATTGCCGGAGCCGGAGATCGCCACGCGCTTGCCCTCGACCCGGTCGCCACGACGTTTGAGCATCTCCTCGGCGAAGTACACGCAACCGAAACCTGTGGCCTCCGGGCGGATCAGGCTGCCGCCATAGCTGATGCCCTTGCCGGTCAGCACCGAAGTGAACTGGTTGCTCAGGCGCTTGTACTGACCGAAGAGGAAACCGATTTCCCGGGCCCCCACACCAATGTCTCCCGCCGGCACGTCCACGTCGGCACCGATATGCCGATACAGCTCGGTCATGAAGGCCTGGCAGAAGCGCATCACCTCGGCGTCGCTCTTGCCTTTGGGGTTGAAGTCCGAGCCACCCTTGCCGCCGCCCATGGGCAGGGACGTCAGGGAATTCTTGAAGGTCTGCTCGAAGGCGAGGAATTTCAGCACGCCCATGTTGACCGATGGATGGAACCGCAAGCCGCCCTTGTAGGGACCGATGGCGCTGTTCATCTGGATGCGGAAGCCGCGATTGACCCGGACCTTGCCCTGATCGTCGACCCAGGACACGCGAAACACCACTGTGCGCTCCGGTTCGCAGATTCGCTCGAGAATACCGGAGCTCAGGTAGTGCGGATTGGCCTCGAGAAATGGCCAGAGGCTGCGCAGAACCTCTTCCACCGCCTGATGAAACTCAGGTTGGTCCGGATCGCGCTTTTTCAGGCGGGCGAGGAAATCTTCGACGGATTCGATCATGGGAAGTCTCGGCAAATTTATTGTCGTTAAGGGGAGATTTGCCCCGGACTTTATCAATTCAAATCGCACCGCGACAGCGCAAAATGTCGCAGATCTGAATTTAAATGGTGCAATAAATATAAATGGCGACGATTTGCAGGGGTTTTGTGCACCGGTTTGGTGGAAAAAAATTCAGGGTTTGCACGTTTTTGGGGAGCAGCAGAAAACTCTTCGCCGGCAAGCCGGCTTCTACAGGAACGGTGCTGTTTTTGCAGGAACCGGCTCGCCGACGAACAAAAAAAACGGAGCCCGAGGGCTCCGTTTCGTTTTCAAGCAGCGACCCGGTCAGGCCAGCTTCTTGTGCCGCACACGGTGCGGTTGCGCAGCCGCTTCGCCCAGGCGTTTCTTGCGATCGGCTTCGTACTCGGTGTAGTTGCCTTCGAAGAACACTGCTTGTGAGTCGTCTTCATACGCCAGGATGTGAGTGGCCACCCGGTCCAGGAACCACCGATCGTGAGAGATCACAATGGCGGCGCCCGGGAAGTCCAGCAGGGCTTCTTCCAGGGAACGCAGGGTTTCAACGTCGAGGTCGTTGGACGGTTCGTCGAGCAGCAGGACGTTGCCGCCCTCTTTCAGGGTCAGGGCCAGATGCAGACGGCCGCGCTCGCCACCGGACAGATCCTTGACGAACTTCTGCTGATCGCCGCCCTTGAAGTTGAAACGACCGACGTAAGTGCGCGACGGAATCTCGTAGTTGCCGATGCGGATCTGGTCGGAACCGTCGGAAATCTGCTGGAACACGGTCTTGCTGCCGTCCAGGTCCTCACGGCTCTGATCCACGCAGGCAAGCTGCACGGTTTCACCGATTTCGATGCTGCCCGAATCCGGGGTTTCCTTGCCCATGAGCATGCGGAACAGGGTGGATTTACCAGCACCGTTACCGCCGATCACGCCGACGATGGCGCCTTTAGGCATGGAGAACGACAGGTTGTCGATCAGCACGCGATCGCCATAGCCCTTGGTGACGTTCTTGAACTCGATGACCTTGTCACCCAGGCGCGGACCGGCCGGGATGTAAATCTCGTTGGTTTCGCTGCGCTTCTGGAATTCCTGGGACTGCATTTCCTCGAAGCGTTGCAGACGAGCCTTGGATTTCGACTGGCGGGCCTTGGCGCCTTTGCGCACCCACTCCAGCTCTTCCTTCATGGCCTTTTCATGGGCCGACTGCTGCTTGGATTCCTGGGCCAGACGATCGGACTTGGCTTCCAGCCAACCCGAATAGTTGCCCTCGTAAGGAATACCGGCGCCGCGGTCGAGTTCGAGAATCCAGCCGGCGACGTTGTCCAGGAAGTAACGGTCGTGCGTGATCGCGACCACGGTGCCCGGGAAGTCGTGGAGGAAATGCTCCAGCCAGGCCACGGAGTCGGCGTCCAAGTGGTTGGTTGGCTCGTCGAGCAGCAGCATGTCCGGAGCGGACAGCAGCAGGCGGCACAGGGCCACACGACGCTTTTCACCACCGGACAGGTGCTCGACCTTGGCGTCCCAGGCCGGCAGGCGCAGGGCGTCGGCGGCCACTTCCAGCTGGCGCTCCAGGTTATGGCCGTCGCTGGCTTGCAGGATGGCTTCGAGCTTGGCTTGCTCGGCGGCCAGCTTGTCGAAATCGGCATCCGGCTCGGCGTAGGCCGCGTAGACCTCGTCCAGGCGAGCCTGGGCATCCTTGATCACGCTGACCGCTTCCTCGACCACTTCACGCACGGTCTTGGCTGGATCGAGCTGGGGTTCCTGAGGCAGGTAGCCGATGTTCAGGTCCGGCATCGGACGGGCTTCGCCTTCGAACTCGGTATCGACGCCGGCCATGATTTTCAGCAGCGTGGACTTACCCGAACCGTTGAGGCCCAATACGCCAATCTTGGCGCCGGGGAAAAAAGACAGAGAGATGTTTTTCAGGATTTCCCGCTTCGGTGGAACAACTTTGCCCAGCCGATGCATGGTGAAGACGTATTGAGCCATGGTGAACCTAGCGTCAGTGACAGATGAATAGAACGGGCCGGGCCCGGGCCAGGCCATGCGCTGCACCGGCATTGACCATGATCAATACCGGCGGGCGGAAAAAGCCTGATTGTCTGGAGCTGGAACGCTCCCGCGTAACCGGCAAAACTACCTCAATGCACGATCCAGGTCCAGCCAGGCGGGACTGGCACTTTGCCACAACTCAAGGCATGCTAGCCGCCCTTCGGGCGTCCGGCTTATAGTGCACGTCGCGCCAGCCCAGCCAAACCGCAGGATCACAGCTTGTCCAACGTCATTTCGCCACAGCCCGCGCGCGCTAAAGCCTCCGCGTCGGCCTATCCTTTGCGGGGCACACTCAAAGGCGCACTGGCTACCCTGGTGCTATTACTCCTGGCCCTGTTGTTCTGGCAGCTGCTCGATCAACTGCAGCAAACCCGCAAGGACCAGCGCCAGCACGCCATCGACTACAGCGCCGACCTGGCCGACCACCTGAGCCTGAACCTGGCGCTCAATGCCCAGATCGCCCTCAATCTGCTACCGATCGTCGAAGCCCCCCAAGACCGCCAGCAGCAACAGCAATTGCTGCAAAAGCTCCAGCGCTCCCTGCCGGACGTACGCAGTTTCGCCCTGCTGGACAGCCAGGGGCAGATCCTCAGCGACAGCGCCAGCGACAGCCAGGACACTCTCTGGCTCACCGAACTGGTCCAGCGCAGCCGTTCCCAGCGCTATTACTACAGCAATCCTGCCGACGGTTCAGTGGTGCATGTCTTGCTACACCAGGCCAGCGGCTCGACCCGCAGTTTCTGGATACTGCGCATGGCCCCCAGCTTCCTGCAGACCCTGGTGCGGCAAAGCGAGGAAGGTTTCAAACCGACCTGGGTGATCGAGAACCGCCTGAGCCGCCAGGTGATCAAGCGCGACGAACGCAGCACGCCGACCCCGGGCATGCTGGACCCCGACGAGATGGCCAGCAGTGTGCTGCTGGTGCCATTGAACAATAGCGACTGGCAACTGCGCGGGCTGTTCGACCAGCGTGCGGTGATCGAGGAGCTGCTGCCGGCCTTTATCGGCAAGTGCCTGCTGGGCCTGGCGTTCTCCCTGCTGCCGGTGATTGCCCTGCTCAACATGCGTCGGCGCCAACGCCAGCTCCACGAGGGCCGGCGACGCTATCAGGATATTTTCGAGGGCACAGGGGTGGCCCTCTGCGTTATGGATATCTCCGGGCTCCCGGACCTGCTCGGCAAATACCATTTACACAACAGCGACCAGCTCAAGCGCTGGCAGACCAGCCACCCGGACCACCGTCGCCAGTTGCTGGAAGAATTGCGCATCACCGAAGTCAATCAGGTGGCGCTGCGCCTGCTCAACGTCGAATCCAGCGACCAGGCCTGGCAACTGCTGATCGAAGGTTGCCCGAAGAACGGCAACGCCATCGGCGGCCAGTTACTGGAAGCCGTGGTCAACCAGCAGAAACAGCTGGAACTGGAGATCAAGCTCAGCGACGCCCAGGGCAATGACCAGCATCTATGGCTGGTGCTGCGCCTGCCGGAAGCGACAGAAGACTACAGCGCAGTGATCCTCAGCATCAGCGACATCACCAGTCGCAAGCTGATCGAGCTGTCGCTGCTGGAGCGCGAAGGTTTCTGGTCGGACGTAGTGCGCACCGTGCCCGATCACCTGTATGTGCAGGACGTGATCAGCCAACGGATGATCTTCAGCAACCACCACCTGGGCCAGACCCTCGGCTACAACAAGACCGAGCTGCACCAGATGGGCGAATATTTCTGGGAAATCCTCCTGCACCCGGAAGACGCCGACCTCTATCACCGCCTGCGCCAGGAACAGCGTCATTCGGCCTATGCCCAACTCCTGCAATGCCAACTGCGCTTCCGCCACCGCAGCGGCCAGTGGCGGCGCTTCGAGATCCGCGAGCAGGCCCTGGCCCGGGATCGCTACGACCAGGTGACGCGAATCATTGGCGTGGCCAAGGACATCACCGACCAGATTGAGGCCAGCGAATCCCTGCGCGACAGCGAACAGCGCTACCGCATGCTCGCCGAAAGCATCAGCGACGTGATCTTCTCCACTGACAACAAGCTGTCGCTGAACTACGTCAGCCCCTCGGTGCATGCGGTGCTCGGCTACGACGTGGAGTGGATTTTCCAGAATGGCTGGCAGTCCACCATCGCCAATCCACAGCAACTGGCCGGCATCTACACCCTGATGGACCGGGTCAGCAAAGCTCTGGACAAACCCGAGCAACTGGCGCAATTGCGCAGCCAGGTGCAGACCCAGCTGTTTCTGTTCGACTGCCTGCGGGCCGATGGGCGCAAGATTCCCATCGAACTGCGCCTGGTATTGGTGTGGGACGAGCATGGCGCCTTTGAGGGCGTACTCGGGGTCGGCCGCGATATCAGCCAGCAGCGCCGCGCGGAAAAAGACCTGCGCATGGCGGCCACGGTATTCGAACACTCGACCTCGGCGATCCTGATCACCGACCCCGCCGGCTACATCGTCCAGGCCAACGAAGCCTTCAGCCGGGTCAGCGGCTACGCGGTGTCCCAGGTGCTCGATCAGTTGCCGAACATGCTCACCGTCGACGACCAGCAAGAAGCCCACCTGCGTTATGTGCTCAAGCAGTTGAACCAGCACAGCACCTGGGAAGGCGAAGTCTGGCTCAAGCGCCGCAATGGCGAGCACTACCCGGCCTGGGTCGGCATCACTGCGGTGCTCGACGATGAAGGCGACCTGGCCAGCTACGTGTGCTTCTTCAGCGACATCAGCGAGCGCAAGGCCAGCGAACAGCGGATTCACCGCCTGGCCTACTACGACGCCCTGACCCACTTGCCCAACCGCACCCTGTTCCAGGACCGTCTGCACACTGCGCTGCAATCGGCAGAGCGGCAGAAGTCCTGGGTGGTGCTGATGTTCCTCGATCTGGACCGCTTCAAGCCGATCAACGACTCCCTGGGCCACGCCGCGGGCGATCGCATGCTCAAGGAAATGGCCACCCGCCTGCTGGGTTGCGTCGACGATGACGACACCGTGGCGCGCATGGGTGGTGACGAATTCACCCTGCTCTTGCAACCCCGCTCCAGCCGCGAGATTGCCCTGAACCGGGCCATCAATGTGGCCGAGAAGATCCTCGCCAGCCTGGTCAAGCCCTTCGTCCTGGAAGGCCGGGAATTCTTTGTCACCGCCAGTATCGGCATCGCCCTGAGCCCTCAGGACGGCAACGAACTGAGCCAGTTGATGAAGAACGCCGACACCGCGATGTACCACGCCAAGGAGCGCGGCAAGAACAACTTCCAGTTCTACCAGGCCGACATGAACGCCAGTGCCCTGGAGCGCCTGGAGCTGGAAAGCGACCTGCGCCACGCCCTGGAACAGGAAGAGTTCGTGCTTTATTACCAGCCACAGTTCAGCGGCGACGGCAAACGCCTGACCGGTGCCGAGGCGCTGCTGCGCTGGCGTCATCCGCGCCGCGGGCTGGTGCCGCCGGGCGACTTCATTCCGGTCCTGGAAGAACTGGGCCTGGTGGTGGATGTCGGCGACTGGGTGATCAGCGAAGCCTGCCGCCAGCTCAAGTCCTGGCACCAGGCCAAGGTGCGGGTACCGAAGGTCTCGGTGAACATTTCCGCACGGCAGTTCTCCGACGGCCAGTTGGGCATGCGCATCGCCACCATCCTCAAGGACACGGGGCTGCCACCGGCGTGCCTGGAACTGGAGCTCACCGAAAGTATCCTGATGCGCGAAGTCAGCGAGGCGATGCAGATCCTCGACGGCCTGAAAAACCTTGGCCTGAGCATCGCGGTGGACGACTTCGGCACAGGCTATTCATCGCTGAACTACCTCAAGCAGTTCCCCATCGACGTGCTGAAGATCGACCGCACCTTCGTCGACGGCCTGCCGTCCGGCGAGCAGGACGCGCAGATCGCCCGAGCCATTATCGCCATGGCCCACAGCCTGAACCTGGCGGTGATCGCCGAGGGCGTGGAAACTCATGAGCAGCTGGACTTCCTGCGTGAGCACGGCTGCGATGAAGTCCAGGGCTACCTGTTCGGCCGACCGATGCCGGCCAACCGCTTCGAAGCGCAATTCAGCAACGACGCCCTGTTCATGTTCGACTAAATCTCTCCTATGCGTAGGAGCCGGCTTGCCGGCGAAGGCGATTCAGGGGCCTCTTCGCTGGCAAGCCAGCTCCTACGAGAGATCACTTACGACGTGAAGGCCACTTGTCTGCGACATGATGTCCTTTCATATGCCATCTAAAACCCATTGGGTTAGAATGCCTCCCTTTTCTGCCCCCGATCCTTGAGGACCGCCATGTTCAGCCGTGATTTGACTATTGCCAAGTACGACGCCGATCTCTTTGCCGCCATGGAGCAAGAAGCTCAGCGCCAGGAAGAGCACATTGAGCTGATCGCTTCGGAAAACTACACCAGCCCAGCGGTGATGGAAGCTCAAGGCTCGGTATTGACCAACAAATACGCCGAAGGTTACCCAGGCAAGCGCTACTACGGCGGCTGCGAGTACGTCGACGTGGTTGAACAGCTTGCAATTGACAGAGCCAAGGAGCTGTTCGGCGCCGACTACGCCAACGTCCAGCCACACGCCGGCTCCCAAGCCAACGCTGCGGTCTACCTGGCCCTGCTGCAAGGCGGCGACACTATCCTGGGCATGAGCCTGGCCCACGGTGGTCACCTGACCCACGGTGCCGCGGTATCCTCCTCCGGCAAGCTGTACAACGCTGTTCAGTACGGCATCGACGCCAACGGCCTGATCGACTACGACGAAGTCGAGCGCCTGGCCGTTGAGCACAAGCCAAAAATGATCGTGGCCGGTTTCTCCGCCTACTCGCAGATCCTCGACTTCCCGCGCTTCCGCGAAATCGCCGACAAGGTCGGTGCCTACCTGTTCGTCGACATGGCCCACGTGGCCGGTCTGGTCGCCGCTGGCGTCTACCCGAACCCAGTGCCATTCGCCGACGTGGTCACCACCACGACCCACAAGACCCTGCGCGGTCCACGTGGCGGCCTGATCCTGGCTCGCGCCAACGCCGACATCGAGAAGAAGCTGAACTCCGCGGTATTCCCGGGCGCCCAAGGTGGCCCGCTGGAGCACGTGATCGCCGCTAAAGCGATCTGCTTCAAGGAAGCGCTGCAGCCTGAGTTCAAGGCCTACCAGGAACAAGTGGTGAAGAACGCCCAGGCCATGGCCGAAGTGTTCATCGCACGCGGTTTCGACGTGGTTTCCGGCGGTACCAAGAACCACCTGTTCCTGCTGTCGCTGATCAAGCAGGACATCTCCGGTAAAGACGCCGACGCCGCTCTGGGCAAAGCGTTCATCACCGTGAACAAGAACTCCGTGCCAAACGATCCACGCTCTCCGTTCGTCACCTCCGGCCTGCGCTTCGGTACTCCGGCTGTGACCACCCGCGGCTTCAAGGAAGCCGAGTGCAAGGAACTGGCCGGCTGGATCTGCGACATCCTGGCGGACCTTTCCAACGAAGCGGTGATCGACGCCGTACGTGAGAAGGTCAAGGCCATCTGCAAGAAGCTGCCGGTATACGGCGCTTAATCAGCCCGCAGACTGCAGTACAGGAAGCCCGGCCTCAGTGCCGGGCTTTTTTATGCCGGTGAAATACCAGCGAGCCTACCCAAGCGCCTCTTGCAGGCCGTGCCACAAGCGGCGACCAGCAGCGTTCGCAACGCATGATCCATAGAGCAAAACCACTGGTCAGACCGGTCATGCCAATTTGCGCCACCCCTCTTGTAAACCTCTGAAAGCCGAGCGTAGACTGCGCCTGCACTGGACATACCGGTAAGACCACAATAATTAAGTCCTCCATCCGCTGCGCTCCCGGCGCACGGCAGACAGGACACCGACCAGGATTCCTCCCCATGCTCAGATGGTGCTCGCGTTCGATTTTCCTCCAGGTTGTGCTCGGACTGATGCTCGGCATCGTCTGCGGACTCACCCTCCCCGAATACTCCTCACAACTCAAACCACTGGGCGACGGCTTCATCAAGCTGATCAAGATGCTCATCGGCCTGATCGTGTTCTGCGTGGTGGTTAGCGGCATATCCGGCGCCGGCGACCTGAAGAAGGTCGGCCGCATCGGCCTCAAATCAGTGATCTACTTCGAAATACTCACCACCATCGCCCTGGTGATCGGCCTGGTCATGGCCTTCAGCACCGGCATCGGCAGCGGCGCCAATATCCACCTGGAGCAGCTGTCCACCGCCGACATGGGCGATATCGCCCAGCGCAGCCAGCACATGCACACCACCACCCAGTTCCTCATGGACCTGATCCCCACCTCGGTGATCGGTGCCTTTGCCGAGAACAATATCCTCCAGGTGCTGCTGTTCTCAGTACTGTTCGGCAGTGCCCTGAACCTGGTGGGCGAAGCCGCCTCCGGCATCTCCCGGCTGATCAATGAACTGAGCCACGTGATCTTCCGCATCATGGGCATGATCGTGCGCCTGGCGCCCATCGGCGTGTTCGGTGCCATCGCCTTCACCACCAGCAAATACGGCCTGGATTCGCTACAGCACCTGGGCAGCCTGGTGGGCCTGTTTTACCTGACCTGCTTCGCCTTCGTCGCGGTGATCCTCGGCCTGGTCATGCGGCTGTCGGGCCTGCGCATGCTGCCCTTCCTCAAATACCTGCGGGAAGAGTTGCTGATCGTCCTCGGCACCGCCTCCTCCGACGCTGTCCTGCCGCAGATCATGCGCAAGCTGGAGCATCTGGGCATCGGCAGCTCCACCGTGGGTCTGGTGATTCCCACCGGCTACTCCTTCAACCTGGACGGTTTCTCCATCTACCTGACCCTGGCCATCGTCTTTATCGCCAATGCCACCGGCACGCCGTTGTCCATGTCGGACCTTTTGACCATCCTCCTGGTGTCGCTGATCACCTCCAAGGGCGCCCACGGTATTCCCGGTTCGGCCCTGGTGATTCTGGCAGCGACGCTGACCGCGATCCCGGCGATTCCGGTGGTGGGCCTGGTGCTGGTGCTGGCAGTGGACTGGTTCATGGGCATCGGCCGCGCCCTGACCAACCTGATCGGCAACTGCGTGGCCACCGTGGCCATCGCCCGCTGGGAAAAGGACATCGACGTGCAACGGGCCAACAAAGTGCTCAGTGGTCAACAGGGCTATACCTTCCAGGCACGAAAACCGGTGGCCGGTGCCCACCAGCAGGAATTTTGATCCGACCTTGTGCCTGCCGACGGCAGGCACAACAATCAGCGCGGCAACAGCGCGCTACCGATAGCTCATGGAGTCAACAGTGATCAGCTCGTCAACGGTTGTGAATTCAGTGGTAGAAAAGCTCCGGGCCGCCCTTGCCCGAGGCCAGTGGCGCTCCGGCGACATGCTGCCCGGGCAACGTGAATTGGCCGAGCAACTGGGCATCAGCCGCCCCAGCCTGCGTGAAGCAGTGATCGTCCTGGAGACCCTGGGCCTGGTGCGCTCCATGCCCGGCAAGGGCGTGGTGGTGCTGGACGCCCCCCTGGGCGAAGCCCAGGGGGGCGAGAGCAGTGTGGCCGGCGCCAGCCTCGAGGACGTGCTGCAACTGCGCTACACCCTGGAACCCTTCATCGTCGGGCTGGTGGCGCAATCCATCAGCAGCAAGGAAGTCGGCCAACTGCGCCTGACCCTGATGGACATGCGCGAAGCCCTGGAGGCCAATGACAGCGAAGCCGGGGTCAATGCCTACATCGCTTTCCACGAGGAACTGTTCACCCTGACCAGCAACCCGATCTTCCAGAACGTGGTGCAACAGACCAGCAATGCCCTCAAGCAAAGTGCGCAGATCCTGCGCAATTCGCCGGAGCACCTGGCCGAGCGCCTGGAAGAGAATGAAGCGGTAGTGCGAGCGATCCGTAACAAGAACAGCGCCCTGGCCAGCGCCGAGATGCGTCGGCACATCCTCCAGGAGGGCCAGCGCATGGGCATCGAACTGAATATTCCGGACGATCACCTGGGCTCCAACGCCCTGTAATCAACCCCCGAGTCAGCAACTGGACTGGAGACAGGCCATGGTCAGCTACGCCCTGAAAAACAACCCCTTCACCCTGGTGGCCAGCCTGCCTCGGCGTCAGTGCGGCGAAAAAAAACTGCTGGTCGATGATGTCTATCCGCAGATCTTCGACGCTATTCTCGAACAGCGCATCGCCCCCGGCAGCCGCTTCACCGAAGACAGCCTCGGGCAGGCCTTCGGCGTCAGCCGCAGCATCATCCGCCAGGTCCTGGCGCGGTTGTCCCACCAGCAAGTGGTGATCCTGCGGCCCAATTACCGCCCCCAGGTCGCGGCTCCTGACCTGGAGCAGACCCGGCAGATCCTGCACGCCCGGCGCCTGACGGAAATCACCCTGGTGCGCCTGGCCTGCCAGCAACCCCGGCGCCAGTTGCAGTCCCTGCGGCAACTGATCGCCCAGGAACGAGAGGCCATCGAGCGCGACCAACGAGGCCCGGCCATTCGCCTGTCCGGGGAGTTCCACCTGCAACTGGCTGAAGTGGCCGGCAATGCACCACTGGCGCAGTTTCTCGGCAGTCTGGTGCCGCTGACCTCCCTGGCCATCGCTCAGTTTGAAGGCCGCGCCTGCCACTGCTGCGCCTGGCAAGAGCACGCGACGATCATCGACGCGCTACAGGCGGCCGACGTCGAAAAGGCCGAAGCCCTGATGAACCGACACCTGGATCATCTGCAACAACGCCTGCTAGGCACAGCACCCGCCGACCTGTAGGAGCCGGCTTGCCGGCGAAAACCTCAGCCCCCCAGCATTTTCTCGAAGCCCTGCCGGATCTTCTCTTCCGGCAGATCGTCGGCAATGAACACCATCACACTCTCCCGCGCCTCGCCCTCAGCCCATTGGGTATCCCAGTCAAAGCCATAAAGCTTGAGCACGCCCTGGAACACCATGCGCCGTGGCTCGTCGATCACATTCAGCACGCCCTTGTAACGCAGCAATTGCTTGCCATGATCCTCCAGCAGCTCATTCATGAACTCGCTGAGGCGATCCAGATCCAGGGCCTGCTCGGTGCGCAGTACCAGACTGGAAATCCGGTCCACCGAGGGTGCCTGGCTCACCGGTCGCAGACTGATGCCGCCGCCCAGATCAGCATTCAAGTTGAAGCCCCGTACATCCAGCAGCTCCGCCAGATCGATCTGGCCGTGCTCCACCAGACGAATCGGCGCCCGGCGGTTGATCCGCGTCAGGCGCTGGCTGAGGGCGTCGAAGGTCTGTTCATCCACCAGGTCGCGCTTGCTCACCAGCAGCCGGTCGGCAAAGCCGATCTGCGCCTGGGCGATGGTCTGGGTCAGGTGGAACTCGGCGTGCTTGGCATCCACCAGGGTGATGATGCCGTCGAGGATGTAGCGCTCGCGCAACTCTTCATCAATGAAAAAGGTCTGCGCCACCGGCGCCGGATCGGCCAATCCGGTGCACTCGATCACCAGTCGATCAAAGGCGATCTCGCCACTGTCCAGGCGTTCCAGCAGCAAGTACAGGGCCTTGGTCAGGTCGGTGTGGATGGTGCAGCAGACACAGCCATTGGACAGGGTCATGACCTGGACCGGCTCGTCCCCCAGCAGCTGGGTGTCGATACCGGCATCACTGAACTCATTCTCGATCACGGCGATCTTCAAACCATGCTCGGCCTTGAGCAGGTGCCGCAACAAGGTGGTCTTGCCGGCACCGAGGAAACCGCTGAGCACGGTGACGGGAATAGGATTTTGCAAAACAGGATCTCCCACGCATGAAAACGTAGAAGCCGGCTGGTCGGCGATGGCGTCCGAAGAATCGCTATCGCCGGCAAGCCGGCTCCTACATGGGTGTGACTTACACGCTGTACTTCAACAGCACTTCGGACCGCCCTTGCCGCCGTACCGGGCTTCCTGGCGTTCACGGAAGAACGCCTCGTACGACATCACCGGCTTGTCCGGGTGCTTGGTTTGCATATGCTCGACGTAGTTGTCGTAGTCGGGCATGCCGACCATCAGGCGCGCGGCCTGACCGAGGTATTTACCGAGGCGACTCAGGTCATTGAACATCGTTGCAATCCTCGGGTTACGCGTCTGGCACAGCCTGGAAGGGCGATTCTTTATCCGTACGTTCCTTGGTGCCCCAAGCCGCAATACCGACCTTGAGCGCGTAGAACAGGATGCTGAACACCACCAGCAGGAACAATGCCGTCAGGGTCGCGTTGGTGTAGGCGTTGAAGATCACGTGCTGCATCTGCGTGATGTCCTTGGCCGGAGCGAGGATCTGACCATTGGCCATCGCATCGCTGTATTTCTTCGCCAGCGACAGGAAGCCGATCGCAGGGTTGGCGTCGAACAGCTTGATGAAGCCTGCGGTAGTGGTGCAGATCAGCAGCCAGACAGCCGGCAGCAGGGTGACCCAGATGTAGCGCTGACGCTTCATCTTGATCAGGACCACGGTGCCCAGCATCAGGGCGATACCGGCCAGCATCTGGTTGGAGATGCCGAACAGCGGCCACAAGGTGTTGATGCCACCCAGCGGATCGATCACGCCCTGGTACAGCAGGTAACCCCAGAGGGCGACACAGCCGGCCGTGGCGATCAGGTTGGCGGTCCAGGATTCAGTGCGTTTCAGCGCGGGAACGAAAGACCCCAGCAGATCCTGGAGCATGAAACGACCGGCACGGGTACCGGCATCCACAGCGGTAAGAATGAACAGGGCTTCGAACAGGATCGCGAAGTGGTACCAGAACGCCATGGTGTTTTCACCCGGCAGTACATGGTGGAGGATCTGTGCGATACCCACCGCCAGGGTCGGCGCACCGCCGGCACGGGCCAGGATGGTGTTTTCACCGATGTCCTTGGCCACCGCCTGGAGTTGTTCCGGGCTGATGACAAAACCCCAGCTACTGACGGTTTGGGCCACAGCCACCACATCACCGCCAACAATGGCCGCCGGGCTGTTCATGGCGAAGTAAACGCCGGGCTCGATTACCGAGGCCGCGACCATGGCCATGATCGCCACGAAGGACTCCATGAGCATGCCGCCATAGCCGATGTAGCGAGCGTTGGCTTCGTTATCCAGCAGCTTCGGCGTGGTCCCCGAGGAGATCAGCGCGTGGAAGCCGGACACCGCGCCACAAGCGATGGTGATGAACAGGAACGGGAACAGGCCGCCCTTCCATACCGGGCCAGTGCCATCGGTGAACTGGGTCAGGGCCGGCATTTTCAGCTCGGGCATGGTGATCAGGATGCCAATCGCCAGGGCGATGATGGTACCGATCTTGAGGAAGGTCGACAGGTAGTCACGGGGCGCCAGGATCAGCCACACCGGCAGCACCGCAGCGACAAAACCGTAGCCGATCAGCATCCAGGTGATCTGGATGCCGGTGAAGGTAAACATCTTGCCCCAGACCGGATCGGCGGCCACCTGGCCCCCCAGCCAGATGGAGCCGAGCAGCAATAGCACGCCGATCAACGAAATTTCGCCGATGCGCCCCGGGCGGATGTAGCGCATGTACACGCCCATGAACACCGCGATCGGGATGGTCGCCATCACCGTGAAAATGCCCCACGGGCTCTCGGCCAGGGCCTTGACCACGATCAGCGCCAGCACCGCGAGGATGATGATCATGATCAGGAAGCAGCCGAACAGCGCGATGGTGCCGGGGATACGGCCCATTTCCTCACGAACCATGTCGCCCAGGGAGCGACCGTTACGCCGGGTGGACAGGAACAGCACCATGAAGTCCTGTACCGCACCGGCCAGGACCACCCCGGCAATCAGCCACAGGGTGCCGGGCAGGTAGCCCATCTGCGCCGCCAGAACCGGGCCCACCAAGGGACCTGCGCCAGCAATGGCCGCGAAGTGGTGACCGAAGAGAATGTGTTTGTTGGTCGGCACATAGTCCAGACCATCGTTGTTGAGCACAGCGGGAGTGGCCCGACGAGGGTCCAGCTGCATCACATTATTGGCAATGAACAGACTGTAATACCGGTACGCCACCAGATAGATGGCCACCGCGGCCACCACAATCCACAAGGCGTTGATCGCCTCGCCGCGACGCAATGCAACTACGCCGAGGGCGCACGCTCCTACGATTGCCAGCAGCAGCCAAGGGACATGGCGCAGCAGGCTATTATTATTTTTCATTTTTTTATCCCAGCCAGGGTGGACAGAAAGACCGCGTTTCGAGTGTAGCGCTACTGTTCTCAAAGACCACCCCCCACGTTGGTCTAGAGCCTTCTTTTAACTTATGAGCCGCACTTTTCTCGAAACTTTTCAGCTCAAGGCCGCCGACAAAAAACCCTGAATCCGCCCGCCTTTCGTCCGGCAAGCTGCGAGCAAGGTGGCAATCCGTGTTTTTTGAGGTCCGATGGCTGTGGTAGCGACAGTGATAAACCGGGGTCTATAGTCAGTGCACCACGCAGAGGGCCAGCCCATGAGCGAGCAACACGCCGAACGCCGACGCTTCAAACGCATCGCCTTCGATGCCACGACCGAACTGAGCCAGGGCACTCACCGCTGGCCGGTGCGGCTGCTGGACCTGTCCCTCAAGGGACTGTTGATCGAACGCCCCGATCCCTGGATTGGAGATCCCAATCGCCCCTTCGAAGCCGATATTCACCTCGGCCTCGATGCCGACGTGCGTATGGATGTGCAGCTGGCCCACGACCATCACGGTCAGTTGGGCTTCGTCTGCCTGCACATCGGCCTGGAGTCCATCGAACACCTCAGGAGGTTGATCGAGCTGAACCTGGGAGACCCCGAGGAGTTGGAGCGGGAACTGGGCGCACTGATCAATATTTGATCAGCGACACCGGTATTCAGGGAAACAGCGCGGGTTCGGGAAAATCGCTTTCCATGTCCCAGTAACCCGCTTGCTGCCGTGAGGCGACTGTCCATTGGCCGTCGACATAACGGAAGGTGCGATAGGTGGTGATGAACTCTTCGTTCTCCATCGACGACGCCGATGACACCTGCTGGATGCTTTCGGTGCCCCCTTCACGGGACGGCACGATCTGCCACGCCGCCTTGCCAGTCTGGGCAAACACCAGCGGCTGTCTTTCCCCTCCTTCACCCAGGTAGAGCACCGGGTCCAGCTGACTCTGCTCCGGCGTCAGCACTTCGGTGGCCGGACCGCTGTAGCTGCCCATGGGTGCGGTCTGGTCGACGGTGAGGAAAAACGCCGGCGATGGCAGGCCGTTGAGCGGCGCCTTTTCCACCGTGGCCAGGGGATAGCCCAGGGACTTCTGCGCCAGCACCTCGCCGCTGTCGGAAACCAGGCGCGCCTGAGCGCCCAAGGGAGCGGCCGGGTGATCGTCCTCGGACTGGGCAAAGCTGTCGGCGTCCAAGCCATTGCCCCAACTGTCAGCGTGCAGTTGCGGCGTGATGCGCACATCCTCCAGCACCTCCAAAAGCGAGCCATCTCCCACCAGTACCTGCTGGGCCACACGATAGCCCTCGGGCATCTCGCTCTGCTGCGCCACGGCAAAGCCGCTGCCACACAGCAGGCTGATGCCCAGTAACCAGCCATTCAACCTTGTCATGCCCATTACCTGCTTCCTTCCATGAGAGCCCAGCTGTGTTTATTCGAAGAGCGCATCCAACGCCTGTTCCAGGCGGGTCACGGCAATGATCTTCAAGCCCGGCGGCGACTCTTTCGGCGCATTGCCCTTGGGCACGATGGCCCGTTTGAAGCCGTGCTTGGCTGCCTCTTTCAAGCGCTCCTGGCCGCTGGGTACCGGACGCACTTCACCGGACAGGCCCACTTCACCGAACACCAGCAAGTCATGGGGCAGCGGACGGTTGCGCAAACTCGACATCACCGCCGCCATCAACGCCAGGTCGGAGGCGGTTTCCAGCACCTTGACCCCGCCCACCACGTTGAGGAACACATCCTGGTCATGGGTCGGAATCCCGCCGTGGCGGTGCAGCACTGCCAGCAGCATGGCCAGGCGGTTCTGATCCAGACCCAGGGTGACCCGACGCGGATTGGCCAGGTGGCTGTCATCCACCAGCGCCTGGACTTCCACCAGCATCGGCCGGGTCCCCTCCCAGGTCGCCATTACCACGCTGCCGGGCACTTCTTCTTGAGCCCGAGTGAGGAAAATCGCCGAAGGGTTGGACACCTCCTTCAGACCACGGTCGGTCATGCCGAACACACCCAGCTCGTTGACCGCACCAAAACGGTTCTTCACCGCCCGCAACAACCGCAGGCGACCGTCGGACTCGCCCTCGAAATACAGCACGGTGTCCACCATGTGCTCCAGCACCCGCGGTCCGGCCAGGGCGCCTTCCTTGGTCACGTGGCCCACCAGGAAGATCGCCGTGCCGCTCTGCTTGGCGTAACGCACCAGCAAGGCAGCGCTCTCGCGCACCTGGGACACACCGCCCGGAGCCGATTGCAGCTGTTCGGTGAAGATGGTCTGGATCGAGTCGATCACCATGACCTTGGGTTTTTCCACCCGAGCGGTGGCGATGATGGTTTCAATGCAGGTCTCGGTCATCACCCGCAACTGATCCTGGGGCAGGCCCAGGCGCCGGGCGCGCATCGCCACCTGCTGCTGGGATTCCTCACCGGTGACGTACAGCGCCGGCATGCGCGTGGCGATGTTGCACAGGGTCTGCAGCAGGATGGTCGACTTGCCGATTCCCGGATCACCGCCGATCAGCACCACCGAACCGTCCACCAGGCCACCGCCCAGCACCCGGTCGAGTTCGCCGGACGCGGTAGAGAAACGCGGGATTTCCTCGACGCTGACTTGCGCCAGGGTCTTGATCTGCGCCTGCTGCCCGGCCCAGCCGGTACGCCCGGCAGGCGCCGCGGCGCCGCCGCTTTCGATCATGGTCTCGGTCAGAGTGTTCCAGGCCCCGCACTCGCCGCATTGCCCGGCCCATTTGGGAAAGGTGGAGCCGCACTCGGTGCAGCCGTACATGCGCTTGGCCTTGGCCATCTGAACCCCCGGCAAAAACCGCGATGATAGCTCAGCTGGAGCCGATCAGCGCGGCGCCGTGGTGCGTATCTGCCCGCTGGCCAGACGCGTGGCGCTATTGCCCAGCGGGTCTTCGGCATTCAGGTCGGCGCCCTTGGCGGCCAAGGCGTCCAACAACTCGACCCGCTTGAACAATCCGGCGTACATGGCCGCGGTCTGCCCGGCGCCATTACGCTGATCAGGGCTGCAATCGGTCGCCAGCAGGCGTCGGGCGATCTGCACCTCGCCCTTGAAGATTGCCCCCATCAACGCCGTGTTACCGCGTTTGTCCTGGGTACAGGCGTTGGCACCGGCGGCCAGCAGGCGCTCCACTGCCGGATACTGGCCGTGATAGGCGGCCAGAATCAGTGCCGTGTAACCCTTTTCATCCTGGGTATCGAGGGAATAACCGGCCTCGATAAAGGTGTTGAGCATCTCCACATCGCCCCGGCGGGCGGCGTCGAAATAGTAGTTTTCCAGCTGGACCTTGACCGCCACCGGGTCGGTTGGCTGCGCATGGGCAGCCAGGGTCCAGGCCAGGGTCAGCAGCGAAATGAACAGGCGCATGACACACCTCCTTTTTTACCTGAGAAGCGCAGGAGCCGGCTTGCCGGCGAAGGACTACCCCGTACTGTGTGGTGTTCCGTTCGCTGGCAAGCCAGCTCCTACAAGGCGTGAAGCATCAGTCGCTCAGTTTGGCCGCCAGGGCCTTGACCCGGGCCAGGTCGCCCTTGGCCACTTTGGTCACGCCGGTGCCGTATTCAGGGTCGGCCTTATAAAGGAACGACAGCATGATGTGCTTGCTCTCGTCATCGGTGGTGGCCAAGGAGCCGCCGAAGCTGTCGATCAGGTCCTGGCGCTCTTTCTTGCTGAAGGAGCGGTACAGATCACCGGCCTGCTTGAAGTTCTGCTCACGCTGGATCTTCGCCTGCTGGGTGCTGCCCGAGAGTGCCATGTGACTGTAACGAGCAGTCTGTGGTTCTTCACGAGGCATCAAGCGGCTCGGCTGATAGTTGACCCCGGTGCTGCTGTGCCCCAGGTTCATCGCGCCGTCCTGGTTGCCGTTGTTCACCGGATTCTTCGGTGCGTTGATCGGCAGTTGCAGGGCGTTGGCGCCGATGCGGTACATCTGGGTATCGGCGTAGGAGAACACCCGGCCTTGCAGCAGGCGGTCTTCCGACGGTTCGATCCCCGGTACCAGATTGGCCGGGGCCATGGCCACCTGCTCGGTCTCCTGGAAAACGTTGGCCGGATTACGGTTCAACACCATTTGTCCCACTTTGCGCTCGGGTACATCGGGCCAGACCTTGGTGGCGTCCAGGGGATCGAAATCAAACTTGGCCAAGTCTTCGGGTTTCAATACCTGGACATACAAGTCCCACTTGGGAAAATCCCCTTTATTAATGTGGGTTACCAAGTCGTTGGTCATATGGCTGTAATCACGCCCTTGTACCTCGACCACTTGTTTCGGATCGAGATTCTTCAGGCCTTGCAGACTCTTCCAGTGGAACTTCACGTAGTGCACTTCACCCTTGGCGTTGATCAACTTGTAGGCGTGTACGCCGTTACCGTCCATTTCCCGGTAACTGGCCGGAGTACCGGAGTTGGAATACAACTCGGTCAAAGTACGAGTGGCTTCGGGAACATGGGAGAAGAAGTCGAAACGCCGCGAATCATCGTCAAGGTTGGTGCGCGGGTCAGGTTTGAACGCGTGCACCATATCCGGGAACTTGATGGCGTCACGAATGAAAAAGGTTGGGAAGTTGTTGCCTACCAGGTCCCAGTTTCCGTCTGCGGTATAGAACTTGGTGGCGAAACCCCGGGGATCGCGCAAGGTTTCTGGGGAGTGGTTGCCATGCACCACGGCCGAGAAGCGCACGAATACCGGGGTCACTTCGCCGGCGGCAAACACCTTGGCACGGGTCAGGTCGCTGAGATTGTCGGTGACAGTGAACGTACCGTGGGCACCGGTGCCGCGGGCGTGTACCACGCGCTCTGGAATGCGCTCACGGTCAAAACGCTGGAGCTTCTGGATCAGTTGCACGTCTTGCAGCAACACCGGTCCGGTAGCACCTGCCGTTTGTGAGTTCTGGTTATCGCCCACTGCCGCGCCATTGTCGCGGGTCAGCGTGGCAGCCTGTACGGAAAGGGAAAGCATACTGGCGGCAAGCACGCCCAGTACGCATCGCTGGGAAAAACTCCCAAGGCCAAGAGAAGCGGTCATGTTGAATTCCTCTAGTTATATAAGGCGCATCTCGGTGCGCCTGCTAGAGGCTAGTGACTAAACATTTGAAAGATAAATAGAAAGGCCATAACCCGTCGATTGACAGAATGTTCTGGTTATCTCGTCAGATGCGGGGTATATCGCGCGCGATTTGATGGCACTTTGAATAAACTATTTGCCTCTTTATCGGTCGATAACCCCGCAAGCTGTAAAAAGTTGTTTCGGCAAAATGCTTTTTGCTGAATTACACTGCCGTAACCAACCTCATCTGCAACAGGGAATAACCTATGGGCGTGCTAAGTGAATTCAAGGCCTTCGCGGTCAAAGGTAATGTGGTCGATATGGCCGTGGGTATCATCATCGGCGCCGCGTTCGGCAAGATCGTCTCTTCCTTTGTGGGTGACGTGGTCATGCCACCCATCGGCGTATTGGTCGGAGGGGTGAACTTCGGGGACCTGGCGGTCACCCTGAAAGCGGCTGCGGGGGACACACCCGCGGTGGTTCTGGCCTATGGCAAGTTCATCCAGAGCATCATCGACTTCATCATCATCGCTTTCGCCATCTTCATGGGCGTCAAGGCGATCAACCGCCTGAAACGCGAAGAAGCCGTGGCCCCTACCCTGCCACCGGTACCGACCAAGGAAGAAGAGCTGCTGGGGGAGATCCGCGATCTGCTCAAGGCACAGAACAACAAGCCCTGAAAAAGGCTTCAGTAACACAAAGACGGCGCCCTCGAGGCGCCGTTTTGGTTACCAGTAGTTCTCCACCGCCACCTGCCCCGGCCGTCGACTCAGGCTCAGGTTCATGCCTCGTTGCTTGAGCAGGGCCCGGGTGTCATCGATCATCTGCGGGTTGCCGCAGAGCATCACCCGAGAGTGCTCGGGGGTCAGTTCCACACCCGCGGCGCGTTCCAGCTCGCCGTTCTCGATCAGTTGGGTGATACGCCCGTTGAGGCTGCCCGGGTGCTGCTCGCGGGTCACGGTGCTGATGAACTGCAACTTATGGGCGAACTCCGCCAGGTACTCACGTTGCGGCAACTCGGCAAGCAGTTGCTGATAAGCCAGCTCCCTGGCCTCGCGCACGCTGTAGACCAGGATGATGCGCTCGAATTTCTCCCACACTTCGAAGTCCTGGAGGATCGACAGGAACGGCGCGATCCCGGTGCCTGTGGATAACAGCCAGAGGTCGCGACCGTCGACGAAACGATCCAGGGTCAGGTAACCGAACGCCTGACGATCCACCAGCAGGCTGTCCCCCACTTCCAGGCGGCTCAGCTCGCTGGTGAACTCGCCACCGGGCACCACAATGGAAAAGAATTCGAGAAACTCGTCGAACGGCGACGACACCATGGAATAGGCGCGCCACACCGTGCTGCCATCGGCCTTGGTCACGCCAAGGCGGGCAAACTGCCCGGCCCGAAAGCGGAAACCCGCATCCCGAGTGGTGCGCAAGGTGAACAGGCTCGGGGTCAGCGGCTGGACGTCCAGCAGGGTCTGGCGGCTGTACTTTTCTTCACTGGCAGTCATGAGGGACTCCACAAAAGCGATGCTCTAGTGTCCCGCAAAGCGCGGCGCAGAAACACCGGCGGTTTGTAATGGCATAGATCGCGGGCAATCGCCGGCAAAAAAACGTACCATTTACCCCCATTTTGAATCGCCCTCCTGCGGCCCGCCCCGCGGCTGTTCAAGGGTTCCTGTCCGCTCCATGTTCCCCAGCGACAGGACATTCACCGATTACCTAGAGTCCGCCCATGCCCCTGCTCGCAAGCCCCTTCGCCCAGCTCGACCTGATCCGCCAGCCCGAACAGCAGAACGAGCCGCTGCAAGCTTTCGACGCGGCGGACGAGTACCTGCTCAATCACCTGGCCGAGCAGCAGCCGACCAGCGACACCCGGGTGCTGGTGCTCAACGACAGCTTCGGTGCCCTGGCTGCGAGCCTGCTGGGCAAGGTCCAGGTCAGCAGCAGCGGCGATTCGTACCTGGGCGCCCTGGCCCTGGAAAAGAACCTGGCACGCAACGGCCTGCCCTTCGATGCCCTGCGCGTGGTGCCGGCCAGCGAGACCTTGAGCGGGCCGTTCGACCGGGTGCTGATCCGCGTACCCAAGACCCTGGCCCTGCTGGAAGAACAATTGATCCGTCTGCAAGGGCAACTGGCCCCCGGCGCCCAGGTGGTGGCGGCGGCCATGATCAAGCACCTGCCCCGCGCCGCCGGTGACTTGCTGGAGCGCTACATCGGCCCGGTGCAGGCATCCCTGGCCGTGAAAAAGGCCCGCTTGCTGATGGCCACTGCAGAAGCCAAACAGCCGGCCCAGTCGCCCTACCCGACCCGCTATCGCCTGGAACAGCCGGCCATCGAGCTGCTCAACCATGCCAACGTGTTCTGCCGCGAAGGTCTGGACATCGGCACCCGCGCCTTCCTCCCGCACCTGCCACAGAACCTGGGCAGCGCCCGAGTCGCGGACCTCGGCTGCGGTAATGGCGTGCTGGCCATCGCCAGCGCCCTGGACAACCCGCAAGCCCACTACACCCTGGTGGACGAATCTTTCATGGCGGTGCAATCGGCCCGGGAAAACTGGCAGGCCGTGCTCGGTGAGCGTGAGGCCCAAATGCGTGCCGGCGACGGCCTGGCCGAGCAAGCGCCACAGTCCCTGGACGTGGTGCTGTGCAACCCGCCCTTCCACCAGCAGCAGGTGGTGGGCGACTTCCTTGCCTGGCGCATGTTCCAACAGGCCCGGGAAGCTCTGGTAGTGGGCGGCGCCCTGTATATCGTCGGCAACCGCCACCTGGGTTATCACAGCAAGCTGGCGCGGCTGTTCCGCGGCGTCGAGCAAGTGGCGGCGACGCCCAAGTTCGTGATCCTCAAGGCACGTAAATAACAGGCAAAAAAAACCCTCCGCTGGCGGAGGGTTGAAACCGTGCCGCAAGGCACGGGATGGGATGATCAGTGGGTGGTCAGGCCTGCGGCATTCATGAACATGCGCATCAGGCTGGCGACCACGAACAGGGCCAGGACACTGCCGCCCCAGATCATGACCAGCCAACCCAGGCGCTGCCACAGCGGCTTCTTTTCCGCCTGTTCGATTTCCTGCAAAGAGTGTTTACCGCTCATAACTGCAACTCCTGCTTAACCCAAACCTTCGTAGGAGCTGGCTGGCCAGCGAAAGCGCCGGCCAGCTGGGCACAAGGCTCAAGGGCCTGTTCGCCGGCAAGCCGGCTCCTACCTAGTGGTAACCGTCTTCGTGGGTGACCTTGCCGCGGAACACGTAGTAGCTCCAGAAGGTGTAGCCCAGGATGAACGGAATGATGAACAGCGTGCCCACCAGCATGAAGCCCTGGCTTTGTGGCGGCGCCGCGGCGTCCCAGATGGAGATCGACGGCGGCACGATGTTCGGCCACAGGCTGATGCCTAGACCGCTGTAGCCGAGGAAGATCAGCACCAGGGTCAGCAGGAACGGTGTGTAGTGGGCGTTGCGGGCCACGGCGTGCAGCAGGCCGTACATGGTCACCAGCACCAGGATCGGCACCGGCAGGAACCAGAACAGGTTCGGCAGGGTGAACCAGCGAGCGGCGATCTCGGCATGGGCCAAGGGCGTCCAGATACTGACGATGCCAATCACCGCCAGCACCACATAGGCCAGGGGCCGAGCAATGTCATGCATCTGCTGCTGCAGCTTGCCTTCGGTCTTCATGATCAGCCAGGTGCAGCCGAGCAAGGCATAGGCCACCACCAACGCCAGGCCGCAGAACAGGGTGAAGGGCGTCAGCCAGTCCAGTGAACCGCCGGCAAACTGCCGATTGACCACCGGCAAACCGTCAATGAAGGCCCCCAGCGCCACGCCCTGGAAGAAGGTTGCCGCCACGGAACCGCCAATGAAGGCCTTGTCCCAGATGTGGCGCTTGTCTTCCTTGGCCTTGAAGCGGAACTCGAAGGCCACGCCACGGAAGATCAGCCCCACCAGCATCAGGATCAGCGGCAGGTACAGCGCCGAGAGCACCACCGAGTAAGCCAGCGGAAAGGCACCGAACAAGGCCGCGCCCCCCAGCACCAGCCAGGTCTCATTGCCGTCCCAAACCGGGGCGACGGTGTTCATCATTACGTCACGGTCGCGGTCGTCCTTGATGAACGGGAAGAGAATCCCGATCCCCAGGTCGAAGCCGTCCATGACCACGTACATCATGATGCCGAAGATAATAATCACGGCCCAGAGCAGCGGAAGATCGATACCCATGACTCAGTTCCCCTTGTTCAGGCGGGTGCCGTGGTCGGCGTCGTGCTCATCGTCGGCTGCGGACAGCGGACGGGCCGGGGTGCGTTGCTGCCCGGGACCACCGTGGCTGGTTTCGGCACCTTCATTGGTGACCGGGCCTTTGCGCACCAGGCGCATCATGTAGCCGATACCCACGCCGAACAGCGAGAAGTACACCACCACGAACAACGCCAGGGTGATGCTCATCTGCACGAAGCTGTGCCCGGAAGAGGCGTCCGCCGTGCGCATCAGGCCGTAGACCACCCACGGCTGGCGACCGATCTCGGTGGTGAACCAGCCTGCCAGGATCGCGATCAGCCCGGATGGGCCCATCCACAACGCCAGGTAAAGGAACGGGCGCGAGGTGTAGAGGGTGTCACGTTTGCGCAGCCAGACGCTCCACAGACCGGTGAAGATCATCAGCATGCCCAGGCCGACCATGATCCGGAACGACCAGAAGACGATGGTCGAGTTGGGCCGATCCTCAGGCGGGAACTCCTTGAGCGCCGGTACCTGCTTGTCCAGGGAGTGGGTGAGGATCAGGCTGCCCAGGTAGGGGATTTCCACCGCGAACCGGGTTTTCTCAGCCTTCATGTCCGGCCAGCCGAAGAGGATCAGCGGAGTCGGCTCGTTACCGACATTCTCCCAGTGACCTTCGATGGCGGCGATTTTCGCCGGCTGGTGCTTGAGGGTGTTGAGCCCGTGGAAGTCACCGATCACCGCCTGCACCGGCGCTACGATCAGGGCCATCCACATGGCCATGGAAAGCATGCGACGAATGGCCGGGTTGTCCCGTCCCCGCAGCAAGTGCCAGGCTGCCGACGAGCCGACGAAGAACGCCGTGGCGACGAACGCGGCTACGGCCATGTGCGCCAGGCGGTAGGGGAACGACGGATTGAAGATCACCGCCAGCCAATCCACCGGGATCACCTGGCCATTGACGATTTCATAGCCCTGGGGCGTCTGCATCCAGCTGTTGGACGAGAGGATCCAGAAGGTCGAGATCAGTGTGCCGATGGCCACCATCACCGTGGAAAAGAAGTGCAGCTTGCGCCCGACCTTGTTCCAGCCGAACAGCATCACCCCGAGGAAACCGGCCTCCAGGAAGAAGGCCGTGAGCACTTCATAGGTGAGCAAGGGGCCGGTGACAGAGCCGGCAAAATCCGAGAAACGGCTCCAGTTGGTGCCGAACTGGTAAGCCATCACCAGGCCGGAGACCACGCCCATGCCGAAGTTGACGGCAAAGATCTTCGACCAGAAGTGGTAGAGATCGCGGTAGGTGTCGTCGCGGGTCTTCAGCCAGAGGCCTTCGAGTACCGCCAGGTAGCTCGCCAGGCCGATGGTGATCGCCGGGAACAGGATGTGGAACGAGATGGTGAACGCGAACTGAATTCGGGCGAGATCAAGAGCCTCTAAACCGAACATAAGCTTTCCTCTATCAGGTAATACCGGCTGCCGGCCAGAGGCCTGCACCCACTGCCCCCACGGATATGGAGTGCGGCGAATTCGGATTCGTTCTTTTTTAAACCATCGCTACGCAGGGAGTCTGGCCCTTTGGCCGCCACATCAGCCTTTGCAAAAAAGGTTTTGATCTGGATCAAGCAACGTTGAAAGAGTAGTCCTAAATTTGCTGCGCAACTCTGTGGTTATTTGCCGCGTGGCAGCTTGCCTCACCCTCTCAAGGCCGGGGTTTTCCCGGGAGTTCGCGGCAATGCGGACTATCACCGCCGCCCTGCGCAACCTATCGCAACCGGCCATGGCGGCTGTTGTGAGGCTCCGTGTAAAAAAACAGTGGAAAACCGGGATAGATGCGCAGCTAACGAATTTCCCGGCAGCCGCAACCATTGGTTACATCTTGGTGATAATCTCGTTTCACTCCCCGCTCAGATTGACCGCCCGATGCCCAGCCAAGACCCTCTGCTGCTCCGCCACCACCGTCCGTTCATCGCGTTCTGGCTGGCCCGGATCTTCACCGCCAGCGGTTTCCAGATGCTCACCGTGGCCATCGGCTGGAACCTCTACCAACTGACCGGCAATGTGCTCGACCTGGGCCTGGTAGGCCTGGTGGAGTTTGCTCCACGGGTGCTGTTCATGTTGCACACCGGGCATGTGGCCGACCGTTACGACCGGCGCCGCGTCGCAGCCATCTGCCAGTCGCTGCAGGCCTTGATCGCCCTGGCCCTGGCCATCGGCAGCCTGACTGACAACGTGACCCGGGAAATGATCTTCATCCTGGCCTTCCTCCTGGGTGGCGCTCGCTCGTTCGAGATGCCCACCACCCAGGCGCTGCTGCCGAGCATCGTGCCCAGCGCCCTGTTTCCCCGGGCGGTGGCCGCCGCACAATCGGCGCAACAGTCGGCAACCATCGTCGCGCCAGCCCTGGGCGGGTTGCTGTACGCCTTCGGCAGCGTCTGGGTCTATGGCCCGACCGTGATCCTCTATGTGATCGCCTGCCTGCTGATGCTCAACCTGCCGGCCCGGCAGACGCCACTGAACAAGGGCAAGGCCACCCTGGACTCGCTGCTGGCGGGGATTCGCTTCATCCGCAGCCGCCCGGACATTCTCGGCGCCATTTCCCTGGACCTGTTCGCCGTGCTGCTGGGGGGCGCCACCGCACTGCTGCCGGTATTCGCCAAGGACATTCTGCTCACCGGCCCCTGGGGCCTGGGACTCTTGCGCTCGGCACCGGCGGTGGGCGCTTTGCTGATGTCGCTTTGGCTGGCGCGCTTTAGCGTCGAGCGCAAGGTCGGGCGGGTGATGTTCACCGCCGTCGGAGTATTCGGCGTGGCTACTATCGCCTTCGGCCTCTCGACCTCGTTCTGGTTTTCCCTGGCGGTACTGGTGGTACTGGGGGCGGCGGACATGATCAGCATGGTGATCCGCGCGTCCTTCGTGCAACTGGAGACCCCGGACGAAATGCGCGGCCGGGTCAGCGCGGTGAACGGCCTGTTCATCGGCGCCTCGAATCAGCTGGGGGAATTCGAATCCGGAGTCACCGCCCACTGGTTCGGCACGGTGCCGGCGGTGGTGCTGGGCGGGGTCGGCACGCTGCTGGTGACCGGAGTCTGGATCAAGCTGTTCCCGACCCTGGCCAAGCGCGACCGGATGATCGAGCGAGTGGAAGAGGCCAAGGCCTGAATCCGCGCCAGGGTGGCCCTGTAACAGGTTGTTGATCATTCTCTGCAATACAAAACCGCTACGAAGAGTGTAAGGTATCGCCTTACACTCGTCCCCCATGATCAAGTCCTTTCAGCACAAAGGCCTACGCGCCTTCTATGAAACCGGATCGACTCGTGGAATACGGGCTGAGCATGCACGACGGCTGGCCCGCCAGCTGTCGTTCATGGATCACGCCAGCGAACCGGCAGACCTCAACCTGCCGGGCTGGCGGCTGCACCCGCTCAAGGGCGACCTGCACGGCTATTGGTCCCTGATGGTGTCCGGCAACTGGCGAGTGATCTTTCGTTTCGTAGGTTCGGATATCGAGCTGGTGGATTATCTGGACTACCACTGAACAGGAGGCAGGATCATGCCCATCCACAACCCGCCCCACCCCGGTGACACCCTGCGCCTGGATGTCTTGCCCGAACTGGGCATCAGCGTGACGGAGCTGGCCCGGCATATCGGCTATGCCCGCCCGCACCTGTCCAAGGTGTTGAACGGTCATGCACCGATCCGCGCGGAACTGGCGGTCCGGCTGGAACGCGCCGGAATCGGCAAGGCCAAGGTCTGGCTGGCGGTGCAGGCCGATTACGACATCTGGCACACCGAGCAGGAACTGCAACCAGTGATCGAGCCTATCGCGGCCCATGTCGGCTGATCCCTAAACCAGCAACTCTCCAGCCACCTGGGCACGCTTGCCGCGGCCGCACAGGGCCTCCACCAGGGTCAGGGCAAACGCCAATGCGGCCCCTGAGCTTTGAGCCGTGATGCAATTGCCATCCACCACTACTGGCTGGTCGACAAAGTTGCAGCCCAACAGTTGATGGCTGGCGCTGGGCAGGCAGGTCATGCGCCTTTGGCGCAGCACCCCGAAGGCCTGCAGGGCCAGGGCTGGGGCTTCGGCAATGCCGGCAAACAAGCGCCCAGCCGCGGCCTGATCCTTGACCAACTGCATCAGGGGTTGATGACCCGCCAGATGCTGAGCCCCCACCGCGCCGCCGGGCAGCACGATCAGGTCGAAGCTCTGGGCCAGTACATCCACCAGCATGGCGTCGGCGGTCAGCCGGGTGCCGCGTGCGCAAGTCAGCATGCGCCGGCCTTCGACGCTGGCGGCCAGCACTTCGACTTCAGCGCGGCGCAATACGTCGATCAGGGTCACGCTTTGCAGGTCATCGATGCCTTCGGCAAGGGTGACCAAGGCTCTGAAGGTCATGGGGATGACTCCACAAGGAAGGTCTTTAGAGCTTAGTCAGCTTTACCGAACGCCGTTCGAAGCTACTTGATGTAGATCTGCGCGCTCAGGGTATTGCCCGGTGCGTTGAGTGAGGTGTTGCTGAAACTGAAGGTGCCTTCCTGTTTGCCCGCCAGATCGAACACATAGATGTAGCCGACGGTGATTCCCGAGTTGCCGCAGGGCACATAGGCGGAACCGTCCTCGCACACCGGTGAGCGAGTGCCGTCGACCTCGAAACCGTCCAGGTTCACATGGGGCTCGCGGCCGTAGCCGATCTCCAGCACGTAGACCTTGATGTTCGGGCCGTTGTGGTCGCACTGGGTGCGTTCACGCCCATCGGAGACATCTTCCAGCCCGCAGGACGGCGACAGCACCTTGAGAATTTCCACCTGACTCAACGGCGGCGCCGAACGCGCCAGGGCCGGAGCCGCCAGCCAGCAGGCCGCGGCCCCCAGCAACGTCAATGCTGTCATTTTCACTGTGCTGCGCATAAATCCCCCCTTAAAAGCAGGGCGCAGTATGCGCTACTTGCCAGCGGGGCAAAACATCGCCGACGATCGCAGCCATTGGCCCACGCTGCTGGTATGATGCGCGGCTTTTTCCGACCCAGAGCAAATCCGCAGGCACCTTATAAAGTCTGTGCTTTGCTGTTGGAGTCGATACATTCACGGCGCCCGGCGGCGCCACGGGGAGCAGACATGCTGGAAAGGCTGTTTCAACTCAAGGCACACAACACCAACGTGCGCACCGAGATTCTTGCGGGCGTTACCACCTTCCTGGCCATGGCCTACATTCTTTTCGTCAACCCGAGCATTCTCGGCGAGACGGGCATGGACAAGGGCGCAGTGTTCGTCGCCACCTGTCTGGCTGCCGCCATCGGCTCCACGGTCATGGGCCTGATCGCCAACTACCCGATCGCCCTGGCACCGGGCATGGGCCTGAACGCCTTCTTCACCTACACCGTGGTCCTGCACATGGGCCACACCTGGCAAGTGGCGCTGGGTGCGGTGTTCATTTCGGCGGTGCTGTTCTTCCTGCTGTCGATCTTCAAGATCCGCGAATGGATCATCAACAGCATCCCCCTGCCGCTGCGCTCGGCGATTGCTGCCGGTATCGGCCTGTTCCTGGCGCTGATCGCCCTGCACAACGCCGGCATCGTGGTCAGCAACCAGGCCACCATGGTCGGCCTGGGTGATCTGAAAAAACCGGCGCCGATCCTCGCCACCCTGGGCTTTGCTCTGATCGTCGCCCTGGAAGCGCTGAAAGTGCGCGGTGCGGTGCTGATCGGCATCCTCGCAGTGACCATTGCCTCGATCATCATGGGCTTCACCCCGTTCGCCGGCGTGACCTCGATGCCACCGTCCCTGGCCCCGACTTTCCTGCAACTGGACATCAAGGGCGCCCTGGACATTGGTCTGGTGAGCGTGATCTTCGCCTTCCTGTTCGTTGATCTGTTCGACAACTCCGGCACCCTGATCGGCGTCGCCAAGCGCGCCGGCCTGATGGGCAAGGACGGCCACATGCCGAAAATGGGCCGCGCGCTGATCGCTGACAGCACCGCCGCCATGGCCGGCTCCCTGCTGGGCACCTCGACCACCACCAGCTACATCGAATCCGCTGCGGGCGTGAGCGCCGGTGGCCGCACGGGCCTGACCTCCATCGTGGTGGCGATCCTGTTCCTGCTGGCACTGTTCTTCTCGCCGCTGGCGGCCAGCGTGCCACCGTTCGCCACCGCGCCTGCACTGCTGTTCGTGGCCGTGCTGATGACCTCGGGCCTGGCGGAAATCGACTGGGACGACATCACCGTCGCCGCTCCAGTGGTGGTCACTGCCCTGGCCATGCCGTTCACCTATTCGATCGCCAACGGCATCGCCTTCGGCTTCATTGCCTGGACCGCGATCAAGCTGCTGTCGGGCCGCGCTCGTGAGCTGAACGCACCGCTGGTGATCCTGTCGATATTGTTCGTGATCAAGCTGGGTTGGTTCGCCGCATGACTTTTGACGCCGCAAGCTACAGCACCCAATTGAACGACAAGGTCACGCGCCTGCGTGACCTGCTGGCGCCTTTCGCTGCCCCCGAGCCCCAGGTCTTCGACTCCCCCCTGCAGAACTTCCGCCTGCGGGCGGAGTTCCGCCTGTGGCGCGAAGCCGGTGAACGCCATTACGCGATGTTCTCCCAGGACGACAAGCGCACGCCGATCCTCATTGAAGAGTTCCCCATCGCCAGCCAGCGCATCAACCAGTTGATGCCCCAGCTCAAGGCCGCCTGGCAAGCCAGCGCGCCCCTGAGCCACAAGCTGTTCCAGGTGGAGTTCCTCACCACCCTGGCGGGCGACGCGATGATCACCCTGTGCTACCACCGTCCCCTGGACGAGCACTGGCACAAGGCGGCGAGCCAATTGGCCGCCGACCTCAAGGTCAGCGTGATCGGTCGCTCCAAGGGCAAGCGCGAAGTCATCGGCCAGGACTATGTGGTGGAAAAGCTCGAAGTCGGCGGGCGCACCTTCAGCTACCGCCAACCCGAAGGCGCCTTCACCCAGCCCAACGGCACGGTGAACCAGAAGATGCTCAACTGGGCCTATGAAGCCCTGGGCGAACGCCAGGACGACCTGCTGGAACTGTACTGCGGCAACGGCAACTTCACCCTGCCCTTGGCCACCCGAGTGCGCAAGGTGCTGGCCACCGAGATCAGCAAGACCTCGGTCAACGCCGCCTTGAGCAACCTCAGCGAAAACGCTGTGGATAACGTCACCCTGGTGCGTCTGTCCGCTGAGGAACTGACTGAAGCCCTGAACGACGTGCGCCCGTTCCGCCGCCTGCAGGGCGTGGATCTGAAGAGCTACGAGTTCGGCAGCGTGTTCGTCGACCCGCCCCGGGCCGGCATGGACCCGGACACCTGCGAACTGACCCGGCGCTTCGACAACATCCTGTACATCTCCTGCAACCCGGAAACCCTGGCGGCCAACATCGCCCAGTTGCACGACACCCACCGCATCACCCGTTGTGCTCTATTCGACCAGTTCCCCTGGACCCACCATATGGAATCCGGGGTCCTGCTGACCCGCCGCTGATACACCCCGCTCCCGCCAACAGCCGTCCTCGTGACGGCTGTTGGCATTCTGCATCCCCCTGTAGGAGCCGGCTCGCCGGCGAAGAGACCCTTGAGACTGGCACCAATCCGGCCAACGCCTTCGCTGGCAAGCCAGCTCCTACGAGGGTGGATTTTGGTGTGGACAGCGGGGTTTCAGCCGACGGGGCGGAAGTAGCCGGCCAGTTGCTGAAGGTCCTGTTCATTGAGCAGGCCGGCGTAATACTTGAGCTGAATCCGCGCCAGCAGGTAGGCATGCCGGGCATCCGCCAGGTCGCGACGGGCGGTGAATAGCTGTTGTTCGGCATCCAGGACGTCGAGGTTGACCCGCTCGCCGCCATGCACACTTTTCTGGGTCGCGGTCACCAGGGTCTCGGCCGAGCTGACGGCCATTTCATAGGCGCGAACCTTGGCCGCTGCACTGGTGTTGAGGTTGAACTGCTTGCGCAGCTCGTTGAGGGTAGTGGCGGTCTTGGCGTCCAGTTCGAACTGCGCCTGGGACAGCTGACTGGCCGCCTGGCGGGTCGAGGCCGATACCGAACCACCGGCAAACAGCGGCAGGCTGACCTGGATACCCACGGTGTTGGTGTCGTACTTCTGGTTGTAGGAGCTCTCCGAATCAGAGCTGGTCTGGCGGCTGCTGGCGTACAAACTCACCTTGGGCAGGTGCCCGGCGCGCTTGCGCTCCACTTCATACTCCGCCACCCGCAGCGCTTGCTGCTGGGACGCCAGCTCCGGGTTGTTGGCCATGGCCAGGTCGCGCCAGCTGTCGAAGCGGTTGGGCAGCAGCGGCTGGATCTCGAACTGCCGGGTCAGCGGGTCCAGCTCGTCGATCTGCAAGGGCTCGCCAACGATGGCTTGCAGTTCGCGCAGGGCCGCATCCTGCTGGTCCTGGGCCTCGATCTCCTGCGCCAGGGCCAGGCTCAGCCGCGCCTGGGTCTCCAGCACATCGGTACGGGTGCCCTCGCCGCCTTTGAGCAGGCGTTCGTTGAGCTGCAAGCGTTCGGCGTAGGCACGCTTCTGTGCCCGGCTCAGTTCAATGCGCTCCTGAGCTAGCAGCGCCTGGCTGTAGGCACTGAGCAGGCGCACCGCCAGTTCCTGGCTCTTGCCACGAAAGCGTTCATCGGCGAACAGCGCCTGGGCCGAACCCTGGCGGTAGCGCGCATAGGCTTCGTAGTCGAGCAACGGCTGTTGCAGGGTCAGGGTCGAGGCGTAGCTGCGGTAGTCCCGGTCATTGGTGACATCACCGCGGACCGTCTCTTGGGTCACTTCGGACTGGTTGCGCGAATTGTTGTAGTTCCAGGACAGGTTCGGCAGCAGCCCGGCACGACCAATCACACGGTTCTCTTCCCCGGCATCGCGCTCCTTGATCGCGGCCTGGAAAGTCGGGTCGTTACGCAAGGCCAGATCGTAGGCATCGAGCAAACCCAGGGCCTGAACCGAAGGGCTGCACAACAGGCACAACACAGGCAGGTACCACCAGACTCGACTCATTCTTCCACCAACGCCATGTGAGTCCGGTCCAGCAGGGGCTTGAACAGGTAATTGAGCATCGAACGCTCGCCGGTACGGACGAAGGCTTCCACCGGCATCCCCGGACGTATCTGCAAGCCCTGCAACTGCTGCATGCCCTGGGCGCTGACCGTGGCCCGCAGGGTGTAGTAAGGCTCCTCGGTGCGCTCGTCCACTTGCCGGTCGGCGGACACCAGGGTCACCTCCCCCGGCACCCTCGGCGTGGTGCTCTGGTTAAAGGCCGAGAACATCAACTCCACCGCCAGCCCCGGGTGCACCTTGTCCACCAGTTGCACCGGCACCCGCGCCTCCACCAGCAGGGGTTCGTCCTGGGGCACGATGTCCATCAGCGGCTGGCCCGGCTTGATCACCCCGCCCTCGGTGTACACCTCCAGGCCCACCACCACCCCCGCAGCCGGGGCGCGCACCTGGCTGTTGGCCAGTTCGAATTCCGCGGAGGCCAGGCGATTGCGCAGGTCTTCAGTGCGAATCCGGGTATCGGCCAACTGGCTGCGCAGGTCCTTCTGAAAGTCCTCCGTGGACTGGCGGATGCGCAGTCGCAGTTCGAGGATCTGCCGCTGCAACTGGCCGATGCGGCCGAAGTCCTCGGCGATCGAGCCGTCGATCTGCGCGTACAAGCGCTCACTGTCCAGCAGGCGATTGCGTGGGATGTAGCCGTCCCGGGCCAGCTCCCGCAGCCCCTGCAACTGTTCGTTCAAGGCTTTGCGCTGCGCCAGCTTGCTGGCCTGGGAATCCCGGGTGCCGCGCAACTGCGCTTCGGACCCGGCAATGGTTTCGGCAATCCCCTGTTGCTCCATGCTCAGGGCCTGACGTCGGCTGCTGAATAACTGCCGTTGCAGGGCCAGGCTGGCAGCCACTTCCGGCTCTCCCGCCAGGGCCTGGAGCTGTGGATCGAAGACGATATCGCTGGCACCATCGCGCTCGGCATTGAGCCGTGCTTCGCTGGCCAGGGAACCCAGGTACTGGCTGCGCAAGGACTGCATCTGGGTGCGCAGGGGGGTCTCGTTGAGCCGTAACAGCACCTGCCCGGCACTGACCCGGTCGCCCTCCTTGACCTCGATCCGCTCGACGATACCGCCGCTCTGGTGCTGCACCGTCTTGCGATGGCCCGAGACCATGACCTTGCCCGACACCGCCACGCCCTTGTCCAGCGGCGCCAGGGCGGCCCAGCCGATGAACCCGGCAAAGCCTCCCAGCACCAGGAGCCAGCCGAGCCGTGAATACTTCCGGTCGTCCAGGGACAGTACATTGCTGGCGGCTGGCCCAGCGACCGACGCAACCGAGCCTGTGGATACACTCACCTTCATGCTTTTTTCCCTTCGCCGCCGGCCACGCCCAGGCGGTAATTCATATTCAGGCTGGTTACCGGATTGCTTACCGGGACCGCGGGTGGCGGCGCAGCCTTGGCCTTCTGGTTCGCCTCCAGCACCCGCGCCGTAGGGCCGAAAGCTTGCAGTTGGCCCTCGCGCAGGATCATCAGTTGGTCGGTCAGGGTCAGCACGTTGGGCTTGTGGGTGATCAGCACCAGGGTCCGCTGCCGTTGCTTGAGTTGGCTGATAGCCTGCAACAGCGCCTGTTCGCCGGCTTCATCGAGGTTGGAATTGGGTTCGTCGAGTACGATCAGCGCCGGCAGGCCGTACAACGCGCGCGCCAGGCCAATGCGCTGGCGCTGCCCACCGGACAGGCCGGCACCGCCCTCACCCAGGCGCGTGTCATACCCCTGGGGCAGTTGCAGGATCAGCTCATGCACCCCGGCCATCTGCGCGGCCTGCAGAACCTGATCCGAGTCCAGCGAGCCGAAACGCGCGATGTTCTCCGCAATGCTGCCGGCGAACAGCTGGATGTCCTGGGGCAGGTAACCGATATGCGGACCCAATTGCTGCTTGTCCCACTGGGCCAGGTCCGCGCCATCCAGGCGCACCTTTCCGGCCAGGGGCGTCCAAGCCCCCACCAGCAACCGGGCCAAGGTCGACTTGCCGCAACCAGAAGGGCCGATCACCCCCAGGACCTGGCCGGCCTCCAGGGTGAAACCGAGGTTGCTCAGGGCCGGGCGCCGGCTGCCGGGGGCACAGGCACTCAACTGCTCGACACTCAACTTGCCCTTGGGCGTCGGCAGGCTCATGCGCGCCGGCCGTGGCGGGTTGGCCTGCAACAGCTGCGACAGGCGCTCGTAGGCCAGACGCGCCGAGCTCCATTGCTTCCAGACCGCGATCAGTTGGTCGATGGGGCTGAGCACCCGGCCCATCAGGATCGAGCCTGCGATCATCATCCCCGGAGTGATCTGCCCCTGCACCGCCAGCCACGCGCCCAGGCCCAGCACCAGGGACTGCAAGGCCATGCGCACGCCCTTGGACCAGGCGCTGATGGTGGCGGTCTTTTCACTGGCCAGGTTCTGCTGGGCAAGAAAGCCCTGGTGGCCGACGAACCAGCGCTCGCGCAGGGCGCCGAGCATACCCATGGCTTCGATGGCGTCGGCGTTGCGCAGGTTGGCTGTGGCCTGCTGGCTGGTGATGATCGACAACTGGCTAGCCTGGGCCAGCGGCGCCTGGCAGATATGCTGGTTGATCCAGGCCAGCGCCACCAGCAACACCGCACCGGCCAGGGCCAGCAGGCCGAGCCAGGGGTGAAAGAGGAAGATCACCAGCAGGTAGACCGGGAACCAGGGCGCATCGAAGAACGCGAACAAGGCATTGCCGGTGGCAAACTGGCGCAGCGCGGTCAGGTCATTCAAGGCCTGGCCGGCGGCCTGGGGGCTTCCCTTGAGCTGGGCCTCGAAGGCGGCGTCATACACCCGCTGGTTCAGGCGCATGTCCATCTGGGTTCCAAGGTGGATCACCACCTGGCTGCGGACCCACTCCAACGCCCCCATCAGACCGAACAGGCCGAGGATCATCAGCGTCAGCATCAACAGGGTCATCTGATTGCCCGAGGCCAGCACTCGGTCGTAGACCTGCAGCATGTACAGGGCCGGGGCCAGCATCAGCAGATTGATCACCGCCGAGAACAGGCCAATGTTGAAAAAGCCGCCCTTGTAGGCCGTCAGGGCCGCCAGCGTCTCGGAAGCGGCAAGTGGATTCGGCCTGCTCATCAAGGTGTCCTGTGGAGAGTTTAGGGATACAGGGTCTTCCGCTCAGGCAGAGCGGAACGACAAGAGGCGCACCCCGTGCGTTGACAGGCACCACGGTGCTCCCCAGAATTTGCCACCGCCGCCGCCCTGGCCTTCGAAAACTCGGGCGACGGAGGTGAGTCAAGCCAGCGAATGGAGGAGCGATCCTGCATTCGCTTTTTTATGCCTCAAGCCGGCACTCAGGCGGCCAGTGCCCAGTCCTGGGCCACATCCTGCACACCCACCAGGCCGACATCGGCTGCAGCGGCGGCCGCTGGGGTGACGTGGGCAACACCGGCGGCGGCCAGGTCGTCGAAAGTGGAGTTCACCGACAGGCTTGGGTCGATCGCCTTGAGCAGGGCATCGATCTCGCCGGCCAGTGCCGAGCTGTCGCCGCTCATCAGGCCGTAGACCACCTTGTGCACTTCACCTGCACGACCTTCATCTTTCAGGCTGTTGAGGCCCAGGTTGGTGAAGCTGACTTCCTGAGTGACCAGGTTGTAGTTGGTGCCCGAACCACCGGCGAGGGTGTCGCCCAGGGAAACGCTGTCCAGCGAGCCCCACAGGGTATGGCTCGGGTTGCTGAACAGGGTGTAGTGCAGGTTGCCGTCGGCCACGAAAGCCGCGTCGCTGGCGGTGCTCTTGATGGCGTACTGGGTGCCGTCGAACGGACCCGGGTTGAAACCACCGGTATTGGTGCCATCAACCACTTGGCCTGGGCGGTGGTTGACATCGCCGAAGTAGGCCGACCAGTCAGTCAGGTATTGCGCAACAGTGTTACCGCCGTAGGTAGCGCTGTAAGAGATCGAAATGCTCATGCAAAACTCCAATACATTAGGTGGGTCATGTCCACAGCACGCCAGTGCCTGCTGCGGTTTTGCCCTTCAGTGGGCAAAAGCGGTCAAAACTGATATTCCACGGTGCCCTGCAAGGTGCGGCCACGGCCGAGGGTGAAGGCCAGGACATCCCCGAGGGGCACCAGATAGGCGCGGTCGGTGACGTTTTCCATGGCCAGGCGCAGGGTCAGTTCTTCAGTGGCGCGGTAGCTGCCATACAGGTCATAGACGGTGTAGGGCTTCCAGTCGGCCGGGTAGACGCCCGTTTGGCTCACGGTCCCGGTCGCCGAGCCGGCGATCGAGTAGCCGGCGCTGTAGCGGGCCCTGGCACCGATATCCAGTTTGCGTTCGAAAAAGCGCGCGCCCAGGGTCAGGGTGCCGCGGTCCATGGGCATGTGTTCGGCCGAGCCGAGGATCGCGGCATTACAACGGCTGGCATTGTTGGCCGCATCATCGGGACGCATGCCGGTGACGATCGCGCCACGCCCCGTGCCGTTCTTCACCGGCTGGGTCACTCCTCCCAACCAGGCGGTCTTCATGCAGAAATCGTTGTCGCCGATCATGTGGGTGTAATTCAACTGGCCGTAGGCGCGACCGGCGTCATAGTCGAGCTGGTACTCGACGCCCTTGAAACGGGTGCTGCTGAGGTCGTTGACGTAGGCGCTGTTACCGATGCCGGGCGAGCCGTAGCCAGGAGGCTGTACCCCCATGGCCATATAGATGAAGTCATCGACCCGGGTATCGAAATAGGCCACCTTGACCCCCAGGCGGTCATCGTTGAACCAGAGGTTTTCCTTGAAGATGTTGAATCCCGCTTCCCAGGTGGTGGAGCGCTCCGGCTTGAGAAAAGGATTGGGGAACGTGCTCTCCGAGCCTCCGCCATGGGGGCGACCGGTGATCATGGTTTCGGTCACCGCCGGTGGCCGCCAGCCCTTCCCATAGCTGGCGAACAGCTGCAACCACTCGACGCCGGGCTTGACCGACAGGCCGAAGGTCGGCGAGAAGCGCCCTTCCTGGTTATCGATGTCATAGGCCACCGGCACCGAGACCTGCTGGGGCGTCTTGCCGATCACGAAGGTGCGGGTGTTGATTCCGGTTTCGCCCCGCAGGCGGTAGCGGTCGTAACGCAAGCCGGCATTGAGATTCAACCAGCCGTCGTAGTCGAAATCCAGCCGCGTGAACAAGCTGCCCAGGGCTCGATCGCCCTCGGGGGTCATGCTCGCCGCAGGCGAGGCGCTGACTGCCGAGCCCTTGGGGACCGGCTGGCTGGAGTCGGGACGGACCTTGTCGTAGAAGAATTCCAGGCCGTAATTGGCCTTCAGCGTGGACAGCTCGCCCAGGGCAAAGGTCGAAGTGTTCTGCGCTTGGGCGCCATAGGTATCGGTCTGGTAGGTGATCGAGTAGCCAGGGCTGCTGCGGCGCGTCAGGGTGCTCTGGTCATTGCTGTTGTCGACGTAATAGAGCTTGGCCTTGAAGTCGATCAGCGGGTTGTCCGGGGTGTAGCTGTAGTCGAGGCCGAAGTTCTGCGAATGCACATCGCTGCTGCCGAGCTTTTCCCAGAGCTGCTCCTTGTTCTCGACGTTCATCATGTTGGCGTCGTCGTAGGACACCTCAGTGGTCAGGTAGCTCAGTTGCAGACGCTGGTCCTGGGGCAGGTTGAGCCCCAGCTTGACCAGGCGCGAGCGCATCACCGAAGCGGAATAGGCCACCTTGGAATTCTTCACCCGATCATTGATCGACGGGTCCATCCAGCTGCCGGTGCGCAATTCGCCGATGCCGCCCTTGGTCCCCGGTTTGTAGTCCCCCAGATGCCGTTCACTGGCGGCCAGCAGCATGTCCCAGACTTCTGTGCCGATGGCGAAGGCGGAGCTGCCGATGAAGTGAGTGCCGTTGCTGCGGCCGCCCAAGCCGGTGGTCAGGCGAATTCGGCCGCCAATCTCCTGGCCAGGCTTGAGCAGGTCGCGGGCCTCGATGGTGCGAAAGTTGGCGACCCCGCCAATCACTCCGGCCCCGCCCATGGTCGAGGTGGCGCCCTTCTCCACCACCACTTCGGAGAGCAGCTCAGGATCGACATAGAGCGTTCCGTTGCGCTGCTGGTGGCCGCTCTGCTGATAGTTCTGGCGCATGCCGTCCACCGACATGTTGACCCGACCATAGTCCTGGATGCCGCGGATGTTCACCGACACGCCCGGGTCCTGCTGGCTGACCGCCGAATACACGCCGGAAGTTTCCTCCAGCATCTCGGCTGCGTGCCGTGGTGGATTGCGATCAAGCTGCTCGCGACCGACCACGCTCACCGAGCGCGGCGCGTTGTATACCCAATCGCTCTGGCGGCCTTCGAGGCCGCCGGAAATCGTGGTGGGGGCCAAGGCCAGGGCGCCATCACGAACGGTTTCCACCCGGCTCAAGGTCACCTGGCGCTCGCCGGTAAAGCGGTATTCCACTGGCGCATTGCCCAGCAGCCGGGCCAGTCCTTCCTCGGCGCTGTAGCGGCCCTTGAGCGGTGAGCTGTGCAAGCCATGCAGACGCAGGCTGTCGAACAGTACCTGCACTCCGGCCTGCTCGGCAAAAGCCAGCACTGCACTGCCGAGGGCCTGGGCAGGGATATCGAAATCCAGTTCGCGTTGCTGCTGAGCACTCTGCGGGGCTGTGCCCACAGGCTCTGCCGCGTGCAGCAAACCGGCTCCCGCCAACAGCCCTGCTACGCCCAAGTGAATGGCCAGGGCCAAACGACTTGCGGCGTGAATTCCAGTGCGACTGCCTACCCTCATGTTCCGTATTCCTGCGCTGGCTACTTTTGTGCATGCGAATGCATCTCAATTAGCTAGACGTGCCAGGCAGGAAAACTCAGTAAGGTTTTTTCAATTATTTTTCACCGAAGGGGAAAAAAGGCCCACAGGCCTCAATAAATCAGGCTGACGCCGGCCAGGTCGAAACGGCGCACCTGCAACTCCTGAGTCAGGGTGACCAGGGCCGCGTCGAGCATGTCCAGGCGGAATACGCCGCTGACCTGACGCTGGGCCAGGGCACTGTCAGTCAGCACCACCCGCCCGGGTCGATAGCGATTAAGGCGCTCCACCACCACGCCCAGGGGCTGGCGGTCGAACACCAGGACTCCGCGCCGCCAACTGGTGGCCCGCTGCAGGTCAAGCCCATCGAGTGCCACCACCCCCGACTGCGGGTCATAGCGTGCACTCTGCCCCTCCTGCACAACCCGCTCGGAAGTGCCACGCTGCGCTGGGGCATCCAGGCTCACCGCGACACTGTGCTGCAACACACCGACCCAGGCTTGTTGATCGCTCTCGCGCCCGACCACAAAACGAGTGCCCAGGGCTCGGGTCTGGCCGCCGGCACTCTGCACGATAATAGGTCGCTTCTCCTCACCGACCATGGGCGCCACATCAAACACCGCGGAGCCGGCCAGCAATTGGATCTGACGCTTGTCGCCGCTGTAATCCAGGCGAATGGCGCTGCCCGAGTCCAGTTCCACTTTGCTGCCATCGGCCAGTTGCACGGTGCGCACCTCGCCCTTGCCGGTCAGGTAGTCGGCCTGCAGGTACAGCAGTGCCTGCGGCCCTTGCAGCCAGCCCAGAAAAACCGCCAGAACCAGCATGGCCGCACTGGCTGCCCGCACCAGTCCGCGTCGACGCCGCAGGCGCTGCAGTGCAGGCACGGGTCGCCCCGTCCGGCGCCGTGGCGGGGCCGTGGCCGCCAGCTCGGGGTCCAGGCGCAGCTCTCCCAGGGCATCCCAGGTCTGCCGGGCAAACGCCAGAGCTTGGGGGTGGCGTGGGTCGGCGGCCTGCCACTGGGCAAGTGCTGCCTGCTCGGCGGGGTTCAGCGTTCCCGCCTGCAAACGCACCGCCCAGTCGGCGGCGGCCTCGGTGATACTGCGCTCTTGCGGACCCTGGCTATTCACGTGTGAATCTCGATTTCTCGTTATATATAAGCAGTGACGTCTGACCCCGACTTTTACCGTAACTCACTCGTCGACCGGCCGACCGTCGGTAGCCTGCAGACGTTGCATCACGTACGCCAGCGCCCGGGACAGGTGCTTTTGCACCGAGCTGTCGGAGATATTCAGGTGCCGGGCCACCTCGGCGTGGGTCATGCCTTCGATACGGTTCAGGCGAAAGATTTCCTGGGTGCGCGCAGGCAGTTCCATGATCGCCTGTTTCAGTGCCTTGCGCTGTTGTTGCGCCATCGCCTGAGCCTCCAACCCGGCCGACTCATCCTCGATGTCGGCCAGCACTTCATGGGGCACGGTCTCGGTCTTGCGCCGCGCCTCCTGACGTACATGGTCGATCAGCAGGTTGTTCGCCGTGCGGTAGAGATAGCCCTGGGAGTTGTCGATTCGCTCACCGCGCGTTTGCTCGGCCAGCCGCAGAAAACTCTCCTGCACCAGATCTGCGGCCAACTGCGGGTCCCGTACCTTGCGCGCCAGGTAACCACGCAAGGTCGCGGCATGCTTGAGAAACAGTCCCTTGAGATCCACGTCCGACAAACCGACTCCCTGGAACATGAAGGAAATTGCCGGGCATCTTACGGTCAGTCGAGAATGATTTTCAATTGATATCAGTATTCATTAGCGAACGGTTACGGCAGTTGCGAGCCGCTCTCCAGGACCTAGGCTGGCACCTCGACCTTGCGCGGCCGGCCGCCCTTCTTGCCGTTCAGGCGTGCCGCCCGAGCCTTGGCCGCGCTGCTTTGCCGACCGTTACGGGACGTGACCAACTGGGTCGCCAGTTTCATCAGCGGCTTGCTGGCGGACAGCAGTCCGATAATCGACAGTTGCAGATCCACGGCTTCATGGCACACCGCCGTGGCGGAAAAGCCCAACTGCAGTTGCTGCAATTGGGTGTCGCTCAGCGCCGCCAGCTCCGGATAGTTTTCCACTGGTAAATGAATCGAGCTGCCATCGGCAAAGCCCAGGCACAGGCAGCCGGCCCCATAGCTCAAGGTGCTGACTTGCAAACCCGCTTCATGACGAGCCTCACCGCGTTCGATTGCTTGATCCAGCAACGCCTGGGTCAAGGGCACATCGACGGGCACCGCTGCCTTGACGACTCTCATAGTTCGATCTCCACTCCTTGCGCCGCGCCCAGCAGGGTCAGGCGAGTCAGGTTTCGTTGTTCCTCGTAGTGCGCCGACTCAATCAGGTAAACCGTGCAGCCGGTGCTTGAACGTTCAACCACAGCATTCGCTTGCCAATCCCACAACTGATGCTCAAGGCACAAGGTATGCAACTTGCTCCACCAGATACGCCGTGCCAGATGCACCCGTTGCTTCAAGGCCTGGCGCAGTCCCTCAAGAACTGCCAGGGCTGGACGGCGACCATGGGGGACAACATCCCAGAGCTCGACGCCGTTGTGCCAGAAGCTGAATCGAAAACGGGCACTCCAACGACCGCCATCCACATGCACATGAGGTGGGCAATGTTCGTCACGCAACATGACGACGACCGCATAGCCCTTGTAAACGAACACTTTCATGCTAACCCATCCGTTAGGTTATTGAGTCCAAAGACTCGTGTTTCCATAATTAATCCGACCACCGGCCTGAAAGGGCAGCAGTGAGTTGACCTACTTGAGGTTAGTCACGGTGAAGGCCAGGAAGGCGTCCGGGCGGCCGCAAAGTCGTCAGCATTTATTGCCGGGCAAAGCCTCGCCACGGCCATCGCCAATAACAGCGTTCGATTATCGAACACTTAATCACCCTTCCCGGCCTCCCCTCTCGGCCATCAATTGACCAAATTAACCAGTTAGTACAATTTAACTCCCCAGTGCCTCGTACCCTCTCCCGAGGCTGACAATAACAACGGAGATCTACCCCCATGCGTCCTATCGTTCTGGTGCTTAACGGCCCGAACCTGAACCTGCTCGGCACCCGTGAACCCGCCACTTATGGCCACGAAACCCTGGCTGATGTCTCTGCCTTGTGCGGCCGTGCCGCCGAGGAACTCGGCCTGGCCGTGGAGTTTCGCCAGACCAACCACGAAGGCGAATTGCTGGATTGGATTCACGCCGCCCGCGGCCGTTGCTCCGGCATCGTGATCAACCCCGCCGCCTGGACCCACACGTCGGTGGCGATCCGCGATGCGCTGGTGGCCAGTGAACTGCCGGTGATCGAAGTGCATCTGTCCAACGTCCATGCCCGCGAACCGTTCCGCCATCACTCCTTTGTCTCGGGTATTGCCCTGGCGGTGATGTGCGGCTTTGGCAGCCACGGCTATCGCCTGGCCCTTCAACACTTCAGCCTGCGGTTCAAGGAGCAAGGCGCATGACCATCCACACTGGCGTTCTGGCCGGGCTGATTGGCGCCGGCATCCAGGCTTCGCGCACCCCGGCCCTGCATGAACACGAAGGCGACGCGCAGAACCTGCGCTACCTCTATCGACTGATCGACCTGGATCAACTGGGACTCGACAGCAGCGCCCTGCCCGATCTGCTCAAGGCCGCCGAGCGGATGAACTTCACCGGCCTGAACATCACCTTTCCCTGCAAGCAGAGCATTCTGCCGCTGCTGGACGAACTGTCCCCCGAGGCTCGCGGCATTGGCGCGGTCAACACGGTAGTACTCAAGGACGGCAAGCGGGTCGGCCACAACACCGACTGCCTGGGGTTTGCCGAAGGATTCCGGCGCGGCCTGCAAGGTGTGGCCAGGCGGCACGTGGTGCAGATGGGGGCAGGCGGCGCCGGAGCGGCAGTGGCCCACGCCCTGCTCAGCGAAGGCGTGGAACAACTGAGTATTTTCGATGTGGAGCAGCAGCGGGCGCAAAGCCTGGCGGACAACCTCAACCAGCATTTCGGCGCCGCTCGGGCCAAGGCCGGAGGCGACCTGCCCAGCACCCTGGCGAGCGCCGACGGCCTGGTCAACACCACGCCCATGGGCATGGCGAAGTTGCCGGGCATGCCGGTGCCAGTGGAACTGCTGCGAGCGGATCTGTGGGTGGCCGAAATCGTCTACTTCCCGCTGGAAACCGAGCTGCTGCGCAATGCCCGTGCCCTGGGTTGCCGGACCCTGGATGGCGGCACCATGGCCGTGTTCCAGGCGGTCAAGGCGTTCGAGCTGTTCAGCGGACGCAGCGCCGACCCGCAACGCATGCTGGCGCATTTCCAGAACATGAATGGCTGACGCGCCAGTGCCTGTAGCCGCTCGCCCTGGCAGCGGCTACAGGCACTGCGTTTATTCGGACTTGAGCTGCAAGCGTGAGAGCAAGCCGATCAGCAGCACGTTGAAGAGGATCATCAGCAGGCTGCCAAGGATGCCCACCAGATTGATCACCGAGCTCGGCAACCAGTCGAATACGCTGAACCCGGTCAGGGACAGCAGGCGCTCACCGAACCAGAACGTGTCGACGACGATCATCAGAATCAGAATGATTTTAAGCGTTGGGACGGGGTTACCCATGGTGCTTTCCTTGTCGTGTGGGGTGGATCAGGAACGGGGTTGGTGGCGATCTTACGGGCGCTTTCGCTGGCAAGCCAGCTCCTACGACAGTGGGGGTCAGGCTTGCAAGTAGCGCAGCACCGACTCGCAGATCATTTCCCGGTGCCGCTGCTTGATGCTTTCGTCCGGCAGATCGATCTGGAAGATCTCGCCAAAGGTGTGGCGGTTCGACACCCGATAGAAGCAGAACGAGCTGATCAGCAAATGCACATCCAGCGGGTCCAGACCGCTACGGAACACACCTTCACGTGCACCACGCTCAAGGATCTCGCCCAGGGCATGGAGGATGGTGTTGTTCATCGCCTTGATCACGCCGGACTGCTTCACGTACTCGGCCTTGTGGATATTCTCGATGCTGACGATGCGCACGAAATCGACATTGCGGTCGTGGTGATCGAAGGTGAACTCCACCAACCGGCGAATCGCTTCCCGCGGCGCCAGCTCGGCAAGATGCAGGCGGCTCTCGGTGCTGCGGATATCGCCGTAGAGTTTTTCCAGGACTTCGACGTACAGCTGCTCCTTGCTGCCGAAGTAGTAATAGATCATGCGCTTGGAGGTATGGATGCGCTCGGCGATCGCATCCACCCGCGCACCGGAAAGTCCCTGCTGGACGAACTCGACAATGGCTTCTTGAAGGATGTTCTCGCGGGTCTTTTCCGGGTTGTTCTTGCGACTCTTGCGCGGTTCGAGAGTTGGCTCATCGGGCGCAATCGAGCGTTCACTGGTCATTGTCATTCTGGGCTCACGGCCATCACTGCACACGCGGGCGATTATGGGCCGCGTCCTGTCGCGAAAGAAAGTACAGAGGCGGTGGATTGCCGCCTCCGGTTACCAATCCGCTACAACTTGGCCTGACGCACCGCGCCACTGCGCGACTTGGCCATGGCCGCCAGGCGCACCGCGACGTTGGCCGCACCATAGCCGGCGTAGCCGTTCTTGCGCTGAATGATCTCGAAGAAGAACCGCCCTTCGAACGGTTCGGTGTAGACGTGAAACAGCTCGCCACCCTGGACGTCGCGGTCATACAAAACGTTGTAGTACGCCAGCTCGCTGAGGAACTCATCATCGAAATCAAAACGCGCCGCCAGGTCGTCGTAGTAGTTGAGGGGGATATCCAGCAGCGGCACCCCGGCCTCTTTGGCGCGACTGACCTCGGCGAAGATGTCGTCGCAGTCGAAGGCGATGTGATGCACCCCCGAGCCACGATAGCTGGACAGTGCATGGGAGATCGCAGTGTTGCGGTTCTCCGAGATGTTCAGCGGCAAGCGGATCGAACTGCAACGACTGCGCAAGGCGCGGCTTTTCACCAGGCCATAGGGATCGGGCAGCACCACCTCATCATCGGCCTCGAAGTCCAGCAGGCTCTTGTAGAACAGCGCCCAACTGTCGAGGCTGTCCGCCGGCAGGGCCATGGCCATGTGGTCGATCCGCTTGAGGCCACCCTTGGCCTGCACATCGTCACGCATGTTGAAGTCGGTGTCGTACAGGTGCTGGCCGCCCTGCTGCTGGTCCACCAGATAGATCAGGCTACCGTCGGGTTCACGCACCGCCGCCAGTTCCAGCTCGTTGGGGCCTACAAGCCCGCGATAAGGCTGGCCCTTGTAGGCCACCGCCCGCTCCAGGGCCTTGGCGCTGTCCTTGACCCGGATGGCCGTGGCGCACACCGACGGGCCGTGGGCCTCGAAGAAGCTGTGGGCAAAGGAATAAGGCTCGGAGTTGAGGATCAGGTTGATATCCCCCTGGCGCATCAGGCTGACACTTTTGGAACGGTGCTGGCCGGCCTTGGCAAACCCCAGGCGCTCCAGCCAGCTACCCAGCTTGGCTCCCAGGGCTTCGTCCACGGCGAACTCGAGGAATTCGGTGCCGCCATAGGCTTCCACCGCCGGCGGGGCAAACAGGATGTCGAGGTTGGCCACCGGCTGCGCCTCCTGCAGCAGGCGCTCGCGGGTCTTCTCCTCCAGGTACAGCAAGGAGCGTAGGCCGTCAGCGGCATTGGCCCGCGGCGGAGCGGCGCGAAAGCCGTCGTTGAAGATTTCCAGGGACAGCGGCCCGGTGTAGCCGCTCTTGATGATCGGTGCCAAAAAGCCCGGCAGGTCGAATTCGCCCTGGCCCGGGAAGCAGCGGAAATGCCGGCTCCACTCCAGCACATCCATGGCCAGGATCGGCGCGTCGGCCATCTGCACGAAGAAGATCTTGTCCCCCGGAATCTCGGCAATCGCCGCCGGGTCGCCCTTGAGCGACAGGGTATGGAAGCTGTCCAGCAACACCCCGAGGCTTGGGTGATCGGCGCTACGCACGATGTCCCAGACCTGTTGATAAGTGTTCACGTGGCGGCCCCAGGCCAGGGCTTCATAGCCGATGCGCAAACCGCGTACTGCAGCCCGTTCGGCCAACAGGTGCAAATCGTCGATGAGGATCTGCCGGTCTCCCAGGCTGTCCGCCTGGGCATTGCTGCACACCAGCACCAGGTCGGTACCCAGTTCCTGCATCAGGTCGAACTTGCGCTCGGCACGTTCCAGGTTGCGCGACAGGCGTTCGCGGCGGCAGCCCTCGAAGTCCCGGAATGGCTGAAACAGGGTGATGGCAATCCCCAGGTCGGCGCACATCTGTCTAATTTCCCGGGGGCTGCCGTCGTAGTAGAGGAGGTCGTTCTCGAAAATCTCCACCCCATCGAATCCGGCGGCGGCAATGGCTTCGAGTTTTTCCGGCAGGGTACCGCTCAAGGAAACGGTGGCAATGGAACGCTGCATGATTCAACTCCCGGGGAATGACGGCCGGTTGCGCCCGAGCCTTTTATTCGATGTTGCGGATTATTCCACAGCGTGATTTAAAGTGTACGAACCAGTTAGTTTTGTGTTCGATTATCGAACACAAAGCCGCTTGGCGAATTGACGATTTTTCAGCCACTGCGCACCATCGACAGCACATTGAGCCGCCCCAAAAAACCGTGGCTTCAATCACCCAGACCCAGAACACACCATAAAAATTTCAAAAATCGGGTACATCCTCATGCTTGCACTCAACGCCCCGCACTGCTGCACATCCCTTTGGCTCGCGCCTGGAACGGCCTCAATCGGCACCCTGGATCACGACCCGCTACAACCCTGAGCGGATCGTCGTACCTGTAGTGTTCGCCGGCCCGGCATCAACGGCACGACGAACCTAACCAGCCGATCAATCACCCAGTCCCAGGCGCTCATGCCTTCGCTGACGATTGATCACGCGCCCTTGAGTTCCAACGAGCCCTGGCTCGTCAGTCACTGAACGGATGGCCTACATGATTCCTTCCCAAAGCTCTCGCATCGCCCCGAGCCTCAGCGTTGCCGGCGGCATCGGCGACAAGATCCGCGGCGCCATGGCCGTCGGCAAGACCCGCTGGGGCATGCTTGCCCTGGTGTTCTTCGCCACCACCTTGAACTACATCGATCGCGCCGCACTGGGCGTGATGCAGCCGATCCTGGCCAAGGAAATGAACTGGACGGCGATGGACTACGCCAACATCAACTTCTGGTTCCAGGTCGGTTATGCCGTGGGCTTCGTGCTGCAAGGGCGACTGATCGACCGAGTCGGAGTGAAACGGGTGTTCTTCTTCGCCGTGCTGCTGTGGAGCCTGGCTACCGGCGCCCATGGCCTGGCCACTTCGGCGGCAGGCTTCATGGTTTGCCGCTTCATTCTCGGGCTCACTGAAGCCGCCAACTACCCGGCCTGCGTGAAGACCACGCGCCTGTGGTTCCCGGCCGGCGAACGCGCGGTGGCCACCGGCATCTTCAACGCCGGGACCAACGTCGGCGCGATGTTCACCCCCATGCTGCTGCCCTTGATCCTTCACGCCTGGGGCTGGCAAGCGGCGTTCCTGTGCATGGCGGCACTGGGCGGTGTGTGGCTGCTGTTCTGGGGCCTGAAGTACTTCAACCCGGAAGATCACCCCAGCGTCAAAGCCTCGGAGCTGGCCTACATCCAGCAACAGGTGGAGCCCGAGCCGACCCGCGTACCCTTCAGCCGCATCCTGCGCATGCGCGGCACCTGGGCCTTCGCCCTGGCCTACTCGCTGACCGCGCCGGTGTTCTGGTTCTACCTGTACTGGCTGCCACCGTTCCTCAACCAGCAGTACAACCTGGGGATCAACGTCACCCAGATGGGCATCCCGCTGATCATCATCTACCTGACCGCCGACTTCGGCAGCGTCGGTGGCGGCATCCTCTCCTCGTTCCTGATCGGACGTGGCATGAACCCGATCAAGGCGCGGCTGCTGTCGATGTTCCTGTTCGCCTGCTGCATCATCGGCGTGATCATGGCCGCCGGCACCGCCAACCTGTGGCTGGCCGTGTTCGCCATCTCCCTGGGGATCGGTGCCCACCAGGCCTGGACCGCCAACATCTGGAGCCTGGTGATGGACTACACGCCCAAGCACATGATGAGCACCGTGTTCGGCTTTGGCGGGATGTGCGCGGCCATCGGCGGCATGTTCATGACCCAGATCGTCGGCCACATCCTCACCGTCACCAACAACAACTACACCCTGTTGTTCACCCTGATCCCGGCCATGTACTTCATCGCCCTGACCTGGATGTACTTCATGGCCCCCCGCAAGATTCCGCACGTAGAAGACTGATGCTCCTTTCACGCAGGCCCGCTCCGGGCCTGCGTTTTTTTATCTGTTCCCCCTCCCCTCTTTGGTTTTTCCACACTCGGAGATCGTCCCATGACGCTGGGTAACCTGAGCATCGCCAAACGCGCCGTGATCAGCTTCGGCGTGATTGCCCTGCTGGTTCTGCTGCAGGGGCTGTTCGCCCTCAAGCAAGTGGCCGAGGTCCGCGCCACCGGCCAGCACACCGAAAACATTTCCCTGCCCAGCACCCGCTACCTGGGGGAAGTGCGCGACTATGTGTTGAGCATCCGCGTGCTGAGCCTGCGCATGGCCCTCAACCGTGAACCGAAAGTGCTGGAAAGCACCATCGCCCGCCTGCACCAAGTGCAAGCCTGGCTCGACCAGGCCCTGGCCAAGTTCGCGCCGCTGGTGGGCGATCACAACCGAGTGCAATACGAGACATTCCTCGCCACGGTAAAGAGCTACCAACAGTCCCTGGCCCAGTATGAAGCCCTGTCCCAGGACAACCGCAGCGCCGAGATGACCGCCCTGCTCAACGGCAAGATCCAGGATTACTCGACCCAGACCGGCGATCAGTTCGCCGAACTGATGAACCTGACTGCCGAGGAAGTCAGCCAGTCGGCGCAGCATGCCGACGCGCTGTACACCCAGGTCAAAGTCACGGTAATCGGCGCCCTGCTGGCCGTCGCCCTGCTGACCCTGTGCCTGGCCTGGCTGTTGATTCGCAGCATCGTCGTGCCCATCCGCCAAGCCGTGGGCGTGGCCGAGCAAGTGGCCGCCGGCGATCTCAGCCGGCCGATCCACAGCGAGGGCAGCGATGAAACCGCGCGCCTGCTCAAGGCCCTGGCCAGCATGCAAGCCAGCCTGCGTGAAACCCTGCAACTGATCAGCAGCACCTCGACCCAACTGGCCGCTGCCGCGCAACAGATGAGCCAGAGCACCCATCAGGACTCCAGCCGCCTGCAGCAGCAACACAACGAAATCGAGCAAGCAGCCACAGCCGTCAACGAGATGACCGTGGCCGTCGAGGAAGTGGCGCGCAACGCGGTGTCTACCTCCGACACCACCCGCCAGTCCACCGCCCAGGCCACCCAGGGGCAGACCCGGGTGATCGAGACCCTGGATTCGATCCAGGCCATGAGCAGCGATGTCGGCACCGCTCTGCAGCAAGTGCAGACCCTGGCCGAGCAGTCACGGGAAATCGGCAAGGTGCTGGACGTGATCCGCGCCATTGCCGAACAGACCAACCTGCTGGCCCTGAACGCCGCCATCGAGGCCGCGCGGGCTGGGGAAGCCGGCCGTGGTTTTGCCGTGGTGGCCGATGAAGTGCGGGCCCTGGCCCATCGCACCCAGCAGTCGACCCAGGAAATCGAACAGATGATCGGCCGGGTCCAGGGCGACACCGACAGCGTGGTGCAGTCCATGCACGGCAACAGTCAGCGGGTGGCCCAGACCCTGTCCCTCGCCGAACAGGCCGGGCTGGCCCTGGGGCAAATCACCCGGGCCATGGAGCAGATCCACGAGCGCAACCTGGTGATCGCCAGTGCCTCGGAAGAACAGGCCCAGGTAGCCCGGGAAGTGGACCGCAACCTGCTGAACATCCGCGACCTGTCCCTGGAAAGCGCCGACGCCGCCACCCGCACCAACGCCACCAGCCAGGAGCTGTCGCACTTGGCGGCGGGGCTGCAGAACCTGGTGGTGCGCTTCCGTTTCTGAGTCGTCTCAGCGGCGGCGCTGCTGCCAGGCCGCCGCCAGTCCGCTGAAGCAGATCACGGCGATGCCCAACTGGGTGATCAGCGGCGGCGTATGGCCGAACAGCAGCCAGCCCAGCAGCCCGGCAAAGACGATCTGGCAGTAACCAAAGGGCGCCAACAGGGCCGGCGCCGCATGGCGAAAGGCCTGGGTCAGGAACAGGTGGGCACTCATGCCGCAAGCCCCCAGCGCCAGCATCAACAGGCCATGGACCAAGCCCGGGGTCTGCCAGAAGAACGGCACCAGCGCGCTCATTACCAGGGTGTTGCACAGCCCGGCGAAGAAGTTGCTAGTGGTGGGGCTGTCATGTTCGGCGAGCTTGCGGGTCAACAGTTGATAGAAACAGAAGAACAGCGCCGAGCAGAACGGCAGCAACACCGCCGGCGTGAAAAGCTCGCCCCCCGGATGCACGATGATCAGCACCCCGATGAAACCGCAGATCACCGCCAGCCATTGGCCGCGCGTCACCTGCTCGCCCAGCAAGGGCACCGACAACGCGGTGACCAGCACCGGCGCCAGGAAGTTGACCGCCGTGGCCTCGGCCAGGGGGATGAACAGCAGCGCCGAGGTGAACAGCAGGCTGGTGCTCAACAGGCACAAGGCCCGGGCCAACTGCAGTAGCGGGCGCTTGCTGCGCAGCACGCGCAAGCCCGATTGCGGCAGGAAGATCCCGGCCATCAGCAAGGTATGGATCAGGTAACGGGCCCAGACCACCATGATCACCGGGAAGAACCCCGAGAGGTATTTGGACAGGGCATCGTGGCTGGCGAACAGAAAGGTCGCCAAGACGATCAGCAGGATGCCCTTGAAGGGGTGATTGGTCCCGGAAAGGGGCGTGCTGAGAGTCATGGGCATTCCTTGGGGGTGATTGAAGACACAGCTTCGCCGGCAAGCCGGCTCCCAGCGGATATTTGTAGGAGCCGGCTTGCCGGCGAAAAGGCCAGCGCCGCTTCAGATCCGAGCCAGCAACTCCCGGGTTCTATCCAGTGCCATCTGCGCTCGCTGCAAGGCACTCACACCCTGCTCCAGCAACTGCACCGTGGGAATTTCCAGACTCAGGGGCAGGTTCTCCGGCAGGCACCTGAGCAGCCCCGCCAGATCACAATCGCCTTCCCCCGGAAAGCGCCGCTCGTTACGGGCCTGGCGCAGGATCTCTTGCATATCGGCAGGACAGGGCCCGGCGACATCGCACAACTGTGCATAACGCAGGCGCGCCGGATCAACCTTGGCCAGGTCCTCCAGGCGCGATCCCGAGCGATCGAAGTGGAAGGCATCCACCAGCACACAGCCATTGTCACAGCCGGCGTTTTCCACCACCCGCACCGCCTGTTCCAGGTTGCGCGCATCGGTCCAGGGCATGAACTCCAGATGGGGATGCAGTCCGTACTGCTGCGCCAGATCGCACAAGGCGGCAAAGTTGTCGGTCATGCGCGCCTCATCGGGATCATTGCCCGCCACCAGCAATTCGCTGGCGGCAAACTCGGCGCCCACCGCCAGCACCGCCTCGAAGTCGCTGATCCGGGTCTGCGGCTTGAGCCGCAGGATCTCCACATCCAGCACCCGAACGCCGGTATCGCGCAGGCGATCCCGGGTTTGCCGGCGCAAGCCGGCATCGGCCACCAGCGGGAAATGATGTTCTTCCGGGGTCGCCGGCACCAGCCGCAAGCCCACATGGCTGTAGCCGGCACGGGCCGCCACTTCCACCATCTCGGGCGGAGACAGCTCCAGCACGGTCAGGCTGGCCAGGGAAAAAATCCGCTCACTCATCAGTCGTTCACTCAATGGGGGTTGGGGTGCAGGCGCGACCCGTGGCGGCGGCCTGGCGAATCGCTTCGATCAGGGCCAGGGTTCGCGCAGCATCGGCGGCGCTGACCAGGGGCGCGACTTCGCCCCGGGCAACCTTGACGAAATGCTGCAGTTGCAAGCGCAGCGCCTCATCCGGCACGCAGCTTTCCTGCTGCATCAACAAGGGCTGGTGCCAACCGGCGCCCGCCTCGGCGTAGTGCCAGCGCTTGAGCTGGGGAATGCTCAAGGCCCCCTGAGTGCCGGCCAGCAGGTAACAAGGCTGATCGGCCTGGCGCGGATACACCGGGTTCTCCCCGGAATCCAGCTCCCAGCTCCAGGGTGCGGCCACCGCATCGGACCCGGTGAGGCTGCCCAGGGCGCCATTGTCGAATTGCAGCAGCACCGCCGCACAATCCTCATTGGCGTAGCCACGCACGTGGTTGCTGGTGATGGCCTGCACCTGCTGCACTTCTCCGCACAGGTGACGCAGCAGATCGAGGTCGTGAATCAGGTTGGTCAGCAACATGCCGGCGCCGGGCTCTCGGCGCCAGGGCACATCGAAGTAACTCTCGGGCTTGTGCAACTGCCAGAGCGCGGTGACTGTGGTCAGCCGGCCCAGGGCGCCGCTATGTACCAGTTCATGGGCACGGGCGATCAGCGGGTTGTGTCGTCGATGGTGCCCCACCAGCACCGGCACGCCGCTAGTGCGCGACGCCGCCACCAGCTCGCGCACTTCATCCAGATGCACACCCACGGGTTTTTCCAGCAGCACCGGGACACCCGCCGCCAGACAATCCAGGGCAGTACTGACGTGAAGGTTATTGGGGTTGGCGACGATCACGGCATCCGGGCGTACTTCCTTGAGCAAGGTCCGGTGATCGCTGAAATGCGGCACCTGCCATTGCCCGGCGATGACTTGCGCCTGGGGCCCGGGATCGGCCACGGCGCACAGACTGGCCTCGGCCAGAGTCTTGAGATGTTGATAGTGCTGCTGCCCCATATTGCCGACGCCGATCAGGGCAATGCGCAGTGGCGGGTTCAATGGCGAATCCTCTTGTGATTGTTATCAGGACGCTGACATTCAATTATTTAGAACTCAGTTCCAATTTCACACAAGAGCGATAAAAAATACTGTCCGATTACCGAACAGCTTTGTAAGGATTCGCGCAAACCCTGCGCCTTCATGCTCCGTCCGTAGCCGTCAGGGCAAGCAACGGCTACGGGCAGAGCGCGTGGCGTCAGTTGAACAGTTCGGAAGCCTGGCTGGCGGCCGACAGCTCTTGGGCAAATTGCAGCAGCAATGGCGCCAGTTCATGCAGCCGCGCCAGGGGCAGGCGCGCGCTGGGGCCGGCGACGCTGAGCACGCCCACGACCCGGCCATCGATGGGATGGCGCACCACTGCGGCAATCGCCGAGGTGCCTACCGCCGAGCTTTCCTCGACCCAGGCGTAGCCCTGCTCGCGGGCCAGGCGCAGGCGCTCCAGCAACTCGATGTTCGAGTGCGGTGCATTGGGCCCCAGGTCCGCCGGGGCCTCCACACTCTGGCGTTCCACCAGGGACAACGCCTCGGCGTCACTCAGAGTGGCCAACCAGGCATGCCCGGAAGCGGTGTAGAACAGCGGCGCCTCGCGGCCCATGTCCGGGTCGTAACGCAGCCCGGAACGGGCGCCCTGGGACTTGGCGATCCAGGTCTGGCGCTCGCCTTCGATCACCCCCAGGCGTACCAGCTCGCCGGACTCCTGGGCCAGGCGATCGAGTACCGGCTGGACGATGTCCGCGCCGCTGGCCGACAGGTAACGAAAGCCCATGGCCACCAACCGGGTGGACAGCTGGTAGCGCAGGTTGTCCGGGTTCTGCCGTACATAGCCCAGGCGAATCAGCTCAGCCAACAGGCGATGGGTTGCACTTTTGGGGATCTCCAGCTGCTCCGCCAGGCTCTGCAACGGCAGGCCGCGGGGATCACCGGTAAGACGTTCGAGAACGCTGAAGACGCGTTCGATTTGACTGCCAGCCATGGTCGGGTCCCGACAAAATTTGGCCGATTCTAGTGACAACGGGCCGGTTGGGGAACTGCAGGGCGTGGTTCGATTACCGCCCGGAATCGACGAAAGCGGGCTTTGCACCCGGCACAACGCCTTGTGCGCAGGTTAGCCGAGCTCGTATATTTTTTGGAATCACTTTCCATAAACACAATGGCCGCGACGGGCCTCCACACTCGATTCGCCGGGCATTTTCTGAGCCGCTGCGCTGTCCAACCCTCAGCGACCCTCTTCAACCCCCACCGCCGCGGCCGAGTTCTTTTATCCACAGGGAGATTGCCCATGCCTCACTCCGTAGATTGCCCAGTCCTGACCCACAGCGGCCTGCACATGCCCAAGCTTGGCCTCGGCACTTGGCCGATGCTCGATGACGAATGCACCCGCGCCGTGGAACAGGCCCTGGACCTGGGTTACCGGCACATCGATACCGCCCAGGCCTACAACAACGAAGACGCCGTGGGCCAGGCCCTGATCAACACTGAGGTGCCCCGGGAGCAGATCCACGTCACCACCAAGGTCTGGTGGGATCAACTGCGCCCCGACGCCATGCGCCACTCCCTGGAGCGCAGCCTCAAAGCCCTGCGTTGCGACTATGTGGACCTGTTTCATATCCACTGGCCCACCAGCGACTGGGAACTGGAACGCAGCATCGAAACCCTGGTGTCGTTCAAGGAACAGGGACTGGTGAAGCACATTGGCGTGGCCAATTTCCCCCTGGCGCTGCTGCGTCGGGTGATCGAAGGGCTGGGCGCACCGCTGTCGGCGATCCAGGTGGAATACCACGTGCTGCTGGGGCAAAGCGGCCTGCTGGACTATGCCCGCAGTCGCGACATGGTGCTGACCGCCTATACGCCGCTGGCACGCAACAAGGTGTCCGAGGTGGCCGAGATCCGGCAGATCGCCGCCAAGCACGGCGTGCTACCGACCCAGGTGGCGCTCAAGTGGTTGCTGGATCAGGACAATGTCGCGGCCATTCCCAAAGCCAGCAGTCGGGCCAACCAATTGGCCAACCTGGAGTCCCTCAGGTTGCAACTGGACGACGAAGACCGGGCGCTGATCGCCGGCCTGCCCAAGGATCAGCGTCAGGTCAGCCCGGACTTCGCCCCGGTCTGGGATCATTTCGATCATTGACCCAGCGCGGCCATGCGTGACCCACAACGGATGCCATGCATGGCCTCAGGCTTTTTTCAGAAGTCGAAGAACACCGTCTCGCCTTCACCCTGGATGCGAATGTCGAAGCGATAGGCGCGCTGGCCATTCACCTCGCAAGGATGGGCCAGCAGGGTTTCCCGACGTTGCGGCTGCTCAATCAGGTTCAACACCGGACACTGGGCGTTGGCCTCCGGCTCGTCGGCGAAGTACAGCCGGGTATGCAGGTGGATATTGATCCCCCGGGCAAACAGCGACAGGTTGATGTGCGGCGCCATGGGCACGCCGGCGGCGTTGTTCACCACCCCGGGCTTGACGGTATTGAGGGTCCACTCCCCGGCATCGAAGGTGGTGGCGGTGCGGCCAAAGCAGTTGAAGGGTTTTTCCGTATCGAACACCGGGTCGTAGACCCCGGCAGAATCGGCCTGCCAGAACTCCAGGAAGGAATCGCGCACCAGGTGGCCATTGCCATCGTAGACGTGGCCGATCAACAGGATCTGCTCGCCCGGTGCATCGGGCTTGGCCATCTGGTTCCAGATCTCCTCGGGACGGGTGGGGTTTCCCGCCGCCGCCAGGGCCAGGCCGATATGCACATAGGGGCCGGCCGTTTGCGAGGGGGTTTCAGGCAGCAATTGAACAGGCATGGCAGGCTCCTCAGCAGTTCTCGAAGTGGGTCTTGCGCTGGCCGCGCAGCACGATGTCGAAGCGGTAGGCCAGGCAATCCATGGGATTGGCACTGCCCATGTCCAAGCGCGCGATCAGGCTCTGCACCGCCTCCGGGTTGGCAATGGACTTGACGATCGGGCACAGCGGAATCAACGGATCGCCTTCAAAGTACAGCTGGGTGATCAGCCGAGTGGCAATCGACGGGCCGCTGATGGAGAAGTGGATATGCGCCGGGCGCCAGTCGTTGGGACCGTTGCGCCATGGGTAAGGCCCCGGCTTGATGGTGCGGAAGCTGTAGTAGCCGTCACGGTCGGTGAGGGCTCGGCCGACGCCGCCGAAGTTCGGGTCCAGGGGCGCCAGGTAGCGGTCGTTCTTGTGCCGGTAGCGACCACCGGCGTTGGCCTGCCACATCTCCACCAGGGTGTGGGGGATCGGCTTGCCGTATTGATCGCAGACTCGCCCGGAAACGATGATCCGCTCACCTACCGGCAAGCCTCCGTGGTTGAAGTTGAGCAAAAGGTCGTTATCGAAACGCCCGGTGCGCAGGTGGGAAAAGTCCGGGCCGCTGGTTTCACTGGCCGATTGTGGAATGCTCACCAGTGCCTGGCGCGGCGAGCGGGCGACGGAGGTCTTGTAGTCGGGGGTCAGGGCCTTGGGGTGCCAATTACGGTCGCGAATCACGAAGCGACTGCTGTCTGCATCAGACATGTCGATCTCCTGTTGTTTGATTTATGGAGCGCAGCCGACGCAGTTTCAAACAAATCAGGAGGGTGGAAAATTGAAAAGCCACCACTCAACCATAACCAAATAGTTATGGATAACTGCCCTCGCGATAGGCCAGCCCCACTTCTCTGAGCACCTCCACCGCCCACTGCGCCGCCAGAGACAGCGGCAGGCTGGCATTACTGGAGATCCCTACCGAACCGCCCGGCTCGCGCAGGCCCAGGTCCAGCTCCTGCAACTCGCCATTGGCCAGATCCAGGCGCACCGCATCCAGCGGCGCGATCCACAGTGCATCGCTGGACAGGGTGTAACGCCGGCTCAGGGCCACCGACAGGGTTTCCAGGCGTTGTTGCGACTGGGCGATACCACACTGAATGAACAGGCTGTCGGCATGCTTGCGGATACTGGTACCGCCCAGAGGCAGTACCAGCGGATAGGCGCTGACCGCGTCGCGGTCCAGGGGCCCGGTCGCCAGTGGATGCTCGGGACGGGCCACCAGGGTCATGGATTCGCTGTACAGGTGCTCGAAGCTCAGGCCCTGGATCTCTGGGCTCTCGGTCATGCGCCCCACCACCAGGTCCAGATCGCCGACCCGCAACTGCGAGAGCAGGTAGGCGCTGGGCCCGGTCACCACGCTGACCGTCAATGCCGAATGCCGCTGGTGCAGGCGCCGCATCACCTCCGGCAACAGCAGGCTTTCCACGGTGGACAACACGCCGATACGTACCAGCCCGGCAGCGTATTCGCCGCCGCGCAAACTGCTGACGCCTTCGCGCAGGGCCTGCACCGAAGGCCCGGCATAACGCAGGAAGGCTCGCCCGGCTTCGGTCAGGCTGAGCCCGGCCTTGCTCCTGACAAACAGCCGGGTTTCCAGCAGTTCCTCCAGTTCCTTGAGGGTTTTCGACATTGCCGGCTGGCTCACCGACAGTACGTCGGCGGCCCGAGCCAGGCTGCCTTGGCGGGCCATTTCAAGAAAACACACCAAGTGACGGAATTTGATGCGGGTATCGATGTTCAATAGGGAGCCCCGAATGCGCCTGGAGCGGAGAGATCCGCAGTCGGGCCATGGTAGCGTGCGCAAAAATCCCTGACGACCGGACTGGCGCCGGTTCGAGCCAGCAGCAACACTGACCAGCAGAAAAAACGAGGACTCCCCCATGCTTTGGAAAAAAGGCCGGCGTAGCGACAACGTCGTGGATGCGCGAGATGACAGCAGTGGCGGCGGCGGTGGCGGCCTGCGTTTTGGCGGTGGCAAGGGGCTGAGCCTGACGGCGATCATCCTGATCGTCGGTATCGGCTGGGCCACCGGCCAGGACCCGTTGCAGATCCTCGGCCAGCTGGTGGGCCAGAGCGGCCAGACGTCGGCCCCGGCCACCACCCAGGCGCGCAAGAATCCACCGGCCAATGACGAGCAGGCGGAGTTCGTCCGCGCCATCCTTGGCGACACCGAAGACACCTGGGGCCAGATCTTCCAGCAGGCCGGCCGCCAGTATCAGGCGCCCAAGCTGATTCTGTTCCGTGGCCGGGTCAACTCCGCCTGCGGCGCCGCCACCTCTGCCAGCGGCCCTTTCTATTGCCCTGCCGATCAGCAGGTGTACTTGGACATGGACTTCTTCCGCGAGATGGCCCAGCGCTTTTCCGCTGCCGGCGACTTCGCCCAGGCCTACGTGATTGCCCACGAAGTCGGGCACCACGTCCAGACCCTGCTGGGGGTCTCGGCGAAAATGCAGGCCGCACGTCAGCAAGGCCGGCAAATGGAAGGTGATGGCGGTCTTCTGGTGCGCCAGGAACTGCAGGCCGACTGTCTGGCCGGAGTCTGGGCCTACCATGCGCAGAAGCGCCTGAACTGGCTGGAGCCCGGTGATGTGGAAGAAGCACTGAACGCCGCCAATGCCATTGGTGATGACCGTCTGCAGCAACAGGGCCAGGGCCGGGTCGTACCGGACTCCTTCACCCACGGCACTTCGGCGCAACGGGTGCGCTGGTTCAAGACCGGCTTCAACCAGGGCCAGGTTGGCCAGTGCGACACCTTCGCCGCCAAGAGCCTGTAGATGGGCCGACTGCTGGCGACTTTGCTGTGCCTGGGCTGCCTGTGCGCCCAGGCCGCGGAACACGGGGTCAAGGTCATCAGCCCTGAACGCCTGCCCCTGGAGGGCGGGCAACTGGCCCTGGGTCTGAGTCTGGATTGGCGTCAGCCACTGCCCGGCGTACAGCGCGCGCTGATCATCGTTCACGGTCGGCTGCGCAACGCCCAGACTTACCTGAAGAGCGGCGAAAGTGCGGCAGGACAGGCCGGGCAAAGCGCCGTAACCCTGGTGATCGCCCCCCAGTTTCTCAACCAGAGCGATATCGCCCGCCATCAGCTACCGGACGCGCTACTGCGTTGGAAAGGTAATGACTGGATGGCCGGCGAGCCCGCTACCGGTCCCGTTGCCATCAGCTCCTATGCGGTGCTGGATGCCATCCTCCAGCGTCTGCAGGACCGCCAGTTCTTTCCTGCACTCAAGGAAGTAGTGATTGCCGGCCACTCCGGCGGCGCCCAGGTGGTGCAGCGCTATGCCCTGACCACCGGCAACCATCCGGAGCTGGAAAAAGCCGGGATCGCCCTGCGCTACGTGATCGCCAATCCGTCGTCCTACGCCTATTTCGATGCAACGCGCCCGGTGGCTTTCGAGCCGGCCAGTTGCCCAGGTTTCAATGACTGGAAATACGGCCTGCAGCACCTGCCGGCCTATGCGCTCGGCAAATCTGCGGCGCAGCTGGAACAGGGCTATGTGCAGCGCCACATCACCTACCTGCTGGGCCAGCAGGACATAGACCCCAACCACCCGGCCCTGGACAAGAGCTGCGCGGCCGAGACCCAGGGTGCCCACCGGCTGATTCGCGGGCACAACTACTTCGACTACCTGATGCGGCGTCATCCACAAGGCTTGCCACAACGGCTGGTGGAAGTGCCCGGGGTCGGGCATGACGGCGACCGGATGTTCACCTCGCCCGCGGGGCAGGCGGCGCTGTTCCAGTAGGAGCCGGCTTGCCGGTGAAGGCCCTCAGGCCGACAGCAGCTCGCGCAACTGTGCGCAATCGCGCGCATGCCAGTCGGTCAGCTCCGGCCAGGGGTTGTCCGGCAGGTTCACCAGCACCGTGCGCGTCCCCGCTGCCCGCCCACAGTCCAGGTCGAAGCGGTAATCACCGACCATGACCATGCGCTGCGGCGCCACATCCCAGGCCTCGGCCAGTTTCAGCAAACCACCGGGATGGGGTTTGGGCGGGGCCTCGTCGCGCCCCAGCACATCCGCCTCGGCAAAGCAGTCCGCCAAGCCGATGGCCTCCAGGGTCACGTGAGCCAGCTCCCGGGCATTGCGCGTGAGGATGCCCAGGCGATAACCGCGCCCGGCCAATTCCCGCACCAGTTCCACCGCACCCGGCGCCGGGCGCGAACCCAGGGCCAGGTCGCGCTCGTGCTCCAGCAGCCAGGCGTGCTTGGCCGCGGATTCAGCCGCCGGCAAGGCCGCCAGGTGAGTAAGGATGTCGTCCTCCGGAGGAATCGACAGCGCCTGGCGGATCGCCGCGAAATCATGCACGGCGATGGTCAGGGTGCCGTCCATGTCGAACACCCAATGTTCTATGTCTGAAAGACTCATGCCCAATCCTTGCGATGACGGATCAACCCTTCCTGAGTCACCGAGGCTACCAGTTGACCGGCACGGTTGAACACGCTGCCCCGGGAGAAACCACGGGAGTTACCGGCCCAGGGGCTGTCCATGGCGTACAGCAGCCAGTCGTCGGCCCGCAGGTCGGCATGGAACCACAGGGCGTGATCGAGGCTGGCCACCTGCATGTCCTTCTGCCATACCGACTTGCCGTGGGGCAGCATCGAGGTGGTCAGCAGGCCGAAGTCCGAGGCGTAGGCCAGCAGGTACTTGTGCAGCGCCGGGCTGTCCGCCAGGGCGCCGTCGGCGCGAAACCAGACGTACTTCACCGGGTCCATGGGCTGCGGGTTGTAGGGGTCCTTCTCGGTTACCGGGCGCACTTCGATGGGCTTGGGGCACAGCAGTTTCTCGCGCATATGCTCGGGAATCAGGTGCGCACGCTGGGTGGTGATTTCCAGTTCCGACGGCAGGTTCTCCGGACCGACCACCTGGGGCATGCTGTTCTGGTGCTCGAAGCCTTCTTCGTCGTACTGGAAGGAAGCACTGCAGGTGAAGATCGGGTTGCCCTTCTGAATCGCCGTCACCCGACGGGTGCTGAAACTGCCGCCATCACGCACCCGATCCACCTGGTAGACCACTGGCAAGGCGGCGTCCCCCGGACGCAGGAAATAACCGTGCATGGAGTGCACGTGGCGCGCCTCCTCGACTGTCTGGCTGGCTGCGGACAACGACTGGCCAAGCACCTGGCCGCCAAACAGTTGGCGAAAACCGAGGTCCTGGCTGCGACCGCGAAACAGGTTTTCTTCAATGGCTTCCAGGGTCAACAGATCGACCAGATCATCCAGCACATGACTCATTCAGACTCTCCTCACACAGGGCAACACCGCGCAATCTCGGCTGCGGCGGTGATATCAATTGGGGCCAGGTATCTCATCGGCACATTCTAAACGTGCGCGCCTGCTATCCATGCAAGGTTTCCAGCCATTGTTCGCGGGTAATGCGGTACAGCACATGCTCGCGCAGCGGGTGATCGCCGGCGAGGTTCGGATGTTCGAAGTCGTCCTCGACAGCGTGATGCATGCCAATGGCTTGCATGACCTTCTGCGACGGCAGATTGGCCCGGGTGGTAAAGGCCACTACCTCGTCCAGGGCCAGGCGGTCGAAGCCGCAACGCAAGGCAGTCCAGGCCGCCTCGCTGGCATAACCCAGGCCCCAGTGCTCGCGAGCCAGGCGCCAGGCGATTTCCACTGCCGGGGTGAACGACGCCTCGAAACCGACGACGCCCAGGCCGGTAAAACCGATGAACGCACCAGTGTCCTTACGCTCCAGGGCCCAGACCCCGAAGCCGTGCTCGGCAAAATGCCCGCGTATCCGCCCGATCAGCGCGGCACTTTCCAGACGACTCAAGGGCGCGGGAAAGTAGCGCATCACCTGTGGATCGGCACACATTGCCGCAAATGCCGGCAAATCGTCGTCGCGCCATTGGCGCAGCAACAGGCGCGCGCTCTCGAGTTGCAATATCGGCTCCATCGGTGCCCTCCGTTTTCATGGGTGCAAGTCTACATCGCTGGTAGGATCCTTCACGGGTTCCTCTAAGAAAATGCCATGTCATTGCCACTGATCTATCACGACGATTACAGCCCCGAGTTCCCGGCGGAGCACCGCTTCCCCATGGACAAGTTCCGCCTGCTGCGCGATCACCTGGTGGACAGTGGCCTGACCCGGGACGCCGACCTGCTGCGCCCACAACTGTGCCCCGCGGAGGTCCTGGCCCTGGCCCACGATCCTGGCTATATCGAACGCTACATGAGTGGCGAGTTGTCCCGGGAAGACCAGCGGCGCCTCGGGCTGCCCTGGAGCGAAGCCCTGGCCCGGCGCACGGTACGCGCCGTCGGCGGCTCCTTGCTGGCCGCCGAACAGGCACTGAAGCATGGCCTGGCGTGCCATCTGGCGGGCGGCACCCACCACGCCCACTACGACTATCCGGCGGGGTTCTGCATCTTCAACGACCTGGCGGTGATCAGCCATTACCTGCTGGAAAGCGGGCGCGTGGGACGGGTATTGATCTTCGACTGTGATGTGCATCAGGGCGATGGCACCGCACGGATCCTGCAACATACTTGCGATGCGGTGACCGTCTCGTTGCACTGTGAAAAGAACTTCCCCGCACGCAAGGCCCAGAGCGACTGGGACATCCCGCTGCCCATGGGCATGGGCGACGCCGACTACCTCAACGTGGTGGACGATACCCTCAACTACCTGCTGCCCCTGTATCAGCCTGATCTGGTGCTCTACGACGCCGGGGTCGACGTGCACCAGGACGATGCCCTGGGCTACCTCAAGCTCACCGATGCCGGCCTGGCCGAGCGTGACGAGCGGGTCATGCGCCATTGCCTGGGCCGGGATATCCCCGTGGTCGGCGTGATCGGCGGTGGCTACAGCAAGGATCGTCAGGCCCTGGCCCGTCGCCACGGCATCCTCCACCACAGCGCACAACGAGTCTGGGAGTCGTCAGGCTGCTACTGAGCCCTTGCGCCCTTACCCACATCCGCTGTGGAGCCGCTTGTGGATAACCTGGGAGAAAGCCTCTACAGCCCTTGCTCCACGCGGCCTCAAGGCTATCGTCTGTTTTTTGATCAATGTCACCAGACGGTCATGTTGTTGTGGATCGCTTACCCCCAATACCTGTGGAGCTGCCTGTGGATAACCTGAGTGAAAGGCGCTAGATCCCTTGCGCTGCAAGGCTTGCAGAGCGGTGTCTGTTTTTTGATCAGGGTGGCGACACACCTCCCTGGCGTTTTTCGACGCCCACACTCGTTGCCAGATAACGACTTGCTCGACAAGCCAGGTGGAGCCGCAAACCTTTTCTGCCCTTTGAAGCTGCGCGTCGCGTCCTTGCGCAAGTCACTCAACTGCGCACCGGTAAACGTCGATGGAGCTGCCGAAGCATGATGCGGTCGCACGATTATGTGCGTCATGGCACCGCCACGCTGTTGATGGCCCTGAACTAACTTCAGGGGCATTCGACCAGGAGTATTGGATATAAACATCGGCATCAGCAGTGACTGGAGTTTCTCAAGAAGATCAATTGAGAAACACCCAGGCAACTCCAACCGCATTTGATCGCCGATAACTATTTTTAAAAATCCACCATCAGATCCAGATAATATTGCGGCCGGACTGTCAGCACTCACTTGAAACAGGCTCATTACTATGCGGTTCTTAATCACTGGCGGTGCAGGGTATATCGGTTCACACACATTGCTGGAATTGCTTCAGGCAGGCCACGAGGCGGTGGTTCTGGATAACCTGTGCAATAGTTCCATGCGCTCACTAGAGCGCGTGCAACAAATAACCGGCAGCACCCCTGTATTTGTGCAAGGTGATGTTTGCGACCGCGCCGTCCTTGACCGTATTTTTACCCAGTACGAGATTGATGTGGTATTGCACTTCGCTGGCCTGAAAGCCGTCGGAGAGAGCGTAAAACAACCCTTGTCCTACTATCAGAACAACGTGAGTGGCAGCATCACCTTGTGCCAGGCCATGGCCACCGCAGGCGTCTACCGTCTGGTGTTCAGCTCCTCCGCCACAGTGTACGGCGACCCGGTGCAGATGCCGATTGTCGAGAGCTGCCCACTGGGAACACCTACCAACCCCTATGGCACCTCCAAGTTAATGGTAGAGAAGATGCTGCAGGATATGGCAACTGCCGATCCACGCTGGTCAGTTGCCCTGCTGCGCTACTTCAATCCGGTGGGTGCACATCAGAGTGGACTGCTGGGCGAAGACCCCAACGGCCTGCCGGAAAATCTATTGCCCTACATAAGCCGTGTCGCAGTGGGAAAACTCGAAAAACTTTCCATCTATGGCAACGACTATCCGACCCCCGATGGCACCGGCGTTCGCGACTACATTCATGTAGTTGATCTTGCCAAAGGGCACGTAGCGGCCGTGGACTACATTTGCCAGCACAGCGGTATAAATGCCTGGAACCTCGGAACGGGGGTGGGTTACTCGGTACTGGAGATGATCCGGGCATTCGAGGACGCCTCTGGCTGCAGCATTCCCCACACTCTCTCCCCACGTCGCCAGGGCGACATTGCGCAATGCTGGTCAGACCCGTCCAAGGCACTTCACGATCTGGGCTGGAAGGCAGAACTCGGGTTGAAGGAGATGATGGAGGATACCTGGCGTTGGCAGTCGAATAACCCAGATGGGTACCGGTAGTTTTAAATGAAGACTGCACTGGCCGGCAACTCATCCAATAGGTGCTGTTCCCGAGCCTTGCTTACAATAACCACCCCTCCCATTTTCTAGGTTTTTTGATGTCCCCCTCCCCTACTTCCCACGTCGCGATTATCGGTGGCGGTCCCGCCGGCCTGATGGCCGCCGAGGTACTGAGCCAGGCCGGAGTTCGGGTCGACCTGTACGACGGCATGCCATCGGTGGGCCGAAAATTCCTCCTGGCCGGGGTGGGTGGCATGAACATCACCCACTCCGAAGCCTATCCGGCCTTTCTCTCCCGCTACGCCGAACGGGCGCCACACGTCGCCCCGCTGCTGCGGGAGTTCGGCGCCGAAGCACTGTGCCAGTGGATTCATGGCCTAGGCATCGAAACCTTTGTCGGCAGCTCGGGACGGGTGTTCCCCACCGACATGAAAGCCGCGCCGCTGCTGCGCGCCTGGCTCAAGCGCCTGCGCGACGCCGGGGTGGTTATCCACACCCGGCACCGCTGGCTGGGCTGGAATGCTGACGGCAGCCTGCGCATCCAGCACCCCGAAGGCGAAAGCGCGGTAAAGGCGGATGCCGTCCTCCTGGCATTGGGCGGTGGCAGTTGGTCGCGACTGGGTTCCGATGGTGCGTGGCTACCCCTGCTGGAGCAGCGTGGTGTGCAGGTTGCGCCGTTGCAACCAAGCAATTGCGGTTTTGAGGTCAGTGCCTGGAGCGAGTTGCTGCGCGGCAAATTCGCCGGCGCCCCGTTGAAGAACGTCGCCATCGGCCTCAATGACGACCGCCCACGCCTGGGGGAATGCGTGATCACCGCCAGCGGCATCGAGGGCAGCCTGATCTATGCGCTGTCGGCATCGATTCGCGAAGCGATCAATCAAGGCGGCCGGGCAACCCTTCATATCGATCTGCTACCGGGCAAGCCCCTGGACAAGATCCAGACTGCCCTGACCAAGCCTCGCGGTTCGCGCTCCATGGCCAAGCACTTGCAGAGCCAACTGGGGATCGAAGGCGTGAAAGCGGCGTTGCTACGGGAGCTGACACCCGCCGAGGCGTTCAATGAGCCAGCGCTCCTGGCGGCAGCAATCAAGGCACTGCCCTTGACGCTGGTGAAGACCCGCCCATTGGACGAGGCCATCAGTAGCGCCGGCGGCGTAGTCTTCGAAGCGCTGGATGAGCGGCTGATGCTGGAGCCATTGCCTGGAGTGTTCTGCGCCGGGGAGATGCTCGACTGGGAGGCGCCCACCGGTGGTTACCTGCTGACCGCCTGCTTTGCCAGCGGCCGTCGGGCCGGGCTGGGAATGCTGGAGTGGCTGCAGCACAGGCCGTAAACAGCTTCGCCGGCAAGCCGGCTCCTACGGGGGGTTGCAGGAGCCGGCTTGCCGGCGAAGAGATCAGCGCAATTCAGATCAAGGCTTGCGCTTGCGCGGCCCAGTGTTGAACGCCGGGACCTTGCGTACAGGTTTCACCGCCGGCGCTTCGGCCACTTCACCACTGTCTACCCACTTGCCCAGGTTGCGCTTGCCGCCACCGCCAGAAGTTTTCGGTTTCTTGGGCTTCTTCGGCTTCTTCACCACCTGACCACTGGCGTCGGTTTCCGGCACCCGGTGCTCGGGCTCGAAATCCTGTTCTTCATGACGTTTCAAGGTCTGGCGAGTCAGCATCTCGATCGCCGACAGCAGGTTGACCTCGTCGGCACACACCAGGGAAATCGCCTCACCGGTAGAACCGGCACGCCCGGTGCGACCAATGCGGTGGATATAGTCCTCGGCCACGATCGGCAGGTCGAAGTTGACCACCAGCGGCAGATCTTCGATGTCCAGGCCTCGGGCCGCTACATCGGTAGCCACCAGGATCTGGATCTCGCTGGCCTTGAAACGGTCCAGGGCGCGTTGGCGCGTGGCCTGGGGTTTGTCGCCATGGATACCGTCGGCATTCACGCCCTGGCCCTGGAGTTTTTCCACCAGGGCGTCCACACCGTTGCGGGTCTTGGCAAACACCAGCACCTGCTTCCAGCGGTTCTTGCGCAGCAGGTGACTGAACAACTCCGGCTTGCGCTTCTTGTCCACCGGCACCACCCACTGTTTGACCGTATTGGCGGCCACGTTGCGCGGGCTGACTTCGATGCTCAGCGGGTCGTTGAGCATTTGCCCGGCCAACTCACGGATGGCGTCGGAGAAAGTGGCGGAGAACAGCAGGGTCTGGCGCTTCTTCGGCAGCGCGGCATAGATGCTCTTGAGCTCTTCGGAGAAGCCCAGGTCAAGCATACGGTCGGCCTCATCCAGCACCAGGGTCTGCAACTGGCTGAACTTCACCGCGTTCTGGCGGAACAGGTCCAGCAGACGCCCCGGGGTGGCCACCAGCAAGTCCACGCCTTTGCGCAGCTTCATCATCTGCGGGTTGATGCTGACCCCGCCGTACACCGCATAGGTGCGCAGCGGCAGGTGCTCGGCGTACTGGCGCACGCTTTCGTGGACCTGCTCGGCCAGCTCCCGGGTCGGCACCAGGATCAGCGCGCGCACCGAGTTGCTGTCCACCTTCGGCCCTTCCATGGTCAGCAACTGCAGCAGCGGCAAGGCGAAACCGGCGGTCTTGCCCGTGCCGGTCTGAGCAGCGGCCATCAGGTCACGACCGGCCAACACCGCCGGAATGGCTTGCGCCTGCACCGGGGTCGGGGTCTGGTAGCCGAGGGTTTCAAGGGCGCGCAGCAAGGGTTCGATCAGGCCAAGAGTGGCGAATGTCATGGGGGTACCGTAGGAAAAAGTCAGCACAGAGAGGCAATGGGCGGCAGTTTACCCTAATTCCGGGACATGCTCCTGAGCCGTCCCAGGCCTGCGCAGCACGCCCCGGTGAGTGTATCCTCGCCGCACTGATTGCCACGGGTTGCCAGACAGAACGACGGGACAGCCCACCTGGCACCTACCTGTTCCCTTTGTTTTACCCCTCAGGAGCCCCACCTCGCATGGATAACCAAAACCCTTTCCAAGCCCCCACTGCCGAACTTCTCGCCAACAAGCCAGCCGATCAGAACCTGAGCCTCTACAGCATCGCCGCCATTGGTCTGAGCACCTTTATCGGCACCTCGGTGGCGGGCGCCTATTTCATCAGCCAGAACCTCAAGGCACTGGGGCGCGAAAGTGAAGTGAACAAAGTCTGGGCCATGGGCATCGGCCTCTTCATCGCCATGAGCCTGGCAGGCTTTTTCCTTCCGGAGAGCATTCCCGCCGTGGTCTTCATTCTGCCGCCGATCTACGGGATGAATGCCTACGCACGCCAACTCTTTGGTCCGCAGGTGGTGGAACACAAGGCCAGCAACGGGCGCTTTGTTTCGCTATGGCGAGTGGCAGGAATCAGCCTGCTGTTTTGCCTGGCCATGGCAGCAGTGGTCTTCACACTGGTGCTGCTGATCGGGTTCGAGTGAGCCTTTGATACTGAAACCATAACGCCGGGCATTGCCCGGCGTTGTTTATTGCGACCGCGCTGCTCCCTGGGCCGTTGTGGCCGACTCGCCGGTCCTTCTCCTCTGCCCCCCAACAGCCCCCACCATTGGGCCAACAACCATTGCGCAACGGGCCTTGCCCCAGGGCCGGCAAACTCCCTAGGACCGGTACTAAAAGCCTCCCTCTCGATATACGGCGACGGTTCCCCTGCCTATGATGCCGACCGCCGGCACAACTCCTTATCCACATCATCAGCGCGGACGCTTTAGCGGTCCTGTTCGCCAGGTTTTGCGCCGCGCTGTGACTTTCCAGGAATGGTTATGTCGAGCTTCAGATTAAACGCCCTGTCCCGTGCCACCCGTCTTTGGGTCGCCAGTCTCGGGACTGCCGTAATGTTGCCACTGAGTGGCTTGGCCCTTGCTGCACAAGCACCTGCCACACCTGCACAGCCGCTTGGCGAGCAAGTCATCAGCGGTCACTTCATCAATCTCCAGGCGCTGACCGCCAATCCGATGCAGCGCAGTGCTGTCGAAGCCGGGACCGACCTGCTGTTGCAGGAAACCGGGATGCGCATCCGCAGCCTGATCCCGCAGCAGAACGAGACGTTCAAGGACCTCAAGGTCATGACCGGTCAGTTGGAAGGCCGCGCCCGTTCGCTGAGCGCACCCGGGGAGATGACCCTGGTTGCCCGTGACGACGGCAGCTTTATCGCCCTGCTGCCCGACGTTGGCGCGATCATTCGCGGCAACGCCAATGGTGAACAGTCGATGATCCGTCTTGAGGCCAATCCGGCGCAGACACGGAACAGCATCGACTACGTGGAAAGCGATGTCGTCGAGTCCTCCCAGGTGCTGGAAACACTCAGTGGCCAGCGCAGCCTGCAACTCAACCGCAACGCCCAGGGCGAAACCGTCATCGACGTGCTGGCCGGTTTCTCCCAGGTAGCGGCCGACTACATCGGCGACCACGAAGCCTATGCCGTGGGCCAGATCGCCGCCGTCAACCGCGCCCTGAAACAGTCCCTGGTCCAGGGCGTGCGCCTGCGCCTGGTGGGCACCCAGGTGATCCCCGGTGACTATCCGATTACCGCCTCTGCCAGCACCGGTACCCTGGGCAAGGTGAGCACCCTGTTCGCCGAAGGCATGAAGCAATACAGCCCTGACATGGTGGCGGCATTCGTCAAAGGCACCCCCGGCGAGGACACCGCCGCGGGCTGGGGTTATGTCGGTGGCCGCTACACCCTCAACTACATTGGCTCGGCCGCAGTCTTCCGTCATGAAATCGGTCACAACGCCGGCGGCCACCACTGCTCCGATGGTTCCAGCTACAAGTTCGGTCATAACAACGGCTCGGTCGGCAGCATCATGTGTGGCAACAACATCGGCTACTTCTCCAACCCCGACGTGAAAGACATCCGCGGAGTACCGATAGGGGATGCACGCACCGCCAACATGGCTCGGGTGTGGCGTGAAAACGCGGCAAGAATGTCCGCTTTCGCCCCCGCCGTGGTGCCCCTGGCCGAGGAGCAAGCAAGCCGGGTCCTCGAAGAGCGGATCAACCTGGACAAGAATCAATGGCGCTACCTCCCCATTGACGTGGCCCCCGGTACAGAGCGCCTGGTGTTCATGATCACCAGCGGTGAGCGTACCGAACACCCCGCGGCCACCCAGTTGCTGATCAAGCGCGGCGCCCAACCAAGCCTCAGCGATTACGACTATCGCTCCCTGGAAAGTGCCGGGCCATCGCTGGGGGTGAACAACCCGCAAGCCGGCCGTTGGTACCTGGCCGTGCGTGGCAACAAGAGCAAGGCCGTCTCCGATCTGGTGCTCGATGGATTCAGCTACGCCAACCGGAATGAAAGCGTCCAGGCTCGCTACCTGAAGCTGGTGGCCACCTCCGCAGTGGACGGCAAGGACGGCGCCAGCGTGGCCGAATTGCTGCTGGCCGATGCCAAGGGCCAATCACTGCCACGCAGCAGTTGGCGTGTCCTGTCCACCAGCAGTGCCGTGGCCGGCTCCGGGGCTCACGCCATCGACGGCAACCCCAAGTCCTACTGGAACTCCGCCGCCGGTGCGCGTTACCCCCATGAGATCGTCATTGACCTGGGCGCGGACAGCCGCTTCTCGCAACTGCATTACCTGCCCCGCCAGGATGGCGGCCAGGCCGGTAACATCAAGGGCTACCAGGTGTATGGCAGCAACAGTCCAAGCGGCGTCTGGAGCTTGCTCGCCGATGGCGAGTTCAGTGCCGACAACCAAGTCAAGGCAGCGTCCCTGAAGTCTTTGGATCCGGGTAAAGCCCCAGTGCCGGTGATCAGCGGCAAGGCCGAAGCCAATGCCGGAGACACGATCGTGCTGGATGCTTCAGAGTCCAGCGATCCGCAAGGCAATGCCTTGAGTTTCGCCTGGCAAGCCTCGCCCAAGCTGGATTTCAGCTTCGAAGGTGCTCGTATCAGCTTTACCGCTCCAGAACTGCAGGAGGACACCCGTTACTACTTCACCCTGACCTTGAGCAACGGCAAACAGAGCAGCACCCGGACCCACGAAGTGCTGATCAAGGGCAAGGCCGTCACCACCAGTTGCAAGCCGGAGTGGAAAGTCGGCAACACCTACGTCACCAATGATGTAGTGCAGTGGAAAGGTCGTCAGTACCAGGCTCGTTGGTGGACATCGGGCAGCGAGCCGGGCAATCCGTCCTTCACAGGGCCTGATGGCGCTGGCAAAGTCTGGCGTGACCTCGGCCCCTGCCAGAGCGGTGGCGAGAAACCGACCGAACCGCCAGTGGAGGAGATCAAGCCGCCGGTCGCCATCATCGGCGGTGCCTCTGAGGCCAAGCCGGGTGAGATGGTTTACCTCAATGCCACGGCGTCCAGTGACCCGGCCGGCCTCAAGCTGAGCTACAGCTGGAAAATCAGCCCCAGCGTCGGTTTCGACGCAGCAGGCACGCTGATGAAGTTCGTCGCCCCCAAAGCCGATCAGGACGTCATCTACAACGTCAGCCTGACAGTGAACAACGGCAAGCACAGTGCAACCCGTGAGCATCAGGTCAAGGTCTTGGCCGAGACTCCGGCAGTGGTCAAGCCGCCGGTGGCCCACATCGCCGGTACCGCCCAGGCCAAAGCCGGCGAGTCGGTCACCCTCGACGCCGCAGGCTCCAGTGATCCGGCCGGCCTCGCCCTGAACTACAAGTGGAGCGTGACGCCCAGCGTGGCCTTCCAGGCCTCAGGGTCGAAACTGACCTTTGTCGCCCCCAAAAGCGATAAGGACGTCAGCTACCGTTTCACCCTGGACCTGGGCAACGGCAGCCATACCGTCAGCCGCGACCACAGCGTGACAGTGCAGGCGGACAAGGTTGAAACCCCAACCGGCTGCCAGGGCGCCTGGAGTCCCAAAGGCACCTACTGGGCCAATGACAAGGTCAGTCACAAGGGGCGTTTCTATATCGCCCGCTGGTGGACCAGCGGCAATGAACCTAGCGCCGCCACTGTCGGCGGAGAAGGCAGCGGCAAGGTCTGGCGTGACGCCGGCACCTGCAACTGAGGCAACAAGGTTGACCGGTAGCGCTGCGATCCGGTCGACTTTACCCGGCATTCTCAGGTAAAAGAGTCGGCGGCGGCCATCAGTCGTCGCCAACTCTCTGCCGCTGATCGCCGCTTGCTCCCCCATTGCGCGCCCCCCCACTGGCAGAACACCGATGCTTTGCCTATGGAGACGTTGATGCGCAACCTTGTCCTGTCCGCATGGATGCTAGCGGGCCTTGCACTTTCCCTGCCCCAGGCGCAGGCCACCGAACTCATCGGTTTTCGTGAAGTGACGCTGGCGGACGCAAGCCAGCAGCGCCCCCTGCATGTCGCCCTCTGGTACCCCACCGCCAACACCGCCCCGCTGCTGACATCTGCTGACAACCCGGTCTTCCAGGGCCTAACGAGCATCAAGGATGCCGCTCCTACCGGCTCCGCACATCCGTTGGTGGTGCTATCCCATGGCTATCGCGGCAATTGGCGCAATCTGAGTTGGCTGGTATCCAGCCTGGTCGACCAGGGCTATATAGTCGCGGCCCCCGATCATCCGGGCACCACCTCTTTCGACCAGCGCCCCGCAGAAGCCGCCAAACTCTGGGAACGCCCGCACGACTTGAGCCGGGTCATCGACCGGCTCACCAGCGACAACACCTTGGCCGGCACCGTCGACCCGCAACGCATTGCCGCCATCGGCCATTCCCTGGGCGGCTGGACAGTCACCGCGCTGGCCGGCTCCCGCTATAGCGCGCAACGCTACCTTGAAGAATGTCGGCTGCATCCCAACCCGCGCCTGTGCGGGCTGGCACCGGAACTGGGAATTACCCCGCAGAATCAAGGCCCCCTGGGCGCCGATCTGCGCGACCCGCGAGTCAAGGCGGTCGTTTCCCTGGACCCGGGGCTGGTCCGCGGGTTTACCCCCGAAAGCCTGTCAGCGGTGCAAACGCCGACCCTGATCCTGGGGGCCGGGGTCGATATTGCTGGAATGCCGGTGGCGCTGGAATCGGGCTATCTGCAGGCCAACCGGGCGCCAGCCACTTCAAGCCTGCTGGTGATCGACGATGCCAGCCACTTCAGCTTCATGCAGATCTGCAAGCCAGGCGCCACGGCTCTGCTCAAGGAGCACGCCCCCGAGGATGAAATTATCTGCCGGGACGGCAACGGCCGCAGCCGCGAAGCGATTCACCAGCAAGTGACCCAGGTCATCGGCGGTTTTCTCGACCGGAGCCTTGCCGGCCAGTCGCTTGAACAGTGATCAGGCCGTCTCTTCCTGGACCACGGCCTTGGGCTTGCGCCATTGCGGCAAGCCGATCAGCACCACGGCGCTGATGATCACCAGCATGGCCATGGCTTCCTCGATGCCGATGGTTTCACCCACGAAGACAATGCCCAGCAGCACCGCTACCGCCGGGTTGACATAGGCGTAGCTGGTGGCCGCTGCCGGGCGTACGTGCTTGAGCAGGTACATGTAGGCGTTGAAGGCGATGATCGAACCGAAACCAGCCAGGTAGGCCAGGGCCAGCCAGCCTTCCAGCGGCGGCATGGCGTCCAGATGCTCGCCGCTCAAGACACTGCCGATCATCAACACCACGCCACCGACGAGCATTTCTGCAGCGCTGGCCATGGCCCCCTGAGGCAGCGGGAGGTGCCTGCTCAACACCGAACCGAAGGCCCAGGCCGCTGCGGCGAACAGCAGCAAGGCGGCGCCCAGCGGACTCGATTGCAGGTTGGAACCGAGGTTGAGCATGCCGATACCGATCATCCCGAGGATGATCCCGGCCCACTCCAGACGCGTGTTGCGTGCGCCCCAGAAATAGCCGCAGAGCAAGGTGAACAAAGGCACCGTGGCCACCGCCAGCGCCGCCACTCCGGAGGTCACCCCGGAATGTTCGGCCAGCGTTACCGCACCGTTGCCGCAGCTCAGCAGCAACACGCCGATAATCCCCGCGGCCTTCCACTGCGCCCAGGTCGGTGCCGGGACGCCGCGCCAGCGCAGGAAGGCATACATCAGGCTGCCGGCGATGATGAAACGCACACCGCCGAGCATCAGCGGTGGCCAGTATTCGACGCCGATACGGATCACCAGATAGGTCGAACCCCAGATCACGTACAGAGCAAAAAAGGCGGCGATCAACGGCAACGGAAAACGGCTTTGGCCAGGCATGGGAGGCAGCTCGGAGACAGGCAGGGGGAGCACTATTCTAAAAAGCCGCCGCAGGGAATTTAAGTTACAAAACCTGTTTATAACGGCAGTACACTTTCCAAAACATGGAGTTCAGGGCTATATGCCGTGCTTTCGAAAGTCGTACCTAACAGAGGCCTTCCATGGACAAATATGATCGTATGCTCCTAGCCAGCTTGCTGGAAAACGGCCGAGCGAGTTATGCCGATCTGGCGCGCAAGGTCAACCTATCGGCGCCGGCGGTGGCCGAGCGCGTGGCCAAGCTCGAAGCCAGCGGGGTGATTACCGGCTATCAGGCCAAGGTCGACATGGCCAAGGTGGGGCTACCGATCCAGTGCGTGATCGAGTTGCGTCTGGCCCAGCACGGCAACCAGAAGAACTATGACGAACTGATCAAGATCCCCCAGCTCACCGAGTGTCATCGGGTGACGGGGGACCCTTGCGTGATCATGCAAGCTGCCGTGGGCTCGATGCCGGAGCTGGAGGAACTGATCAACCGCGTGGCCCAGTTCGGTTTCAGCAAGACCTCCATCGTGCTTTCCAGCGCCATCGAACGGCGTGTCCCCCTGGGGCAACTGGAAAACAATGGCAAGTGAGCCGGACCGGCCCCTCAGAAACCGCGCTGGCGCTTGAGGTGCTCGGGAATCTTGGCGGCTGGGACCTTCTGCAACTTGCAGAGGAAGTCGTGGGACAGTTCACGCAAGCCATGCTTGTGGCGTAGCTCGCCGGCCAGGTGCGCCACCAGGTTGGCGGCCATTTCCGCATCGGCCATGGCTCGGTGAGCCTGGCCGGTGTGGGGCAAGCCGGCAAACGAGGTCAGGGTGCCCAGCTTGTGGTTCGGAGCCGCGGGCATCAGGCGCCGGGCCAGCAGCAAGGAACAGGCAAAATTCTGCAGACGGGTACGCTTGATCCGCCCCAGCTCAAAATCCCAGAACTTCTGGTCGAACGCCGCGTTGTGCGCCAGCAACGGCGTGGTGCCGACGAACTCGTTGACCTCGTTCATCACCTGCTCCGCCGGCGGGGCGCTGCGCAGCATGGCATTGCTGATGCCCGTCAGTTGTTCGATAAAGCCCGGCACCCGCACGCCAGCGTTCATCAGGCTCTGGTAACGCTCGACGATGCGCCCCTGTTCTAGGATCACCACGGCGATTTCCGTGGCCCGGCAACTGCTGCTCGGGGAGATCCCGGTGGTTTCAAAGTCGATGACGGCAATACGTTCCAAACCTGTGCAGCTCCGTATAAAAATTGATCAGCTTTTCAGCAGCAAGGCGCCTTCGATCGGCACATAGCGCGTGGCCGCGCGAATCAGCGAATTGGCAGTCAGGCCCGGCACGCCATAGGCCACCGCGCTGACCCCGTGCTTGTGGATGATGCGCTCGAGCAGCAGGTCGAAGTCGCCGTCGCCGGAGGCCAGCACCACTTCGTCGACCTGGGCGGCGGCATCCATGATGTCGATGGTGATGCCCACGTCCCAGTCGCCCTTGGCCGAGCCGTCGCTGCGCTGAATGTAGGGTTTGAGTTTTACCGTGAAGCCCAGGTTGCGCAGGATCTGCTGAAACTGCTGCTGCTTGCTGTCACCGCGATCGATGGCATAGGCATAGGCTTCGACGATCTGCCCCTCCTTACTGATATCCGCCCACAGCGCCGCGTAGTTGAAGTGACAACCATAGGCTTGGCGGACGGTGTAATAGAGGTTCTGGACGTCGGCGAACACAGCGATTTTCTTCACCGCTAATCCTCATGGCGCAGCAGCGCAAGGGCTGGAACGGGGCTCAAGACCCGAAAAGTCGCCCAGTATGCCAGTCACAAGGAATGTTCCGCGAATAATCGGTCCTGGGCAGGCGCCTGCCCCGGACCGACGGAGCGTCAGACGAAGGAATCGTCGTCGGAGAAGAACGAGCTGTCGTCGTTGTCGTAGTCGGCGTTGCTGAAGCCGCCCTGGTCGTTGTTGCCCCAGGAGTCGTTGTTGGCCATCCGCTGATCGTCATTGCCCCAGCCGCTGTTGTCGCTCGCCGGCGCCGGTTCTTCCTTGATGACTTCGACGACTTCCTGAGGCTGCTGGTTGCTGTGGAACAGGCTGCTGATGCCCTGGGCCAGCATCACCCCGCCCGCCACGCCGGCTGCGGTTTTCAAGGCCCCACCGAGGAAGCTGCTGCCGGCCGCCGCCGGTGCCGGTTGCGGCGCATAGCTCTGCTGCGGGGCGCCGAAATTCTGCTGCGGGGGCGCGCCGAAGGACGAGCGGGATGGCTCACGCCAGCCACCGCCCGAGGACGGCGCCACACTCGGGGCCTGCGCGGGAGCCGGTTGCGGCTCGCGGCCCCCCCCGAAGATGCTCGACAGGAAGCCGCCACTCGCCGCCGGAGCTGGAGCCGCAGCGGCGGCCTGGGAACGGGCCTGTTGCAGTTCGGCCTGCAACTGCTGCACTTGCTGGCTCAGTTGTTTGTTCTGCTCGTCGAGGCTCTTGAGGGCAGCCTCCTGCACCAGGATCGCCTGGGTCATGAAATACCCGGCCGCAGGCTGGCGGATCAGATGTTCCTTGATCCGCGCTTCGGCCTGGGCGTCACGTGGAGCTGAGTCCGTCTCGGCTTGTTGCAACCGTGAAAACAGTCCATCGATCAGGGTTTGCTCTTCGCTGTTCATGGCGACCTCTTTAGATTGCCGGTAAAAATCTGGTCCGTGCCCCCATAGGGCCGCGGTACGCACCAGTTATGGGGCTGGGGCGACGAGTTTCAATGGTCTTTACTCAAGGTTTACGTTTGCTCCCGGGGGGCCTGCTTCGGTTAAAGTGTTCAACCGCTTCGTCAACTGCGATCCCCATCGATGAATCCGTTAGATGTTCTCCGCGACTCCCTGTATTTCTTCCAGCGCAACCTCGGCCGGATCGCACAGCTGTGCCTGCCCCTGGTGATTCTCGAAGCGCTGCTGCAACAGGGCGTCAGCAGCGCCCTGGGCGAGAATGCCTTTCCTGGCTCCAGCGTGGTGGTGGGACTGTTGCTGTATCCGTTGTATACCGGCGCACTGATCCTGTTTCTCGACGCCCGCACCCGGGGGGAATCGCCCCGCAACCGTGATCTTTGGGCCATGGCCCTGAGCCTGTGGCCGCGCTTCGCCCTGCTGACCGCGGTCAGCACGCTGTTGATTCTGCTGGGGCTGTCGCTGTATTTCCTGCCTGGGCTGTGGCTGATGGTGGTGCTGGCATTCGCCGAATACCTGCTGGTGCTCAAAGGCCAGGCGCCCCTGGCGGCCATCAAGGAAAGCCTGCGCCTGAGCCGCGGACACTTCCTGCGCATCCTGTTGTGCATCCTGGCGGTCATGGCACCTTTGTGGCTGCTCAAGGGGGCGAGCGAAGCCGCGTATCCCGAACCGCACAACCCGATCCTGTCCCTGGCCATCGACAGCGCCTACAGCTTCCTGCAGCTGTTCACCAGCGTGGTGCTGTTCCGCCTGTTCATGCTGATCAGCGAGCAGCCGGACAAACGCTGATTCACCTTGCGGCCGCTCTACCCCTTGGGTGACGGCCGCGCACTCGGTTATGCTCCGGCCCATCCTGCAACGCCATAAGCCGAGCCGATGACCCGTCTACTGCGCATCACCCTGTTGAGCCTGCTACTGATCGGCCTGGTGCTGACCGGCCTGATCTACAGCCTGACCTGGCGCCCACAGCCCAAGGAAACCCTGACGGTCAGTTGCAGTGCCCAGGCCACGCCGCTGGTGCCGGGCCAGGCACTCAAGGTCATGACCTGGAACCTGCAGTACCTGGCGGGCAAGCGTTACGTGTTCTGGAACGACCAGGCCCGGGGCGAAGACGAACGTCCGACCCTGGAAGACATGGCCTTCAGCCTCGACGAAGTGGCCCGAGTCATCCGCGACGAACAGCCGGATCTGGTGCTGCTGCAGGAAGTGGACAATGGCGCCAAGGCCAGCGCCTACCAGGATCAACTCAAACTGCTGCAGGAGCGGGTCGCCGATCTCTACCCCTGCAGCACCCAGGCTTACGACTGGAAGGCGGATTTCGTGCCCTCCCTGCACATCTTCGGCAGCGTCGGCCGGCAACTGGTGACCCTCAGCCGCTACCGCATCGATCACGCCGAACGCTTGCAACTGCCGGTTGCCCCGCGCCCGCTCATCAGCCGGCAGTTCCAGCCCAAGGACGCTCTGCTGCTGAGCTACCTGCCCCTGAGCGATGGCGGCCAGTTGGTGGTGCTGAACACCCATCTGGAACGTGCGCAGCGCGCCGATGACACTCAGCAGAAGCAGATGGTGGCCATTGCCAAGGTGCTGGACAAACTGGAGAGCCGCGGCACCCCGTGGCTGATTGGCGGCGATTTCAACCTGCTGCCCCTGGGCCAGTACCAACGCCTGAGCGAAGAACAGCGCGCGCCCTACAACGCTGACAGCCCACTGCACCTGCTGTGGGACAAGTACCCGATGATCCCCAGCAACACACAGGCCAGTGGCGTCGATCGTGCTCGCTGGCTGACCCACTACCCCAACGACCCGAGCCTCGACGGCCCGGATCGCACGGTGGACTACCTGTTCTACAGCCCACGGCTGAAACGGGTTGAATCCCGAGTACGTCAAGACGACACCCAACGCATCTCCGACCACCTGCCGGTGCTTGCACGCTTCCTGTTGCCGGCGTTGTAACCCCGCTCTACTTGCGGGGTTTGATCCGCGCCGTGGCCTCGGCGATCAGCGGATCGTCCGGCCAGTAATGCTTGGGGTAGCGGCCCTTGAGATCCTTCTTCACCTCGGCGTAAGTGCTGCGCCAGAAGTTCGCCAGATCCTGGGTGACCTGCACCGGACGCCGCGCCGGCGACAGCAAGTGCAGCTTGACCGCTTGGCGGCCACCGGCAATCCGCGGGGTGTCCGACAGACCAAACAGCTCCTGCAGGCGCACCGCCAGAATCGGCGGCTGCTCGCTGTAGTCCAGTCGGATCGAGGAACCCGAGGGCACTGTCAGATGATGCGGAGCCAGCTCGTCCAGACGCTGGGGCAGCGGCCAGGGCAACAGGTTGTGGACGATGCCGGCCAGCTCCAGGTTGGCAAAGTGGCTGAGTCGCGACACCTTGCCCAAGTAGGGCTGTAGCCACTGCTCCAGCCCTGCGAGCAAGGCGCCATCGCTGACATCCGGCCATTGGCTCTCGCCCTTGTCCGCCAGATCCAGCTGCCGCAGCAGGGTCACCCGAGCCTGCCACTGGCGCAGCTCCGGGGTCCAGGGCAGCAGTTCCAGGCCCTTGCGCCGCACCAGGTTGACCAGGGCCCGGCTACGGGCCGACTCGTCCAGGCCGGTGAGCGGTTCACGGCTGAGTACCAGCTCGCCGACCTTGCGTTGACGCTCGGCCCGCAGCACGCCTTCGCGCTCGTCCCAATCCAGCTGGTCGACGTTGCGCACCTGCTCTGCCAGCACCGTATCGAACAGGCTCGGATCAAAATCCGCTGCCAGGTAGATGCGCTCCTCACGCTGGCCCTGGCGGCTGCCCAGGTCGGCGATCACCAGCCAGGGCTGTTTCATCAGGTTGTCGGTTTCGCTGAACAGCGCCGCACGACCGTTGGCCAGTCGATACTCGGCGCCACCGGGACGGCGCTGCTGGGCTACCCGGTCGGGATAGGCCAGGGCCAGCAAGGCACCCAGCCAGCGCGGATGCTCGGGATCGGCGACGGCTGCCTCGGACTGCCCTCGCAGGTAGCCACGGTACTGCCGCGCCAGTTGCCGCGCACGCTGGACGCCACCCTGTGCACCACGGGCTGCGCGCTCCTCCCCGGAAAGCAGCACCAGGCGGCTGTGCAGGTCGGCGCCGGCCCCGCGCAAAATATCCCGTTCCCCCAGCAGGGCCGCGACGTCGCAGGCCATCTGCGCCAGCCCCAGGGACTGGCCGCGCAACAGCAAGTGGGCAATGCGCGGATGGGCCGGCAACTCGGCCATGGCCTGGCCATGGCGGGTCAGCGTGCCGTCGTCGTTGAGCGCTCCCAGGCGCAGTAACAGGTCCTGAGCCTGTGCATAAGCGGCGCTGGGAGGCGGGTCCAGCCAGGCCAGCTGATTCGGGGTCACGCCCCAGCGCGCCAGTTGCAGGGCCAGGCTGGCCAGGTCAGCCTGAAGGATCTCCGCGCCGGCATAGGCGGCCAGTTGTTCCTGCTGATCCGCCGACCACAAGCGATAGCACACGCCGGGCTCCAGGCGCCCTGCCCGCCCGGCGCGCTGGGTGGCACTGGCCCGGGAAATGCGCTGAGTGTCGAGACGGGTCATGCCGCTGCCGGGATCGAAGCGCGGCACTCTGGCCAGCCCGGCGTCCACCACCACCCGCACGCCATTGATGGTCAGGCTGGTTTCGGCAATGTTGGTGGCCAGCACCACTTTGCGCTGGCCCGCCGGTGCCGGGTCGATGGCGGCGCGCTGAGCGGCCAGGTCCAGCTCGCCGTGCAGTGGGCAGAGCAGGATCTCGCTGCGTTGCCCCAAGGACTCGGCCAACTGCTGATGCACTCGACGAATCTCGGCCTGCCCAGGGAGGAACACCAGCAGGCTGCCGCTTTCATCGTTGATGGCTTCAAGAATGGTCTGTACCACCCGCGGCTCGATGAACTCACCGGGCTGGAAAGGCCGGCCCCAGCGCTGGGTCACCGGGAACATGCGCCCCTCACTGCGCAGGATCGGCGCGTCGTCCAGCAACGCGGACAAGCGCTCGCCCTCCAGGGTCGCCGACATCAACAGAATCTTCAGGGGCTGTTCGTCACGAAACAGTTCCCGGCCATTGAGGCTCAGGGCCAGGGCCAGATCGGCATCCAGGCTGCGCTCGTGAAACTCGTCGAATATCAGCAGGCCAACCCCTTCCAGGGCTGGGTCGTCCTGCAGGCGTCGGGTGAGGATGCCTTCGGTGACCACTTCGATACGGGTACGCGGGCCGACCTTACTGTCCAGGCGGATGCGGTAACCCACGGTTTCACCGACTTTCTCCCCCAGTTCGCTGGCCAGGCGCTCTGCCGCAGCCCGGGCCGCCAAGCGCCGGGGCTCGAGCATGAGGATGGTCTGTCCGGCCAGCCAGTCCTGATCCAGAAGCGCCAGAGGCACGCGGGTGGTCTTGCCGGCACCGGGCGGGGCTTCGAGCACCGCTTCATGGCGCGCCGCCAAGGCTTCGCGCAGTGCAGGCAAAACTTCATCAATTGGCAAAGAATTCATGCTGGCTCCAAAACAGAGGCGCGAGTATAACGGCGAACTGCCTGGGGTTAATCATGGTCTGAGTGCTGATCGACAAGACTCAATGCCCCGCTCCATTTCGCTTTGTCTGCATATTTACCAGGAGATATCCATGCGTATTCCCCACCGTGTCATTGGCGGCGTTCTGGTGACCACCCTGCTGACCCAACTCACCGCCTGCGGCTCGATCTTCTTTCCCGACCGCCGCGGCCAGATCGACGGCAAGATCGATCCAGTGGTGGTGGTGCTCGATGCCGTGGGCCTGCTGTTCTATGTGATCCCTGGGCTGATCGCCTTTGGCGTCGACTTCGCCACCGGGGCGATTTACCTGGAGCCGGGCAAGACCGCACAAATCGCGCCGGAAAAACTCCAGCAGGCCATTGGCGCCGACGGTAAAGTCGACAACCGCAAACTGCAGGCCATTCTGGAAAGCGAACTGGGGGGCAGCTTCCCTCTGGATGACCCGCGCCTGATCCAGCACAAGGGCAGCGTGCAGCAATTGGCCTTGTACGGCCTGCAACCTGCGGCCTGATCCCCACACTCAAGGAACCCGCCGTCGATGATTGGCAACCCGGAACACGCTCGCCTCCTGCGCCTGGCCACCCGCGCCTCGGTCACGGTGGCAGGCATCCTGATTGTGACCAAGGCCATCGCCTGGTGGCTCAGCGGCTCGGTGAGCATGCTGGCGGGGCTGACCGACTCCGTGCTCGACGGCTTCACCTCGCTGCTCAACCTGCTGGCGGTGCACTACGCCCTGCGCCCGGCCGATGACGATCACCGCTACGGCCACGGCAAGGCGGAGTCTCTCGCGGGCATGGCCCAGGCGCTGTTCATCGCCGGCAGTGCGGTGCTGATTGCGTTTCAGGCATTCGAGCGGCTGCAGAATCCTGAACCTGTGGGCGCGCCCTGGCTGAGCATCGGGGTGATCGGGTTGTCATTGGTGCTGACCGTGGCGCTGCTGAGCCTGCAGCATCGGGTGATCCGCGAAACCGGTTCCAACGCGGTACGGGCCGATTCACTGCACTACCGCTCCGACCTGTTGCTCAACGGCAGCATCCTCCTGGCCCTGGTATTGGCGGCCTTCGGCTGGCATCAGGTGGACGCCTGGTTCGGCCTGGGGATCGCTGTCTACATTCTCTGGAGCGCGATCCAGATCGCCCGGGAAAGCTTCTCGGTGCTGATGGACGAGGAACTGCCCGCCGATGTCAGCCAGCACATGCTGGAACTGGCCTGCAGTGTGCCCGGCGTGCTGGGTGCCCACGACCTGCGCACGCGAATTTCCGGCAGCCACTGGTTCGTCCAACTGCATCTGGAACTGCCTGGCGACCTGACCCTCTCGGTAGCCCATGGCATCAGCGATCAGGCTGCCGAGGCGATCCAGCAGGCGTACCCGCGGGCCGAAGTGCTGGTACACGCCGACCCACAGGAAGTGGTCGAGGCCGCCAGGGCTCAGTAAGTGACCTGGTAGCCCCGCGAGCTCAGGCAGTTGCCCTGGGCCTGACGGTAGGCCTGAACCACTTCCGGGGCCGGCTGATAGGTCGCGCTGGCCGGATCGAAACCACTCTGCTGCACCGCCCAGCGATAGCAGTCGTAGCGATCCTGATCGATCTGCTGCGGCGACTGGCCGTTGACCGGGTACGCCAGCACATCATAGCCATTGCCACTGGGCTGACTGGGCGGCGGCGCCGCTACCGGCGGCTCCACCACGACATACTGCTGGGTGTTGGCTTCATAGGTGTAATAGGCCCCGGCGGCGAGGAAGAATAGCGCGCTGCCGATCCACACTTCCCGGGCATAGTCGGGCAGATAGGCCACTCGAATCCCATAAGGCGGGCGCACCACCACATACCGCGGACCTTGTGGGCGATACCAGTAGCCCCCCGAGAAAAAGTAATCCTGACCACGGTATGGCACCCGGTAGTTGCGCTCGGGGAAACGATCAATCACGTAGCCTGGGCGATATTGCGGACCAGGCCCCCAGCCGTTGCCATGCCCGTCGGGACGACCCGGCCAGCGATAGTCGTTGGGGCGACCATTGTCGGGGCGCGAGCCTGGACCACCGGCCTGCCAATGCTGGTTGTAATCGTTGCGCCGGGGAATGTCCTGGTAATAGCCGCGCTGGGGCTCCTGGGTCTGGCGCACGGTATCGGGCCGGCTCTGGATGGGCAGTCCTGGGGCAGGCTGCGGCTGCTGAGGAGCCGGTCGCCCCTGCTGATTGGGATCATGCTGGGGGCGGTTTTGCCACTGCCCACCCGGATTCTGGCCGTTGTGTTCGAACTGCCGGCTGTTATCGCCACGAATGATTTCATTCTGCCCACGCGGCTGCTGCGGGGCAGGTTGCGCACGTTCGGGCGAGTTCGCCGGACGGCCCTGATTACCCTCGCCACGCCCTTCGGGGGCATGCTCACGCTGCCCGCCCGAAGGCGCTCCCTGCTGGGGTGGGCGTCTCTCGTCTCGCTCATCGGCGAGCACTTGCGCGCTGACGCTCACGCACAACACACCAACACCTGCCAAACGCCAGATGCGCGACTTCATGCTATTCCTCACTGCGGATTGGGGCCTGTACATCAGACTGAAAAAGCCTGGAGCGGTTCTGCAGCAGATTATCAGTCACGAGACTTATTTCGCAGGCAATAAAAAAGGGCGGCCCGTCGGCCACCCTTTGAGATTTTGTCCGTGCTCGACGCTTTTGGCGCCGGCTCACCTCACTCCGTCTTCTGGACAGGGTGTAGCCCGGGGGCCGGATCAACCCTGTGGGGTTGGCGGCCGCGGCAGGCCTGATTCGGCGGGCCGCAGTGGACTCTATGTCCGGGCAGTGATTCTGGTGATAAGAATAGGCCTGGGCCGGCGACAGAGGATTGCGAAGATTGCTTGCAAAAACACCTCTTGCGCAATTTTTAACTCAAGATAGATAATTAAACGCAATACTTATGACAAAGGCCTGATTGATGAGCAAACTCGACCGCTATGACCTGAGTATTTTGGCCGAATTGCAACGCGATGCCCGCATCTCCAACCAGGAACTGGCCGAGCGCATCGGACTGTCGCCCTCGCCCTGCTCGCGCCGGGTCAAGCAACTGGAAGACGACGGTTATATTTCCCGCCAGGTCGCCCTGCTGGACCGCAAGATGCTCGGCCTGAGCCTCACCGCCTACGTACTGATCGGCATGGACCGGCACACACCGGAACGCTTCGAGAATTTCGAAGCGGCCATCCGCAGCCTGCCCCAGGTACTGGAGTGCAGCCTGGTGACCGGTGTGGACGCCGACTACCAGCTCAAGGTGGTGGTGCCGGACATGGATCACTACCAGAAGTTGCTGCTGGGCCACCTGACCCGCATCGACGGCGTGACCAGTGTGCGCTCCAGTTTCGTGCTCAATCAGGTGCTCAACAGCACTGAACTGCCCCTGACCCATCTGCGCAGCTGAAAAGCGGCTGTGGCGACGTAACGCAGGCAGATCAATGCTCGGCCAGTATCCCTTGGCGTATACTCGCCCGGCATTTTTTGCCCTGTCTGCAATGGAGATGATCGATGGACCCAGCAGTATTCGAAGAGTGGATGATGACCGGTCTGGTCAGCATCCTGATCATATTCATGGGTTTCATCGTCTGGGACCTGGCCAAGAAGTCCAAAGCCGGACGCTTTGGCTCCTTTATCCTGTTCTTCGTGCTGGGCCTGGGCGTAGCCGCCTTCATCATCAAGAGTGTGGTGATCGGCCTGATCGAGTCCGGCGCTCTATAAGCGCGCCGGCACCTCCTTCCACTGGCCCTGATCCAAGCCATCCAGGGTCCAGTCGCCAATCCTGACCCGCACCAGTCGCAAGGTCGGCAGGCCGACGGCCGCGGTCATGCGCCGCACCTGGCGATTGCGCCCTTCTCGAATCACCAACTCCAGCCAACTGGTGGGCACGCTCTTGCGAAAGCGCACTGGCGGATTGCGCGGCCACAGCTCTGGTTCTTCCAGCTGCCGTGCCTCGGCCGGCAGGGTCATGCCGTCGTTCAACTCCACCCCGTCACGCAGGCGCTGTAACTGCTCAGCGCAGGGTTCGCCTTCAACCTGCACCCAATACGTCTTGGCCAACTTGTGCTTGGGATCGGCGATTCGCGCCTGCAACTGCCCGTCATTGGTCAACAGCAGCAACCCTTCGCTATCGCGGTCCAGGCGCCCGGCCGGGTAGACCCCGGGAATGGCGATGAAATCCTTGAGCGTCGCTCGTCCCTCGCCATCACTGAACTGGGTCAGCACGTCGAAAGGCTTGTTGAACAGGATCAGCTTCGGCTCGGCCGGTGGCGCCTTGGCCACGCGCTTGGAGGGGGAAACGGAAAACGGCTTCGCGCCAGGGCGACGGGAAGCAGGACGGGACGGACGGGACATGGGATCAGGAACATTCAGCGATCAGGACCGACAATGCTAGTGGCCTGATCGCCAAATGGCCATGGATTAAACGCTTAGCGGAAAGGCGGCTCGTCGAAGCTGCGCAGTTTGCGCGAGTGCAGGGAGTTGAGCTCACTGCGCATCAGGTCCACGGCTTCGATACCGATCTTCAAATGCTGGCTGACCGCCCGCTCGTAGAAGGCATTGGCCGCCCCCGGCAACTTGATCTCGCTGTGCAGGGGTTTGTCCGAGACACACAGCAAGGTGCCGTAGGGCACCCGCAGGCGATAACCCTGGGCCGCGATAGTGCCGCTTTCCATGTCCACCGCCACGGCCCGGGACAGGTTGATCAACGGACGCTCCTCGGCCCAGCGCAGCTCCCAGTTGCGATCGTCGTAAGTCAGGACCGTGCCGGTGCGCAGGCGCTTCTTCAGTTGCTCGCCCTTCTCCCCGGTGACATTGGCCGCCGCTTGCTGCAACGCCAGCTGGACCTCGGCCAGGGCCGGGATCGGAATGTTCGGCGGCACTACGCGATCAAGAATGCCGTCGCGACGCATGTAGGCGTGAGCAAGGACGTAATCGCCGATGGTCTGGGACTGTCGCAGCCCGCCGCAGTGGCCAATCATCAGCCAGCAATGAGGGCGCAGCACCGCCAAGTGGTCGGTGATGTTCTTCGCATTGGACGGGCCGACGCCGATATTCACCAGGGTCACACCGTGGCCATCGCTGGCCTGCAGGTGATACGCCGGCATCTGGTAACGATGCCAGACCACACCGGCGGCGATTGCCGAAGCCTCGCCGTGATCCATGCTCTTTTCAATGATCACGTTGCCCGGCAGGACCATGCGCACAAAACGCGGATCGCTGCGCAGTTGCTCCAGGCCATGGACGATGAACTGGTCGACATAACGGTGATAGTTGGTCAACAGGATCCACGGCTGCACATGACGCCAGTCGCTGCCGGTGTAATGCACCAGGCGCCGCAGAGAGAAATCGACCCGCGCCGCATCGAACAGCGCCAACGGCAGCGGGTGAGTGTTTTCCCAGTCGTAGAGGCCATCGGCGATACCGTCGGTGGCAGCCGACAGGTCGGTGCTGGGGAACACCCGGGCCAGCGCCGCAGCCGTCACACCGGAACCGGCCAGCTCGTCGCCTTGCTCCACCACGTAGGGATAGGGGATGTTCTGTTCGCTGACGCCCACTTCCACCGTGACGGTGAAGTCGTGCATCAGGGGGACCAACTGCTCGAGCAGGTAGTTACGGAAGGCGGCGGGATGAGTGACGGTAATACTGTAGGTGCCCGGCAGCTGAACCTTGGCATAGGCTCGGGTGGTCTGCGGGACTTCGCCGTGGCACTGGTAGGTCAGGCGCAGTTCGGGGTAGCGAAACAGCGCTCTTTGCGCGGCATCCGGCTCGACCCGGTCCTTGAGGTAACGCTTGAGCGCCTGGCTCAGCGCCGTGGTGGCCCGCTCATGCAAAGCGGCAAGCCGATCCACGGCTTGCTCGGCGGTTTGAACGACAATAAAAGCTTCGGTCACGATAAGCATCCTGTGTTCTGATCTTGCAGGCGTTCATCTTGCCTGCAACACCGTCCCACGGGAACAGCGGAGTTGTAGGAGCCGGCGTGCCGACGATCGCGGCGGCAAGGCCTCTTCGCCGGCAAGCCGGCTCCTACAAAAGGTCAGAAGCCTTGAGGCGTGGAGCGGGCAACAATGGCGGCCACGTCCAACCCGCGAGGCAAGGTACCGTAGACCCGACCGCTCTGCCCCCCAAGACGGCTGGCGATAAAGGCGTCGCTGACCACCTCGTTACCAGCCTCCAGCAACAGCTTGGCCTGCAGACCCAGGGCAATGTCCTCGGTCAGTTGGCGGGCTCGGTACTGGATGTCGCCGGTGTCCTTGAAGCTGTCCTTGAGCGCCGCAATATGCGCCGCCAGACGCCGCTCGCCATGCCCATCCCCCAGCTCGGCAAACAACACATCCAGCACCCCGGGTTCTTTCGACAGGGCTCGCAACACATCCAGACATTGCACGTTACCGGAGCCCTCCCAGGTGGAGTTCACCGGCGCCTCGCGGTACAGCCGCGGCAGGATGCTGTCTTCGACATATCCGGCGCCACCCATGCATTCGGCGGCCTCGTTGATCATGGCCGGGGCGCGCTTGCAGATCCAATACTTGCCCACTGCCGTCACTAGCCGAGAGAACTTCGCTTCCTGGGCATCGTTCTGATGATCCAGGGCTCGTCCCATGCGCATGCTCAAGGCCAGGGCCGCTTCACTTTCCAAGGCCAGGTCGGCCAGCACGTTCTGCATCAGCGGCTGCTCACTAAGCACCCGCCCGCCGACGCTGCGATGGGCACAATGATGGCTGGCCTGGGTCAGAGCCTGGCGCATCAGCGAACTGGAGCCGACCATGCAGTCGAAGCGCGTCATGGCGACCATTTCGATAATGGTGGGTACGCCGCGCCCTTCTTCACCGATCATCCAGGCCAGCGCGCCACGGAACTCCACTTCGCTGGAAGCATTGGAGTGGTTGCCCAGCTTGTTCTTCAAGCGCTGGATATAGAACTGGTTGCGGCTGTCATCCGGGCGATGACGGGGCAGGAGGAAACAGGTCAGGCCCTTGTCGGTCTGAGCCAGGGTCAGGAAGGCATCGCACATTGGCGCCGAGCAGAACCACTTGTGTCCCACCAGTTCATAAGCCTGCCCCGGCCCCGGAGCCCCCACCGGATAGGCTCGGGTGGTGTTGGCGCGAACGTCAGTCCCGCCCTGCTTCTCGGTCATGGCCATGCCAATCGTCAGCCCGGTCTTGTGCTGCATGCCAACATTACGCGGGTCGTACTGGGTGGCGAGGATCTTCGGCAGCCACTGCTCGGCGATGTCCGGCTGCAGTTTCAGCGCCGGCACGCAGGCAAACGTCATGGTCAACGGGCAACCGCTGCCAGCCTCGGCCTGACTGTGCAGATAGGTCATGGCGGCGCGGGCTACATGAGCGCCCGCTTGTGCTTCGGTCCAGGGCAGCGAGGTCAGCCCACCCTCGATGGCCGCCTGCATCAACTGGTGATACGCCGGGTGAAACTCCACCAGATCGATCCGGTGACCAAAGCGGTCGTGACTGGAAAATACCGGCTTGTTCTGATTGGCCAGGAACCCCGCCTCCATCAACGGACCACCCGCCAGGGCGCCATAGGCGTCGACCCGGGATTCGGCCCAGCCGGCATCGAAGCGCCGCATCCATTGCTGCAGCGGCAGGTCGATCCGATAGAGGTTGGCGCCGTCCAGGGCGGGCGGCTGGTTGGTGACTTCGTGGGTTTCAGCGAACTGGTGGAGGTTCATTGCAGGACTCCTTCAGGGTGTGCCAAGACCCCAGTTAAGCACCCGCTCCACCCCGAACAAAGTGGCATATCCGCCTAAATGTCGGCACTTTCGCCCTGCTCAACACAAAATACCCACTTCAACAGCGCCGCTTGCAGTGCCTCGAATTTCACCGGTTTGCCAAGACAGTCGGCCCCTGCTGTCGCCGCACAACCTTCAGTACCAGGAACGCAGGCCAGCAAGATGGGCAGGTGGGCGTATCCGGGCATTGCCTGGGCCTGAAGACGAAATGCCCCCAGTTGCGCTGCAGTGATCTGGCCATCGATCAGCACCGCGCTGACGAGTTCACGCCCCAGCAGTTGCAGCGCATCCGTGGGGCTGCCAACGGTGCGCACTCGGTATCCCAGCTTGAGCAGCATGCCTCGTACCACAAGTTGATCAACGTCGTTATCGTCCATCAACAGCACGGTACAGTCCTGGGGCGCACGCCGATGAAGGGTTACCGGCGCCCGAGGAATCGGCTCCTGGGCATCGAACTCCACCAGCAAGCGGAAACAACTGCCCTGGCCAGGCGTGGACTCATGAGTCAACTGCCCGCCCAGCAAGTCCACCAATTGCCGGCAGATCGCCAGGCCGATGCCCAATCCGCCGTATTCACGCGTCATGGAGCCGTCAAGCTGGAAGAAACGCTGATACAGCGTTGCCTCGTCCAGATTGACGAAACCTATCCCGCTGTCGATCACCTCGAAGCTCAGACTCACCCGCTCGGTCGAAACAGACCGGGTGACCACCCGTAACACCACGCCACCGGAATGGGTGAACTTGACGGCGTTTTCCAGCAGGCACTCCAGGCAATGGCTGAGCTTGCAGCGATCCCCCTGCAAGCGGTCGGGCAACCCGGCGCTGAGGTCGACCTGAAAGGACAGGGACTTGGCCGCAGCGCTGGCGCCGAACTGGGTTTGCAGTGCACTCAGCAACGAACGCAGGCTGAACGGCTGGCGCTGGGCGCTGAGCTTGCCGGCTTGCAGTTCGGTCAGGGTGAGGATGCCGTTGACCATGCGCATCATGTCCCGCGCCGAGCCAGCGGCGGTCTGCTGGTACTGCTCCATCTCTGGGTCCAGTTCCAGGGTCTGCATCAGTTCAAGCGAGCCAATGACACCGTTCATCGGCGTGCGCAGCTCGTGGGTCAGGGTGGCCAGGAACTCGTCCTTGAGACGGTTGCTGTGAGCCAATTGCTGGTTCAGCACTTCAAGCTTCTGCCCGGCCTCAAGCAGAGTCTGGGCCTGTTGCTCGCGCATCGAATTGATCCGGTCGGCCAGAGCCAGGGACAGCAGCGCCACCTCGATCGCCGAGCCGATCTGGCTGGCGTACATGGTCAGGAATACGTTCGGCAGGTAACCCAGCACCATCAAAGTGTTGATCACCCCTCCAAACAAAAAAGCCGACCAGGCAATGATGAAGTAACGCGCCACCCGCAATCCGCGACACCAGGCGACGATCCCCGCCACATAGATCACCACGGTAAACAGCAGCGCCAGAGTGGTGGCCAGGCGCAAGGCCAGGGCGTAGCTGGTCATCAGTGACAAGGCCATGACCAGCGCCCCAAAAGCCATCAGCGCCAGCAACACGCGATCAACCCAGGGACTGTGCCGGGAGGTCTGCAGGAAACTGCGAGCGAACTGACTGCCGAACAGTCCTGCGGCGCCGATGAAGAAGGGTGTCGCCGCATTGGCCCACCATGGACTGTTGGGCCAGAAGTACTCCACTGCGGCACCGTTGACCGACAGTTGATAGAGACCGAACGATGCGATGTAGACGATGTAGTAGAGGTAGCTGGTGTCGCGCACGCTGAGGTAGATGAACAGGTTGTACACCAGCATGCCCAGCAACACCCCGTAGATCAGCCCCAGCACGTAGAGGCGCACTGGCTGCGCCTCGAGGTAGGCCGTGTTGGACCAGAGGCTCAGCGGTGCCTGGATCGAACCTTCACTGGCCAGGCGCAGATACAGGGTCTTGTGTTCATGGGGGGAGAAACTCAGGTTGAACAGGTAGTTGTTCTGGCGGATCTGCCGACTGTCGAACGGCAAGGCATCGCCGGTGCGCTCCGCCAGACGAAAACCACCGGTTTCATCGGGGACGTACAGGTCCAGGTGGTCCAGGGGCGGATAGGCCAGCTCCAGCAACCAGTTGCGCTGCGCCGTGGGATTGCCGGGGTGATATTGGAGGTCGATCTTCAGCCAGAAGGCCGAACGTGAATAGCCGGCATTGAGGGTATCTTTATCGTGGGGTTTGAAGTGCTCAGCCAGAGGCCCCGAACTGACATCGGCAATTGTCGCTTCGCCACCCACGTCTTCGAGTACTTGCATCACTCGGCCCAAGGGCAGGCGTTGAGTGAACTCGTCGAACTCGACGGCGCCAGCCAGCATCGGCAAGCTCAACAGCAACATCAGCAAATAGCGCATAAAGCCCCAGCGTGGCTTGTCCGGTGGTGTCAGGAAGTCCCCCATTTCCCTTGAGCAGACGCAAGACCGGCATGACCTGTTATTGGTTTGAATGCACTCTAGCATAGCCGCTGATGGCCAATGAACACCATTGAAAATTTTAGTCTAAAGGCTCTAGAACGGGCCTTTCAGCGCAATCCAGCGAGCTAGAGCTGTTGCATCGGTCAAGAAGATCGAACACGGCAAAGCGACAACTTGCATTGCGCGCCAGCCGCCGCGAAAAAAAGCTTTTGGTGGTAAGCTCGCCGCCCATGAATATCTACAGCTCTCGCCCCGTTGTCCTCTGTCTCTCCGGCCACGACCCTAGTGGTGGCGCCGGCTTGCAGGCAGATATCGAAGCCCTGCTGGCTCAGGGTTGTCACGCAGCTCCGGCTGTCACCGCCCTGACCGTGCAAGACACCGTCAACGTCAGCGATTTCCGCGTTCTGGATCGCGAGTGGGTATTGGCCCAAGCCAATGCCGTGCTCAACGACTCCACTGTCGCCGCGGTCAAGCTGGGCATGCTGGGCTCCCTGGAGATGGTCGACACCGTGGTCGAACTGCTCCAGGCGCACCCGCACCTGCCCCTGGTGTGCGATCCGGTGCTGCGCGCCGGCGGCGGCGGCCGACTGGGCAAGGATGAAGTGGGCTACGCCATGCGCGAACGCCTGCTGCCCCTGGCCACCATTGCCACTCCCAACCTTCCCGAAGCCCGAATTCTTGCGGAACTGCCCGAAGGCAGCGCCGACCAATGCGCCGAAAAACTCCTGCCGTTCGTCAAGCACCTGCTGATTACCGGCGGCCATGGCGATGAACACGAAGTGCACAATCGTCTGTACAGCCGCGACGGCCTGCGCGAGACGTACACCTGCCAGCGCCTGCCCGGCAGCTACCACGGCTCCGGTTGTACCCTGGCCAGTGCCCTGGCCGGGCGCCTGGCACAAGGCGAACACTTGGCCAGTGCGGTGAAGTCTGCCCTGGATTACACCTGGCGCACCCTGCGCGACGCCGAGCAACTGGGCCGTGGCCAGTTCGTGCCGCGCCGCTTGCCGTTGGATTTCTGCTCGTAATGTCATGAGGCCCGCTCAATGAAACTACGTGGTCTGTACGCCATCACCGACAGCCAGCTGTTGGCCGGCAAGTTCCTGAAGTACGTGGAGGCGGCGCTGGAAGGCGGCGTCACCCTGTTGCAGTACCGCGATAAAAGCGACGACCAGGCCCGCCGCCTGCGGGAAGCTGAAACCCTGCTGACCCTGTGCGAACGCTACAAGACCCGCCTGATCATCAACGATGACGCCGAGCTGGCGGCACGCATCGGTGCCGGCGTGCACCTGGGCCAGACCGACGGCCCCCTGACGCCGGCCCGCGCCCTGCTGGGGCGCCAGGCAATCATCGGCTCCACCTGCCATGACCAGTTGCCGCTGGCCGAGCAAGCGGCCAAGGAAGGCGCCAGTTATGTCGCCTTCGGCCGCTTCTTCAACTCAACCACCAAACCCGGCGCGCCCACTGCCAGCCTGGAGTTGCTGGATCAGGCCCGGGCCAGCCTGCATCTGCCGATTTGCGTGATTGGCGGCATCACCCTGGAAAACGCCGCCCCCCTGGTGAGCCACGGCGCTGATCTGCTGGCGGTGGTCCACGGCCTGTTCGGCGCCGAGAGCGCTGCAGAAGTGACACGCCGCGCCCGCGCCTTTAACGCCCTGTTTAATCTTTGAATAGCCCACTGCCGATTTTTGAGAGCCCGATCATGTCCCGTTCCGAAACCCTGTTTGCCAACGCCCAGAAACACATCCCTGGTGGCGTCAACTCGCCGGTCCGCGCCTTCAAGAGCGTGGGCGGCACCCCGCTGTTCTTCAAGCACGCCGAAGGTGCCTACGTCACTGACGAAGACGACAAGCGCTATGTCGACTATGTCGGCTCCTGGGGCCCGATGATTCTCGGCCACAGTCACCCGGACGTGCTGGACGCGGTACGTAAGCAACTGGAGCATGGCCTGTCCTACGGCGCCCCCACCGCCATGGAAACCGAAATGGCCGATCTGGTGTGCTCCATCGTTCCCTCCATGGAAATGGTGCGCATGGTCAGCTCCGGCACCGAAGCCACCATGAGCGCAATTCGCCTGGCCCGGGGCTTTACCGGCCGCGACAGCATCATCAAGTTCGAAGGCTGCTACCACGGCCACTCCGACAGCCTGCTGGTCAAGGCCGGTTCCGGCGCTCTGACTCAGGGCGTCCCCAGCTCTGCCGGTGTACCTGCGGCTTTCGCCAAACACACCCTGACCCTGCCCTTCAACGACATCGCCGCAGTGCAAAAGATGCTGGCTGAAGTAGGCCAGGAAGTGGCCTGCATCATCGTCGAGCCAGTGGCCGGCAACATGAATTGTGTACCACCGGCGCCAGGCTTCCTCGAGGGGCTGCGCTCCCTCTGCGACCAACACGGCGTAGTGCTGATCTTCGACGAAGTGATGACGGGGTTCCGTGTCGCTCTCGGCGGCGCCCAGGCCCATTACGGTGTGACTCCAGACTTGTCCACCTTCGGCAAGATCATCGGCGGCGGCATGCCGGTGGGCTGCTTCGGCGGCAAGCGCAAGATCATGGAGCATATCGCGCCCCTGGGTCCGGTCTACCAGGCAGGCACCCTCTCCGGCAACCCGCTGGCCATGGCTGCCGGCCTGACCACCCTGCGTCTGATCAGCCGCCCGGGCTTCCACGCCGAACTGAGCGACTACACCAGCCGCTTGCTCGAAGGCTTGCAGCAACGCGCCGATGCCGCGGGCATTCCGTTCGTCACCACTCAGGCCGGCGGCATGTTCGGCCTGTACTTCAGTGGCGCCGACGACATCGTCACCTTCGACGACGTGATGGCCAGCGATGCCAACCTGTTCAAGCGCTTCTTCCACCTGATGCTGGAAGGCGGTGTTTACCTGGCGCCAAGTGCCTTCGAAGCCGGTTTCACCTCGATCGCCCACGGCGAGGCCGAGCTGCAACTGACTTTGGATGCAGCAGAACGCGCATTTGCCGCCTTGAAGTAAGCGCTGTAAGGCTGGCGTGGTGATCAACCATGCCAGCTTCGTGCTTTACTCGAACTTTCCCTTGGCAAAGGGGGAAATACTCAGCAAACCGGCGGATATCGCGGCCACGCAGCAGAAAAACGAGTAAAGACTTTGTAAGGTTGGCCCTGCTTATTTCATAATGCGCGCTTATTGGACCCCTCGCCGGGTCCGCGCGCCCCTCAGAGGTAAGTCGATTCCCATGAACCGCACCGGCCGCGCCCTGACATTGGGCTGCCTGTTGCTCCTTCAGCCCCTGCTCGCGCACGCACAAGCAGGCGGCAACTCGTTGTTGATCCCAGCGATGGGTCGCTGCACCCTCGATCCCCAGGCACAGGAACAGGCCGAGGCGCTAGCCGCGTGCCAGAAAGCCGCCGATGAAGGGGATGCACAGGCGCAATACGAGTTGGGTGAGTTCTACTACGAGGGCAAAGGCACGCCGCGAGACCTCAATCAAGCCCTGAGCTATTTCGAAAAGGCCTCCTTGCAAGGCCACGCCCAGGCGCAGTTCAAGCTCGGCACCATGTTCTTCCACGGCGAAGGCGTGCCGGCCAACAACGTTCAAGCCTACATCGTGCTGAAGATGGCTGCGGTCAACGGTGCCGAAGACGCCCTGGACACCGCCGACGAAGTCGCCGAGCACATGCAGCGTGACGAACTGGAAGTCGCGACCCAGGTGCTGGGACAGATTTTCCGCAAGTACCTGATGGAACTGCAGAGCGCCGATGGGCGTTCGCCTTTCTCGCCACTGCCGTAACACCTTCGTGCCATTCGCCGGCAAGCCGGCTCCTACGCAAACCAGGCTTATTTTTCGGGCATTGGCATTGGGAACGGCATGACGTTGCTCACGCCACGGGCTTCGCTGATCTTCGGCGTGCCCAGGCGCTCCACTTCGTCGATACGCACAATCGAATGCATCGGCACAAAACTGCGCACAACGCCTTCGAACTGAGCCTTGAGCTTTTCTTCACTCGGATCGACGACCACTTGCGTGCGCTCGCCAAAGACGAACTCTTCCACTTCCAGGAAACCCCACAGATCACTTTGATAGATCTGCTTGGCGTACATTTCGAACACCTGGCCCTGGTTGAGGAAAATCACCTTATAGATTGGGGCTTCACGTTTGGTCATGGTGGGCGGGCAACACATCGGGGGACAAAAATAGGGCGCGAACTATAGCATAGCTACCCGATGCGCAACGCTAGGAACCTGTGGGCATGGACCCTATAATGCGCGGTTCTTTGAATCACGTGAGACCGAGGTCCATGGCCAAGAAGCTTTACATCGAAACCCACGGCTGCCAGATGAACGAGTACGACAGCTCGCGCATGGTGGATCTGCTGGGTGAACATCAGGCCCTGGAAGTCACCGCTCGTGCCGAAGACGCTGACGTCATCCTGCTCAATACCTGCTCCATTCGCGAACGCGCCCAGGACCGGGTGTACTCCCAACTGGGGCGCTGGCGCGAGCTGAAGCTGGCCAACCCGGACATGGTGATCGCCGTCGGGGGTTGCGTGGCCAGTCAGGAAGGCGCAGCCATCCGTGATCGGGCGCCCTATGTGGACGTGGTCTTCGGCCCGCAGACGCTGCACCGCCTGCCGGAAATGATCGACGTCGCCCGCGCCACCAAGCTGCCGCAAGTGGATGTCTCGTTCCCGGAAATCGAAAAATTCGACCACCTGCCCGAGCCGCGCATCGACGGCCCCAGCGCCTATGTTTCGGTGATGGAAGGCTGCAGCAAGTACTGCACCTTCTGCGTGGTGCCCTATACCCGCGGCGAAGAAGTCAGCCGCCCATTTGACGACGTGATCGCCGAGATCATCCACCTGGCGGAAAACGGTGTTCGTGAAGTCACCTTGCTGGGCCAGAACGTCAACGGCTACCGGGGTCAGACCCACGACGGACGTATGGCGGACCTGGCCGAGCTGATCCGCGTAGTCGCCGCGGTCGATGGTATCGAACGAATTCGCTACACCACATCGCACCCTCTGGAATTCTCCGACAGCCTGATCCAGGCTCATGCCGAAGTACCAGAGCTGGTGAAACACCTGCACCTGCCGGTGCAATCGGGCTCGGACCGCATTCTGGCGGCGATGAAACGCAACCACACGGCTCTGGAATACAAATCCAAACTGCGCAAGCTACGGGCGGCAGTTCCGGGCATCTGCATCAGTTCGGACTTCATCGTCGGCTTCCCGGGCGAGACAGAGAAAGACTTCCAGCAGACCATGAAGCTGATCGAGGACGTAGGTTTCGACTTCTCCTACTCCTTTGTCTACAGCCAGCGCCCAGGCACCCCCGCCGCCGACCTGGCCGACGACACACCGGAAGCGCTGAAGAAGGAGCGCCTGAATGCGCTGCAGCATCGCCTGAACCAGCAAGGGTTCGAGATCAGCCGACAAATGGTCGGCTCGACCCAACGTATTCTGGTCACCGATTACTCCAAGAAAGACCCTGGCGAATTGCAGGGCCGTACCGAGAACAACCGGATCGTCAACTTCCGTTGCGACAATCCCACACTGATCGGCCAGTTCGCCGACGTGCACATTGACTCGGCGCAGCCCCATTCGCTGCGCGGCTCGCTGTTATCGTAAGAACTGAACTTGTGTAGGCACTGGCTTGTGTAGGAGCCGGCTTGCCAGCGAAGAGCCCCTCAAGAGCACCTTCGCCGACAAGTCGGCTCCCACGAAGAAAGCACCACCGGCCATTGCTCCGTATAAGAGCTTTCGCACCCAGGCCGCTGGCGTTATCCTTGAATTCATCTTAATTGCCGTTGGGCGGCTAAAAAACGACCTTGAACGCACCCATAGAACCTCATCGTTTCATCCTCGAGCCATTCGAGGCTCGCCGCTTCGCCAATCTGTGCGGGCAATTCGACGAGCATTTGCGCTTGATCGAGCAGCGCCTGACGATCGAGATCCGCAACCGCGGCAATCAGTTCGAACTGATCGGCGAACCCAAGCACACCACCTCCGCGGAAAATCTTCTGCGCCGTCTCTACCGGGAAACCAAGGGCACCGAGCTATCGCCGGACCTGGTGCACCTGTTCCTCCAGGAATCCGCCGTGGAAGAGTTGGACAACCCATCGGTGGCCGATGCCGCCGTAGCCCTGCGCACCAAGAAGGGCATGATTCGCCCTCGCGGCCTGAATCAGCAGCGCTATGTGAAAGAAATTCTCGGCAATGACATCAACTTCGGCATTGGCCCGGCCGGTACCGGCAAGACCTACCTCGCCGTGGCCTGCGCCGTAGATGCCCTGGAGCGTGAGCAAGTGCGGCGCATCCTGTTGGTGCGGCCAGCCGTGGAAGCGGGCGAGAAGCTCGGCTTCCTGCCCGGCGATCTGGCACAAAAAATCGACCCGTACCTGCGCCCGCTATATGACGCGCTGTATGAAATGCTCGGTTTCGAACAAGTGGCCAAGTTGATCGAGCGCCAGGTCATCGAGATCGCGCCCCTGGCCTACATGCGCGGCCGGACCCTGAACAACAGTTTCATCATCCTCGACGAAAGTCAGAACACCACCGTGGAACAGATGAAAATGTTCCTCACCCGGATCGGTTTCGGCTCCACCGCAGTGATCACCGGCGACATCACCCAGGTCGACCTGCCCAAGGGCACCAAATCGGGCCTGGCCCAAGTGATCAACGTGCTCAAGGATGTACCCGGCATCAGCTTCACTCACTTCATGCCCAAGGACGTGGTGCGCCATCCACTGGTGCAACGCATTGTCGAAGCCTATGAGCGCTTCGAGCTGCGAGCCGACGATGAGGCCGCCAAGGCTTCCGCCGACAGGGGCAACCGCCGCGATGCTTGAGCTTGACCTGCAACGCGCCAGCCAGCAGCCGGCCCCCAGCGATGAAGAGTTCCGCCAGTGGTGCGAGCTGGCTCTGCGCCAGCGCACGGCCGACTCGGAACTGACCATCCGCCTGGTGGACGAAGACGAAGGCCGTGAGCTGAATCACACCTGGCGTCACAAAGATTACGCAACCAATGTGTTGTCATTTCCTGCCGACGTGCCAGATGAGCTGCTGGATATCCCTTTGCTGGGGGATTTAGTGATCTGCATTGCGGTGGTCGAACGCGAGGCCGCCGAACAAGGCAAGGAACTTAAGGCCCATTGGGCCCATCTGGTCATTCACGGCTGCTTGCATCTGTTGGGTTACGACCATATAGATGATGACGAAGCCGAAGAAATGGAAGCGCTGGAACGAACGTTGCTTGCTGAACTGGGTCATCCCGACCCTTATGCAGACGACGAAAGCTGATCAACAACATCCACCTGTAATAACCAAGGATTCAGAGCAATCGCTATGAGCGAAGATCGATCGAGCAACGGGCAAAAGTCATGGCTGGGCAAACTGACCCAGGCTTTTGCCCATGAGCCGAAAAACCGCCAGGAGCTGCTGGAGCTGCTGCGCGAAGCCCATCAGAACAAATTGCTGGACAGCGAAGCGCTGGCCATCGTCGAAGGCGCCATCCAGGTAGCTGACCTGCAAGTCCGGGACATCATGGTTCCGCGCTCGCAGATGATCAGCATCAAGGCGACCCAGACACCACGGGAGTTCCTGCCTGCGGTCATCGATTCGGCGCACTCGCGCTACCCGGTGATCGGTGAAAGCCATGACGACGTGATGGGCGTCCTGCTGGCCAAGGACCTGCTGCCGCTGATCCTCAAGGAGAACGGCGACAGCTTCAACATCAAGGATCTGCTGCGCCCGGCGACCTTCGTCCCCGAGTCCAAGCGCCTGAACGTGCTGCTGCGCGAGTTCCGCGCCAACCACAACCACATGGCCATCGTCATCGACGAATACGGCGGAGTGGCAGGCCTGGTGACCATCGAAGACGTGCTGGAACAGATCGTCGGCGACATCGAGGACGAGCACGACGTCGAGGAAGACAGTTACATCAAACCGCTTCCCAGCGGCGACTTCCTGATCAAGGCGCTGACGCCGATCGAGAACTTCAACGAGTTTTTCGACAGCGACTTCTCCGATGACGAATTCGATACCGTCGGCGGCCTGGTGATGAGTGCTTTCGGCCACTTGCCAAAACGCAACGAAATCACTGAAATCGGCGCCTATCGCTTCCGCGTGCTCAACGCCGACAGCCGGCGGATTCATCTGCTGCGCCTGACCCCCATCTCCCGCTAGGGACAAGGGTCATCAGCCCTCCCCCGCACAGAATCATCGTCCCAAGGCCAACCACCAGGCCCCGGGACGACAGATCTCGGGGGCGGACTGTCAAACAGCGCCGCAGGGTTCGCCACTCATCTGAATCCACCCACCCCATCTCCTCGCGCCCCGCCCGGTGCGAAACAGGAAAGAGCTGATGAAACGCCTCTTGCAGCGCTCAACCCGACCCGGCTGGCCCGGCAACCTGCTGGCCGTTGCAGCCGGCGCCATCACCACCCTGGCCTTGGCGCCCTACGACATCTGGCCCCTGGCGCTGCTGGCAGTGGGACTGTTCTATGCCGGTCTGCGGGAGCTCACGCCCCGCCAGGCTCTGGGCCGTGGCTGGTGCTTCGGTTTCGGTCTGTTCGGCGCCGGCACCAGCTGGATCTACGTCAGCATCCACACCTACGGCGGTGCGTCCGCGCTGCTTGCCGGCCTGCTGATGCTGGCCTTCATCGCCGCCATTGCCTGGTTTTTCGCCCTGCCTGCCTGGCTTTGGGCCCGCTGGCTGCGGCGCAACGAAGCCCCTCTGGCGGACGCTCTGGCATTCGCCGCCCTGTGGCTGGGACAGGAAGCGTTTCGCGGCTGGTTCCTCACCGGCTTCCCCTGGCTCTACTCCGGCTACAGCCAGCTCGACGGTCCCCTGGCAGGACTCGCACCTGTGGGCGGCATCTGGCTGATTTCCTTCTCCCTGGCGTTGACCGCTGCGTTGCTCTACAACCTGCCGCGCCTGATCAAGGCCGGACGCAAGGGGTTTATCGCCGCCGGCCTGTTGCTGCTGGCTGCGCCCTGGGTAGTTGGCCTGGCACTCAAAGGTCACGCCTGGACCAGCCCTTCGGGTGATCCGCTTTCGGTCGCCGCCATCCAGGGCAATATCGAACAAAGCATGAAATGGGACCCGGCCGAGCTCAATGCCCAGTTGGCCCTGTACCGCGACATGAGTTTCAGCAGCAAGCGCGTGGACTTGCTGGTCTGGCCGGAAACCGCCGTCCCGGTGCTCAAGGAGTCAGCCGAGGGCTACCTGACGATGATGGGCAACTTTGCCGCCGATCGTCATTCAGCGCTGATTACCGGAGTTCCGGTGCGCCAGTTGGTGCACCATGAAAAACGCTACTTCAACGGCATCACCGTAACCGGCGAAGGCGACGGCACCTACCTGAAACAGAAACTGGTGCCCTTTGGCGAGTACGTGCCCCTGCAAGAGCTGCTGCGCGGCCTGATCGACTTCTTCAACCTGCCGATGTCGGACTTTGCCCGCGGTCCGGCCGACCAGCCACTGCTGCAAGCCAAGGGGTATCGGATTGCGCCGTTCATTTGCTACGAAGTGGTCTACCCTGAGTTCGCCGCCGGCCTCTCGGCCCGCAGCGACCTACTGCTGACCATCAGCAACGACACCTGGTTCGGCACCTCCATCGGCCCTCTGCAGCATTTGCAGATGGCTCAGATGCGCGCCCTGGAAGCCGGGCGCTGGATGATCCGCGCCACCAATAACGGAGTCACCGGGCTGATCGATCCGTTCGGCAAGATCACCGTGCAGATTCCACAGTTCGAGCGTGGCATTCTCTATGGCGAAGTGGTGCCCATGCACAACCTGACGCCGTACTTGCAGTGGCGCTCATGGCCGCTGGCAGTGCTCTGCGCCCTGCTATTTGGCTGGGCCTTGCTGGCCAGCCGTATTGCCAAGACCGTCTAGAAACCGTCGCCCGCAAGCCGGCTCCTGTTGGAGTCGGCGCGGTGATCAGCGATAAAAGAGGCGATAGCCTAACTGGCCCACCGCCTCGTTCAGCAACTGGCCGCTCTGCCAGATCGACTTGAACTCCGGCATCCAGCCTCCCAACGGGCGGGCGTTGTCCACCCCCAGAAAACCTACCGGTGCCGGCACTACGACAAATCCTGCGCGCTCAAAACTCCAGACGGAACGGGGCATGTGCCAGGCCTGGGTCACTACCACCACGCGCTTGATACCCAATGGCTGCAAGACTTCGGCGCTGAACTGGGCGTTTTCCCATGTGGTGCGGCTGCGACCTTCCTGCCAACGCACGTGCACACCAAAGTCATTGAGCAGTGATTCGGCCATCAGTGCAGCCTCGGTGGGCGGCGTGCCGTAATGCAGGCCGCCACTGGTCAACAGGGGCAATTCGGAAGCCTTGGCCAGCCGAGCAGCATAACGCTCGCGCTCCAAACCCACGCCGGTGGGCTGGTCAGAACCCCAAGCCGGGTCACCCCGCTCACGGCCGGAACCCAGGACTACGATCGCATCCGCCTGCTCTGCCAGGCTGGCCCATTGACTCTGTGGCAAGGGCGGTAACCGTTCAAGCCCACGAGCTCCCCACTCCACCATTACCGGCAGGCTCATCAACCAGAAGCCACCCAACCCCAGAACAAAGCACCCTCGCGCCAATCGAGGCCTGGAACGACGCAGGCTCCAGGCGAGCAGAAGCAACAGCAAGAGAATGCCGGGCGGCAGCAGTAACTGTTTGATGAAATAGCGAAAAGGCATCGAGCATCTCCAAAAGATGCTCGAAGCCTAATGGGGATACCCATGCGGCAACAACCGCTGCCAGGCACTTTTGCTTTCGAGGTCCTCGGACACGACCTCGCTCAACCCAATAAAGGGCTCGGGACCTACTTGAACTGCTGGGACCGGACGTTTACCGAATCCCTGTGGGGCGCCTGATCCTTCAACCAAATGACCTTGGCCGAACGGGGCATTTCCTGGTGTTGCAGACTGCTCGATACATTGACCTGCATTTCATGCTGACTGCGGGCCAGGTAGACCCTGATCAATTCGAACTCAGCAGGGCTCAACCCCCGCAACTCCAACTCGGCCGGCCGTTCATTGCGCAATCGATCCGCAGTTTTTGCCGCATCCAGGGCCAGAGCCAGTCGATTCAGCAGCCTTTCATACACCTGCGGTTCTGTTACTTTTCGCTGCGATTCAAGCATCCGTTCACCTCATCGAAGATAAGAATCACTCCCCTTTTTGAGCTTAGTCGGACAGCTGAAAGCGACGCGCCGCCGCGACCAACGGCCCGCGCGAACAATCAGGGTTTCCCTCCGCAGAGTGCGGTCATGTATGCTACGGCGCTTCCTGTAACTCCACTTCCAGCTCCACCGGGCACTGAAAAACGCCGTATTTGGCGCCATCACCACCCGAGGTTGCGTTGAAGAGGATTAGGCCACCCCTATTCAGTACAAAAGTAGCCATGCACGAACACTATCAGCCCCGTGAAATCGAAGCCGCCGCCCAGTCGTTTTGGGATGAGCAAAAGTCCTTTGAAGTCAGTGAACAGCCAGGCAAGGAAACTTACTACTGCCTATCGATGTTCCCTTACCCCAGCGGCAAGCTACACATGGGGCACGTGCGCAACTACACCATCGGCGACGTGATTTCCCGCTACCAGCGCATGCAAGGCAAGAACGTCCTGCAACCCATGGGTTGGGACGCCTTCGGCATGCCGGCGGAAAACGCTGCGATGAAGAACAACGTCGCACCAGCCAAATGGACCTACGAAAACATCGCCTACATGAAGACCCAGCTGCGCAGCCTGGGCCTGGCGGTGGATTGGTCTCGTGAGGTCACCACCTGCAAGCCGGACTACTACCGCTGGGAACAGTGGCTGTTCACCCGCCTGTTCGAAAAAGGCGTGATCTACCGTAAGAACGGCACCGTGAACTGGGACCCGGTCGACCAGACCGTCCTGGCCAACGAACAGGTAATCGATGGCCGCGGCTGGCGCTCCGGCGCGCTGATCGAGAAGCGCGAAATTCCGATGTACTACTTCAAGATCACTGCTTACGCGGATGAGCTGCTGGAGAGTCTCGACGAGCTGCCGGGCTGGCCCGAGCAGGTCAAGACCATGCAACGCAACTGGATCGGCAAGTCCCGTGGCATGGAAGTGCAGTTCCCCTACGACCAGGCGTCGATCGGCGAAACCGGCACCCTGAAAGTCTTTACCACCCGTCCGGACACCCTGATGGGCGCGACTTACGTCGCCGTCGCGGCCGAACACCCGCTGGCCACCCTGGCCGCCCGGAACAACCCCGAGCTGCAGGCATTCATTGCCGAATGCAAAGGCGGCAGCGTTGCCGAAGCCGACATGGCCACCCAGGAGAAAAAAGGTCTGCCGACCTCGCTGTTCGTCGAGCACCCACTGACTGGCGAGAAGCTCCCGGTCTGGGTCGCCAACTACGTGCTGATGCACTATGGCGATGGCGCAGTAATGGCGGTGCCGGCCCACGATGAGCGCGACTTCGAATTCGCCAGCAAGTACAGCCTGCCGATCAAGGCCGTGGTGCGCACCAGTGCCGGCGATGAGACCCCTGCTCCATGGCAGGATGCTTACGGCGAACACGGTGAACTGATCAATTCCGGCGAATTCAACGGCCTGGACTTCCCTGGCGCGTTCGACGCAATCGAAGTGGCCCTGCTGAAGAAGAACCTCGGCCAATCGCGCACCCAGTTCCGCCTGCGGGACTGGGGCATCAGCCGTCAGCGTTACTGGGGCTGCCCGATCCCGATCATCCACTGCGACAGCTGCGGCGATGTGCCGGTGCCGGAAGACCAATTGCCGGTCGTGTTGCCGGAAGATGTGGTGCCGGACGGAGCCGGTTCGCCCCTGGCACGCATGCCCGAGTTCTACGAGTGCAGTTGCCCGAAATGCGGCGCACCGGCCAAGCGTGAAACCGACACCATGGACACCTTCGTCGAATCGTCGTGGTACTACGCCCGCTACGCCTCGCCGCACTATGAAGGCGGCCTGGTGGAAAAATCGGCTGCCGACCATTGGCTGCCAGTGGACCAGTACATCGGCGGTATCGAACACGCCATCCTGCACCTGCTCTACGCGCGCTTCTTCCACAAACTGATGCGTGACGAAGGCCTGGTGAGCTCCAACGAGCCATTCAAGAACCTGCTGACCCAAGGCATGGTGATCGCCGAGACCTACTACCGTCGCGAAGCCAACGGTGCCTACACCTGGTTCAACCCGGCGGACGTCGAACTCGAACGCGACAGCAAGGCCAAGGTCATCAGCGCCAAGCTGATCGCGGACGGCCTGCCGGTGGAAATCGGCGGCACCGAGAAGATGGCCAAGTCGAAGAACAACGGCGTCGACCCACAGTCGATGATTGACCAGTTCGGCGCAGACACCTGCCGCCTGTTCATGATGTTCGCTTCGCCACCTGACATGAGTGCCGAATGGTCGGACTCCGGCGTTGAAGGCTCGCACCGTTTCCTCAAGCGCGTCTGGCGTCTGGCTCAAGCCCACGTCACCCAGGGCCTGCCGGGCACACTGGATATCGCCAGCCTGAACGACGAGCAGAAAGCCATTCGCCGCTCGATCCACCAAGCCATCAAGCAGGCCAGCCACGACGTGGGCCAGAACCACAAATTCAACACCGCCATCGCCCAGGTGATGACGCTGATGAACGTGTTGGAAAAAGCCCCACAAGGTACCGAGCAGGATCGCGCACTGGTTCAGGAAGGTCTGGAAACCGTGACCTTGCTGCTGGCGCCGATCACTCCGCACATCAGCCACGAACTGTGGAATCGCCTGGGTCACGCCGACCCGGTGATCGACGCCGGCTGGCCGGTATTGGACGAAAGCGCACTGGTTCAGGACAGCCTGCAACTGGTCATCCAGGTCAACGGCAAGCTGCGCGGCCAGATCGACATGCCGGCCAGCGCCAGCCGTGAAGAAGTCGAGGCCGCGGCGCGCAGCAACGAGAACGTGCTGCGCTTCACCGAAGGTCTGACCATCCGCAAGGTCATCGTGGTGCCTGGCAAACTGGTCAACATCGTCGCCAGCTAATTGGATCAGGCGCCCGGTCCGGGACCGGGCGCCGAACAAAACCTTCAGGGCCACAAGGTTGGCCCATATGGTTTCAAGGGGAGCAATACATGATCAAACGTAACCTGCTGGTGATGGGCCTGGCTGTACTGCTGAGCGCCTGTGGCTTCCAGTTGCGCGGCACGGGAACCCAGGAGCTGACCATCAAGGAGCTCGACCTGAGTGCTCGTGACGCCTACGGCACCACCGTGAAAATGCTCCAGCAGCAACTGGAAAACAGTGGCGTACGGGTCCATGCCGGCGCGCCCTACAAGCTGGTGCTGCTGAATGAAGAAAACTCCCAGCGCACGCTCAGCTACACCGGCGGTGGCAGCTCGGCCGAATACGAGATCAGCACAACGCTCAGGTACGAGATCCTGACTCATGACAACCTGCGCCTGCTCAATGACAAGCTGGAAGTGCAGAAAGTCTTCCTGCACGACGGCAACAACATCACTGGCTCGGATCAGGAATCGTCTGAAACCCGCAAGGAAATGCGTCGCGACCTGATTCAGCGGATGCTGATCCGTCTGCAACTGCTGACCCCGGAACAGCTTGCTCAACTGCAGGCTACCGCCGAGGCCAAAGCCAAGGCAGAAGCCGAGGCCCTGGAAGCTGCACGCAAGGCTGAGGCGGAAACTCCGCAACAGTCTCCCTTGGAACTGCCGAACCAGTAAGCCTTGCGGGGCGCTCAGGCGCCCCTCTGGCCCCCGCCTATGAAACTCGCTCCCGCCCAACTCGGCAAACACCTGCAAGGCACTCTAGCGCCGGTCTACGTGATCAGCGGCGACGATCCCTTGCTGTGCCAGGAAGCCGCCGACGCCATTCGCTCTGCCGTACGCCAGCAGGGGTTCGACGAGCGCCAGGTCTTCAGCGCCGATGCCAGCTTCGACTGGGGCACCCTGCTGCAAGCAGGGGCCAGCATGTCGCTGTTCGCAGAAAAGCGCCTGCTGGAGTTGCGCTTGCCTTCGGGCAAGCCTGGGGACAAGGGCGCGGCAGCACTGATCGAATACTGCTCGCGTCCGGCCGAAGACACGGTACTGTTGATCAGCCTGCCCAAGCTCGATGGCAGCGCGCAGAAGACCAAGTGGGGCAAGGCCCTGGTCGAAGGTGCCCAGACTCAGTTCGTGCAGATCTGGCCAGTGGACGCCAACCAGCTTCCACAGTGGATTCGCCAGCGCCTGTCCCAGGCCGGCCTGTCCGCCAGCCAGGACGCCGTGGAGCTGATCGCCGCCCGGGTAGAAGGCAACCTGCTGGCGGCCGCCCAGGAAATCGAAAAGCTCAAGCTGATGGCCGAAGGCGGGCAGATCACCGTCGAAACGGTACAGGCCGCCGTGGCCGATAGTGCTCGCTTCGACGTGTTTGGGCTGGTGGATGCGATTCTCAACGGCGAGGCCGCTCATGCTTTACGCATGCTTGAAGGACTGCGAGGCGAAGGCGTCGAACCACCGGTCATTCTCTGGGCCCTGTCCCGGGAACTGCGACTGCTGGCCAACCTGGCACTGCAATTCAGTCAGGGCGTACCGCTGGACAAGGTCTTCAGTCAGGCTCGCCCTCCTGTCTGGGACAAGCGCAAACCCTTGATGAGCAAAGCCTTGCAGCGCTATTCGGCGCAACGTTGGGGCCAATTGCTCCTGGATGCCCAGCGTATCGATGCACAGATCAAGGGCCAAGCCAGCGGCTCGCCCTGGAGCAGCCTGAGCCGTCTGTCGCTGCTGATGGCCGGCCAACGCCTGGCATTGCCTGCCGAATAATCGCGCCACTAATCTTTTGCTTGCACTAGACAGCAGAGCCACTCTGGCCGATGATTCGCGCCGCAACACTTTTCCTCCTGAAAAAGCGAGCATTCACCATGAGCAAGCCATCCAAGCATGGCCCCAACAAGGCCAAGTCCATCATCGCCCAGCCACTGTTCCGCAGCCGTCAGGAACGCCCGGCCAAGGGCAAAGGCAGCTACCGCCGCGAAGCCTTCCAGTCTAAAAGCTGGGAGGCTTCTTACTTTCTGGCCGCCTGAAGCCCTGAACCCCGTTGGCATGATAAGGTCTGCACCTGATTGTTATTCTCTCTGGACCTGTGCATGCCCTTTTGTCTTTTTCGTCGTTGGCACATGCGCCAACTGATCGCTGCCTCCAGCCTTGTTCTGCTAGTCGCCTGCGCGGAGAAACCCACTGCCGCCGACGCCCAGCCGCTACCCAACCTCCAGGCAGCCCCCCTTGCCGCACCTGCTACTGTCGCGCCACTCGCCGTCGACAATCTGGACATCCAGCCCACTCAGACCTTCGATGAATGGTTGAACGCCTTCCGCGCCGAAGCCTTGGGCGCCGGAGTCCGCGCGGATGTATTCGACCGCGCCTTCGCTGGGGTCACCCCGGACATGAGCGTGATCAAGGCCGACCGCAGCCAGCCGGAGTTCACCCGCCCCGTCTGGGAATACCTGGATGGCGCACTGTCGCCGGTACGGGTACGCAAGGGCCAGGCACTGCTGGTCCAATACAGCGACATCCTGCAACGAATCGAACAGCGCTATGGCGTTGATCGCCAGGCCTTGGTGGCCGTCTGGGGCATGGAGAGTAATTTCGGCGACTTCCAGGGCAACAAGTCGGTGATCCGCTCCCTGGCCACCCTGGCGTATGAAGGACGACGCCCGGCCTTTGCCAACAGTCAGCTGATTGCTGCCTTGCAGATCATTCAACACGGCGACATTCAGCCAGAGAAGATGCTGGGCTCCTGGGCCGGCGCCATGGGCCAGACCCAGTTCATTCCGACCACCTACAACACTCACGCCGTGGACTTCGACGGCGATGGTCGTCGCGACATCTGGAACAGCCCGGCTGACGCCCTGGCTTCCACCGCTCACTATCTGCAGAGCTCAGGATGGCAAAAAGGCCAGCCCTGGGGTGTTGAAGTCCAGCTCAACAGCGGCTTCGACTATGCCCTGGCCGATGCTTCCACTCGCAAGACCGTGACCGAGTGGATGCGCCTGGGGATGACAACCGCCAATGGCAAGGCGCTGCCTTACGGCTCTGAGCAATTGTCCGCATCCTTACTGCTGCCTGCGGGTTATCGGGGGCCGGCGTTCCTGATCCTGGATAACTTCCGAGCGGTGCTCAAGTACAACAACTCATCGTCCTACGCCCTGGCAGTCAACCTGCTGTCCGAACGCTTCGGCGGCGCCGGTCTGATCAGTGGCAACTGGCCCAAGGACGACCTGCCTCTGAGCCGCTCCGAGCGCATCGAACTGCAGACCCTGCTCAGCACCAACAACTACGACGCCGGCAACCCCGACGGCATCATCGGAGCCAACACCCGCAAAGCCATTCGTAGCGCCCAGCAAGCACTGGGCTGGCCCGCAGACGGCTACCCGACTCACAAGTTGCTGGACAGACTGCGCAACCGCTAAGCCCAGAACTGGCGAAGTGGGTCTTCCTTCGCCAGGACCAGCCCTACTTGAACACCACGTCCTGCGCCAGGGTCAGCTCCCTGGCCCCTGCATCTAACCTGACCAGAGCACCCATGGGCAAAGTCAGGTTGGGGTCACAATGGCCACTGCGCCATCCCGCCAGCACCGGAATCCGCAGCGGCTCGAAAGTCTGCTTGAGCAGGCGGCACAAGGCGCTGAAGTCCACACCGGCCACATCCCCGACCAAGACGCCACGCAGGCTGTCCAACTTGCCGGCCAGCCGCAGGTGATTGAGCAGGCGATCTATGCGATACAGCGGTTCGTTGACGTCCTCAATGAACAGGATGATGCCGTCGGTATTGATCTCATACGGGGTGCCGAGGGTACTGGCGATCATCGACAGGTTCCCGCCCAGCAAAGAGCCTAAGGCGATACCCGGCTCGATGGTGGTCAAAGGGAACGCCACCGGATGGGGCAGCAGACTGCCCGCCTTCACCTGGCCCCGGAGCAGATTGAAAAAGCACGCCTCGGTTGGCGGTTGCTTGTCACCTAGCAGGTCGGCATTGAGCATCGGCCCGTGAAAGCTCACAAATCCTGCATAGCGGTTGATCGCCAGGTGCAGGGCAGTGATATCGCTGTAGCCGACAAAGGGTTTTGGATTGCGCCGCAGCAACTCAAAGTCGATTTTGTCCAGCAAACGCGGGCTGCCGTAACCCCCGCGCAGGCACAGAATGGCATCGATGTCGCTATCGGCAAACGCGCTGTGCAAGTCATCGAGACGCACCTCGTCGCTGCCGGCCAGGTATCCCTCTTGCTGCCCAACACCGGGAAAAATCCGCAGCGTATAACCCCGGGAACGCATCCATTGAAAGGCTTTTTCGGTATCCAGCGCTGCGGGACCGGCAGGGGCGATAAGGCCGATGACGCCTTCCGCAGCCAGTGCCGGCACCGGCAGGTGAGCATGAAGGGCAGCAGTCGGTTGGATGGGCATGCAGATTCTCCCTGTGTGAGTTCACTCAAGCACAGTAGCCATGAATCTCGTTAAACAGAAGAGGAGGAGGCGACCGGGTGGACGAAAAAACAACTGAGACGGAAGAGGTGCTCGAAAGAGCCGGGAAACTGCCCGCAAGACCCAAGCCTTGCGGGCAGCAAATCAGGAAACCAGGCCTTCTCGGGCCAGTTTCGCTTGTTCGTCGGCGTGATACGAGGAACGTACCAGCGGGCCCGAAGCGACATTCTTGAAGCCCATCTTGTAGCCTTCCTCGGCGAACCAGGCGAAGGTATCCGGGTGCACGAAGCGCTGAACCGGCAAGTGGTTGCGGGACGGCTGCAGGTACTGGCCAAGGGTCAGCATATCGATGTCGTGCTCACGCATGCGCTTCATGACTTCGATGACTTCGTCGTCGGTTTCGCCCAGGCCCAGCATCAAGCCAGACTTGGTCGGTACATGGGGCACCAGTTGCTTGAACTTCTGCAGCAAAGTCAGCGACCACTGGTAGTCCGAGCCCGGACGCGCAGCCTTGTACAGGCGCGGCACGGTTTCCAGGTTGTGGTTGAACACATCCGGAGGCGTGGCAGCGGTGATTTCCAGGGCTACATCCATGCGACCGCGGTAGTCGGGCACCAGGGTTTCCAACTGTACGTTCGGCGACAGCTTGCGGATCTCGCGAATGCAGTCGGCAAAGTGCTGAGCACCGCCGTCACGCAGGTCGTCGCGGTCCACCGAAGTGATCACCACATACTTCAGGCGCAGGTCGGCGATGGCCACTGCCAGATTCATCGGCTCGTCAACATCCAGAGGTTTCGGACGGCCGTGGCCAACGTCACAGAACGGGCAGCGACGGGTGCAGATGTCGCCCATGATCATGAAGGTCGCGGTACCGCCGGAGAAACATTCGCCCAGGTTCGGGCAGGATGCTTCTTCGCAGACGCTGTGCAGTTTGTGCTTGCGCAGCAGTTGCTTGATCCGGTCGACTTCCGGGGATACCGGAATCCGCACCCGGATCCAGTCCGGTTTCTTCGGCAGTTCGGTGGTCGGAATGATCTTCACCGGAATGCGCGCAACCTTTTCCGCACCGCGCAATTTGACGCCGGCTTCAACTTTCGGACGTGGCGCCCGCTCGGAGACATCCACCGTCGGGATCAGGGTTTGAACAGCGTCTTGCGCAGTAGTCATATCAGTCGATTCCGCCCGTTAGGGTCGTCTGCTCAGCATAGTCGAGGTGTTTGACGAGCTGCGCACGCAGCCGGGCACTTACCTCGGCAAATTCAATCGGCCCTGCATGGTCGCTTAGCTGGGTCATCGCCAACCCGGCATAACCACAGGGGTTAATCCGTCGAAACGGCTGCAAATCCATATCCACGTTCAAGGCCAGACCGTGAAAGGAGCATCCGTGACGGATACGCAGGCCCAGGGAAGCGATTTTCGCCCCATTGACGTAGACACCCGGTGCATCGGGCTTGGCCGCTGCCGCTACGCCATAACTGGCCAGCAGCTCCACCAGGCACTGTTCCATGCGACTGACCAGATCTCGTACACCGAATCCCAGCCTGCGCACGTCCAGCAACAGATAGGCGACCAATTGGCCCGGCCCGTGATAGGTCACCTGACCGCCACGATCCACCTGCACCACCGGGATATCCCCCGGAAGCAAAAGGTGCTCGGCCTTGCCCGCCTGGCCCTGAGTGAATACCTGTGGATGCTGCACCAGCCAGACCTCGTCCGGTGCACTGGTGCCGCGTTCATTGGTAAAACGCTGCATGGCATGCCAGACCGGCTCGTAAGCCATCAGGCCAAGCTCACGAAAGCCCAGCGTTTGCGGCATCACAGCACCATGTGGACGACACCGGTAGCACGCAGGGCACTATTGATATCACGCAGTTGGTCTTCACCGGTGGCGGTGATGTGCAGTTGTACCGTGGTGTACTTGCCGTTGCTACTCTGACGCTCGGCCAGGGACTTGATGTCCAGGGTGGCGTACTTGGCAAGGATCTCGATCACGGTGTCCTTGAAGCCGACAACCGTGTCACCGATCACCTTGATCGGATAGTCATCGACGGGGAATTCAATCTTGTGCGACTTAACGTCAGTGTCTGTCATGGCAGTAACGGCCTCGTAAGCCGTGGCGACGGACATGACCCCCACTCTACTTAAGAGCGAGGGCCACGCGGGTCGACAATATCAGTTGAACAAGCCGTAGAAGAATAGACGGATGCTATCCCACATGCGGCGGAAGATACCACCTTCGTCGACCGCTTCCAGGGCGATCAGGTCAGCGCTGTGCACCACCTTGTCGTCCAGTTTCACTTCGACTTTACCAATCACGTCGCCCTTGGCGATCGGCGCAACCAGTTGCGGGTTCATGGTCATGCTGGCGGCGAGCTTTTTCAACTGGCCTTTAGGCATGGTCATGGTCAGATCTTCAGCCAGACCGGCCTTGACCTGATGAGTGGTGCCCTTCCACACCGGCGCCTGAGCCAGCTCGGTGCCTTTCTGGTAGAAGGTCTGGGTTTCGAAGAAACGGAAACCGTAGGTCAGCAGCTTCTGGGTTTCGGCGGCACGAGCCTGTTCGCTGTTGGTGCCGAACACCACGGCGATCAGACGCATGCCATCACGTACTGCCGAAGACACCATGCAATAGCCGGCTTCATCGGTGTGACCGGTTTTCAGACCATCGACAGTCTTGTCGCGCCACAGCAGCAGGTTACGGTTAGGTTGCTTGATGCCGTTCCAGAAGAACTCCTTCTGCGAGTAGATCGCATAGTGGGCAGGGTCTTCGTGGATGATCGCGCGAGCCAGCACGGCCATGTCGTGGGCCGACGAGTAGTGCTCAGGGTTCGGCAGACCGGTCGGGTTCATGAAGTGGCTGTTGCTCATGCCCAGATCGGTAGCCGTCTTGTTCATCATGTCGGCAAACGCGTCTTCGCTGCCGGCAATGTGCTCGGAAACCGCAACGCTGGCGTCGTTACCGGACTGAATGATGATGCCGTGCAGCAAGTCGCTGACGGTGACTTGCGAACCCACCTTGATGAACATCCGCGACCCGCCGGTACGCCAGGCGTTCTCGCTGACGGTCACCGGATCGTTCTCGCCGATCTGGCCGCGACGGATTTCCAGGGTCGCGATGTAGGCTGTCATCAGCTTGGTCAGACTGGCCGGCGGCAGGCGCTGGTCACCATTGTTCTCCACCAGCACGTTACCGCTGCTGGCGTCCATGAGCACATAGGATTTGGCGGCCAGTTGCGGTGGCGACGGCATCGCTTCGACCGCCCAGGCGGCGGGCGTGATGATCAGCGGGACAAGCAGGCACAGGCGTTTGGCAAAGGTGGTGATGTTCATCCGTCTCTCGAAGTTGCTAATGGAAACTTGCCCGAGGGCAAAACTAATTCAGACAGCCTTCTAAAGGGCTGTCGCGTATTCAGTTGTTCACTCACTGACCCTTGCCGGGCTTTTGTTGTTCGACGAGCCAACAACCAGGGTCCGCCCCCCAAAACCGCAAGCGGACCTTCAATCTTCTTACTCGGCAGTGACCACGCTGGGCTGGCCAAGGTTAGCCAGCCGCACACTGTTCTGCGCTTGCTGAGCCTCACCCGGCGTGCCGAATGGCCCCAGTCGCACTCGATGCAGCGTCTGCTGATTACGTACGATCGAGCTGATGAACACCGGGGCGCTCACCATTCCGCTCAATTTCGACCGCAGCAACTCGGCAGCGTCCGGGTTGGCGAAAGCACCCACCTGCAGATACTGGCCAGAGGCCGCTGCAGCAGTGTTTTTCACTTGTACGGGAACCACTGCGGCAGCGTGTTGCTGGGGCGGCGGCGTCCATTGTTCGACAGTACCGGCCGAAGCCGTGATCACCGGCGCGCTATTCTGCGCCACTTGCGGCTCATTGAGCATCAACGGCGCCGGACGGCCACGCTGGGCCCACCATTGCTGCGGATCGATGCCTTCGACCTTGACCCGAGCGGTGCCTGTCTCGGCGTAGCCGAGCTTCTTTGCCGCAGCGTAGGACAGGTCGATGATGCGGTCGGAGTAGAACGGACCGCGATCGTTGACCCGCAGGATCACGCTACGATTGTTGTCCAGGTTGGTGACCTTCACGTAACTGGGCAACGGCAGGGTCTTGTGTGCAGCGCTCATGCCGTAAAGGTCATAGACCTCGCCATTGGCGGTATTCTGACCATGGAACTTGGTGCCGTACCAAGACGCCGTGCCAGAGGCCACGTAGTTCTTGGATTCCTGGATGGGGAAATAGGTCTTGCCCAGCACCGTATAGGGATTGGCCTTGTACGGGCCGGTGTGCAGGGTCGGGGTCGCATCGGGAATGCGCGAGACATCGACGTCCCACCAGGGTGCGCCATCCTTGTGGGCGCGATTGACGTCCAGGCCAGGCATGGAACGCACGCCACTCGAGGACTTCTGTTGCGGCGAGCGACTCGTCGAGCAACTGACCAACAACAAGGACAACGCGGCAAAAGCCAACAGCTTCAGGGGTTTGCGGATTGGCATTGCCAGCATTACTTGACGCCCCGTGCTTGGACCAGCTGTTCAGACAACTGATGTACGGCCATGGCATACATCACGCTGCGGTTATAGCGAGTGATCGCATAAAAGTTCTTCAGGCCCATCCAGTACTCCGGGCCACTGTCACCTTCCAGACGGAAAGCGGTGACCGGCATATCATCGCGCAGCGCATCATGACTCGACCAACCCAGGGCCCGCAACTCCCCGACCGTCTTGGTCGGCTCGATCCCTGTGGTCAATCCTTCGTCCACGCGATCGCCACGCACATCGGCACGACTCACCACCGGTTCACCGGCCACCCAGCCATGACGCTTGAAGTAACTGGCGACACTGCCAATGGCATCGTCCGGGTTGGTCCAGATATTGATGTGGCCATCACCGTCGAAATCCACCGCATAGGCGCGGAAACTGCTCGGCATGAACTGCGGCAGGCCCATGGCTCCTGCGTAGGAGCCCTTGAGGCTCAGCGGATCGAGCTGCTCTTCACGGGCCAGCAGCAGGAACTCGCGCAGCTCCTTGCGGAAGAATTCGGCACGGGGCGGATAATCGAAACCCAGGGTAGATAAAGCATCGATCACCCGGTAATTACCGGTATTACGCCCAAAAAAGGTCTCAACGCCGATAATCGACACGATGACCTGGGCCGGCACGCCATATTCCTGCTCGGCGCGAGCCAGAACCGCTTCATGCTGGCGCCAGAAATCCACACCGCGAGCAATGCGCGCGTCGGTAATGAACATCGGCCGGTATTCTTTCCACTGCTTGACCCGCTCGGCAGGCCGGGAGATGGCATCAAGAATCGATTGCTTGCGCTCGGCCTCGCGGAACACGCCCATCAGCTGTTCCCCGGCGAAACCATAGTCCCGAGTCATTTCGCCAACGAATTCGGCCACTTGCGGCGAACCTTCGTAATCACCGGCGAACGCGGGTTGCGCTGCACCAAGGATGCTTACCAGACCGACCCACGGCGCATGCCGAGCAGCCCAGCCACGCATTACTTGCATTGAATTCTTCACCTTAATCAAACCTGCGCGATCCACTTGCGATGGGTATGGATCGACATCAAAACCCCAAACGCTGACAGTAGCGTCACCAGCGAAGTTCCTCCGTAGCTAATGAACGGCAACGGAACCCCCACTACCGGCAACAAGCCACTGACCATACCGATGTTGACGAAAACGTAAACAAAAAACGTCATGGTCAGGCTGCCGGCGAGCAACTTGCCGAACAAGGTCTGCGCCTGGGCAGTGATCACCAACCCGCGCCCGATCAGCAGCAGGTAGATCAGCAACAGCGCGCAGATGCCCACCAGACCGAACTCCTCGCCCATGACCGCAATAATGAAGTCAGTGTGGCTCTCCGGCAAAAAGTCCAGGTGCGACTGCGTACCCAGCAGCCAGCCCTTGCCGAAAACCCCGCCGGAACCGATGGCCGCCTTGGACTGGATAATGTTCCAGCCCGTGCCCAGAGGATCGCTCTCGGGGTCGAGAAAAGTCAGGATTCGCTGTTTCTGGTAGTCATGCATGATGAAGAACCACATGGCGATCGCCACCGGTACTGCGGCTGCCAGCACACTCAGAATCCAGCGCCAGCGCAACCCGCCCATGAACAGCACGAAGGTGCCACCGGCCAGGATCAGCAGAGCGGTGCCCAGGTCCGGCTGGCGTACGATCAGGATGAATGGAATACCGATCAATACCAGGCTGATCCCCACATGCTTGAGATGGGGCGGCAAGGTGCGCTTGGACAGGTACCAGGCGATGGTCGCCGGCATGATGATCTTCATGAACTCCGACGGCTGGAAGCGAATCACCCCAGGAATGTTGATCCAGCGGGTCGCGCCCATGGCGTTGTGACCCATGACGTCCACCACCACCAGCAACACCACACCGAACACGTAGCCCAGGGGCACCCAGCGCGCCATGAAACGCGGTTCGAATTGAGCGATGACAATCATCGACACCAAGCCGATGCCGAAGGACGTGGCCTGCTTGGCCAGCAGGTCCCAACTCTTGCCACTGGCCGAATACAGCACGAACAGGCTGCCGGCGGCCAGGGTCAGCAATAGCACCAATAGCGGGCCGTCGATATGCAGGCGCTGCAACAGCGTCGCGCGACGGCGCATCACATCCTCACTGGAGAGGATGCGGTCAAAATTACTCTTCACGGGCCGTAGCCTCCGCGCTGATAGGGCTGGCGAACTCAGGCTTGAGCTGGCCGTCCTGGCCGAGAAGCCAGGCATCCATCACCTGACGCACCACGGGAGCCGCGACACCGGAGCCCGACTCACCGTTCTCGACCATGACCGAGACCACGATCTTCGGATTTTCCGCCGGGGCGAAGCCGACAAACAGGGCGTGGTCGCGATGCCGCTCTTGAACCTTGGAGCGGTCGTATTTCTCGCCCTGCTTGATCGCCACCACCTGGGCGGTACCGCTCTTGCCGGCGATCCGGTACTGCGAACCGACCGCGGCCTTGCGCGCAGTGCCTCGGGCGCCGTGCATCACCTGCTGCATGCCGTGATTGACCTTCATCCAGTCCGACGGGTCGCGCAGGACGATGTCCGGCATCGGGTTGTGATCCACCGGTTTCTCGCCTTCGATGCTCTTGGCCAAGTGCGGCCGGTTCCACTTACCTTTACTGGCAACCAGGGCGGTAGCCTGGGCCAGCTGCAACGGCGTCGACTGCATGTAACCCTGGCCGATCCCGAGAATCAGGGTTTCTCCAGGGAACCAGGCCTGACGCCGGGTGGCGCGCTTCCACTCGCGGGTCGGCATCAACCCGGGGGACTCCTCGAACATGTCCAGTGAGACCTTCTGGCCGATGCCGAACTTGGTCATGTAGGCCGAGAGCCGATCGATCCCCAGCTTGTGGGCCAGGTCATAGAAATAGGTGTCGTTGGACCGCATGATCGCGGTGTCCAGGTCGACATAACCGTCACCGGTACGGTTCCAGTTGCGGTACTTGTGATCGTAGTTGGGCAGTTGGTAGTAGCCCGGGTCGTAGACGCGAGACGAGGCCGTCACCACCCCGGCGTCCAACCCGGCAATCGCCACCGCCGGCTTGATGGTCGAACCCGGCGGATACAGGCCGCGCAGCACCCGGTTGAACAGCGGCCGATCAATGGAATCACGCAATTCGGCGTAAGCCTTGAAGCTGATACCGGTGACGAACAGGTTCGGATCGAAACTCGGCTGGCTGACCATCGCCAGGACTTCACCGGTGCTCGGGTCCAGCGCCACCACCGCACCGCGGCGGCCGCCCAGAGCCAGCTCCGCGGCCTCCTGCAACTTGATATCCAGGCTCAGGACAATGTCCTTGCCGGGAATCGGGTCGGTGCGCTTGAGCACCCGCAGCACTCGACCACGTGCGTTGGTTTCAACTTCTTCGTAACCCACCTGCCCATGCAGTTCCGGCTCATAGAAGCGTTCGATGCCAGTCTTGCCGATATGGTGGGTACCGCTGTAGTTCACCGGATCAAGGGACTTCAGCTCTTTCTCGTTGATCCGTCCCATATAGCCCACGGAGTGCGCAAAATGCGCTCCCTGAGGGTAATGCCGGACCAGTTGAGCAACCACCTCCACCCCGGGCAAACGGAACTGGTTCACCGCAATGCGGGCAATCTGCTCTTCCGTCAACTCGAAGAGGATCGGCACCGGCTCGAAGGGACGCCGCCCCTGCTTCATGCGCTTTTCGAACAGCACCCGGTCTTCAGGGGTCAGTTCCAGCACCTCGACAATCACATCGAGGACCTGCTGCCAGTCACCGGAACGTTCGCGGGTCATGCTCAGGCTGAAGCTGGGCCGGTTATCAGCCACTACCACGCCATTACGGTCGAAAATAAGTCCGCGAGTCGGGGGAATCGGCTGCACATGCACCCGATTGTTCTCCGACAGCGTGGAGTGATAGTCGTACTGGATCACCTGCAGGTAATACAGCCGGGCAATCAGCACGCCAATCAGGCAGACCACCATGATGGCGCCGAACACGACCCGGCCACGCACCAGACGGGCGTCTTTTTCGTGGTCCTTGATACGGATCGGCTGGGACATTAGGGGCGCGGGCTACTTGTGGTAAGGGTGCCCGGACAACACGGTCCAGGCGCGATACAGCTGTTCACCGATGAGAATCCGCACCAGCGGGTGCGGCAAGGTCAGCGGCGACAGCGACCAGCGCTGATCCGCTCGCGCGCAGACTTCCGGCGCCAGCCCTTCCGGGCCGCCGACCATGAAATTCACGGTGCGCGAATCGAGGCGCCAGCGATCCAGTTCCACCGCCAACTGCTCGGTGCTCCAGGGTTTGCCGTGCACCTCAAGAGTGACGATGCGCTCGTTATGCCCGACCTTGGCCAGCATGGCTTCGCCTTCCTGACGGATGAAGCGAGCCACGTCGGCGTTCTTGCCTCGGGTATTGAGCGGAATTTCCACCAGTTCCAGCGCCAGCTCGGATGGCAGACGCTTGGCATATTCGTGCCAACCCTCTTCCACCCACTTGGGCATGCGTGAACCGACAGCGATCAGACGCAGGCGCACAGCCGTCCCTTATTGCTGGTCTTTGTTGAGCTTGGTGAAGTGCTCGTGACCATGCTCCGGGCTGTGGTGCTTGCCGTCAGCCGCGCGGCTCTGCTCGGCGCCCTGCCACAGACGCTCCAGGTCGTAGAACTGGCGGGCCGAGGCGGTCATCATGTGCACGATCACGTCGTCCAGGTCCAGCAGCACCCAGTCGCTGTCGCCCTTGCCTTCTTCACCCAACGGGCGCACGCCCTGGGCCTTGACCATTTCGCGGACCTTTTCCAGCATCGCGCTGATCTGGCGATTGGAGGTACCGGTGGCGATGATCATGTAGTCAGTGATGCTCTGCTTGTCGCGAACATCGATCACCAGGATGTCCTGGGCTTTGACGTCTTCCAGCGCGGCAACAGCCACCTTGACCAGATCTTCGCCTTTCATTACTTGGTTAGTCATATAAAACTCGTTCAGCTCGTATGTTTGGAGCGCCGCTCAGCACAGGCCGGCAGCGTTCCTTCAGTTCGGCGCACGGTAAAGTCCGTGAGCATCGATATAGGCCAGGACCGCGTCAGGCACCAGGAAACGTACCGACTTACCGCTGGCCAGCAGTTGACGGATCTGGGTGGCGGACACCGCAAGCGGCGTCTGCCAGACGAATGCAATGTGTCCCCCCGGCCCTTGCAGGGCCAGCGGGTCGCTCACCGAGCGCGCCGCCAACAGGTTGCGCAAGGCATCCGGTGGCTCGCTGTCGGCATCCGGGCGTTGCAGCACCAGGATGTGGCAATGCTGGAGTAATTCTTCCCAACGATGCCAGGTGGGCAGGCCGCAAAACGCGTCCCAGCCCAGTAACAGAAACAACTGGTCATCCGCGGCCAGCTCGGCCCGCATCTGTTCCAGGGTGTCGATGGTGTAGGACGGCTTGTCCCGCTTCAGCTCACGGTCGTCCACCACCAGGGGGGAAACGCCCGCCACCGCACATTCGACCATTGCCAGACGATCGAGCGCCGACACTTGCGGTGTATCCCGATGAGGCGGCCTGGCACTGGGTGTCAGGCGCAACTCATCGAGTTGCATGGATTCCGCCACCTCCAGCGCACCACGCAAGTGGCCGATATGCACTGGATCGAAGGTGCCGCCCAGCAGACCGATACGTTTGCCCATCAAGTGCGCACGTGACCGTCGCCGAAAACCACATACTTCTCGCTGGTCAAGCCTTCCAGCCCAACCGGGCCACGGGCGTGCAGCTTGTCGGTGGAAATGCCGATCTCCGCCCCCAGGCCATATTCAAAACCGTCGGCAAAGCGCGTAGAGGCGTTGACCATGACCGAACTGGAATCCACTTCGTTGAGGAAGCGCCGAGCGTCACTGAAGTTCTCGGTGACGATGGAGTCGGTGTGGTGCGAACCGTAGGTATTGATGTGCTCGATCGCCTGCTCCAGGCTGTCCAGCACCCGGATCGAGAGGATCGGCGCGGTGTACTCGGTGCGCCAGTCTTCTTCAGTCGCTTGCAGCACATCGGCGCCGAGAATTCCTCGGGTTTGCTCGCAGCCACGCAGCTCGACGCCCTTGTCGCGATAGATCGCAGCCAATGGCGGCAGCACACGGTCAGCGATGGCGGCATGAACCAGCAGGGTTTCCATGGTGTTGCACGGCGCGTAGCGCTGGGTCTTGGCGTTATCGGCAATACGAATCGCCTTGTCCAGGTCCGCCGCCACGTCGATGAACACATGACAGACGCCGTCCAGGTGCTTGATCACCGGCACTTTGGCATCGCGGCTGACCCGCTCGATCAGGCTCTTGCCGCCACGAGGCACTATCACGTCGACAAACTCGGGCATGGTGATCAGCGCGCCCACCGCAGCACGATCGGTGGTTTCCACCACTTGCACCACATGAGGCGGCAGATCGGCAGCCGCCAATCCCTGCTGAATGCAGGTGGCAATGGCACGGTTGGAATGAATGGCCTCGGAACCGCCCCGCAGGATAGTGGCGTTGCCAGACTTCAGGCACAGGCTGGCAGCATCGATGGTCACGTTCGGACGGGACTCGTAGATGATGCCGATCACGCCCAGGGGCACGCGCATCTTGCCCACCTGAATGCCCGAAGGCAGGTAGCGCATATCGCGGATTTCACCGATGGGGTCGGGCAGTTTGGCCACCTGACGCAGGCCTTCGATCATTTCGTCGATGCGTGCGGGAGTCAGCGCCAGACGATCCAGCAGAGCGGGTTCCAGACCATTGGCCCGGCCGCTTGCCAGGTCCTGCTCGTTGGCTGCGGTCAGCTCCGGTCGCGCAGCGTCCAGGGCATCGGCAGCCGCCAGCAGCGCACGGTTCTTCTGCGCAGTGGTGGCACGGGCGATCACCCGGGAAGCTTGGCGGGCAGCGCGACCCAAACGGGTCATGTAGTCAAGAACGGACTCAGTCATGGTCTGGTGTGGTCTTGGCAAAGAGGAAAGCGGCTGATTATAGCTGTCGCGCCCGTTCACGGACAGCGGTCACAGGCGGATGGTCGAAATGGAGTGTAAATACTCGTGCTTCAGCCTGAATTAAGCCTGGAGTTGTTACCATTACGTCACTTTTTCCGCCATAACCCTCGCCACCATGTCCATCCTGACCTCTGCGAACCTGCCCAAAGCCTTGCCTGACGGCTTTTTCGACCGTGATGCTCAGCTCTTGGCCCGTGAGCTGCTGGGCAAAGTCATTCGCCATAAAGTCGGCGAGCTGTGGTTGTCCGCGCGCATTATCGAAACCGAAGCCTATTACTGCGAGGAAAAAGGCAGCCACGCCTCCCTCGGCTACACAGAAAAACGTAAGGCTTTGTTTCTCGATGGCGGGCACATCTATATGTACTACGCCCGCGGCGGCGACTCGCTTAACTTCAGCGCCCAGGGCCCTGGCAATGCGGTACTGATCAAGTCCGCCTATCCCTGGGTCGACGCCGTCTCCGGCCCGGCCAGCCTGGCGCAAATGCTGCTGAACAACCCGGACGCCCGTGGCCGCCCGCGCCCCTCGCAGAAGCTCTGCGCTGGCCAGACCCTGCTGTGCAAGGCCATGGGCTTGAAAGTCCCGATCTGGGATGCAAAACGCTTCGATCACGAAACCCTCTTCGTCGAGGACGTCGGCAGCGCCGTGCCGCACATCATCCAGACCACGCGCCTGGGCATCCCCCACGGTCGTGACGAACACCTGATGTACCGCTTCGTCGATGCCGCCTATGCACCCCACTGCACAAGGAACCCGCTGCGCCGTGGCCAAGTCGAAGGTCGCGACTACCTGATCCTCGACTGATTACCGCAGCCCGTACCCGCCAGACACTGACAATGGAGTTGAATTTATGGGCCCATGGCTCGACAGCGTGACCGCCTGGCTGACCAGCAACCCGCAATGGCTGGCCGCCGCCGTATTTATTGTGGCCTGCGTGGAGTGCCTGGCCATTGCCGGCCTGATCGTTCCGGGAACGGTGCTGCTGTTCGCGATTGCCGTGCTGGCCGGCAACGGCGCGCTGTCACTGGGAGAAACCCTGCTCCTGGGGTTGTTCGGCGGTTTGCTCGGGGACGTGGTGTCCTACCTGCTGGGGCGACACTTTCACCAGAGTATCCGTCGCCTGCCAGGACTGCGCCATCATCCGGAATGGATCAACGGCGCCGAAGCCTATTTCCAGCGTTACGGCATCGCCAGTCTGTTGGTAGGGCGCTTCATCGGCCCGTTGCGGCCGATGCTGCCAATGGTTGCCGGCATGTTCGACATGCCATTTGCACGATTTTTCGCCGTCAGCCTCTTGGCTGCAGCAGGCTGGTCAGTGGCTTACCTGCTGCCAGGCTGGGCCACTGGCGCGGCGATTCGCCTGCCGCTGCCCGAAGGCTTCTGGCCACAAGCCGGTGTCGTAGTCGGCAGCCTCGCGGTGCTGATCGGCTTGAGCGTCGCCAGCAGCCTGCGTCGTCATCGCCGGGCGACCCTGCTGATGTCCGGCCTGAGCCTGTTGATCCTGGCAGGGCTGTTCATCGGCTACCCCTATCTCACGCAGTTCGACCAGGGCCTGATCGCCCTGGTACAGGAACACCGGAACCCGACCCTGGACAAGATCATGGTGATGGTCACCCAGATCGGCGAATTTCGCGCCATGTTCATCATCAGCGCGGTACTGACCCTGCTACTCCTGGCCCTGCGCCAATGGCGCCAAGCCGTATTCGCCGGCGCGACCCTGATGTGCACTGCACTGGCCAACACCGGCAGCAAATGGTTTTTCGCACGGGTACGTCCCGAGGTTCTGACCGAGCCCCTCACCAGTTTCAGTATGCCTAGCGGCCACTCTTCTGGCTCCTTCGCCCTGTTCCTGACCCTGGCGGTACTGGCAGGCCGTGGCCAGCCACCACGAATGCGCCTGACCTGGCTGTTGCTGGGCTGCCTGCCGGCGGCGTCCATTGCCTTGTCCCGGGTCTACCTGGGTGCCCATTGGCCAACCGACATTCTCGCCGGTGCCATGCTCGCAACCTGTGTCTGTGCCGCCAGCCTGACCCTGATTCAATGGCAAGGCCCGCTCAAGCCGATGTCGGCCAAGGTCTGGTGGCTGCTACTGCCGGTCATGCTGTTGATGTGCGGGTTCATGGCGACACGGCATCTGCCTCACGCCCTGCTGCGATATGCCTATTAAGAGTGCAAGCGGCAAGCTGTAGCTGCCGCTAGAGGTTCAGGGCTCAGGCGAAGAGTTCGCCTTGCAGCTCATCCAGCAGTTGCTGGATGGCATCGAGACGCTGCTGCGGGTCATCCAGTTGCAGCAGGTCGATCTTGTCCTGTTCGGAAAAAGGCAGCAGGTAGGCCAGTTGATTAGCCAGGGACAACTGCCCCGCCGCCTCGCTGCCCATGTCCAGGGCCTCCACCATCGGATGCTCGGCCAGGGCCTTGAGCAGCGCGATCAGGTCTGCGTCCTCATCCTGCAGTGGTTGCTCCGCAGCCTCCGGCAGCCACTGGACCTGGGCCACCGTCAGTTGGTCTTTCTGCACTTCGCTCTCGAGCACGCGGAAACGCCGACCACCCTTGACCCTGATTCCCAGGAGCCCATTGTCCTGCTGGTGAAAGTCGGTAATCAGTGCCTCGCAGCCCACCAGGGCATAGCCCGACGCGGCACTACCGACCTCCTCACCCTCCAGGATGCACACCACCCCGAAGCCGCAGCCCTGCTTCATGCAGCGGCCAATCATGTCCAGGTAGCGCGCCTCGAAAATCTGCAGATCGAGGATGCAGTCAGGGAACAGCACGGTATTCAGGGGAAACAGCGCTAGGCTCATACATCAATCCTTAAACCAGCAAAGACACCGCCAACGGCAGCAGTACCGCCGTGGCCACGCCCATCAGACTCATGGCCAGCGCCGCGAAGGCGCCGCACTCCTCACTCTCCTGCAAGGCCACCGAGGTGCCCACCGCATGAGCGGTCATGCCCAAGGCCATGCCTCGCGCCTCAGGCCCATGAACGCCCAGGCGGTTGAGGATGCTCGGGCCGAAAATCGCCCCGATCACTCCGGTAATCAGCACGAACACCGCAGCCAGGGCCGCGACGCCACCAATCTGCTCGGCCACCAGCATGGCGATCGGCGAGGTCACCGACTTGGGCGCCATGGTCATGAGGATCATGTGCTCAGCACCGAACCACCATCCCAACAGCACCCCCAGACTGGTGGCCAGCACCCCGCCCACCACCAGCGTAGTCAATATCGGCCAGAACAATTGGCGGATGCGCCGCAGGTTGAGGTACAAGGGCACTGCCAGGGCCACAGTGGCCGGGCCCAGCAGAATGCTCAGAATCTCGGTGCTCTTGCGATACTCGGCATAACTCAAGCCACAGCCAAGCAACACACCAATCACCAGCAGCATGGACACCAGTACCGGCTGCAGGAACATCCAGCGAGTTTTCTCAAAAGCTGCCAACACCAGTTGATAGGCACCCAGGGTGATGCCGATACCGAACAGCGGATGGTGAATCACCGCCGCCCAGGCGCCCTGCCAATCGACATTCATTGGCTGTCCTCCCGGCGGGACTGGCGCTTGACCAGGCGCTGCATCAGCACGCCGACAAAAGCCATGGAGATCACCAGCGACAGCACCAGCGCTCCGGTGATTGCCCAGAAGTCCGCGGCGATATCCCGGGCATAGACCATCACCCCGACGGCAGGCGGCACCAACAGCAGTGGCAGGTAACGCAACAGACTGCTGGCCGCCAGGTTCAGCGGCTCGCCCACTTCGCCACGCACCACCAGAAAAACCAGCAGCAGCAACAGGCCGATGATCGGCCCTGGCAGTACGGGTAACAGCAGATGATTGAGCGCCGTGCCGAGCAATTGGAACAGCACCAACCATGTCAAACCGCGTAACAACATACCGCCTCTCCAGCCAGATCCCGTGGCGCATTATAAGCACGCAGGCGCTATGAACCGGCATTCGCCAAAAGCATGGATGTTTACCGGGAAGGATCGCCATGATGATCTAAAGTGGATACTTCAGACCACAAAGCACTGGGTCTAACACTAAAAAAATCGTTGAACCAAGGAGAGTCTCAATGCCCTATGTTCCTGTTGCAGAGCTCAAAGATTATGTCGGGAAGGAACTCGGACGTTCCGCGTGGCTCACCATTGACCAGGAGCGTATCAACCTGTTTGCCGAAGCCACTGGCGACTTCCAGTTCATTCACGTTGACCCGGCCAAGGCCGCGAAAACCCCGTTCGGCACCACCATCGCCCACGGGTTCCTGACCCTGTCGCTGATCCCCAAACTGATGGAAGACATCCTCGTGCTGCCCGAAGGCCTGAAGATGGTGGTCAACTATGGCCTGGACAGCGTGCGCTTCATCCAGCCGGTGAAAGTCGACTCCAAGGTGCGTCTCAAGGTCGAGCTGACCGACGTCACCGAGAAGAAACCCGGCCAGTGGCTGCTCAAGGCCACTGCCACCCTGGAGATCGACGGCGAGGAAAAACCTGCCTATATCGCTGAACCGCTGTCGCTCTGCTTCGTCTGAAATGCCCCTGATGCGAAACAGCTCACGCTGTTTCGCTCAACCTCTCTATATATAAGTCACACCGCTGCGGCATACTCGGTCCCCTAATTATCCGGAACCCGTTATGCGCCCACTTGTACCCCTGGTCTTGACCCTCTTGCTCAGCGCTTGCGGAGACGGCGAATCGCTGTTGCCGCCCGATGCCCGACTGCCCGACGGCGGGCGCTATCGCGGTGATCTGGTCAATGGCCTGCTCCAGGGACAGGGGCGCATCGATTACCCCAACGGCAGCTGGTACGCCGGCCAGTTCGACAAGGGCCAATGGCATGGCCAGGGCGAATGGCACGGCAGCAATGGCGAGGTCTACCGCGGCGAGTTCCAGCAAGGGCTGTTCCATGGCCAAGGCATCCTGACCACCAAGGACAGCAGCTACAGCGGCGGCTTCAAACTCGGGCGCCGGGACGGCGAAGGCACCCTCAAAGAAGACGGCATGACCTATCGCGGCGAGTTCAAGGCCGACCTGTACTCGGGTCTGGGCCGCCTGGAACTGGAGGACGGCAGCCAGTATCAGGGGCAATTCGCCAAGGGCAAGCCCAATGGCGAAGGCCAGCGCAGCGATGGCAGCGGCAACCAGTTCAGCGGTAACTTCGTCAACGGCCAACTGGAAGGCAACGGCACCTTCAACAGCGCCGAAGGCGACATCTATGTCGGTGGTTTCAAACACAACCAGCTCAATGGCAAGGGCCGCTACGAAAACTCCGACGGCGACGTCTGGATCGGCCAGTTCAAGGAAGGTGCCCTGGGTGGCAAGGGCGAGCTGATCGGCGCCGATGGCAGCCATTATGTCGGCACCTTCAGCGACTGGCGCTTCAGCGGCGAAGGACGACTGAACCTCAGTGACGGCAGCTTCTACATCGGCGGCTTCGACAGCGACAACTACCAGGGCCACGGTGTGCTGGTGCTGCGCGATGGCAGTGTGCAAAGCGGTGTCTGGAACAATGGCATGCGGGTTCGCGACGCCGACGGCAAACTACTGCCGGACCCATTGGAGACTGCCCTGCTGGTCCAGGGCCGCCTGCTCAAGGAGGCCCTCGATGCGGTGCCTGTCTCCACTCCGACCATCGAACTCTATAGCCTGACCCTGGCCGGCGACGGCAAGCAGAGCGTCTTCCTGCGTGAAGCCGACTACGTCAGCAACATGCTCGCGAGCCGCTTCGGCGCCTACGGTCAGATCCGTCTGGTCAACCACCGCGACCACCTGATGAATCGGCCGATGGCCACCCGGGAAAACCTGCGCCGCGCCGCACAGACCCTGGCCGAACGCAGCGGCCCCGAGGACCTGGTGTTCATCTACCTCACCAGCCATGGCACCAGCGAGCACGAACTGGTGCTGGATCAGCCGCGCCTGGAGTTGGCCGACCTGCCGGCCGATGAACTGGCCATCGCCTTGGCGCCCTTGAAAAACCGCGACAAGATCATCGTTATCTCGTCCTGCTACTCGGGTGGTTTCATCCCTGCGCTCAAGGACGAACGAACCCTGATCATGACCGCCTCCCAAGCCGACCGGGTGTCTTTCGGCTGCTCCGAAGAGGCCGACTTCACCTACTTCGGCGATGCTTTGTTCGCCCAGGCACTGAACCAGACCGACGACCTGGAACATGCCTTCAAACTGGCCAGGGCCACGGTGGCCGAGCGTGAACAGGCAGATGGCTTCGAAGCCTCAGAACCACAGATCTGGGCCCCCAAAGGCGTCATCGCGCATTGGCAACAATTGCGCAAACAGCAGGCACGAAAAGCGCTGCAAAGTGTCTCTATAGGCAGCAAGGAAGCACAGAGCAACTAAGCTGAAACAGTATCAAGGGGGAATGACTATGTACTTGACGCCTCAGCACATCCTGCTCGCCGGCGCCTCCGGACTGACCGGAGAGCAACTGCTCGATCGCCTGCTCAACGAGCCCACCATCATTCGTGTTCTGGCACCCAGCAGACGCCCGCTCAGCAAGCACCCACGCCTGGAAAACCCCGTCGGCGATCCAGCGGTGTTCCTGCCGCAACTGAGCGGCAAGGTGGAGATCGCCTTCTGCTGCCTGGGCACCACGATCAAACAGGCCGGCTCCGAAGCGGCCTTTCGCGCCGTGGACCTGGACATGGTGGTGGCCTTCGGCAAACGTGCCCTGGAAATTGGCGCGCGGCACCTGATAGTGATCAGCGCCCTGGGCGCTGATCCCAAGTCGTCGATTTTCTACAACCGGGTCAAAGGTGAAATGGAAGAGGCCCTGAAACAGCAGGGCTGGCCACAGTTGACCATTTGCCGGCCGTCACTGCTGCTGGGAGATCGGATCGAACCGCGTCTGACCGAACAACTGGCCGGCCCGTTGTCGCGACTGATCCCGGGCAAGTACCACGGTATCGAAGCCTGCCAGTTGGCTCGTGCAATGTGGCGGCTGGCCCTGGAAGAGCAAAGCGGCACCCGGGTCGTCGAGTCCGACGAACTACGCAAACTGGGTAAATGAAAAATTCGCCAACAAGCCGGTTCTTGCATACACCTGCAGGAGCCGGCTTGCCGGCGAAGTGCTACAACCCACCCGTAGCCTGAAACCCCACACCCAATACCGTCAGCACCGACAACGGCAGCAGCAGGGTATCGAGCAGGGCACTGGCCGGCAGATCCACCCCTGGGTAGCTCGGTGCCTCGGCGCCAAAGCGGTCCATGGCGCAGCACCCACCCTGCATCGCATACAAGTCCAGGCGCGTTCCCGAATACACCACCGGAGCCCCGGGCTGGGCGGCATTCAAGGTGCGGACCGTGGCGCAGCCGCCCAGTTGCAGGGCGGCCAGCATAATCAGCAGCAGCTTATTCATCGCTGCTCAAATGGTGCTCGCCCCAGCGCGGCAACATGTCCTGCGGGATATTCAACAGATTGAGAATCCGCGCCACGACGAAATCCACCAGGTCATCGATGGTTTGCGGCTGATGATAGAAGCCCGGCGACGCCGGCAGGATAGTCACGCCCATATTCGACAACTTGAGCATGTGTTCCAGATGAATGCTGGAATAGGGTGCCTCGCGAGGCACCAGAATCAACTGCCGGCGCTCCTTGAGGGTGACGTCCGCCGCCCGCTCGATCAGGTTGTTGCAGGCACCGGTGGCGATGGCCGACAAGGTGCCAGTGGAACACGGCACCACCACCATCGCCGCCGGCGAGCCGGAACCCGAGGCCACCGGCGACATCCAGTCTTCCTTGCCATAGACACGGATCTGCCCCGCCGCCGCGCCGGTGTACTCGGTGAGGAAGGCCTGCATCATCTGCGGTTTGGGCGGCAGGGTCACATCGGTTTCCGTGGCCATGACCAACTGCGCGGCCTTGGAGATCAGGAAGTGCACTTCCCGATCCTCACGCACCAGGCAATCCAGCAGGCGCAAACCGTACTGGGCGCCCGAGGCACCGGTCATGGCCAGGGTGATGCGTTCCGGGCCGTTGCTCATTGCAGTGCCTCGGCCAGTTTGCCGTGCAGGCCGCCGAAGCCGCCGTTGCTCATGATCACCACCTGGGTGCCCGGCTTGGCCTGGCTTTTCACCCGTTCGATGATGCCCTCAAGGGAGTCGCTGACAATCGACGGCACCGTACACAAGGCCGCCGTAGCCGCCAGATCCCAGCCCAGGTTGGCCGGTGCATACCAGATCACCTGATCGGCCTGATTGACGCTTTCCGGCAGCCCGTCACGGTGGGCGCCAAGCTTCATGGAGTTGGAGCGCGGCTCGATGATGGCGATCACCGGTGCGTCGCCGACCCGCTTGCGCAGACCGTCCAGGGTGGTGGCAATGGCCGTTGGGTGGTGGGCGAAGTCATCGTAGATGGTCACGCCATGCACTTCGGCAACCTTCTCCATGCGGCGCTTCACGCTCTTGAACGCACTCAGGCCGGCAATGCCCATGGACGGCACCACGCCGACATGACGAGCAGCGGCCAGAGTCGCCAGGGCGTTGGCCACGTTGTGCTGCCCGGTCAGCTCCCACTCCACCACGCCCTGGCTCACACCCTCGAACATCACTTCAAAGGCCGAACCGTCGGCACTGAGCAACTTGACCTGCCACTGGCCACCGGCGCCGGTGGTCTGCACCGGCGTCCAACAGCCCATCTCGATGACCCGCTGCAAGGCGGGCTCGGTGGTGGGATGAATCACCAGGCCTTCACTGGGGATGGTCCGCACCAGGTGGTGGAACTGCCGCTCGATGGCCGCCAGGTCAGGGAAGATATCCGCATGATCGAACTCAAGGTTATTGAGGATCGCCGTGCGCGGGCGGTAGTGGACAAACTTCGAGCGCTTGTCGAAGAACGCACTGTCGTACTCATCGGCCTCGATCACGAAGAACGGTGTGCCGCCCAGGCGGGCCGAAACGGCGAAATTCTGCGGCACCCCACCGATCAGGAAGCCCGGGCTCATGCCCGCATGCTCCAGTACCCAGGCCAGCATGCTGCTGGTGGTGGTCTTGCCATGGGTGCCGGCTACCGCCAAGACCCAGCGCCCTTGCAGGACATGGTCCGCCAGCCACTGCGGGCCGGAAACATAGGGCAGGCCTTTGTTCAGCACATATTCCACGGCCGGGTTGCCCCGGGACATGGCATTGCCGATGACCACCAGATCCGGAGCAGGGTCCAGCTGGGCCGTGTCATAGCCTTGAGTCAGCTCGATGCCCTGGGCTTGCAGCTGGGTGCTCATGGGGGGATAGACGTTAGCGTCGGAGCCGGTGACGTGATGGCCCAGTTCTTTAGCCAGAACCGCCATCGAGCCCATGAAAGTGCCGCAGATACCGAGAATATGGATGTGCATAGTCGACCTCATAAAACATCGGCGCAGGTTAGCCTAGAGGGCTGCAAATCGCACCCATTAGCTGACCGGGAGGCTGTTGCGTTTGCCGCCGCTGGCACAAGGCGCGTGGCCCTGCACAAGCGACTACAGAGGCGGCTTAACGCGCGATACCGTGTTTGCGCAGCTTTCTATAGAGGGTGTTGCGGCTGACCCCCAACTGTTCGGCGGTATGGGTCATGTGCCAGCGCTGTTGCTCCAGGGCTGCCAGTAGCGCAACCCGCTCGGCGTCCTCCAGGGGTCGCTCCTGCGCCTCGGCAACCGGCTCGCTAACCGGCGCCGGGCGGTTATTGCGGATCAACGGTGGCAGATCTTCCAGACCAATGCGGCCGTTTTCACACAAGGCCGCCAGGGTCCGCAGCACATTGCGCAATTGCCGCACGTTTCCCGGCCAGGAATAACTCAACAGGCTTTGACGCACCGCTTCGTCCAGCACCACCGGTTGCCCACCCGCTTCTTCGGCCAGGAGAAAGTCCAGCAACTGGGATTTGTCGCTGCGATCGCGCAGGGCCGGCAGCGCGATTTCCAGGCCATTGAGCCGGTAGTACAGATCCTCGCGAAAACTGCCGTCGCGTACCCGCTCCAGCAGATCCCGGTGGGTCGCGCTGATGATTCGCACGTTGACCGATTGCGGCTCACCGCCAATCGGCACCACCAGCCGATCCTCCAGCACCCGCAACAAACGCGTCTGCAGGGCCAGGGGCATATCGCCGATTTCATCGAGGAACAAGGTGCCGCCATCGGCCTGTTGCAACTTGCCGCGCATACCCTCCTTGCGAGCCCCGGTAAAGCTGCCGCCGCGATAACCGAAGAGCTCGCTCTCGATCAGGCTCTCCGGGATCGCCGCGCAATTGATGGCGACAAAGGTTTTATCAGAGCGGGCACTGCCCTGATGCACAGCCTTGGCGAAAGCCTCCTTGCCGGAGCCGGTTTCGCCATTGATCAACAGCGGCACATCACGCTCGAACACCCGAGAGGCCCGGCGAAAATCATTCTGCAGCCCTTCGTCCCCAAGGCAGATGCTTGAAGTGCGCGGCAGCGCAACGCCAGCCGGCACCCGCGGAGCTGGTTGCGATACCGGGTGGGGCTGACCACGCAACAAGGCGAACAGGCGACGCCCATCCCGGGTGCGCAAGGGCCAACTGGCGCTGGCATTGATGCTGGCGCGACTGAGCAATTCATCCAGGGAACAGTCGAAAAAGCTGTCCACCGGCTTGCCCAGCAAGCCACCGCGAATATGCCCCAGCAGATTCAGGGCGCTCTGGTTCACCGCACAGATCCGCCCCTCGCCGTCAAACGCCAGCAAGCCCTCACTGAACAGCCCCACAGACTCCGCCTGCAGATGAAAGCGCAGCAGCCACTGGTTCTCGAAATAACGCAGGAAATAGCAGCTCTCGATCATTTTCGCCGAGAGATTGACCAGGGCCATGGTGTGGAACTGACTCTGCCGGGAAACGTCCTGACGCGCCGAGGACACATCCAGTACCGCCAGCAATTCGCCATGGGGATCGAACACCGGGCTCGCCGAGCAGGTCAGGCCGGTGTGCCGGCCACGGAAGTGCTCGCCCTGGTGAATGGTCAGCGACTGGCGCTCCACCAGGCAGGTGCCGATGCCGTTGGTGCCTTCCCGAGCCTCGCTCCAGTCGGCGCCCAGCCAGAGACCGGCATGCTCGAAAATCTTGCGCTCGCTGGGGGCAGTGATGCAGTTGAGGATCACCCCCCGGGCATCGGTCAGCAGCACCGCATGACCCGCGCCGGACAATTGCTGATGCAGGTTGGCCATCTCGGTGCCGGCTATTTGCAGCACATCCTGCAGGCGTTCGCGACTTTCCAGCAGACGACCATGCTCCAGCACTGTGGGTGCCATGGCCAGGGCCGGATCCAGATGATAGTCCTCAAGGCAGCGCAGCCAGGAGCGGGCGATGGAAGGATCGCTGCCGGGCCCCTGCAAATGGGCTTTACCCTGGGCCACCGTCAGCACCTGCTGGGCATGTCGACTCAGATGATTACTACTGTGCATTTCTTATTATTCTCCTGATGCGCTGTCACGCTCAGACGGACCACTGGCGCCGCTGCCGGCTGCATCGGCCATAAAAGAAGGACAGACCATCAGATCTATCCGACAAAATTCGACACGCGAACCAGCATCCTCCAGCCGCTGTTTCATTGCAATGCCGGCTTGACCCATGAGTCACAGCCTGTGCCATTCAGGTTACAAACTGTCACTCGGGGTCGTACCAGATTTGTAACACCCTGCCGTTGGCACCGCTTCGAAACATCCTCAAACCCTTGATTCACATGGCTCGCACCCCACTGGCCCGACCTTTGCTCTACGCTTGGTATGCGCTATAGCGCGTCCTCCCCCATAAGCATAAAAGCCAGGAGATACCCACCATGCGTTACGCACACCCCGGTACTGAAGGCGCTATCGTTTCGTTCAAGAGCAAGTACGGTAACTACATCGGCGGCGAATTCGTCGCGCCTGTCAAAGGCCAGTACTTCACCAACACCTCGCCGGTCAACGGCCAGCCAATTGCCGAATTCCCCCGTTCCACCGCCGAAGACATCGACAAGGCGCTGGACGCTGCCCATGCCGCCGCCGACGCCTGGGGCGCCACCTCGGTGCAGGCCCGCTCGCTGATCCTGCTGAAGATCGCCGACCGTATCGAACAGAACCTGGAACTGCTGGCCATCACCGAAACCTGGGACAACGGCAAGGCGGTACGCGAAACCCTGAACGCCGACATTCCCCTGGCCGCCGACCACTTCCGCTACTTCGCCGGTTGCCTGCGGGCCCAGGAAGGCAGCGCCGCGGAAATCGACGGCAACACTGTGGCCTACCACATCCATGAACCCCTGGGCGTGGTCGGGCAGATCATCCCGTGGAACTTCCCGATCCTGATGGCCGCCTGGAAACTCGCCCCAGCCCTGGCCGCTGGCAACTGCGTGGTACTCAAGCCGGCCGAGCAGACCCCGCTGGGCATCACCGTGCTCATGGAAGTGATCGGCGACCTGCTGCCACCGGGCGTGCTCAACGTGGTGCAAGGTTTCGGCCGCGAAGCCGGCGAAGCCCTGGCCACCAGCAAGCGCATCGCCAAGATCGCCTTCACCGGCTCGACCCCGGTGGGCTCGCACATCATGAAATGCGCCGCCGAGAACATCATTCCGTCCACCGTGGAACTGGGCGGCAAGTCGCCGAACATCTTCTTCGAAGACATCATGCAGGCCGAGCCAAAATTCATCGAAAAGGCCGCCGAAGGCCTGGTGCTGGCGTTCTTCAACCAGGGTGAAGTCTGCACCTGCCCATCCCGTGCCCTGGTACAGGAATCGATCTACGACGAATTCATGCAAGTGGTGATGAAGAAGATCGAGCAGATCAAGCGCGGCGACCCGCTGGACACCGACACCATGGTCGGCGCCCAGGCTTCCGAGCAGCAGTTCGACAAGATCCTCTCCTACCTCGACATCGCCAAGAACGAAGGCGCGCAGCTGCTCACCGGCGGCAAGGTGGAGAAACTCGAAGGCGACCTGTCCAGCGGCTACTACATCCAGCCGACCCTGCTCAAGGGCACCAACAAGATGCGCGTGTTCCAGGAAGAAATCTTTGGCCCGGTGGTCAGCGTCACCACCTTCAAGGACGAAGCCGAAGCCCTGGCCATCGCCAACGACACCGAGTTCGGCCTGGGTGCCGGGGTCTGGACCCGCGACATCAACCGCGCCTATCGCATGGGCCGCGGGATCAAGGCCGGCCGCGTCTGGACCAACTGCTACCACCTGTACCCGGCTCACGCCGCGTTCGGTGGCTACAAGAAATCCGGCGTCGGCCGCGAGACCCACAAGATGATGCTCGACCACTACCAGCAGACCAAGAACCTGCTGGTGAGCTACGACATCAACCCTCTGGGCTTCTTCTGATCGACCCTCCCGGCGACCCAGGTCGCCGGGAGACCTTTTCGCGGCCTCGCCGCGCCAGTTCACCTGCTCTGATCCGGTGCCGAAGGCTTGCCGGACGGGACACTGCTGTCGGAAGTTCTGCGCCAAACCAGTCGTGCACAGACCCTGCTTGAAAAACAATAACAAGGGACAAACGCAATGGATCAGATCGGCAACTACGTGCTCTACCTCATCATGCTCTGCGCCGTACTCGGTGCCTTCGCCGCCATCTATGACAGCGAGCGAGGATTGGGCAAAGAATTCATGGAAGGCATCCATGCCACCGGTTACATCTTCGTGCCGGCCGCGGGGATCATGGCTTCCATCCCCTACCTGACCGTGGTCATCGAGACGGTCTTCGGCCCGTTCTTCAACTCCCTCGGAGCCGACCCGGCCCTGGCGGCGACCATGATCATTGCCTCGGACATGGGCGGCTATCAGCTGGCCTCGGCCCTGGCCGCCAGCAAGGAAGCCCTGGTGATGGCCCTGATCACCGGCTTCATGGGCGGTGCGACCATCGTCTTCTCGATTCCCATGGGCCTGGCAATGCTCGACAAGCGCGACCACAAGTACATGGCCCTGGGGATCATGTCCGGCATCCTGACCATCCCCGTCGGGGTGATGATCGCCAGCCTGATCCTGGCTTTCAGCAACCCGGTGGTACGCGAACTGGTCAGCACCAACGGTGAAGCCAGCTACCAACTGGCCCTGGGCCTGGGCAGCATCTTCGCCAACCTGCTGCCGATCCTGATCTTCGTCGTGGCCCTGGCCCTGGGCCTGCGCTTTTTGCCGGACATGATGATCAAGGGCTTCATCATCTTCGGCCGCGCCATGGACGCAGCCATCAAACTGGTGCTGGTGTTCTCCATCGTCGAATACTTCACCGGGGTCTTCTCCGCGGTATTTGGCGGCTGGGGCTTCCACCCGATCATCGCCGACGCCCAGGACCAGACCCGCGCCCTGGAAACCGCCGGCTACATCGGCATCATGCTGGCCGGCGCCTTCCCCATGGTCTATCTGCTGCGCAAATACCTGGGCAAGCCTCTGGAAAACCTCGGCGGCAAGATCGGCCTGAGTGCGGTAGGCAGCGCCGGCATGCTGGCAACCATCGCCAACATCCTCGCCATGTTCCGCCTGGTACGCCTCATGCCGCCCAAGGACAAAGTGGTCAATATCGCCTTTGGTGTCTGCGCCGCGTTCCTGCTGGGGGATCACCTGTCCTTCACCGCCAACTTCCAGCCCACCATCATCCTGCCGGTACTGATCGGCAAGATCAGCGCCGGCTTCGTCGCCGTCGGCCTGGCCTACTGGCTGTCGGTGCCCAAGGCGCTGCAACTGGAAGCCCAGGATCGGGCAGCGGGGATCATCGCCCCGGGCGAGTACCTGGGCGGCACCGCGCTGGACACTCCGGAACCTACAGGCCAGAAGGCCACCGCCTGACCCCGGCGCGGCGAGGAACGCCTGCATGCAAGCCATCACGGGCGGCGCATCGGTACTGTTGCTGGGGCTGGACTTCGGGTCCACCACCAGCAGCGCGCTGATCGCCCAGGCCAGCCTGAGCAGCCACTGCATCACTGGGCGCATGGCCCTCAACGAGCCCCGGGTGCTGTTTCGTGGCGAACCGGTGTTCACCCCGTTCAAGGACCAGGTCATCGATGAAGCCGCGATCCGGGCCCTGATCCAAACCTGGCTCGCACAGGCCGGGGTGACCCCGGAGCAGCTGTTCTCCGGTGGCGTGATCATCACCGGCCTGGCGGCGCGGCGGCACAACGCCCAGGCCCTGGCGCAACTGGTCGGCCAATTGATCGGTAACGCCCTGATCACTCGCGCCGACGACGGTGGACTGGAGTCCTGGCTGGCGTTCATGGGCAGTTGTTCGGCGCTGAGCCGCTTCCACGCTCGGCAACCGATACTCAACCTGGATATCGGCGGGGGCACCACCAACGCCGCCTGGGGCCTGGATGGCAATGTCCTGGCCAGCGGCTGCCATTTCATCGGTGCCCGGCACGTGCAGTTCGAACCGGGCAGTTATCGTCTCAGCGGCGTATCGGAGTTCGGCCAGGCACTGTTCGATCACCTGGCAATCCGCAAGAGTTCCGGACAGGTCCTCGACCGTTCCGAGCTGGACGCGGTGGTCAATTGGTACATCGATGCCCTGGTCGCCATTGCCGAAGGTGATCGCAACTTCTTTGCCAGCCGGCTGGGCCAACTGACCGAGCAACTGCCGCTGATCCTCCCTCACCACAATGCCGACCCGGCCCTGACTTTTTCCGGTGGCGTGGGCGAACTGCTCTATCGCCACCTGCAAGGCGAACCCATGCCCGGCACCACCTACTACGGCGATCTGGGCATCGATCTGGCCCTGGCCATTGCCCGCCACCCGCGACTGGTGCGGGCGGCCACCCGGCTGGTGCCGGAAAACCGCGGCCGAGCCACGGTCTACGGCCTGACCCTGCACAACACCGAGATTTCCGGCAGCACCCTGTTTCTGCCCCAGCCCGAGGTGCTGCCCCTCAAGGACCTGCCCATCGTCGCCCGGTTGCCCATGGGTGCCACCCAGCAGCAACTGGACGACGCCCTGGCCCTGGCACTGAGCAGCTGCGACGGCGCTTGCCTGCAATTGCTCGACAACGGCCAGGCGCCACGACTGGAAGACCTCCGCCAGCTGGGCGCACGCCTGGCCCGGGCCCTGGACCAGGCGCGCCCCGCCCCGCAGTGGCCGCTGGTGCTGCTGCTGGAAAGCAACGTCGGCAAGGTCCTGGGCAACTACGCCACGGATTGGGGGCGCAGTTCTTGCAACCTGATCGTCATCGATGAAGTACGCGAGCGTTCGGCACACTTCATCAACCTGGGAAAACCCCACCAGCACATCGTGCCCGTCGCCTTCTACGGCGTGCACTGAGCCGATGCCGGCCAAGGAGAGTCTTGCCATGTCACTCACCGCACTGCAGCACATCCGCCTTCCCGAAGTGCTTGCCGAACAGGCCTACAGCACCCGGGTGCTGGACCGCGAAATAGGCTTCGCCAGCCTCAAGGCGGTGCTCGGCGCCGCCGACATCAGCAAGGCCGGGGACCGGGTGGCGGGGCTCGCGGCTGCAGATGAAATCACCCGCGAGGCGGCGCGCAAGGTGCTCTCCGAGCTGACCCTGGATCACTATTTCCAGCATCCGCTGACAGACCGCCACGGCCGCATCGACAGTGTCATGCAGGTCAACTACGACATCGACCCCAGCGTCTTTGGCGAGATCGCCGACCTGACCCTGGGCGCCCTGAAAGATCGCCTGTTGCGCAGCCATGGCACCGAAATACGCCGCATCGGCACGGCCCTGACCGGGGTCATGGTGGCTGCCCTGGCCAAGCTGCTGGATGTCCACGAACTGATCCTGCTGTCGAAAAAGCTCAAGAGCGGCGCGGCGGCCAAGGCCAGGACCCTGGTGGGCCTGCCCGGTACTCTGTCGTCGCGGCTGCAGCCCAACCATCCCACCGACAACCTCAGCGGCATCACCCTACTGGTCTACACCGGCCTGAGCATGGGCTCGGGGGACGCGTTGATCGGCCTCAACCCGGCCATCGACACCGTGGACAACATCAGCGCCACCCTGCACCACCTGGACAAGTTACGCCGGGAAACCGGAGCACCGACGCAGATCTGCGTGCTCTCCCACATCAAGACCCAGTTGGCCTGCCTCGACCAGGGCGCCCCGGTGGAAATCATGTTCCAGAGCCTGGCCGGGACCGAGCGCACCCTGACCGACGAGTTCGACGTCACCGTGCAGCTGCTGGATCAGGCCTGGCAGACCATGACCGAACGTGGCCCGCTGCGCGATGTTGCGGAAAACTTCATGTACTTCGAGACCGGCCAGGGCAGCGAGCTGACCTACGGCAAGCACGAAGGCATCGACATGACCACGTGCGAAGCCCTGTGCTACGGGCTGGCCCGGCGCTATCGGCCATACATGGTGAATAACGTCACCGGTTTCATCGGCCCGGAAACCCACCTCGACAACTTCGAGATGACCTATTCCTGCCTGCAGGACCAGTTCATGGGCAAGCTGCTGGGCCTGCCCATGGGCATGGCGCCCTGCTACACCCTGCATTCCCAGGTGACCCTGGAAGGCCAGCAGATGGCCACTGAATTGCTGACTGCCGCAGGCGCCAACTTCTTCATGGACGTGTACCTGAGCACCGACCGCATGCTCGCCTACTTCGACACCAGCGCCCACGACAACCAGACCCTGCGAGAAGTCCACGACCTGGCGCCGGCCCCGGAATACTTGCGCTGGGCCCTGGGCAAGGGGATTTTCCAGGAGGACGCCCACGGCAACGTGGAGCGCGGGCCGAACTGGGGCAATCCGCGGATCTTCTGCGCATCGGACATCGACTTCCAGCGCCTGCTGGAATCCACCCCGGCCACCTACGGCTTCGACAATGCCGGCCCACGCCCGGCCAACACGGTGTCGCGGACCGTGCGCGCCAACCTCGCGGTGGCCCGAGAGGCGATCTACGTCGACCTGCGCCCCAGCGAAATCGGCGCCATTGCCCTGCGCGAGCTGCGTACCGCTGCCCCGGACAAGCTGGCTCACCTGCAAGACCCGGAGCTGGGCGCGCGACTGACCGAGGAAGTGCTGCGGCGCCTTAAACCGGAATACAACGACGTGCAGATCGTGATTTCCGACGGCCTCAGTGCCGAGGCCATCCACCACAACATTCCCGAGTTGCTGCCGGTGCTGATGGACGGCCTGCAGAGTCGCGAACTGCGCATCGGCCAGCCGATCCTCGCGCCCTATGGCCGGGTCAAGCTGGCGGAGTCGGTGGGCGAAGCCCTGCAACCGCAACTGATCATCGTGCTGATCGGCGAGCGTCCCGGCGGCGATGCCCTGGCCTCGCGCAGCATGTCCGCCTACCTGGGCTACCGCCTGCCGGACGACCAGGCCCGCCGCGCCGCCGCCCAGTTCAGCGGCAACCCGGACATTCGCTATGAATACACCGTGATCTCGAACATCTACAGCGGTGGCCTGCCACCGCTGGAAGGCGGCAGTCTGGTGGCGGAAAAGGCCTTTGCCATCCTCCACCACCGGGCTGCCGGAAACCGTCTGGAAAACCTGCTGAAGAAGGTGGCATCCTGATGATCCGCCAGCACTCGGCAACGCCCCTACATCGTTGAAACGGAGACTGAGATGGCCCAATTTTCCCACAGCGTAGGTTCTCAGACCTATCGCTTCGACAGCCTCAAGGAAGTCATGGCCAAGGCCAGCCCGGCCCGTTCCGGAGATTTTCTGGCCGGGGTCGCCGCCCTCAACGACGGCGAACGTGTCGCTGCCCAGATGACCCTGGCGGATATCCCCCTCAAGCACTTTCTCGAAGAAGTGCTGATTCCCTATGAGTCCGACGAAGTCACCCGACTGATCATCGACAGCCATGACAAGCAGGCTTTTGCCACCGTCAGCCACCTCACCGTTGGCGGTTTTCGCGACTGGCTGCTCAGTGACGCCGCCGACGAGCAGAGCCTGCGGGCACTGGCGCCGGGCCTGACCCCGGAAATGGCCGCCGCGGTGTCGAAGATCATGCGCGTGCAGGACCTGATCCTGGTGGCGCAGAAGATTCGCGTGGTGACAAAGTTTCGCGGCACCCTGGGCCTGCGCGGGCGCCTGTCCACCCGCCTGCAACCCAACCACCCCACCGACGAGCCGGCCGGCATCGCCGCGAGCATTCTCGACGGCCTGCTGTACGGCAACGGCGATGCGATGATCGGCATCAACCCGGCCACCGACAGCATCGCCTCGATCTGCGCCATGCTGGAAATGCTCGACGCCATCATCCAGCGCTACGAGATCCCCACCCAGGCCTGCGTGCTGACCCACGTCACCACCTCCATCGAAGCGATCAATCGCGGTGTCCCCCTGGATCTGGTGTTCCAGTCGATTGCCGGCACTGAAGCCGCCAACGCCAGCTTCGGTATCAACCTCAACGTGCTCCAGGAGGGCTATGAGGCAGGCCTGAGCCTGAACCGCGGCACCCTCGGGCAGAACCTGATGTACTTCGAGACCGGCCAGGGCAGCGCCTTGTCGGCCAACGCCCACTTCGGCATCGACCAGCAGACCTGTGAAACCCGCGCCTATGCCGTGGCCCGGCACTTCAAGCCGTTCCTGGTGAATACCGTGGTGGGGTTCATCGGTCCCGAGTACCTGTACAACGGCAAGCAGATCATCCGCGCCGGCCTTGAGGACCACTTCTGCGGCAAGTTGCTGGGCGTGCCCATGGGTTGCGACATCTGCTACACCAACCACGCCGAAGCCGATCAGGACGACATGGATAACCTGCTGACCCTGCTGGGCGTGGCCGGAATCAACTTCATCATGGGCATCCCCGGCTCCGACGACATCATGCTCAACTACCAGACCACGTCCTTCCACGACGCGCTCTATGCTCGCCAGACCCTGGGCCTGAAACCTGCACCCGAGTTCGAGCAATGGCTGGCCAAGACCGGCATCTTCACCCAGGCCGACGGCAAGGTGCATTTCGGCAACAACCTGCCACCGGCTTTCCGCCAGGCACTGGCCCAGTTGGGATAAGGAACAGGCTCATGCAAAAACATCCGACCGACTCGCAAAACCCCTGGCTGGAATTGCGTCGCCTGACCCCCGCGCGCATTGCCCTGGGCCGCACCGGCACCAGCCTGCCGACCGGCGCCCAGCTGGACTTCCAGTTCGCCCACGCTCAGGCCCGGGATGCCGTGCACCTGCCCTTCGACCACGCCGGCCTGAGCACCCAGTTGGCCGAGCGTGGACGTGACAGCCTGCTGGTCCACAGCGCCGCCACCGATCGCCACAGCTACCTGCAACGGCCCGACCTGGGACGTCGGCTCAGCGATGACTCGGCCCAGGCCCTGCGGGACTATGCCAGCGCTCATCCCGGCGGAGTCGACCTGGCGGTGGTGGTGGCCGATGGCCTGTCGGCCCTGGCGGTGCATCGCCACACCCTGCCCTTTCTGGCGCGCATGGAAGAACAGACCGCAGCCGAAGGCTGGTCGCTGTCGCCGGTAATCCTGGTGGAACAGGGTCGCGTAGCGGTAGCCGACGAGATTGGCGAGCTGCTGGGGGCGAAAATGACCGTGATCCTGATCGGTGAGCGTCCTGGGCTCAGTTCTCCCGACAGCCTGGGGCTGTACTTCACCTACCAGCCGAAAGTCGGGCTCACCGACGCCTATCGCAACTGCATCTCCAACGTGCGCCTGGAAGGCCTGAGTTATGGCATGGCCGCCCACCGCCTGCTGTACTTGATGCGTGAAGCCTGCCGCCGGCAATTGTCGGGGGTGAACCTCAAAGACGAAGCGCAAGTGCAGACCCTGGACAGCGACTCAACGGCGGACATGAAGGGCAACTTCCTTCTGGGACCACCCCAAGCGTGATTTTGCAAGACGATTGCGCTTTTTCGCCGCTTTGGGCAGCATCGGAACACGGCTGCCCGAGTCATCCAACCTGTGCCGTCACATCCACTTGAAGTTGAGAGCCACCATGCGGATTACTCAAGCAACCCTCGAGCACCTGGATCTGTTGACCCCGTTATTCGTCAAGTACCGCGAATTCTATGGCGCCCTGCCTTACCCGGACTCGTCCCGGGCCTTTCTGGAAAAGCGCCTGCGACGCAAGGAATCGGTGATCTACCTGGCCCTGGCCGATGATGACAGCAGCAAATTGCTGGGTTTTTGCCAGCTGTACCCGAGCTTTTCTTCCCTGTCTCTGAAGCGTGTATGGATTCTCAACGACATCTACGTCGCTGAAGATGCTCGGCGTCAGCTGGTGGCCGACAACCTGATGCGTACCGCGAAGAAGATGGCCAAGGAAACCAACGCTGTTCGCCTGCGAGTGTCCACCAGTAGCAACAACGCCGTGGCGCAGAAAACCTACGAGTCCATGGGCTTTCGCGAAGACAGCGAGTTCAAGAACTACATCCTGCCCCTCAGCGATAGCTGATCTCACTGACGGCGGCCTAAGGGCCGCCTTATCCCCTCAGGCCAGGGAAAATCCCAGGCAGCCTGCCACGCTGAGCGCGCCGAAACGCCCCGCTACAATCTGAACACGCATTTCACCTATCAGCCTTTATAATGCCGACCCTTTCGAGTCGTAAGAAAATCTACACATCCTTGTAGTCCCTTTCTCCGAGTCATCGCACAGGCCTGCCAAGCCAGGCTGTCACCACAGGTGCCCCCATGGATTTCAACCCGATCGACCTAATCCTTCATCTCGATGTTTATCTCGACATGCTGGTGACCAACTACGGGCCCTGGATCTACGCCATCCTGTTTCTGGTGATTTTCTGTGAAACCGGCCTGGTGGTGACCCCGTTCCTGCCCGGGGACTCCCTGCTGTTCATCGCCGGCGCAGTAGCCGCAGGCGGCGGCATGGACCCAGTGCTGCTGGGCGGCCTGCTGATGCTGGCGGCGATCCTCGGTGACAGCACCAACTATGTGATCGGGCGAACAGCGGGCGAACGGCTGTTCAGCAACCCCAATTCGAAGATCTTCCGTCGCGACTACCTGCAGAAAACCCACGATTTCTATGAAAAGCACGGTGGCAAGACCGTAACCCTGGCGCGCTTCCTGCCGATCATCCGTACCTTTGCCCCCTTCGTTGCCGGCGTGGCCCGCATGCCCTACCCACGATTCTTCGCTTTCAGCGTGATCGGCACCATTCTCTGGGTCGGCGGTCTGGTGACCCTGGGCTACTTCTTCGGCAATGTGCCGTTCATCAAGAAGAATCTGTCGTTGCTAGTGGTGGCCATCATCCTCCTGTCCCTGGTGCCGATGATCATTGGCGTGCTGCGCAGCCGCTTCGGCCGTAGCGCTGAAAAAGCCGAAACCCGCTAAACACCATGTGGTCCCTCAGTGCCTGGCGCCGCAAGCGCCGGCTGGCCAAGCACCCGGTCAGCGATGAAACCTGGCAGCGGGTGCGCCAGCACCTACCCTTCCTCGACGGCATCAGCGTCGCCGAGGACCAGTGGCTACGAGAGGCCAGCGTGCTGTTTCTCGACGACAAGCACCTCACCGCCTTGCCCGGGGTCGAACTGCACCAGGAACAGCGCCTGCTGCTGGCCGCCCAGGCGCAGCTACCGCTGCTGCACCTGGGCGACCTGAACTGGTATCAGGGCTTTCACGAAATCATTCTTTACCCCGACGATTTCCTCAGCCCTCAACGTCATCGCGACGCCAGCGGTATCGAGCACGAATGGGATGGCGAACACAGCGGTGAAGCCTGGCAGCAGGGCCCGATCATCCTCGCCTGGCCCGGGGTGCTGGCCAGTGGCGGTTGGGAAGCCTACAACCTGGTGATCCACGAACTGGCCCACAAGCTGGACATGCTCAACGGCGACGCCAATGGCCTGCCGCCGCTGCACAGCGACATGCGGGTCAGCGACTGGGCGCAGGTGATGCAAAGTGCCTACGACGATCTCAACCGTCAGCTCGACCATGACCCGGACACAGAAACCGCCATCGATCCCTACGCGGCGGAAAACCCTGCGGAGTTCTTCGCCGTCACCAGCGAATACTTCTTCAGTGCCCCGGATTTGCTCGTGGCGGCCTATCCAAAAGTCTATGAACAGTTGCAGCTGTTTTATCGGCAGAATCCATTGGCCCGACTGCAGCAACTTCAAGCTGAAGATCCGGTCTATCAAACGCACCATTAATGTCCTGTCGCGCTGATACGTTGTTCATCTGAAGGCCGGTTGAAAGACCACTGCCACGCCTGCCGACCGATGGCAAAACCGCCGGTCGCACGGTCCGCCCGAACACGTCTGCGAGACAGTACAACCAAGGTTCTACGACCCTTGGCACGTAGCAACGGTTGCGGAGTATGTCTATAATCGCCGCCACTTTTTGGTCAATCCGGCCAAGTCACTTGGTCAACTAACGGGGGCAACGCCCAATGAGCTACAGCAAGATTCCGGCGGGCAAAGACCTGCCGAACGACATCTACGTCGCTATCGAAATCCCGGCCAACCACGCGCCGATCAAGTACGAAATCGACAAAGACAGCGACTGCCTGTTCGTTGACCGTTTCATGGCCACCCCCATGTTCTACCCGGCCAACTACGGCTTCATCCCCAACACCCTGGCTGACGACGGCGACCCCCTCGACGTGCTGGTCGTGACCCCGTACCCAGTAGCGCCAGGCTCGGTGATCCGCGCCCGCCCAGTGGGCATCCTGAACATGACCGACGACGGCGGCGGCGACGCCAAGGTCATCGCAGTACCACACGACAAGCTGTCCCAGCTGTACGTCGATGTGAAGGAATACACCGACCTGCCAGCCCTGCTGCTGGAACAGATCAAGCACTTCTTCGAGAACTACAAAGACCTCGAAAAAGGCAAGTGGGTGAAGATCGACGGTTGGGGCAATGCCGATGCAGCCCGCGCCGAGATCCTGAAGTCGGTTGCCGCCTATAAAGGCTAAGAAGCCGCTGCAAGCTTCGAGCAACACGCCTCAAGAAAGAACCCCGGTTATCCGGGGTTTTTTTATGCCCGCACACCGCAGCATCGCCTGCAGGAGCCGGCTTGCCGGTGAAAAGCCTCTTCCGGCAACCACGCATCCAGCAACACATTCCCCACACTTTTTACCGCCTCAAGGCCTCTGGATAGCGCTTCGCACTGGGAATTGCCGACGAATATGCGTATGCTGCGCCCCACATTTGCGCATCGACCCCTCAGGCGGTCAGATCGCCCGACGAAGCGGATGACTTTCCTGCCCAGTCCCACAGCCAGCCGCAAGAGCTGGGTGTACGTTTTGAAGGCTGGTGCGGTTTACCAAAAATGAACCAAGCCAGTCCCCGAGAAGCCGGCCACAAGCCGGCTTTTTAATGCCTGAAACCCGGGGACGGGAAGGCTCGGCCACTTCGACAACAGGTGCAGGATGCACGACCTACGCAGCTTTGCCGCCCCCCTGGAATCCAAGCCCGAAGCACCGGCCATGAACCCCAGCCTGGTCCTCCAGCAGCCCGTGCGGCGGACCATGAAAAGCGCAATGGTTGCCACGTTTGCAGCCCTTGGCCTCAGCGGCTGCGTGGGCGCCTGGGTGGATATGCCCTACATGCAAGTGTCGAAAACCGAGGCTCACCAAAGGCTCATCGGCAACTCCATGAAGCCGGTTGTCACCCACACGCAAAAGAGCACGCCCGAACGCCAGTGGTGTGGCACCACCCTCTTGGTCGTGATCCTGCCAATTCCACTCAAGCTGCCAGTCTGCGAGTCCTACAGCGCCACCGCCTATGGCGACGATATCAATGGCGTCGAAGTGCCGCTGCTGTACACAAATCGGAAAATCAGTTCGGATTTCTACGCTTGTGGTCCGTTCATGTTTCTCGGACCGATCGCGCACGGCTACCAGGGCAACGCGGTCTGCGGCGTATTTCGCTAGACCGGGCACTTCCTGCAGCAACATCCACCAAGGCCCGGAAGTTCTCGCTACAATCGCGCCCACTGATGGCAATTCGCCCGCTTCCGGCCGCGGCTTTGCTTCCCCGCCCTTGAACGCGACATCACGAGAACCCCGGACATGGCCCTGCATATCCCCACCCTGCTGGTCGTCTCGGTGTTCATTTTCTTCCTCATGAGCCTGCTGACCTTCCACGCCTGGCGGCAGGAACCCCGCGAGCGCCCGCTGGCCTACCTCGGCGGCATGATGCTGCTGGCCGCGGCAGGGATGGTGCTGGTGAGCCTGCGCGACATGGGCATGGACTGCGTACCGAAAGTGCTCGGCAACGTGGTCCTGCTGCTGAGCGCCGGTCTCAACTGGACGGCGATGCGAGTGTTCGCCGGGCGTTCGCCCCATGCTCCGGGCATGCTCGCCGGGGCCGGCATCTGGCTGGTCCTGTGCATGGTGCCTGCGTTCTATCAGTCGATGACGGTTCGGGTGTCGGTGTATTCGCTGCTGACGGCCAGTTATGGCCTGCTGACCATGCTGGAGTTCTGGCGCAGCCGCCGGCAGTTGGAAGTCGCCTATATGCCTGCCCTGGCCCTGACCCTGCTGCACACCACGTTCTACAGCGTGCGTGCCGTCATTGACCAGGGCCTGGCGATGGATCAGGCGCTGAAAGGCTACGGCGCCGGAGTGCCACTGTTCTCGTTCATGTTGTTCGAGTCGATGCTGTATGTGATCGGCATTGCCTACGTCACCCTGTGCATGGTCAAGGAGCGGGTGGAGTTGCGCTTCAAGGCGGCGGCCTTCAGCGACGCCCTGACGGGCATTGGTAACCGCCGGGCGTTCATGGTCCATGGCGAGCAGATGCTGCTCGAATGCCAGCGCCGAGGCGCGCCAATGGCCTTGTTGCTGTGCGACCTTGATCATTTCAAGCGCCTGAACGACGCCTTCGGCCATCAGACCGGGGACCAGGCGCTGATCGCCTTCAGCCGGGTGCTCTCAGAAACCCTGCGCGAGAAAGACGTGTTTGCCCGCATCGGCGGTGAAGAGTTCGCTTGCCTCCTGGAGTCGACCGATGAGCAGTCCGCCGTGCTGGTGGCCGAACGGATTCGCCAAGCATTTGCACGATTGCCTCTGCTGAAGCCAGGGCTACTCAGTGTCAGCATCGGCGTGGTAACCAGTGAAACCCAGGGCTACGACCTGCCGCGCTTGCTCTCCCTGGCCGATGAAGCGCTGTATGGCGCCAAAGACCGAGGGCGCAACCGGGTGCAAACGGCATCGCGCAGCGCCCTTGAGTTACAGCCCGGCTGAATGGTTGAGGCCTCCTTTGCCGGCTTTGACTCAGCGCGGTTTTACCGGTCAGAACGATAACTGTGATGCGCTCCCCAAAGCCCGAAAATAAGGCACTTAGCCAGTATTTCCGGCGCCCCTGCGCAAGCATAAACTCGCCGCTCTCCAGGACTCTCGGATGACAAGGAATGTGGAATAAACAAGCCGCTATCAGTCACTTGAACGCGCACGCTCACGCCGGCAGTACCGGACGCTGCGCGGCCTACACCCGCCAGGCGATCGAAGCCGGTGGCGGTGGGGTGATTTTGCACAGGAAGCACTCGGCCAAGGATTTCGGCTCATCATTGACCTCCGCCGGGTTTATCGAGCAACCGGCCGGCCAGACGCCTGCAGCAGGCGACGTGGTCATCATCCAGCCCATTGCCGGGCATCCCCACGGCCACATGGCGATGTTCAACGGCAAGCTCTGGGTGTCAGACTTCAAGCAACTGCACGGTTTTTACCCGGGACATTCCTATCGGGTGCACAAGCCTGCCTACAAAATCTATCGCCATCCGTAAGGGGTTCCCCATGAGAATGCTGTTCTGCTCGCTGCTGGCAGCGGTCGCCATGCATCAGTCGGTCGCCCTGGCCGACTGCGCCAGCTCGCCAAAAACCGCCACTCAGGCGTTCTACAGCTGGTACCTGCAAACCTTCAGCGAAGACAAGGACCCTCTGACCGACAACGTCCCAGAGATGAAGAAGTACGTCTCTGACTCGCTGATCGCCAAGATCAAGAAACAGATGGCCAGCCCCGACGGCCTGGAAGAGGACTACTTCCTCAAGGCCCAGGACTACATGGACGAGTGGCTGACCCAGATCAAGGTCAGCGAACCGCAGATCCAGGGCTCCAGCGCCAAGGAGCAGGTAACGCTGGGCAGTACCCCGGATACCACACAGATCGTCGATGTACGGATGATCAAGGACAAGGGTTGCTGGAAGATTGATGAAGTGATTTCCACGACTGACCAGAGCGACTGATTCTGGTGAACGTACAGGCCGTGGAATTTCACGGCCTGGTATCCTAAACGGGCGAGTGCTTCAGGCAGCTAGTCATCATCCATCTATCACTCCACCGAGCAACTCAATTATCAGGGTTAATGGGCTACTCAGTATCACTTACAAAATAAATGCTCAGAACACCAACCCCCTTGGCCAGCTCATAGCATCTCAGTGTGTAGCGTCCCTGAAAACACTGGCATAAGCAGCCACCATCTCATTAAAAGTTGTCATCTGCGATATGATCTGCAAGGAGTTTTCGGCCATTCGCAAACGTTGCTTGTCATCATCTACTAACAGTTCGATTTGCTTTGCCAACAAACTCGTATCGCCCGGTGAATAGAACAGCGCATTTAGGCCCTCAACTACTTGTTCCAACACCCCGAATACGGGGGTAGTGATAATTGGCAACCCAAAAAGCATGGCTTCAAGCACCACACGAGGAAAACTTTCAACCCTTGAACTAAGAACAAAAATATCAGCCGCCGCGTAGAAAGAGTCTATCGACTCAGTCGCAGGAATAGTCAGAATACAACTACGAAGTCCGCTGGGAAGTGCATTGCAAGCGCTTTTAATAGCATCGGCATAGCCACCACGATCATCTCCGACTAACACTATCTTAACCCGGTTAGAAACTGTATCTGATAACTGGGAAAGAGCCTCGACCAAATCCATCTGGCCCTTCCTTTCGCACAATGTGCCCACACACAAAATCACTATAGAGTTGGCACTCAAACCTAAAGCATCACGGCAACGCGCTTTCTCAGCAAGATCCCTGCAACGATCAAAACGATTGGGATTTATTCCATTATGAATGACTGTAAAACTATTCTGCTCATCAAAATCCGACCAGACCTTTCGCGTGGCATGCGCAACAAATACGACGCGTCTAGGCAGTCCGATCGCAGCAATCGCACGCTGCGCAACCGGGTCAGGCAAAAAGCGGAAGTAACTGTTCCAAGGTTCACTCTCGCGAGGGTTCCATACTGAAGGTACGCCAGCATGTTCTGCGGCCAGAATCGCCGGAAAGTTTAAAAGAGTATTTACAAAAACCAAGTCAGTCTCGCGCTCACTGATAAGTAAAGCTAGGCGCTCGACTTCAACGTTCAACTTTTTAAACGTTGAAATTTTATGCAGTATTCCTGGAAGCACTGTTACCTTAATCCCGTGCGAAATATATTCAGCACGCAGCGGGCCGTCCTCGAAGGCAAAAACCTCTGGAATGATTTCTTGGCAATGAAACAAACCAATAACAAGTTCCTTTAAACTTATTGACGCTCCCTCATAGCAAAGATTATGAGAAAACACTATGACTTTTATTGGTACTTTTTGACCCGAAAACCTGCTATATCGCTGGCTAGCTGGCCGAACCTTCGTCACTAACATACTGGGGCGAGGGACTACTCCACGCCACCCTAGCGACAACTTTAAACGATGAATCAACCAAGTTATATCAGCGGAAATCAAACGCAGCATTAACCGAACTATCCGTGACTCGCTCAAGCGCAATACCTCAAAACGCCTATTTAGGGTGAACTACATAAATCACACAGGCGCTACCAAGAAATTTGGAAAGCACTTGCCGCAGGCTTAATGATAGCTTTGTCCCTAACACCATATGCCCAGTATAGAAAAGTCCCGCAGAAGTAGCCTCTTGAATTGAGAAACCTTGGCTCAGGAAATGCTTAACCCAGTGACTTGAACTAAAAGTTACTATTTCGCTAACAGCATTACCGGTCTCACCGTGACGCGGAACGATTGCATAGTGTTTCACTGTCCCGGCCATCAATCGTGCCACACTCATTGCATCAGAAAGTGCACGCCTTGAAAGGCCTCTGGGAAACAAACGAGGAGCCAAACAGCATAGCCGCTGAAAAAGCTCTATGTAGTGTGCAATATTAGTCCAAAAACGCCATGCGCCCGTTGGCATGAGATGCACACAAATACCATTAGGCTTCAAAACCCTCTTAATCTCTGCTTGGAGATATGGCAAATCAAGAACATGCTCTAGAACATTTGAAGAGAACACCACATCAAAGTTATTCTCTGGAAAAGGAATATTCCGACCATCGTAAGGCTGAACCGGAAACTCACCTTGGCCCGCATAGTTCGAGTCAGGTATATCAATTGAGTCAACGATAAAGCCATCCTCAGCCAAACGTTTTGCCTGATATCCCGTACCCCCGCCAATCTCGAGCACTCGACTCCCCGGAGGGAGTCGGGCGACAATCTTGTTATACTCGTATTCGCGTATTACATGTAAAAATTCAATGCTAAACATTAGCTAACAGCCTTTAAGTTATAGTTCAGCAGTATGTACTGCTACCTCAGCATATACACCAATACCAGAGCCCAACCAAGGCGACGACTTGAAAACACTGAAAAGCCCGATTCTCATATTTTTCGACCTACATAAACAATGGTCGTCTCTCGCCCAATACGCAAATTGATACCGTCTGGCGCATCAACCAATGGAGATTCGTCATTGTTCTCCAGTACCGTCCCGAGCACTCTAATTGTATCTGTAGATATTTCATTAAGACGATAGGACATGGCGTGTGCGATTGAATGTAATTCGGAAACTTTTTTTCGAAACTGAAACAATAGCTTTATACGAATTTTTATTTTCTGCCAAACACTTAGATTGACACGACTGCCCAAGAAATCATCAATCTTATCAAGCTCTTGCCGTTGTAGGTCGCACTCTTTAACAGCTAATTTAACAGCCTCATTCAATTGCGCTAATTGCGCCTTGGATACCACGCCAGCCTTTTGTAACTTTAAAGCTTCTGCGTCAGCTGAAAAATCTGCCAAAGCAATAAACTCCGAGGTAAACCCAAAACCAGCGAGGCATCCAGAAAGTTTATCCGGAGTAAAACTACGAACATGTTGCCAAGGATGAAAAAAAGTATCTGAGACAGGGCAATAGACACTTGCAGCCTCTAAATTTTCATTATTAGGAGTTGATACAATTAAACTCCCTCCTGGTTTGACAAACATTGCAACTCGCTCTAGCACCTGTTGAAAGTCATCGTCCAATATATGCTCAATAACTTCCATCAAGAGAACGACATCATATTGCTCGTTAGAGTCGGCACCTTGAACACCCAAAAAGTTCTGGTGCCCACCTATTTTATCTAACAACAGTGCTTGACGATCTGGTGATGGATCAAATCCAGCGGCATTTAGCCCACGATCCAAAAGAATTTGAAGTACATGACCACTACCTGCCCCAAAATCCAGGTGACGACCGCCTGGAACAAGAAACTTACTAATGAGCTCAATAAAGTCTGGTCCTGCAACTTTACCGAAAGACAGGTTATCAAGTTCTGTTTGCGCCACCCCATCCCAAAATGTGCTGACTAATTGGGGAGTCCAGTGAATTCTTTTAACCATACCCACCTCCTCAAAATTCGTTGAAACTGGTTCTGCATGCTCGCTTAATGAAATAGGCTCCAAAATTGTAGGGTAGCGATTTTATTCGATAAGGTAGATCATTACTTGATAGATAGTCGTGTGTGGCCCGCGCGCATCCATCCCAAGCATAATAATCATCAACAACGACAACACCCTGTTCAACTGTAATAGGGCAAAGATATCTCAATGCAACATCTGTGGAAGAATACCAATCTCCATCAAGCCTAAGAACAGCAAGACCTTGAGCTGAAAGCTCCGATGCAACAACTGGAATAGTATTATCAAACCAGCCTCTAACCACCTTATAATCAGCAGAAGAAAAATTATGCAATTGCAATAAGCTTTCAAGATCATTCTGTGCTGCTTTACAATTATCGAAGAATTTTTCCTTATCTGCACCTGCTTGCCATTCCGCCGCGAGAGGACCATCTCTATGATCAACACTAGGCAAACCTTCGAAACTGTCCAACATGTAGACAGGCTTTACTACTTTCCCGAACAGTTCACGCTGAATCAACAACATAGCAACCGAACATCCTCCCCTCCAAGTTCCGCATTCTAGAATCGCTCCTGGGAGCTTATTCTTTATTGCATAGACGACAGCCCCCATACTAAATACGATACCTGTCTCATGAACCATGCTATAGGGAGAAACAGCATCGAGAATTTTCTTTACAGCCGGATTAGTCATCTCATCAGCTATGCCAAGCTGCTGAAAAGTTATAAGATTATCCATTTTTAGAGCTCGCTATATTTGGTATCGTGCGGACCAGATCAAACCGAAACTTCGGGTTCAGGTTAACAATTGATGTGGTAAACAATACAGGTGTATTAATGACTACAAAATGCAGAGCGTCGATCCTACAGTCATATTGAACTCCGTCATCGCCAGCATTTGCCGCCTGCAAGAAATAATCACCCGCAGCCAACCATGTATCAATCTCAATGCTGACCAGTAAAGTCTGACCGGTTTCTATTGGGGAAAAATCCACACCCGCTGTTTTATTGGTCACTCCAAAAATATCAATCCCTCTTTTGTTTCTGATTATAAAACCGGAAGACAGATCAACAATGGGAGCATGAGCTATGATTGTTTGAGTAATTGTATAACGAGCACCAGAAACAAGGACTTCAGTCTGATTGCCATCCTGATCAAAAATAGCAATTTTTAGTATTTCAACCTTACGATTCCCGAAACGGTAATCATCCGATTGCTTTACTTTCCCATCCTCATCTTCAATAGCAGTTTGATCAGATGATTCGAAATCCAGAGTATTCTCGACGGATAGGTTTTCACTCACCTCATCTACACGGTTGGCTGGAGAGTCGCTGTATAAGGTTTCGATAAAAGCCTTTGAAACGTCGACAGGCTTGCCAGAACTAATCAATCGTCCAGACTCGAATAGTAGAGCACGGTCACAAAAACTGGTTACCGCGTTAATGTCATGGGAAACAAAAAGAATACTCGTACCATCATCTCTAAGGCTTCTGAGCTTACGAAAACACTTTTCCTGAAACTTTACGTCGCCAACAGATAAGGCCTCATCGACAATTAAAACATCTGGATCCAAAACTGTCTGGACAGCAAAAGCAAGCCGCATCATCATTCCGGAACTATACGTCTTTACCGGCTGCTCAATAAAACTGCCTATGTCTGCGAAGCTGGCTATATCATCAAAGCGAGTAACAACGTCTTCATTCGACATACCCAAGATCTGCGCATTAAGAAAGACATTCTCTCGCCCCGTAAACTCAGGATTGAAGCCACTACCCAATTCCAACAAAGCAGTTATCCGTCCCCTCGACTGCACCACACCCGAGGTAGGCTCCAAGGTCCCTGCTATGATCTGTAACAGAGTGCTCTTACCTGCACCATTACGACCAAGAATACCAACAGCCTCTCCCGCTTGAAGCTCAAAACTAACATCGCGTAATGCCCAGTGCTCACGATAAAGATAAGATGGGCTCTTTCTACCTAGCCCCCTCTGAAATCGATCGAGCAAAGCTTGTTTAAGTCTGTCTTTCGGATTCTTATAAATTCGATAACATTTACTGATAGAGTCAAGTTGAATCGGCCGTTCCATTGATGTGCTCATATCAAATTACATCCGCAAATACAGGGCGAACTTTCTGAAACACCCAAAGACCGGCTATAGCCACTAAAACAGAAACAGAAGAATACGCCACCCAAGAAATCCAGTCTGGTTGCTCTCCCAAAATCAACACTGCTCGAAATTGCTCGATCGGAAAAGTCAGTGGATTAAGATAGATTATTTTTTGTGCCAACGGTGGTGCGGCAGAGGATGCATAAAACACCGGACTTAGAAATAAAAGTACCGACATCATCACTCCAATCATTTGCCCAACATCACGAAAAAAGACACCTATCGCGGCGAGAAACCAGGCGAGACCCGCCGTGAGTAACAACAAAGGAAGAAACACCAACGGCACATATAAAGCCGTTAGCGAAATCGTTTTATGCTCGATAAGCAAGAACACGCCTAGCAATCCAATACCAATCAACGCATTGAATGCCGCCGATGCTAGATGGCAGACAGGTAATAATTCAAGAGGGAAAACCACCTTCTTAACATAACTAGGATTGGCGACAATTGCTGAAGGCGACCGCGTTAGGGTCTCGGAAAACACAGCATGTATGATTAAGCCGCAGTACAACATCAGCACAAAATCCTTCATGCCCCCACCGCTTGCCCATCGTGCATTAAATACTCCACCAAAAACAAAGGTGTAGACAGCAAGCATCATCAGTGGATAAACCACAGCCCACAGAAAACCAAGCATCGTACCGCGATATCGCGATGCGACATCGCGAGTAACGAGTGAGTGAAGCAAGCTACGGTTTGTATAGAGGCCTTTAATAGCTGAAGTAATGCTGTACCTACTCAAGTAATCACCTTTTTTCTGTAGGTGACCCTGTCACCGAGTTCAATACCAGCTCGCTTGGTAGAAAGCCATAGAGCTTGATAGTTTCTTCAATCATCCGCGCGACACCAAACTTTCGCTCAACAAAGATCGGTCCTTGTTTTTTTGAGTCGGCTCGCATAATCGGGCTTGTTAGATACTTTGCGACCAATGCTGCAATATCTTCTGCTGTTGCGTTAGTAGCTAATAATCCAGTCACACCATGTTCAAATGATTCACGAGCGCCACCTGCATCAGTTGAAACAATCGGAAGTCCCAACCACTGAGCCTCAAGAACTACATTAGGGGTTCCTTCGAACTCCGATGCCAAGACAAAAAAGTTCATGGCGGACAGCGGGGTCGAGACCTCCGGACGAGCTCCCGGAAGGTGTACACGGCCACGTAATCCATTGCTATTGATATATGACTCCATTTCTTGACGCATCGGACCTTCTCCGATAACTAAGAAATGCACATCGGGATAACGTCCTGCTAGTAACGCTGCCGCTTGCAACCAGAGCATCGGTCGCTTTTCCGCCCAAAACCGAAAAATAGAACCCACTACTAGAGCACTTTCAGGAATACCAAGAGATTGTCGATACTCCTGAACTGCTTCTGCTTCCGATTTCTTTAAGTAACCAAGATCCACGCCGTTACGAACAACTACAAATCGATCTTTAGGAAGCTCAAGCCATTTCGTATAGTCGACTGCACCGGCCTCACTATTATTTAGAAACGTTACACACTCCAGTGAGGCCAGAGCCCGATATGCTGGATGCATGTAATCTTGATAGTAACTAAAATTTACTGGCGTTATATTTCGACTGGCCAAAATAATACGCGGTACACCAGCAATGACTGCGGCAATACCTGCCTTGATACTGCTCGAGTCTTGCCAAGCATGGACAACTTCTGGTCGTCTAGAGCGAAACTCTTCGACGAGATTCAGTATTTCTTCGATCAATGCAGGTGCAATATCTGCTAGTAGCTCGGCCACCTCTGGGGTTACTGAGGAGAGGCCATCGTCACTTAATGATATGGCATGTCGTACCTGACTCACTTCAATTTTCGCTATTTGTAACTCATGCAAGAAGAAATCAAGGTTTGGTGCATATTCAATATATTCGGCGAGCAACGCAATCGATTCACATTGCCCTGAAGCCTTTAGACCAATTAGCGTATTTACAATCTGACGCTCGGCTCCTCCAGCAGCCAGCCCGGCATTAACGAGAATTACCCGCCGTGGAATGGCGGTGTAATCCATACGAGAAACGGACTCAACAGCGCGCTGTAGCAACTCCTGATAAAGCACATCTGAAGTAAGGCCACTATTATTCGATTGCTCATTACCCGACTTTGTCAACAGTAAGTCTTCACGTTTGAACGTTCTTCGCCAAACCGTTCGAAGCCCGGGAATTTTTTTCGCGACGGCTACAATCTTTCTCAATATATTATTTTCTGAGCTCTTATTAATACTCAGAATAAGTTTTTCTCCAGCGCGCCATATAAAAAATCGGCAAATAGATAGCCTATGATACACACCACTATTTTTGCATATAATGCTTACTCTGTGACTCTTAACAATTTGCATTGCCATCTGCCGAGTCAGCATAAGCTGAGAACCGATAAAAATAACTGGCGCCCGCACAGTAGGTAACTGCCAACTGTTATTTTCAAAAAAACCCAACTTTTCGCTAGTAACGCCTGCTGTTATTTCCGGCAAAGGTGTGCGTAGGACCACCCCTTTACACAGTGGATGATCGCACAACGCAAGTACATCTTTACTCTCGATAGTAAATGGTATCGCAAATATTGCACCGTTCGGCTCAAGCTCCTTAATATACTCAAGAGCCTCTACTACTTTCTTATTCATGCAGGCTTACTCGCCAAGACAAAAATGCCGGCTGTTTGAAAGTCACTCTCGGAAATAAGCCGAAAACGACTTGCTAACTGCTCACGGGCAATACCAAAATTTCCGGGTTGTTTTATTTCTGCACGCAGGCTAAATCCTGTCTGCTTAAGCAGACCAAGGTGAGCCGAGCACGGTTGCCGGTTAATGAACCAAGGCCGACCGCCACGCATCAAACGCCACGTAAGATCGGAATACTTCCAATGGCCATTCCATTCAGGTGCAGTATCGTGACAACGGAGGTCTATCTGGTGCGACATGAACCCACTGTGTTTCAAGCAACGAAAGCATTCGGAATAAGTATCTTGGAGTTGATCAACATGCTCCATTACAGCTTGCGAGATGATCATATCCACACTGTTATCCCGAAGTTCATTTGTTCGCCCCATTGGTGCCAGGTAGCGAATAGGTCCTTCGGTTAGCTCGCTTTCCAGGGCCAGGCGGAGTCTGCTCAAACGCTCGGGAGCAAGTGTTTGTGCAAGTTTGAATTCGTTGAGTATTTTATTTGGGAAACTATAGTCGTCCAGAGTCGGTAACACTTCTGCAAACTCACCACCCGATGGAATCGGCGATCGACTTTTAAGCAGCTTCACTAGCTCATCAAAAACTCGAATATTTTCCTCTCTTTTTGCATGACGAACTGCATCAAGGGCGTAATATTGTTCCGCTCCCGTGAGCATGCCCATAAGACCAATCCCGAGGGAGTCGCCTGGGCCAAGCTCAACAATGGTCTTAGGGCTCGTTGCTAGACCATGCTGATCTGCAATTACCATGTGGCGCAGATAGACTGAGTAGCAATACTCGGCTGAAACAGTCCCTCCTGTACCGACAGGCGGAGCAATAATTGATGATTTAATTCCGCGCAGAATGTGGCGCCAGACAGAAGTTGTCATATTGATATATTTGCGTTCACATTAATGTTGGTGTAGTGGGCGGCGATAACGGAACTATGGCAGGGTCAATCCACATCTGAAACCAAAGTTCTAACATTAGTAGTGCCCATAGACGAGTGTGATGCAGACGCTTGCCAGTACAGTGCTCATTTAGCATAGTTTCGACATACGCTGTTGAGATCAGACCTCTCTGGCGGGCTCGCGTACTCAGTAATGTGTCATAAGCGAACTCCTTCAGTTCGCCTTTAAGCCACTCATCAATCGGTACGCCAAAACCCATTTTGGGACGATAGAGTATCTCGTTAGGTAGAAAGGGTTCCAATGCTGACTTAAGAATGGATTTAGTCACCCCCCCTTTCATCTTTTGTGCAGGAGGGATACGCGCAGCCCACTCCATGAGTTTATGATCTAACAACGGTGACCTAGCCTCTAGACCATGCGCCATGCTGGCAACATCGACCTTTACCAGAAGGTCGTCCGGTAGATAAGTGTGAATATCAGCCCAAGCTGCGCCGCCGACATAAGACTTGGATTGCTGAAAATACGGCTCGAGCAAATCGAGCGTCGACCCCCCGAGAAATGGTCGAAGCTGATCGTCATAACTGGCGATCTTGTCATGCTCGTAAAAATACGCCATGGATGGAGCATAACGGCGAGAGTCTTTTTCACTGACGTAAGATAACCATCGACGCGCCACCCGTAAGGCCCGATAACGATCTACATGTGGCGGAATAGATTGAACTATACGTGAGGCCAATTGCCGCAATGACCGTGGCAAACTGCCAATCCACTCGGTCTGCAAACATTGTGAATAGCGACTGTATCCCAGAAAACTTTCGTCTCCCCCATCACCATTTAGCGCAACAGTGACATGTTGCCGTGCAATCTGTGCAACATAATAAGTCGGGATAGCTGATGGGTCAGCAAATGGCTCGTTATAATGCCATGCAAGTAGCGGTAGAATTGCTGTAGCGTTGGGACGGATAACCAACTCATGATGATCCGTATCGTAACGCTCTGCGACCATACGCGCATATGCACGCTCATCGTAGTTAGCTTCATCAAAACCAATGCAAAACGTTTTGACCCGCCCACTGGAGTGTCGCGCCATCATGGCTACTATGGCTGATGAATCGACGCCTCCCGAAAGAAATGCGCCGAGCGGAACATCGGAAATCATTCGTATTCGTACAGTTTCGTCAAGCAAACTGATAAGCTCTTCCTTCAACTCTATCAGCGGACGACTGCGTGTTTGTGACGGCTCAGGGAGGGCCCAATATTTTTGGATATCAGCCTTTCCATCGCGGCTAATGATCATATAACAGGCTTGCGGGAGTTTCTTCACACCTTTAAAAGCTGACCACGGCGCCGGGATGTATTGCAATGTCAAATAGTGATGAATAGCCTCATAATTGGGCTCTCGTTTGAATCCAGGCCAAGCAAGAATGGCTTTAATTTCTGATCCAAATAAAAACACATCATTGTGCCAGGCATAATATAAAGGCTTCTTCCCAACTCGATCTCGAGCAATGATCAAACTTTCACTGCGCTGGTCCCACAATGCAATGGCAAACATTCCTCGCAATCGTTGGAATATTTTTTCACCCCAGCAATGATACCCATTCAATACAACTTCAGTATCAGTGTTACTTTTAAATCTGTAACCCAATTCTTCGAGCTCAGAGCGCAACTCTAAGAAATTGTAAACCTCTCCATTGAAGGCTATTTGAATACAACCATCTTCACTGGACATGGGTTGATGTCCTGCAGCGCTTAGGTCGATGATTGACAGTCGCGCATGCCCCAACGCAACACCTGAACCTACCCAAGTACCTTGATCATCCGGCCCACGATGCTCTATGGCCCGTACCATCTTGCCAATCGTGACCGCAACATTCGTCGACGTCGATGCTCTAGTAGAAAATATGCCCGCTATTCCACACATATTAACCGACTCGCTTATTCAAAATGGTAGGTTCGTACCTGGAGCGATACCAAGCCACAAACTTTTCGATACCCTCTTGCAATGGCGTACTTGGTGTAAAACCCACCCACTCTTTAAGTTTCGTCGTGTCAGCATGAGTGGAGTGAACATCACCCGGCTGCATAGGAATAAAGTTTTTTATTGCTTCACGCCCCAGCGCCTTTTCCAGGGTTTCAATAAATTGCAAAAGTTCTATTGGCTCATGATTACCAATATTGAATATACAATGCGGGGGTTTATCCCCTCGTGCAACAGGCTTATCTAAAATACGAATAACACCTTCAACAATATCGTCAATATACGTAAAGTCACGCTGCAGTCGACCGTGATTGAACACATCAATCGGGCGCCCCTCGAGAATAGCTTTAGTAAAGCTAAAATAAGCCATGTCCGGCCTTCCCCAAGGGCCATAAACCGTGAAAAAACGAAGGCCTGTTGCAGGGAAGTCATAGAGATGACTATAGGCGTGCGCCATCAACTCGTTGGCTTTTTTAGTTGCTGCATAAAGACTGACCGGCTGATCGACATTATCATTTTCAGAGAACGGTGCCTTAGTAAGGCTGCCATAAACACTGGAACTCGAAGCGTAAACTAGGTGTTTAATCTTTGAACTACGACAGCCCTCAAGGATATTCACAAATCCAATCAGGTTACTGTCCGCATACGCATGGGGGTTCGTCAGCGAATATCGAACACCTGCTTGAGCAGCAAGGTGTACAACGCGCTCAAAGCGTTCTTCCTCAAACAAATCTGCCACTGCAACTCGATCAGCAATATCAATGCGAGCAAAACGAAAGCGTGCATGAGACCTGAGCTGAGCCAGCCGAGCCTCCTTCAAAGACACGTCGTAATAATTGTTGAGGTTATCGACGCCCAAGACATCTTCACCGCGAGCGAGCAGTCGCTGACACACACTCATCCCTATAAATCCCGCCGCACCGGTCACCAGAACCGTCATAAATCATCCCCAAACAGATCCCGACTGAAAACTTTAGCATCAACGTCGACCAAAGCTTCAGTGCGACGATTGGCGATAATGATGTCCGATTCCCGCTTAAAAGCAGCTAAATCCGTCACCACGCGTGAGTTATAGAACTCATCCCCCTTAAAGGTTGGCTCGTACACAATCACCTGAATACCTTTGGCCTTGATGCGCTTCATGATGCCTTGAATACTGGATGCTCGAAAATTATCTGATCCTGCCTTCATGATGAGTCGATAGATTCCCACTACCTTGGGTGCTTGACGAACGATACTGTCCGCAATGAAGTCCTTTCTCGTCGTATTCGACTCAACAATGGCATGGATTAGATTCTGTGGCACATCACGATAATTAGCGAGAAGCTGCTTAGTATCCTTAGGCAGGCAGTATCCTCCGTATCCAAAACTGGGATTGTTGTAGTGCGTTCCAATGCGTGGATCTAGACAGACACCATCAATTACTTGACGCGAATCGAGCCCATGTGTGGCTCCATAGGTATCCAGTTCATTAAAAAAAGCGACACGCATTGCCAAATACGTATTAGCGAAAAGCTTGATGGCCTCTGCTTCGGTAGAGTCAGTAAACAGAATGGAAACGTCTTGCTTTAATGCCCCCTGCTTCAGCAGATTGGCGAAGACATCTGCCCGCGCTGAGCGCTCACCAATAACGATACGCGAGGGATAGAGACTATCGTGAAGAGCTCTCCCCTCCCTAAGGAACTCAGGAGAAAAAATAAGATTTTCTGTACCGATCTCCGCCTTAATCCTTGATGTATAACCTACTGGCACCGTGGATTTTATTACCATCACAGCATCAGGCTGAATTGCTATAACCTCACGCACCACCGCTTCAATTGACTCGGTATTGAAGTGATTGGTTTCCGGATCATAATCGGTAGGTGTTGCAATAATGACAAAATCAGCTCCTAAATAAGCCTCATTCTTGTCAAGAGTAGCGCAAAAATTGAGAGACCTATTTTTTAGATAGTCTTCAATTTCGCTATCTTCAATTGGGGATTCCTTACGGCGAAGCATCGCCACTTTTTCCGGAACGATGTCGAGCGCAACGACTTCGTTATGCTGTGCCAGAAGAATGGCATTGGCAAGACCAACATAGCCAGTACCTACAACGGCAATTTTCATAAAAAAGTCCCAATAATATGTATTTTGATCACCAACTTCCTAATGGACGAATCATTGAAATCGACCCCCCATTCAACGTAAAGCTGACCGACTACATAACACATCGAAAACAGTATAATCGACCACTAAAAACCCAGATACTCAGATCTTTTTCAGGACAACTGCAACAACCAGCCCAAGATTCCCAAGCAAGGTCTGCCTATATATACCAGCACGCAATATGTTTATCGCCCGAAAAAGCAACGTCTGATTTCGAGCACCTTTAAAACGCTCTAACGTAATTTTATGCTCTGGACTCAGCCTGTGGTGCATCGACTCAAGCGCAATAATTGTACGCTGATTCCATTCAGCAAATCGCCCACGGAAGACCATGCGCATACGACTCCATCGGGCGGCCCAACCTGTGTTAGTTCCGACCAAATTACCTCCATGCTGGCGATACAGAACCTTTGGGCAAGGATCATAGTAAACAACTCCACCTGCGCCGGAAATTAATTGATAGGCCCACCAATCATGCGAAGGGACATCTACATCACCGCCCGCCTCCTTGAGTAGCGCCCTTGCAGCCTGGTTAAAAACCATGGTGTTTCCACCGCCAATATTTTGTACCAAGGCATTAGCGAAGTGTGGTGCACGGGAGAAGAGGGGGGAGTTTCCAGCATACGAGCCAGATTCACAGATCAACTCAGTCCGGCCACAATAAAGCGCTGGTATATGTTCAGGTATTGTATTCAACCAAGCTATTGCGACCTCAAGCTTATCGACACACCATATGTCATCTTGATCAGACCAGGCATAGAAATTTGCATTAATTTCAGAATTACACGCCAGCGACAAGAAGTTCGCAACGAACCCTCGCCCCGGACCATGCACCCATTTAACGCGCCCCCCTCCCCAACTATTCTGTGCTTCGCTCACTATAGCCAGAGTATCATCTTGCGAACCATCATCAGAAACAAATAAAGTCCATTGCCCATACTGTTGTCGCGCAATAGAATTCAGTTGCTCACCTAAGAAACAAGCGCCATTATAGGTAGCCATCAAAATAGCCACGTGCTGAAGCTTCTTGACTACCTCCGTATCGGATGTAGGAGCTACCAGCTTCTCTACACATCCATCCAATTCAAAAACCTCAAGTAAAATTCAAAGACGCCATTCTTGAAACTGCAAAAACCAATACAACCTTAGACAGTACTTCTCAAAAAAGCACGAAAGCCATATACAAAAACATCAAATAAAAGTCTTAACCTTGCAGACTGCAACCCAATTTTCAACATCTATCAAAATCGAGTGCCCTCGCAACCTTATCACCCCCTCTTACGATCGCACAACAAAACATCTTCCCCCTCCCGAAACGCAGCCCCCATGGCCCCAAACATATGAAGAACAGCAACACAGCAAGGTTAAACCCCATTCGTAGCTGATCAGACTCAGTGAACCCGCTCTTGCTCGGTAAATCCCAGTCAGCCCAGCCAACGATATCGAAAGAGAAGCTCGCACCCCTGCAAACCACGAGGCACATCACAAGCCAACTACCACGAAAAACTTCGAATCAGATAGAACTCCGCCAGTTTGATAAGACCCAATGTACGATTCCCCTCTGAGCTGAAATAAAACACCCTACTCGCAAAAGATAGTTAACCATTATTAATACACACTACTTAACGACCAATTCAATCCATCAACAAATCAACCTATAAAAATGCGACATCCAGAAACCAAGCCAAATGCCGTACCTATTATTCTCCCGGCCAACCGAAGGCCAAGCGAATAAAGAAATCTAGCATCCATCCATAAAACGCACCACAAGACAGATCCGTACTCAAACAAGGATAGGTCCTCCTCCCAAGGGGATAACGTCTTAACATGGCAACCGAATTACAACCGGAAAATAAAAAACATGCATTAAAAGCGCCATGTCACTTGCAAAGAGCTTGTAAAAACCGACGCCACAATTCGAATAGAAACGATCAGACCAATCCATCTCCACAAGACTAGCGTTCGGCAGAACGATCTTCCTCACAGCAAGTGCAACGGCAGCCAGATCAAATGCCCCGCCATGCTAAGCTGCGGCGCCGTTTCGGGCAGCAGCCCGGGACTTTCTTCACTGAAAAAGGACGTTCAGTCATGTCGTTGCCGGCTGCAGTACGCCTGTCCCTGTTATCCCTCTCTTTGTTCAGCGCTCTGAGCCTCAGCAGTTCCTGGGTCCATGCCGATGCGCAACAGGACGTCGCCAAAGGGCGCTGGCAAGGCCTGGCCGGTATGGCCAACCTGTACCTGGACGAGGCCACGCCAGCAGATTTCATCGAGGCTGGGGACAACGAAAAGAGCCAGCATGACAACTACGCTGGTGCTCTCGCCTACTACCTGACCGCCGCCCGTCTCGACCCGAAGAATGCCTACGCCTCTTACCAGGCCGCCGGTAGCCTGGCCGCCATGGACAAGAACAAGCGCGCCGCCGAGTTCCTCGATCAGGCCCGCGAGCGTGGCTTCTGGCAGTTGGTGATCCTCAAGGAGGACAACGAACTGCAATCCCTGCAGCAGACCCCGGCCTACAAGAAGCTGCTGCAAGCCGCGGAAAAGAACTACCCGGCCAAGGCCAAGGATGCCGGCCTTGCGGCCTTCAGTATTCCCCAGGGCAAGGCCCCGGCCGACGGCTGGCCGGTGGTGGTCTGGCTATCGGGATTCGGCACCGAGGGCAGCGACGGCGTCGATATGCGCACCGACCTTGTGGGCGAGCAGGCCGTGCTGGTGGGCATCAACGGCACCCTCAAGCGCGACGAGCATCAGTTCATGTGGCAGCAGCATTCGGTGGACACCACCCAGGAGGCGGTCAACGCCGCCCTGAAGAAGCTGGAAAAACAGACTCGCATCGATCGCTCGCGCATTGCCCTGATGGGCTTCTCCCAGGGTGCCGAGCACGCCTCGCACCTGATCGCCGAGTACCCGCAGCAATACAGCGGTGCGTTGCTGCTGTCCCCCGGCGGCTACCGGATTCCGTTCGGCGAAACCAAGGCCCGGGACAAGCGCATCGTCATCGTTCATGGCGCCAAGGAACACGAGAGCAACCAGAAGCTCACCACCACCACGCAACAGGCCCTGGAACCCGGCAACCAGGTCCAGAGCCATGAACATGCCGAAGGCCATACCTTCCAGGACGACTGGCGCCAGGTGTATCCGGGCTACCTGAAGTTCGCCCTGAACCTCTGATGCCAGGCAATGGCGCCGGGGCCTGAGCCCCGGCCGTTATCACTTGGCCGGAGTAATGGGCCCGGGGGCCTTTACCTGGGTCATCAGGTCGTCATCCCACTGGCCCTCGACCTTGACCTGAGCCAGGGCCCCCAGCTCCATGGCCTCGATCAGGTTGTGATTGAGGTACACGTAGGTGCCCGGCTGCTTGAAGGTGTAGAGCGCCGCCAGCGCCGAACCGCCAGGAATGAACCAGGTCTCCAGGTTGCGTTGCGCAGCGTTGGCGAACTTGCCGGTGGTCCAGACCCAATCGCCATGACCGCCGATCAGGTGCGGACGGCTGTCGCGGTTGGCCTGGGAATGGATGAACAGCACACTTTCGCCAACCTTGGCAGTCAGCGCGTTGGCCCCGGTCAGAGCGCCAACCCGACCGTTGAACACCACATGGCTCGGCGTCAGCGTACGCATCACTTCACGGGTGTCCTGATAGCTGGAGGCCAGGTCCGGGTAGCTCTTGTAATGCCCGTCCTTGTCCTTGGGGATATACAGGTCGAACTCGCCGATGGTGTAGGCACGGTCATAGCGCAGGGGGTTGCCGGCGGGGTCTTTCAAACCCTCTCGAGGCAGCACCATCAGGGTCCCGCTCATGCCCGAGACCACGTGCCAGGGCACCATGCCCGGCGGCGCACAGTGGTAGACAAAGGTGCCGCTGCGGTCAGCCTTGAAGCGCAGCACCACTTCCTGCCCCGGCAGTACCTGGGTCAGGGCCGCGCCGCCCAAGGCGCCGGTGGCTGCATGGAAGTCGATGTTGTGGGGCATGCTGTTGCTGGCCGGATTGCTCAAGGTCAACTCGACGTAGTCGCCCTCATGCACCACCAGAGTCGGGCCAGGCATGGAGCCGTTGAAGGTCATGGCCTGCAAGGTGGTGCCCTGGTCATCCACCTGCATCTTTTTCTCTTCCACATTCATGCGGAACTGCACGACCTTCGGCGGCCCGTTGACGGCCTGCTCATGGGCATGCACCTGGGGCGGTGCCACCAAGTCAACCTTAACCCGCTGCAACCCGTCGGCACCGGCGGCCAACACCAGGCCGGAGGCACAGCTTCCGGCCACTACACAGCACTTCAACCACGATTGAAACCTACCCATGCTCTGCATTTCCCTGCCAATGAATGGTGATTCATTGCAAGGCAAACGCCGGGCAATCGTATTGTCTCAGCGCAATGAACGAATGCCCGGGCAAGCGGATAGATTGAGCTCGATCATGGATAGCTGAAACTACGTACCAGGGTCAGCTCCCCGGGGGCCCGCATCGGCACGATGAAGGACTCCCTCTTCTCATCCGGCGTGCCTTCCTCGGTGATCACCGTGACCTGGGCCGTGGTCAGCGGCTGCACGGCGTTTTCCTGGCCGCCGTCTTCATCGTCATCACTGCGATAACCGCCACCGTAGTAGTTCACATAAACCAGGTACTGGCCCTTGAGCGGCGCCGGCATGGAGAAGATCTCCGGACCGTAGCCGGTGGTCACGTCCACATCCAGGGCGGCGCCGTTGGGAGCCACGCGGTCGCCGTACCAGATGTGCGCGCCGTCGGGGGTCACCAGATGCAGATCAAGGTCGGTGTTGTCGCTGTCCCAGGACAGCAGCACCCGCAACTTGGGCGGAGTCACGCCACCGCCGGTATTGAGGAACTGCACGCGCTTGCGCTGCTGGCCGTCCGGGCTGCGCACTTCGACGCTGTTGCTGCCATTGGGGAAGGAATACGGCCGATCGAAACCGCCTTGTTCATCGAACTTGAGCGGCATGCTGACGCCGTTGACGATCAGCTTGCCGGGCTCCTTGTTCGCCTTGGGCGCGCCTTTGATCTGCCCGCTGATACGCGCGGTATTGGCCTGGCCCTGGCGCGTGTTCACCGAAGAGGCCGGGTAGTTGACCTCCTGAATGTATTGCTCGCCATCGACGGCGCGGGTACGCCAGCCGCCTTTGGGGGTGTCGAGCTGGATGCCGCTGTCAGCCAGGGCCATGGGCAGGCTGAACATTCCGCAAAGGAACAGGAGGACCGGGGGAGCAGGAAGTTTCATGGCCTATTCCAATAAAAGATGACGGGCGAGCCCTTCGATGTAGGTTTCATCCTGGCCGTTGGGATGAGCTTCAAAGGCCAGGTGCAGGTATTCGTGAGTCAAGTCGAGGCGGTCTTGCAGCGAGAGCACGCCACGGACGTAGATGCGTTGCCGTTCGCGGTCAACGTAGGGCCGGCCGAAACTCAGGCGGCACACGGCGAACTGGCTGATTTCGTTGTAGCCAATCTCTTGCTCCAGCGGCTGGCGCCAGCGCCGACGCTGGTTCAACAGCCACTCCTGGGCCGCTGGCAAGGGCTCGCAGGATGCTACCGGGTTGTCCCAGCGACTGAGGCTGGCGCGGGGATAGGCATGCAACAGGATGGCGTCGTAGCGCTGGCCGGAGCGCGCCTGCTCCACGGCCTGCTGCCAGGACAGCTTGTCCGGCGCAATCAGGTCCGAGTGGTAGGTGACTTGCGTGCCGGCCAGCACCAGATCGCTGGTCCAGGCGGCAATGGCCCGGGCCTCGGCTGTCGCCGGGCGCGGCGCGACCCGCTGGCGATTACTGCTGTCATCGATACTCAGGCATTCGCCGCTGCGCCCAGCGTTCTGCAACAGGTAGGTGCGGATCGCCACGGCCAGGGCCTTGGCGGCCTCCACCGGTTCACTGCTGGCTTCGCGTTGCAGCACACGGGCCACATATTCTTCACGGTCCAGGCGCGCTACCAGTCGCTGGGCCGCCGGGTCTTGCTGCAGGAACAATTCGCCGGCGCTGTGAATATCCAGCCGGTTGCCGTTGGCAAACTCCACCCGGTAATCCCCTTGCAGAGCACCCGGCCTGGCTAGCTGACCCTTCTGGCTGACGCTTTTGAGCGGGTAGCGGGAAAACAGACTGACTTCCACGCAGCGGCCTTTATCCACAGGCGGATTGTCCGGCAGCACCTGATTCAGGGCCTGGGCGTAGTCCTTCAACACCCGCTGGCTGGTGCCGCGCCCGCCCACCCATAGCGGCGTGCCATCCACCAGCCAACCGGCAAAACCGCCCTGGCGCGACTGCGGGTCCTGATCCGCCAGCCAGCTCCAGGTCTTGACCCGCAGGCGCCCACCCACATCCCCCACCACAGCACCGTCACCGGCATTGAGCACCACGTCCAGCAGCACACGCCGCGCCGTATCCCGTGCCGGCAGCAGCGCCAGCACCTGCAACAGCTGCGCCACCGGAACCCGGGTCTGGGGTTGCAACTGGTCCAGGTCCTGCAGCCAGTTCGGAGCATTGCGCTCTTGCCAATAGGCGCGCCAGTCGGCGCTGGACAGTTGCAAGCGCTGAGGTTCGAAGTACAGACCACAGGAGCGAATCAGGGCCTGATCCCGGGCAATGCTGCCGCCTGCCGTGCAGCAATAGACCTCGTCCCTGGATTTGCCCTGACAGGCATAGGCCGGTTCTTGCGCACCGGTATCCACCAGCCAGGCGTAGACAAAGAGTTTCCAGACACTGCCCAGGGGCGCTTGCAGATCCTGCGGCAACGGCTCGCGAGCCAGCACCTGAGTCTTGCTCAAGCTCACCAGCTCGCTGTCCGGGGCGGCTTTCCAGGCCAGACGCAGAGGCTCATCCTGGGCTGTCACCAACCCAGGGAGTAGACACAGGCACAACCAGGCCCAACACCGCGTCATGTTATTTGACCGTGACCTGACCCAGTGCCGGCGTACGCTCCTGAGCCTGATGCTCCGGTGCATACACCTGGTAGAAACGTGCCGGAGGCAAGTTGAACTGGCCTTTCTGGGAGAAACGGATCAAATGCCGCAGACGCACTTCGCTGCTGTCGTTCAACGCATCCAGCGGCACTGCATAGCTCATCTGCCCGGGTTCGAAACGAGCCTTTTCCAGGGACGCCGCTTCAGTACCCGCAGGGCCGGCCAGCTTGATACCCCAGGTGGTGCGCTCGACATCGGCGCCCGGCGGCAACGGCACTTCCAGCATGCCGTACAGCAGCGGCCGGCTGCCCTCGTTGGCGATGATCACTTCGTCCAGGTACAGCCCGTCACTGGCGATCGGCTTGTTGCCCACCGGTTCCAGCTTGAAGGTGAAGGCCTCGTCGCCCGGAACCAGGCGCAACAGGCGACGGGTAATGTTCACCGGCGACGGCGTGCCCATGTCCAGCTTGCTCAGGTAGCTGACCGAGGCCCGCAGCGGACGCTCCGGCACCTTGTCCAGGGTCAGCACGGCAGGCACCTGCGGCCCTTGCCACTGCCAGTAGCGTTCGCCGCTGGCGCCCTGCTGCTGTTGCCAGCCCTGGCCCGGATTCAAAGCCTCGGCCGGTGCCGACTGGGCCACGCTGCGCTGCAGCCAGGTCAGGGCCAGAGCACGGTCCAGGGTCGGTTGCGATGGCAGCAGACGTTGCAGCAATGCGCGCGCCGTCGCTTGATCGAAAGGCTTCAAGGACAGATTCATTGCCTGAGCGAAAAGCTGCGAGCTGATGTCGACCTGCTGCTGTGCAGCCTCCAGCTGCGCCACGAAGGCAGGTGGCGGCGTGACCTTGGCGTCCCGCGCCAGGGCGGCTGTCAGCACCCGGGCGCTGGCCAGGCCGAGGGCCGAATCCGGGTCCACCATCACCAGGCTGTCACTGCTGTCGTCATCCATGCTGGCGGCCGGACCGGCTCCCACCTTGGCCAGGTCGTCCATCAGTCCCCTGACCAGGGTGTTGATCGGCAGGTTCATCTCACGGGCGAAGGACAGGATCAGTGCCCGTTGCAGCAATGGCGTGTTGCCGGCCTGCTTGGCGTAGACGTCCAGCACCCGCTGCCAGTGCTCCGGTGGCAGGTTCAGGTCCATGACCTTGCTGGCATGCCAATCGGCGTAGTAGGCGTAGGCGGTGAGGAAGGCGTCTGCATCGGCCTCTTCGCCCCACCAGGTGAATGCCGCTTCCGGCCCGGCCATGTGCACTAGGCGCAGGCGGCTGTTCTGCATGATCAGGCGCAACCGATCACGGATCTGCGGGTTGCTGGCCAGCGCCGGGTAGGCAACGCTCAACGGCAGCAACTGGCTGGCAGTCTGCTCGACGCCGCCATAGGGGTACTCCAGCAAGCTATCCAGGGCCGAACGGAACAGCGCTTGCGGGCTGTCGTCCAGGTGCAGGCGGATCTCTGCGGCATCGGCCGGCAGACCCAACGGCGTGCTGGTGCTGACCACGTCCAGGCTCTGGGTTTGCACCGTCTGCCAGCCGGCCGCACTGCTCACCAGGCGCACGGCCAGGGCATCCACGGTCTTGCCGCCCTGCACCAGCTCGGCACTCCACTCGCCGTTGCCCGGGGCAATGGCCGGCAGCGCCACATAGTTGATGCCGCTGTTGAGGGTCAGCGGCAAGCGCTGGGACTCACCGGCGTAATGGATAACCAGCTCGGCCTTGGCCGGTTGCTCGGACTGGCTGAAGGCAAACACCCCAAGATCCGGCTTGTCGCCACTGCGGAAGCGGGTCGGGCCACTCCACTTCAGGTACAGGGCCTTGTCGGAACGGACGAACTGTTTCTTCTGCCCCACTTGGCCGTCATCGGCGATGGCCCGAGCGGTAATGCGCCAGCGGGTCAGGGAATCCGGCATGCGGAAGGTGAAACGCGCCTTGCCACTGTCATCGGTCACCAGCTCCGGCTGCCAGGCGGCGGTGTCGACGTCTTCACGACGTGGTCGCTCCAGCACCTTGACCCCACGCTCGCTGCGATTGGCCTTGCCCGGGGCCGTCGGGCTACCCGGCAGCGCCACGTCGTAGCTGATGAACGACAGGCTGGCGCTGGTACGCACGTTATTGCGCCGTGGGTGGTAGAAGAACTGATCGATGCTCGGCGCCACTTCCGGCTGCAGCGCATAGACCATCTCGTCCACCACGCTGACGGTCAGGTGCGCCGGTACCGGCTTGCCAGCGAACTGCGTGGACAGGTCCACGGTGACCATGTCGCCCGGCTGGTACTTTTCCTTGTCGGTGTGGATGGCCACATCGATCTGCGGCGTCAGCACCTTGATCCCGGCATTCTGGAAGCTGTACTCGCCGCCCTTGGTGTAGAGCACCGAGAAGGTCAGGTTCGGCGCGAAGTTGTCCTTGACCGGCACCCGGGCGCGGTATTGGGTCGGGCTGAGCTTTTCCACTTTCAACCAGTCGCCGCCCTTGGACAGCAGCGCGGTGGCCTCAACCTTGTCGCGCTCCAGGGACAGCAGCGCGTCGTTGATCGGCTCAGGGAAGGTAATCAGCACCAGAGCTTCGTCGCCGGTCTTGTATTCGGGCTTGTCGAGGACGATTTCCACAGTACCCGGCACGGCCTTCACGCCTTCACCGGTGACCGCATGGCTGGTGCCGCCCAGCACTCGGTCGTGCTCGTCCTTCAGCGTCAGGTTGTAAGTGCCGGGACGCTCGAAGGCCAGGGCGAAGCCGTTGTCGGCGGCGGCCAGCTTGCCATTGCCGGTGGACTGGTCCTCCAGACGTACCCAGCTGTAGCCGCTGGGCTTGAGGTTCTTGCTTTGCTCGCTGGTGTTCTGATTGGCGTAGCTGAACTGCACCTTGTCGCCGACCGCACTGAAACGCTGCGGGGCGCTGAGGCTGAAGCTCGCGGCGCCACGCTCGATGAGGATTTCCTTGGTGGTCTTGACCCGGTACGCCGCACCGTCGCTGGCGAACACGGTGAGCATGTAGCGGCTCGGCTTGCTGGCCGCCGGCAGATCGAGGGTGGCACTGCCCTTGGAGTCAGTGGTCAGCTCGGCACTGGTCAGCTCCACCGGGAACTGGCCCATGTACTGCAGCTCGTTGTCCACCATGGACAGCTGCTGGGCCCGCAGGCTCAGTTGCAGGCGCGCATTGGCCACCGGCTTGCCGTCCGGATACAGCAGCACCAGGTTGCCCTTCACCGGCTCGCCGGTCTTGAAGTCCGGCTTGGCCAGGCTCAGGGCAATCTCGAAGTGCGGCTTGATGTACTCAGCCACGCGGAAGGCGCTGCTGTAGACCTGGTCCTTGTAGCCAAAACGCAGCTCATAACCACCGGCCACGGCGTTTTCCGGCAGTTGGAAGCGCCCCTGGGTGCCGGACTTGGAATCCAGGTTCAGGGTCAGGTTCTGCAATGCGGTACCGGCGGCATCCAGCACGCTGACATTGACCGTGCCGGCTCCTGGTTGCACCGAATCCCGGGCATTCTTGAACTCGCGGCCGACGATTTTCAGCGACACCCAGTCCCCCGGGCGATACAGCGGCCGGTCGGTGAACGCATAGAGCTTGGTGTCGTAGATCTCACTGTCGTAATAGAAGTTCTCGGAGACGAATACCCCGCCTTCCTGGTCCTCGCCAATCACGTAGGAACGCTCGGGGCTGACGTGTTTCAGGCGCACCAGGCCCTGCTCGTCGGTGGCGCCGCTGTTCATCACACCGAGGCCATCAGTCCACAGCACGTTGACCTTGGGCACCGAGTTGCCTTCGTGTTTGCCCGCAGCCCAGACCAGCAGCTCGTCGCCGGCAATCTTGCTCACCGCCACAGTGTTGGAGACGAAGACCATGGTGGTGGCGCGGTACTTGCCCACTAGGGCTTCCACCAGGTACAGGCCCGGTTTGAGTTGCCCCAACGGGATATAGACGTTGCCCGGAGCAACGTTGATGAACTGGCTGGAGGAACCCGACAGATCAACCCCGGCCGGCGGCTGGATCGGCTTGGCCTGCCACAGCGGATAGCGGAACTGGGTCACCAGCGGCAGCCCCGGGATCAGAGCGAACTGCGGCTGGGCCTCGTACGGCGTCGGCGCCAGCATCGAGTTACCCATCCTCAGTTCCGGCACCTCTTCGATGACCTGCTTGCGCGACTCGTAGGAGAAGGCGCGCTGCATGACCCGACGGGATTTGCGATACCAGTTGTCCCACAGGTAGGCCAGGGTGTTGGACAGACCCTCGCCCTTGAACTGACCGTCACTGACGACCCGGTGCAGGTTTTTCTGGCGCTTGAGGAAGTCCAGCGGCTGGTCGATCCGGTACACCCGGATGTCCGCGCCGCCGTAAGGCTCCATGCGGAAACGCCGGTAGTCACGCCCCGGGGCTTCGAGGCGCACCATGGCCTGTTCATCGCTGGCGAAGCTGCTGTCGGCCAGAAGGAAGAAACTCTCACCGGAGACCGCCGCGTAATCGCTGGACGGCACCGAGTCTTCGGCGTTGACCAGGGCCACGGGGGCCAGCAGGGTCAAGGCCAGGGTCAGGCGAAACAGAAAACGGGACATACGCGGTTCGCTCATTGGGTGAGGAAGTTCAGTCGATAGATGCCGATGAAGTTGGGGTTGGCGGGGTCGGGTATCCATCGGGTGTCCTTCCATGTCATCAGTTGCTGCACGCTAGCCGAGCGCATGCCGTTGTCGGTGGGAGTGGTGGTGCCGGTGTGATAGGCGATGTTGCGGCCCATCCAGATCATCAGGTGCTGGTCGTCGCCCTGATCGAAGAACAGCAGGTCGCCGGGACGCGCCTGACCCAGGTCACGGCTGACCAGGTGGCTGTTGAACTGGATCAGCTTGATGGCGTTGACGTAAGGCCCGGTCTGACCACCGCCCTGCTGCCACTGCTGGGCCAGGCCGCGCTGGCCTTCGCTCAGTTGCAGCTCCGGCGGCAGGTAGCGATTGGACATGCCGTTGGCCCGCAGCCATTTGCTGTCGTGGGCCTTGAGCGCTTCGTTGGCGGCAAAGCGCACCAGCCCGGCGCAATCCTGCTGGTACCAGCGCGGACTCGGCCCCTGACTCAGTTGCTCCTGGGCGATGCGCACGAACCAGGCGCGAAACACCTGGGACTGCTGCACGTCCAACGGCGGAGCCTGGGACGCGCCCACGGCATTGCTCAGCAGCAGGGCCAACAGGCCGAGGCTGCCCAGGCTTTTGCGCCATGTACTCACAGCGCGCGCCATTGCAGGGGCAGCCATTGCCAGTGACCGTTGGGCTCGCTGCCTTCGGGCAGGGTCAGGGCATATTTGCCATAACCGCCCAGGGTGCGCAGTTTGGGCACCAGGTAGGTTTGCGCGGCGTTGTTGAACACCGGTTCCATGTCCTGGGGCAGGCTGTCGAAGGTTTCCTGCTGAATCAGCTGCGCCAGGGATTGCGGGCCCAGGTAGACCGGCATCAGCGCGTCCGCAGGCACCACGTCGGCCAAGGGCGGGAAGCGCTTGTCCAGGGTGCCGAGGGCCTTGTTCACCAGTTTGTCATCCAGCGAGAACACCAGGGTCGAGCCATGGCGGGCCAGGCTGACCTGCATGAAGGCGCGGCCGGTGATGGTTTGCGGGGCCTTGGCGTCCTTGGCCGGGTACTGGCCGAAGTTGGAGCTGACCTGGCGCTGCCACAGGTGCATGTCACCGCTCTGTTGCTCCTCCACCGGGAAGATCCGCTCGGCCACCTTGCTCTCCCGGGAACCGACCATGGAGCCGAACAGCTTGCCCAGGTCGGCATCGAGTTTGGCGCTGTCCTGATCCTTGAGTCTGGCCACCAGCAGCGGCGTATACAGCCGCGAATCGGCGTACCAGCACAGGCCTGCGGTGCCGGCCATGTGCTCGGTCAGGGCCTGGGCCACCGACTCTTCGGCGCCCAGCTTGACCAGCAGCGGCTTCTGCTGCTCCGCCGCCAAAGGCAGCGCCACACAGGCGCTGGCGCCCATGGGCATGGCCTGCCAGATCGGTTTGAAGTCGAAGTCCGGCTGGTTGTCCTGCTCCTCCATGGCCAGGTAACTGTGCCAGCCCTTGGCGTCCATATCGAAGCGCAAGCCGGCGAAGTTGGGGATGAAACGCTGATACCCCATGGCCAGGACACTGGCGTTGACCGCCAGCCGCTGCTGCACTTCAGGCTTGCGCGCCTCCAGACCAAAAGCCTCGGGGAACAGCTTGTCACCGTTGAGCAGAGCCTCCAGGGCCGCGGTGGAGACCGCGCCGTGTTCATCATTGGCACCGGTGCCGAGGTCATACAGCTTGGCCGCGTTGGACAGCACCACCAGCTTGTCGCCATGGGAAGCGAACGCCAGAGATTTGCCGGCGTTGTAATTCAACTGATAGAGGGCCACCGCATCGCCGCCGACCTTGAGGTCCGCCAGCTTGCTCAGTTGGGTGTCATCCAGGGCGACCTTGGCCAAAGGCTCCAGCAGCTTGGCCAGGCCGCCACGGTCCATCACCAGCAAAAAGTCCTTGAGGCGCCCGTCGGCGCCACGCCACAGCGCCACATCCGCCGGCTGATCGAAGAGTTGCTCGATCAGGTTGTCCTGCAATTTCAGGTCATGCTCGTAGATGATCCGGCGCAGGCTGCCGATCAGGCCCAGGCGATCGACGTGGGCCTGGTAATAGAAGACGAAGTCCTCGGTCAGTGTTTCCTTGAGGAAAGGCACCGCCAGCAGGTCCTTGGGCAATTGGGTCAGGGAGTGGGTCTCCAGCAGCCCGTCGGGGCGGCTCAGGCCCAGCTTGTCGCCGGCCAGCTCAGCCACCGGAGTCTTGGGCTTGCAGCCCACCCCCGTAATGGCGGCCGCCACCAGGCACAGGCCCACGACCAGGGCCGGCCAGCGCCGCTTGCTGCCGGGTTGTTCAGTACCGGGGACGCCGGCCGCCGGGGATGCTGTGTTTTCGCTCATGATTCACAAAGCCCAATTCATCCGTGGTGCGGGATGTTCAATAGTTGAAAGACTTGACCAGCAACAGGTCGCCGATGGCCCGCATGGGCACGATAAAGGTCTCGCGTTTCTCATCGACGGTGTTTTCGTTAAGGATCAGGTTGATCTGCGAGGTGATCACCTCGTTCTGATTGCTGCCTTCGTCGAAGTTGTATCCGCCACTGCCGAAGTTGCCCCAGTAGTTGACGTAGATCAGATAGGTGCCCCGCAGCGGCGCGGTCATGGTGAACATTTCCGGGCCCGGCCCGTCGACCCCATCCGGGTCCAGGCCGCCGCCGTTGGTCAGGCCGGGATGACCGAAGAACGCGTGCTGACCGTCCGGGGTGATGATGTGCATGTCCAGCTCGGCCTTGGGATCGTCCCAGCCCAACACCACGCGAATGCGCGGGGGCGTCTTGTTCTGATTGGCCTCATAGAACTGCACGCGCTTGAGGGACTTGCCCTCGGAGCTGCGCACTTCGACGCTGTTGGAGCCGGCGCCAAAGGCATAAGGGCGAGCGAAGCGGCCCTGTTCGTCGGTGTAGAGGTTCAGCGGATTGCCGTTGACCGACAGACTGTGGGGCTGGCGCAGATGACCTATGGCCTTGAGCTGGCCCTCGATCAGGGTGCGATTGCGTTGAATGCCGCGGTCGATGGGCGGAGTCGGATAGGCCACTCGGTCCTGCTCGGTACGGTCCAGCAGTCCGGAATAGCGCCAGCCGCCCAGGGGTTCCTGAAGTTCGGCGGAAGGTTCGGCGAACGCCGCCCCGGCCACCAGCAAGGTCAGCAGAAGGGAGGATAAAACGCGCATGTAGTGCGTCCTGCCATGCATGGGAAAACCCTGGCGCCAGATCCTCGGCGCGGCTGCAAATATTCAGAAAGAATGCCCGGCGACAAAGGGCGTTGGAAAGGCCGCAGATTAGCGACTTGGCGCCTGTTGCACAATTGGCGAAAAGGGATTTTGCGAGGGAATTGGCAATGCCCTGAAACCCGCGCCACAAGTGCCATTACGGCGATATCACCGCGCTCAGTCCTGTGAGCTGCAAGTCTTGCCGGCGCCCCTCAATCCATCCTTGCGCAGCCCCCGTCAACAGCACGCCAGCGAGCGCTTCTCATTTGCCCGAAACCCCGGTGTCTGCTAGTGTCGCGCCGGTTTAACGTCAACCGGGATAGCCGCCATGGCCCGCAAAAAAGCTGCCTTAGATTTCGAACAATCCCTCGCCGACCTGCAAACCCTGGTCGAGCGTCTGGAGAACGGCGAGCTGTCGCTGGAAGACTCGTTGACCGCCTTTGAACAAGGCATTGGCCTGACCCGTGACTGCCAGGCTGCCCTGGCCCAGGCCGAGCAGAAGGTACAGATCCTCCTCGAGCGCGACGGCGAACTGGCGGAACAACCCTTCGATGCGGAACAAGCAGAATGATTACCGCCTATCAGGCCAGCAGTCAGGCCCGCGTCGACGCTGCAATGCATACCCTGTTCACCGCCCCAAGCCCCGAACTTGTCCGCCTTTATGAAGCCATGCGCTACAGCGTGATGAATGGCGGCAAGCGTGTGCGCCCGCTGCTGGCCTATGCCGCCTGCGAGGCCCTGGGCGGCCTGCCCGAGCAAGCCAACGGCGCCGCCTGCGCGGTGGAACTGATTCATGCCTACTCCCTGGTCCACGACGACCTGCCGGCCATGGACGATGACGATCTGCGTCGCGGCCAGCCCACCACCCACAAGGCCTTCGATGAAGCCTGCGCGATCCTCGCCGGTGACGGCCTGCAAAGTCTGGCCTTCAGCGCCCTGCTGGACCCGGGCCTGAGCGACGCCAGCGCCGAGATCCGCCTGCGCATGGTCACCACTTTGGCCCAGGCGGCGGGCCCGGCGGGCATGGTAGGCGGCCAGGCCATCGACCTGGGCTCGGTAGGACTCAAGCTCGACCAGCAAGCCCTGGAATACATGCACCGGCACAAGACCGGCGCGCTGATCGAGGCCAGTGTCATCCTCGGCGCACTGGCCAGTGGCCGGGCCGAGAAAGACGAACTGAAATCCTTGCAGACCTACGCCCAGGCCATCGGCCTGGCATTCCAGGTGCAGGACGACATCCTCGACGTCGAAAGTGATACCGCGACCCTGGGCAAACGCCAGGGCGCCGACATCGCTCGGGACAAACCGACCTACCCGGCACTGCTGGGCCTGGCCGCAGCCAAGGAGTACGCCCTGGAATTGCGGGACCAGGCGCTACACGCGCTGCGTCCGTTTGACGCAGCGGCCGAGCCTTTGCGCGAGCTGGCGCGGTATATCGTCGAGCGCCGCAGCTGATCGGCGCCCGATAGCCGGACCGCATATCGGCCAAGTTCGGCGCTCTGCGTGGGCAGCTTGCGATGCATAAGGTAAACTGCCGCCTCTTTCTATACCTATAACGATTCGCCTGATGCCCACGACGTTTCATGAGATTCCCCGCAAACGCCCGACCACGCCGCTGCTCGACCGTGCCCAGACGCCGGACGGCCTGCGCCGGTTAGGTGAAGCCGAGCTGGAAACCCTGGCCGATGAGTTGCGCCTGGAATTGCTCTACACGGTCGGCCAGACCGGCGGGCATTTCGGTGCCGGTCTTGGGGTCATCGAGCTGACCATCGCGTTGCATTACGTGTTCGACACCCCGGACGACCGGCTGGTGTGGGACGTGGGTCACCAGGCGTATCCGCACAAGATCCTCACCGGGCGCCGCGAGCAGATGGCCAGCCTGCGTCAGAAAGACGGCCTGGCCGCTTTCCCCCGGCGCTCCGAGAGCGAGTACGACACCTTCGGCGTCGGCCACTCCAGCACCTCCATCAGCGCTGCCCTGGGCATGGCCATCGCCGCCCGCCTGCAGAACAGCGAGCGCAAGGCCATTGCGGTGATCGGCGACGGCGCCCTGACTGCGGGCATGGCCTTCGAGGCCCTGAACCACGCGCCGGAAGTGGACGCCAATATGCTGGTGATCCTCAACGACAACGACATGTCGATCTCGCGCAATGTCGGCGGGCTGTCCAACTACCTGGCCAAGATCCTCTCCAGCCGCACCTACGCCAGCATGCGCGAAGGCAGCAAGAAAGTGCTGTCGCGCCTGCCCGGTGCCTGGGAAATCGCTCGCCGCACCGAAGAATATGCCAAGGGCATGCTGGTTCCCGGCACCCTGTTCGAAGAGCTGGGCTGGAACTACATCGGCCCTATCGATGGCCACGACCTGCCGACCCTGATCGCCACCCTGCGCAACATGCGTGACCTCAAGGGTCCGCAGTTCCTGCATGTGGTGACCAAGAAGGGCAAGGGCTTCGCCCCGGCGGAAGTCGATCCCATCGGCTACCACGCCATCACCAAGCTGGAGCCGCTGGACGCTCCGGCCGCTGCACCGAAGAAGACCGGCGGGCCCAAGTATTCCGCTGTATTCGGCGAATGGCTGTGCGACATGGCCGCTGCCGACCCACGCCTGGTGGGCATCACCCCGGCGATGAAGGAAGGTTCCGACCTGGTAGCCTTCAGCGAGCGATTCCCACTGCGCTACTTCGACGTGGCGATTGCCGAGCAGCACGCGGTGACCCTGGCGGCCGGCATGGCCTGCGAAGGCGCCAAGCCGGTGGTGGCGATCTATTCGACCTTCCTCCAGCGCGGCTATGACCAACTGATCCATGACGTGGCGGTACAGAACCTCGATGTGCTGTTCGCCATCGACCGCGCCGGCCTGGTGGGCGAAGACGGCCCGACTCATGCCGGCAGCTTCGACCTGTCCTACCTGCGCTGCATCCCCGGCATGGTGGTGATGACCCCAAGCGACGAGAACGAGCTGCGCAAGATGCTCAGCACCGGCCACCTGTACAACGGCCCGGCGGCGGTGCGTTATCCACGGGGCAGCGGCCCCAATGCGCCGATCGACAAGGACCTGGAACCGATCGAGATCGGCAAGGGTGTAATCCGTCGCCAAGGCAAACAGGTTGCGCTGCTGGTGTTTGGCGTACAACTGGCCGAAGCCCTGCAAGTGGCCGAGAAGCTCGATGCCAGCGTGATCGACATGCGCTTCGTCAAACCCCTGGACGAAGCCCTGGTCCGCGAAATTTCCGGCAGTCACGAACTGCTGGTGACCATCGAAGAGAACGCCATCATGGGCGGCGCCGGTGGTGCAGTCAGCGAGTTCCTGGCTCGCGAGAGCATCCTCAAGCCGATCCTGCACCTGGGCCTGCCGGATGCCTACGTCGAGCACGCCAAACCGGCGCAGATGCTCGCCGAATGCGGCCTCGACGAAGCCGGCATCGAAGCTTCGGTACGCCAGCGCCTGGAACTGCTGGGCCTGGCTTGATCCACAGCGGCTACCTGTAGCCGCTGCTGCACGCCCGCCATGCGGGCGGCGCTTTTGCTCCCTTCCTTATCCGGCTTCACACTCTGCGGCGAAGGCCGAGCCGCGCTAACGGAATAGCCATGAAACTTTCTCGCCTGGCCCTGCCGCTTTTCCTGCTGCCCTGTGCCGAACTCTTTGCCGACACCCCCGACCGCGATCAAGCGCTGAAACTGCCCGAGATGCTGATCAGCGCCAACCGCCAGGTGGAGGCGCGCAACGACAGCAGCGCCGCCAACACCGTGTTCACCCGGGAAGACATCGACCGCCTGCAGCCCAGTAGCCTGACCGACCTGCTGCAACGGGTGCCCGGTGTGCAGGTCGCGCGCAGCGGTGGTCGCGGCAGCCTGCTGGGCATCTATCTGCGCGGCACCGGATCGGCCCAGAGCCTGGTGTTGGTGGATGGCCAGCGCATCAGCAGCTCATCTTCCGGCGACAGCAATCTGCAGTACCTGAATGTCCAGCAGATCGAACGAGTGGAAGTGCTGCGCGGCTCACGCTCAGTGATCTATGGCAGCGACGCGATTGGTGGAGTGATCCAGATCTTCACCCGGCGTGGCGCCCAGCAAGGTCTGCAAGGACGCATGCATGTGGGATTCGGCAGCAACCAGACCTGGGAACGCAGCCTCGGCCTTTCCGGCGGCGATGAGCGTACCCGCTTCAGCCTCGGCGCCAGCCTGGATGAAACGGCGGGGATCGACTGGACCCATGAGTCGTTCCCCAGCGATACCGACCATGACGGCTACCGCAACAAGTCGTTGAGCTTCACCCTCAGCCACGCGCTGAACGATGATTTGGAGGTAGGCTTCAACCTGCTGGATAACCGTGGCCGCGCTCGCTACGACAACCCTTTCGGACGCTACGACTCAAGCTACAACGTCTTCGCCCAGGATCCTTACACCGACTTCAGTGTCAGCAGCGTCAGCGGCTATCTCGACGCGAACCTCAATGACTACTGGAAATCGCGGCTAGAACTCGGACATAGCGAAAACCGCGACCTCAAACGCGACAAGCTCAGCGACGAACGTAGCGTATTCAATACCTACCGGGACTCGCTGAACTGGCAGAACGATATGCGCCTGGACGAGGACAACAGTCTGATCCTCGGCGCAGACTGGTACGAAGACCGGCTCAATACCAGCCCGGCACAATTTGCCGAAGACAGCCGCTGGAACCGGGCAGCCTTCATCCAGCATCGTTTTCACAGTGAAAGCTTCTCCACCGAATTGGGTTTGCGCCGTGACCAAAACCAGCAATATGGCAGCCAGAACACTTGGAGCGGCACCTTCACCCTGCCGCTTAACCCGGACAATGACCTGCTGCTGTCCTACAGCGAAGGCTTCCGGGCGCCCAATTTCAGCGATCTGTATTACCCCGGTTTCAGCAATCCCGATCTCAAGCCGGAGCACTCCAAGAGCTATGAACTGCAATGGCGTAGCCAGCTGACGCAAAGCAGCCGCCTGGAAGCCTCGATCTACCGAACCGATATCAAAGACGCGATTATTTATGACCGTGTTGCGCAGCGCCCGGAAAACGTTGGCGCAGCAAGGATCAATGGTTTCGAGGCGGCCCTGAAACAGGAGCTGCTCGGCTGGCAAACCAGCATCGGTACCGCAATCATCGATCCACGCAACCGCAAGAATGGCCATCAACTGCCGCGCCGTGCCCGCCGCACCTTGAGCCTGGACCTGGACCGACAGTTCGACCTATTGGCGTTCGGTGCCAGCTGGCAACTGGTAAGCAAGAGTTATGAAGACCTGAGCGTAAAAAAGCAGGTGCCTGTGGGCGGCTACGGCCTGTTCGGTCTGCGCAGCAGCTGGGCGCTCAAACGGGAGCTAAAGCTGGACCTGAAACTCGACAATGTCTTCAACAAGTCCTATACCCGCGAGCTCTACGAATACAACCGCAACGGTTACGGCTACCGCGAAGAAGGCCGCACCTGGATGCTCGGCGTGACCTGGACGCCTGAGCTGTAAGGTCCGCCGCCTTCGCTGGCAAGCCAGCTCCTACACCGACCCCGTAGGAGCCGGCTCGCCGGCGAAGGGGCTCAGCGCTCGGGCGCGATCAAGGCACAGAGCTTGGCAGTCGCTGCAATCATCTGCCCACTGGGCCGCTCCAGGCCCTTGTCCCTCACCAGCAACAACCGCCCCTGCTGCACCGCCGCGATCTGCGGCCAGGCCATCCAGGCATCCAGCTGCCCCTGGACGGTGGCCAGGATCGCCTGCGGATTGCGCTGCAACACCGACTCGATACTGACCTGGGGCGCCGGCAGCGGCTGGTCGGCAAACACATTGCGCGCCCCGCAGACGCTCAAGGCTTCGCTGATGATCTGCCCACCGCCCACGGTGTACAGCGGCGAGTCCCAGACCTGATAGAACACCGGCAACGGCGGTTCACGGTGATAGCGGGCGCGTAATCCGGCCAGTTGCCGGTTCAACTCGGCGGCCAGTTCGCGGCCAGCCACCGGGCGACCCAGACGCTCGCCGATCTCGGCGATCTGCGCGGTCAGCTGCTGAAAGTCATGAGGTTCGGCGACAAAGGTAGGGATTCCCAGGCGCGCCAGTTGGTCGCGCTGAGCCGGACCAACACTGCCCGGCCAGAGCAACAGCAGGTCAGGTTTGAGGCTCAGTAAGCGCTCGATATCCAGTTGGCCGTAACGCCCCACCGAAGGCAGGTCCTTGAGCGACGCTGGCCGTTCACCAGCGTCCAGTACGCCCACCAGCAACTCGGCAGCCCCCAGCTCCACGACGATTTCCGAGAGCGACGGCGCCAGGCTGACCACTCGCTGCGCAGCCTGCACCGGAGCGCTGGCCAACAGGCAGAAGACCGCCAGCCAGCGCAGCATCAGCCCAGTTGACGCGGAATACGGTAGAGGTAGAACAGCACCGCAGTGGACAAAGCCAGGAGCATCAAGGGCACCGCTTCAAGGCCGACGAATACCGCCAGGGCACCGACCCAGGCCGGCAGCGAAGCCGCCAGAAAGGCCACCCGCCGGCTGGCCGCCAAGTGAATCCAGGCTGCCGGTTCCTCAGGCGTATCCAGGGCTTTCTGAGTAGCAATCAGCGCGTGCTTGTAGCCGCCGAAGAAACGCAGGCTGACGAACATCGACGCCACCCCGGCAATGAAGAACGGCATCGCCAGCACCGGCAGGATGGGTTCGCCCTGGCCGAACAGCGCGTTGATCACAAACAACGGCACCAGGCCCAGGGCCAGGTACTGCCACCAGCTTACGGTCAGGCGCCGCTTGACTTGACCCCGAGTCACGCGCGGTCGACCTCGCCCTGATGCTCATTGCCCATCATGTGATCAAGCTTGCTGGCCTTGGTCGCCAGGTACAGTTTGTTATGGGGGTTGTGGCCCGTGTGCAGCGGAACCCGCTCGGCGACCTGGATCCCCATGTCGGTCAGTGCCTTGACCTTGCGCGGGTTGTTGGTCATCAGCCGCAGGGACTTGACCCCCAGATGCTCAAGCATCGGCAGGCACATGGCGTAGTCACGCTGATCCGCAGCGAACCCCAGGCGCTCATTGGCTTCCACAGTATCGGCGCCACCATCTTGCAGCTCATAGGCACGGATCTTGTTCAGCAAGCCAATACCGCGCCCCTCCTGGCGCAGGTACAGCAGCACCCCGCGACCTTCCCGGGCGATGGCCCGCAGGGCAGCTTCCAGTTGCGAACCGCAGTCGCAACGCTGGCTGAACAGGGCGTCGCCGGTCAGGCATTCGGAGTGCAGGCGACCGAGAACCGGCGCGCCATCGGCGATGTCCCCCAGGCTGAGCACGACGTGCTCGCGACCGGTGGCTTCATCGAGAAAACCATGCATGGTGAATTGCGCAAAAGGCGTAGGCAGCTTGGAAGCGGCAACAAAAACGACGGGCACTGTTGTGCTCCTGATCTGTATGAGGACTGGAGATTCGCAGAGGCGGCATTGTAACAGCAGCCTCCACTGCACGCTTAGGCTGAATTATCGGAGATAAAGATCGATAAGTTTGATCAACGGACCGCCGGTTGCAGCCCACTATCAAAGGGATAAGGCTGCTTCCAGCGCAGGAAGATCGGCCGCAGGACACCGTCTTTCACCAATTGCTCCATGCGCCGGTCGTACAAGGAAAGCAGGGCCCGACCACGAGGATTGTCGGCAAAACCCAGGTACAGCGGCAGCTCGGCCAGGTGGGTACGCTTGAACCGGCTCGGCTCCGCAGCTTGTCCGAGTACGTAGTCGATCTCGGTCTGGGCATCGATGTAATAGTCGGCACGGCTGTACAGCAACATCGGCAGGATGCCGATGCGGCGACGAATTTCGTTGTAGCGGCGAACATTGGGCAGGTAGTCCTGGTACTTGTAGCCACGAACCCAGACCAACCGATAGCTGCCCAGGTTCGCCAGGGTCAGCTCGGGATTGCTGGCCAGGCCCAAGGCGTAGATATGGTCAGTGTCGTAGTTCCAGCGCGGATACAGCACACCCGCGGATTCACCACGATAGGCTCCTACCTGCGCATCCACTTCACCGCGCTGCACCAGCCCCACTGAACGGGTGTAGGGCACGCTGCTGCGTTCGACGAGGATGCCCTGGGGTTCGAATACCTCCCGCAGGATGTCCCAGGCCAAGCCCTTGCCATCGGCTTCGGTGTAGTCGTTCCATTCCTCGCTGGCGATGCGCACTTGTTGGGGCTGCGCCTGCAACTCGCCGGCCCGAACGCCAGAGCAGCTCCAGACCACCAGCAACACCAGCAGCGCGCGGCAGAACCCCATGCCTAATCCCTCAGCTGAAACACCACACCAGCCCTTGCATCGCCAACCAGGCAAACACCCCGGCCAGCACATCATCGAGCATGATGCCGACACCGCCATGGACATGCCGGTCGACCCAGCGAATCGGCCACGGTTTGAGAATGTCGAAGAAGCGAAATACCAGGAACCCCGCCAACAGCCAGTACCAACCCTCGGGCACCAGCCACAGGGTGATCCACATGCCGACCATCTCGTCCCAGACGATGCCTTCGTGGTCATGGACCCGCAGATCGTCGGCGACCTTGCCGCACAGCCAGAAGCCAAACAGCATGGTGACGCCGAGCATCAGCCAGTAGCCCCAGTCCGGCAACATCTGCCACAGCGGGATAAAGGGTAGCGCAACCAGCGAGCCCCAGGTGCCCGGCGCCTTGGGCAAAGTGCCGGAGCCAAAACCGAAGGCCAGGAAATGCCAGGGATTACGCCAGACCGACGGCGGCACGAACTCCGCCGGGACCTGCTTGGGATGATCTGTCACGGTGTCTCCGGAAAGTGTTGATAACCCCGGGTGCCGGGGGTGATGTCCTGGCCGCCGGCGTCCAGCAGGGTCACACCCTGCCCGGCCACCACTCGCCCCACCACCTGCACCGACCAACCGGCCGCCAACAGCGGCGCCAGTTCGGCAGGCGGCAAGGTAAAGGCCAGTACATAGTCGTCGCCGCCACTCAAGGCCGCCGCGCGGGCACCCTGTTCGCCAAGAAAGCTCAACAATGCCGGGGACAGTGGCAGTTTCTCCACCTCCACCTGCAAGGCGACCTTCGAAGCGGTCGCGATATGCCCGCAATCGGCCAGCAGGCCATCGGAGATATCCAGGGCCGAAGTGGCCTTGCCCCGCAGCGCCTGGCCCAGGGCCAATTGCGGCTGCGGTGACCAGTAGTGGGCCAACAAGGGGGTGGCGATGGTCGCATCAGCACTGCGCTGGCCCAGTACCAGTGGCAAGGCCCCGGCGGCATTGCCCAACTCACCGCCGACACACAGCAAATCGCCTGCTCGGGCACCACTGCGGGTCAGGGCAAGACCGGCAGGCACCCGCCCAAATACCGTCAGGGTCAAGGTCAGCGGGCCGCGAGTGGTGTCACCACCAATCAGGCGCACGCCGCAATTCTGGGCCATGGCGTTCAGACCGCAGGCATAGGCCTGCAGCCAATCGGTGCTTACCGTCGGCAGGGTCAGGGCAAGGGTAAAGGCCAGCGGGGTGGCGCCCATGGCAGCCAGATCGCTGACAGCCACCGCCAGTGAGCGTTGGCCTAAAAGATAGGGGTCGCAGGGATCGGCGAAATGCACACCGGCCACCAGGGTGTCGGTGGAAATCGCCAACTGCTCGCCAGGAGCAACCGCCAGCAAGGCGCAGTCGTCGCCGATCCCCAGGGCAACACCCTCGCCGCCTTGCGCACAAGGCGCGGCAGCGAAGAAGTTACGGATCAGCTCAAACTCGCCCATGGCAGCTGCAAGCGCGGTTCAGCGCTTGAACGCCTTCACTTCAGCTTCACGCAGGCGCGGGGCCAGCTTGTCGAGAACACCGTTGACGAACTTGTGGCCGTCGGTGGAACCGAAGACCTTGGCCAGTTCGATACCCTCGTTGATCACAACGCGGTACGGCACGTCGACGCGCTTGAGCAGCTCCCAGGTGGACAGCCGCAGGACCGCCAGTTCAACCGGGTCCAGCTCATCGATGGCCAGGTCCAGGCAAGGCACGAGCGCGGTGTCGATCTCGTTCTTGTTGGCCGGAACCCCGTGCAGGATTTCACGGAAGTAGGCGCCGTCGATGTCAGTGAAATCGTTGTCGACCCGAAACTGCGCTTCGATCTCGTTCAGCGAATGCTTGGCCATGTGCCACTGGTACAGCGCCTGGGTCGCGAGCTGACGGGCTTCGCGACGCTTGGCGCTCTTGGATGGCTTGCCGGCGTTTGCAGGCTTGGGATCGCGCGGGTTGAAACGATCGCTATCGTCGCTAATCACTTGGCCTCCAACTGCGCCAGCAGGCTGACCATTTCCAGGGCGGACAAGGCAGCTTCGGCCCCTTTGTTACCGGCCTTGGTGCCGGAACGTTCGATGGCTTGCTCGATCGAGTCAACGGTCAGTACGCCGAAGGCCACTGGCACGCCGAACTCCATGGACACCTGGGCCAGGCCCTTGGTGCACTCGCCGGCCACGTATTCGAAGTGCGGAGTACCGCCACGAATGACCGCGCCCAGGGCGATGATCGCCGCGAACTCACCTTTCTGTGCGACTTTCTGTGCAACCAACGGAATTTCGAAGGCGCCAGGAGCACGGATGATGGTGATGTCGCTTTCGCTCACGCCATGGCGAACCAGCGCGTCAACCGCGCCGCTGACCAGGCTTTCGACGACGAAGCTGTTGAAACGGCCGACCACCAGGGCATAGCGGCCTTTAGGGGCGATGAAGGTACCTTCGATGGTCTTCAGGGTCATTCGACAAATCTCTTAAAGAGCCAGAGCGTGTCTAGCACACGCTCTTCAGTGATATTTGAACCGCGAATTTCAAGCCAGAAACGACCAGCTTTTATTCGGAGGGCACGTATTCTACAACTTCCAGGTCGAAACCGGATATCGCATTAAACTTCATCGGCGCACTCATCAGACGCATTTTGCGTACGCCCAGGTCCCGGAGGATCTGCGAACCGGCACCGACGATGCTGTAGGTGGTCGGTTTCTTCACCGGCTGGTGATCGGCCGTTTCACGAATGTGTGCCAGCAGCACGTCGCCATCCAGCGGGTGACCGAGCAACAGCACCACGCCGCTGCCGGCCTCGGCCACGGTGGCCATGGCCGCCCGCAGGCTCCAGCGACCCGGTTGCTTGACCATCAGCAGGTCCCGCAGTGGGTCCATGTTGTGCACTCGCACCAGGGTCGGCTCTTCAGCGCAGATCTCGCCCAGAGTCAGAGCCATGTGCACATCGCCTTCAACCGAATCACGATAGGTCACCAGGTTGAACTGGCCCAGTTCGCTGTCCAGGGGCTGCTCGGCAATCCGCTGAACGGTACGTTCGTGGATCATCCGATAGTGAATCAGGTCGGCAATGGTGCCGATCTTGATGTTGTGTTCGGCGGCGAAAGCTTCCAGTTCGGTGCGACGGGACATGGTGCCGTCGTCGTTCATCACTTCGCAGATCACCCCGCTTGGCTCGAACCCGGCCATGCGCGCCAGGTCGCAGGCGGCTTCGGTGTGGCCGGCACGGGCCAGGGTACCGCCGGGCTGGGCCATCAGCGGGAAGATGTGACCCGGGCTGACGATGTCCTCGGCCTTGGCATCCTTGGCCGCTGCCGCTTGTACGGTACGCGCACGGTCAGCGGCAGAGATGCCGGTGGTCACGCCTTCGGTGGCCTCGATGGAGACGGTGAACTTGGTGCCGAAGCCAGAACCGTTGCGCGGTGCCATCAGCGGCAGCTTGAGCAGCTCGCAGCGCTCGCGGCTCATGGGCATGCAGATCAGGCCACGGGCGTGCTTGGCCATGAAGTTGATGTGTTCGGCCTTGCAGCACTCGGCGGCCATGATCAGGTCGCCTTCGTTCTCGCGGTCTTCGTCATCCATGAGGATGACCATCTTGCCTTGGCGGATGTCTTCAACCAGTTCTTCGATGCTGTTGAGCGCCACGCGGCACCCCCTTGAGTCAGGATTTGAGGTAGCCGTTAGCGGCCAGAAAACTTTCGGTAATGGTGCCGCCGGTGGTGGCTTGCGCCGCCTTGTCACCCAACAGCAGGCGCTCCAGGTAGCGCGCCAGCAGGTCGACCTCGAGGTTGACCTGCCGACCCGGCCGGTAGTCGGCCATGATGGTTTCCGCCAAGGTGTGGGGCACGATGGTCAGCTCGAACTCGGCGCCATTCACCGCGTTGACCGTCAGGCTGGTGCCATCGACGGTGATCGAGCCTTTATGGGCGATGTACTTGGCCAGTTCTTTCGGTGCGCGGATACGGAACTGGATGGCCCGAGCATTTTCCTCCCGCGCCACCACTTCGCCGACACCGTCGACATGGCCGCTGACCAGATGACCACCCAGGCGGGTGGTCGGGGTCAGGGCTTTCTCCAGGTTGACCCGGCTACCGGCTTTCAATTGGTGAAAGGCGGTGCAATCGAGGGTCTCGCGGCTGACATCGGCCCAGAAACCATCGCCCGGCAACTCGACTGCGGTCAGGCAGACGCCGTTCACCGCGATGCTGTCGCCCAGTTTGACGTCGGCCAGATCAAGCTTGCCGGTTTCTACATAGACCCGCACATCTCCGCCTTTTGGGGTCAATGCGCGAATGCTGCCGATGGATTCGATGATGCCGGTGAACATGGAGTCCTCCTCGAGAACAGGGCCGCCGGGTAGGCGAAAGTCGGGAATTATACGCTCGCTGGCGGGGCCGGGATGGCAGTGACTCGCCAGTCATCGCCCACCGCACGCATTTCAATGATCTTGAGCAATGGCGCCTCGTGCATGTGCGCCAGCGGCCAGTCCAGCAACGGCCGGGCGGAGGAGCCGAGGAACTTGCCGGCGACAAATATCTGGTACTCGTCCACCAAGCCCTGTTGGGCAAAGGCTCCCGCCAGCCGCGGGCCGGCTTCCACCAGCACCTCGTTGACGCCACGGGCGGCCAGTTCCAACAGCAGGCGGCGCAGGTCGACCTGGCCATCGGGGCCGGGAACGATCAGGCACTCCGGGCCGTTGGCGTACTGTTCTTCAACCGCTGCGCAAGTGGCAACCAACGCCGGGCCAGCCTTGAAGAACGGCGCATCCAGAGGCACTCGCAGGCGCCCATCGATCAACACCCGCAGCGGTGGACGGCTCATGGCCAGGGCAGTCTGCTCGGGGTCCAGGCCCAGTTCGGCGGCGCGTACGGTCAGCCGGGCGTCATCGGCCAGTACCGTGTCGGCACCGGTCAGCACCACCGAAGATTCGGCCCGCAAGCGCTGCACCGCGGAGCGGGCGGCAGGCCCGGTAATCCATTGGCTCTCGCCACTGGCCATGGCGGTGCGGCCATCGAGACTCATGGCCAGCTTGACCCGCACATAAGGCAGGCCGTGCTCCATGCGCTTCAGGAAGCCCTTGTTGATCGACCGGGCCTCGGCTTCCAGCACACCGCTGTAGGTGTCGATGCCGGCCTGGGCCAGACGCTGCAAGCCGCGACCGGCCACTTCCGGATTCGGGTCCTGCATCGCCGCGACCACCCGCACCACCCCGGCATTGACCAGGGCATCGGCGCAAGGCGGTGTGCGGCCGTGATGGCTGCAAGGCTCGAGCGTCACATAGGCAGTGGCGCCACGGGCCTGCTCCCCGGCGGCACGCAGGGCATGGACTTCGGCGTGGGGTTCACCGGCCCGCACATGCCAGCCTTCGCCGACCACCTGGCCATCGCGAACGACGACGCAGCCGACGCGGGGGTTGGGATGAGTGGAATACCGGCCCTTGCGCGCCAGTTCCAGGGCACGGGCCATGTAGTGGGCGTCAAGTACCGCTTGCTCCGGGGACAGGCTCATTGCTTGGCCGGCTCGCGGGCGAGACGGTCGATCTCTTCGCGGAATTCGTTGAGGTCCTGGAAACGTCGATAGACCGAAGCGAAACGGATATAGGCGACTTCATCGAGCTTCTGCAGCTCGGTCATCACCAGTTCACCCACGACCAGGGATTTGACTTCGCGCTCGCCGGTGGCCCGCAGCTTGTGCTTGATATGCACCAGCGCCGCCTCCAGACGCTCGACACTCACCGGGCGCTTTTCCAGGGCGCGCTGCATACCGGCGCGCAGTTTTTCTTCGTCGAAGGGCTGACGGCTGCCGTCAGTCTTGATCAGGCGCGGCATCACCAGTTCGGCAGTTTCGAAGGTGGTGAAACGTTCACCACAGGCCAGGCATTCACGCCGGCGGCGCACCTGTTCGCCCTCGGCGACCAGACGCGAGTCGATGACCTTGGTGTCGTTGGCACCGCAGAAGGGACAGTGCATGGTGGCAGGCAACAAAAAAAGGGAGGGCCATGGTAGCGCATCCCACTGGCAAGACAAGCCATAGCCTTTACGGTATACAGACCGACTATTATGTTTCGCACATGGACATTCGCCTTGTTGGAGCTTCAGATGCCGCTCAGACCGCTCGTTTTGCTCAGTCTTGTCAGCCTGCTGGTCGCTTGCAGCAGCGATGCCCCGAAACCTGCGGCACCCTCTTCTTCACAGCAACAGACCACGAAAAAAAATCAGCAGCCTGCCGATCTTGGGCCCTTGCCGGCCTACCAGCGCGAACTGAGCGGCACCCTCGACGGGGTGCCGGCCGGCGCCGACGTCGAGCTGGCGCTGCTGGTGATCGATGAGCGCGGCCGTCCGCAACGCTTGCTGGCCAGCAACAACCTGACCGGTACCAACCAGGCCCTGCCATTTCGCCTGCGTTTCGCTCCCGAGGCCTTCCCCGCTGGCGCCCGGGTCGAACTGCGCGGCCGCGCCAGCCAGTCCGGCCAGTTGATCCTGCACCTGCCGGCACAACGTATCGACCAACCCACCACCCAGGCCCTGGGACAACTGCAGTTCGTCAAAGCCCCATGAATGTACCGCTCGACCTGCAAGACGCCCTCAGCGAGCTGCTGGGAGACGCGCAATTGGTGGCCTGCGAGCTGCCCGACACTCGCCTGAAACTCTGGCTCATCGACGCCCAGAACATGGACCGCGCCTTCACCCCGGAAGAAACCCGGCGCATTCTCCACGAGCCGCCTTACTGGAGTTTCTGCTGGGCCAGCGGCCTGGCCCTGGCCCGTTACCTGGCCGAACACCCGCACTGGGTACAAGGCAAGCGGGTGCTGGATTTCGGCGCCGGTTCCGGTGTGGCGGCGATTGCCGCGGCCAAGGCCGGCGCCCTGGAAGTGGTGGCCTGCGACCTCGACCCGTTGGCCATTGCCGCCTGCCGGGCCAACGCCGAACTCAACGACGTCGCGCTGAACTATTCCACGGATTTTTTCGCCGAGGCCGATCGCTTCGACCTGATCCTGGTGGCAGACGTGCTCTATGACCGAGCCAACCTGCCGCTGCTGGATGAATTCCTCAGCCGCGGCCGTGAAGCCCTGGTGGCGGATTCCCGGGTCAGGGACTTCCAGCACCCGCTGTATCAGCGCTTGGAAATGCTCAACGCCCTGACCCTGCCGGACCTGGCCGAACCTTGGGAGTTTCGCAACGTGAGCCTGTATCACGCGCAGCGGCCATTTGCCGGCGAGCCGGCTGCCACGGGCGATAGCGATCTACCCCGCGCAACTTTATAGTGGTTCCATTCCCGCTTATTCGAGATACCCCATGAGTCAGGACACGCCGTATATCTTCGACGCCCGCACCGCTGATTTCGACCAGTCGGTGATCGAGAACTCCTTCCACAAACCGGTCCTGGTGGACTTCTGGGCAGAATGGTGTGCGCCCTGCAAAGCGCTGATGCCGATGCTGCAACAGATTGCCGAGAGCTATCAGGGCGAGCTGCTGCTGGCCAAGGTCAACTGCGATGTCGAGCAGGACATCGTCGCCCGCTTCGGCATCCGCAGCCTGCCGACCGTGGTGCTGTTCAAGGACGGCCAGCCGGTAGACGGTTTTGCCGGCGCACAACCGGAATCCGCAGTACGAGCCATGCTCGAACCCCATGTGCAGATGCCGCCTCCCCCTGCCGCCGACCCGCTGGAGCAGGCCGAAGCCTTGTTCAACGACGGTCGTATCGGCGACGCCGAGGCCATCCTCAAAGTGTTGCTGGGGGAAGACAACAGCAACGCCAAGGCGCTCATCCTTTATGCCCGCTGCCTGGCCGAGCGCGGCGAACTGGGCGAAGCCCAGACCGTGCTCGACGCGGTCAAGAGCGATGAGCACAAAGCCGCCCTGGCCGGAGCCAAGGCGCAGATCACCTTCCTCAAGCAGGCGGCGGACCTGCCGGATGCCGCCGACCTCAAAGCGCGCCTGGCCAAGGACCCGCTGGATGATGAGGCGGCGTACCAGCTGTCGATCCAGCAACTGGCCCGTCAGCAATACGAAGCGGCGCTGGAGGCCTTGCTCAAACTCTTCATGCGCAACCGCAGCTACAACGAAGGCATTGCCCACAAGACCCTGCTGCAGGTCTTCGACCTGTTGGGCAACGATCACCCATTGGTGACCGCGTATCGCCGCAAACTGTTCGCCGCGCTGTACTGAGACTGATCTGCCGTCTTGTGTAGGAGCTGGCTTGCCAGCGAAAGGGTTCTGACAGACAGAACCCTTTGGCCAGCAAGCTGGCTCCTACAGGATCATTGCACCCAGCTGTAGATCGGCGTATCGGCGCCGCTGATCACCTTGACCTCGGTGCAGTGGCGCAAGCGCACCAGCAAACGCTTGCCCGCTGCGGCGCTGCCGGTCAGCCCCTCCAACTGTTCCAGCAACTCGGGCCCGCTAATCTGGCCCGCCTTGCGCAACAGATCCTTGGCGGTCTGCCACAAGGCATCGTCCTGGTTCACCGGCCGGGCTGTTACCGCACCACTTTCCGGCTTGGCCGCCTGCAACTGCGCGCCCAGTTGCGCCCAGTCGCCCTCGTCCAGCTCCAGGGTCAAATCCACCGGCCAATCGCCGATGCTTCCACGAATCCGCAACATCGCTGTGCTCCCGAATATTTCTGACGAGCATGCTCCCACGCGTCTTGCGCAACGCCAAGCGGACGGTCAAACTCTGCAGCCAATTGTTATAAGATCACATAACATTTATTTCATCTTCGCCCTGGAGACTTGCTATGCGCCGTCTGCTACTCGCCCTGCCCTTCGCCCTGTTGCCGCTGGCCGTTGCCCAGGCCGCGCAAGCCCATGATCACGAGCATGAACACGGCAGCCTCGGCGCCCACGAACATGGCGTCGCCCGCTTGAATGCGGTGCTCGACGGCCAGGCCCTGGAGCTGGAGCTGGAAAGCCCGGCCATGAATCTGGTGGGTTTCGAACACGTGCCCAGCACCGACGCCGACAAGGCCAAGGTCGCAGCTGCCCGTACCCAACTGGAACAACCACTGGTGCTGTTCAGCCTGCCCAAGGCCGCCGCTTGCACGGTGGCCAAGCAGGAACTGGAAAGCCCGCTGTTCGGCGACAAGCCCGATGCCGATGACCACGATGACGACGACAAGGACGCCGCGGGTCATGAACATCACCACGAACACAGCGAGATCCACGCTCACTACCAGTTCACCTGCGCCAAGCCGGACGCCCTGAAGAACCTCGACCTGGGGCAAATCTTCAAGACCTTCCCCGCCACCCAGAAAATTCAGGTACAACTCATTTCGCCAAGTGGCCAGCAAGGTGTCGAGGCCACAGCCAAGGCTGCCACCCTGAAGTTCTAAGCGCTGCGCCTGTAGCCGCGGCCTCAGGCAGCGGCTACACCACTCTCTGCATGATCGGCCCAACATGACCCAAGCACTTATCGAACTGTCCGACCTGGGCTTCAGCTGGCCCGGTCACCCACAGTTGCTGGATATCCCGAGCTTCCGCCTGGAAGCCGGTGAAACACTGTTCCTCAAGGGCCCCAGCGGCAGCGGCAAGACCACGCTGCTGGGCTTGCTGGGCGGGGTGCAGAAACCCAACCAGGGCAGCATCCGCCTGCTGGGCCAGGAGCTGACCGAGCTGGCCGCCGGGGCCCGTGATCGCTTTCGCGTCGATCACACCGGTTACATCTTCCAGCAGTTCAACCTGCTGCCGTTTCTCTCGGTGCGCGAAAACGTCGAGCTGCCCTGCCACTTCTCCAAACTGCGGGCCAGCCGCGCCATCCAGCGCCACGGCAGCGTCGATCAAGCGGCCGCCACCTTGCTGGCCCATCTGGGTCTGAAAGACCCCGACCTGCTCGGCCGTCGGGCCGACTCGCTGTCCATCGGCCAGCAGCAACGGGTCGCCGCCGCCAGGGCATTGATCGGCCAGCCGGAGCTGGTGATCGCCGACGAACCCACCTCGGCGCTGGACTACGACGCCCGGGAAGCCTTCATCCAACTGCTCTTCGCCGAGTGCCGCGAGGCTGGAGCCAGCCTGCTGTTCGTCAGCCATGACCAGAGCCTGGCGCCGCTGTTCGATCGCAACCTGTCGTTGGCCGAACTCAATCGCGCCGCCACGCCCGCAGAGGTCTGAGATGTATCTGTTCCGTCTAGCCATGGCCAGCTTGGCTAACCGCCGCTTCACCGCGATCCTCACCGCCTTCGCCATTGCCCTTTCGGTCTGCCTGCTACTGGCGGTGGAACGGGTACGTACCGAAGCCCGGGCCAGTTTCGCCAGCACCATCAGCGGCACCGACCTGATCGTCGGCGCCCGTTCCGGCTCGGTGAACCTGCTGCTGTACTCGGTGTTCCGCATCGGCAATGCCACCAACAACATCCGCTGGGACAGCTTCGAGCACTTCGCCAACAACCCTAAGGTGAAATGGGCGATCCCGATTTCCCTCGGTGACTCCCATCGCGGCTACCGGGTCATGGGCACCACCGACGCCTACTTCCAGCATTACCAGTACGGTCATCAACAGAACCTGCAACTGGCGGTGGGCCGGGCCTTCGCCAGTGATCCTTTTGAGGTGGTACTGGGGGCCGAAGTCGCCGATGCCCTGCACTACAAACTTGGCGACAAGCTGGTGCTGGCCCATGGCGTGGCAGCCATCAGTCTGGTCAAACATGACGACAAGCCCTTCACCGTGGTGGGCGTCCTCAAGCGCACCGGCACGCCGGTAGACCGCACGCTGCACATCAGCCTGGGCGGTATGGAGGCGATCCACATCGATTGGCACAACGGCGTTCCGGCCCGAGGCGAGGGGCGCATCAGTGCCGAGCAGGCGCGCAACATGGACCTGACACCCCAGGCGATCACCGCCTTCATGCTGGGCCTCAACAGCAAGATTTCGACCTTCGCCCTGCAACGGGAGATCAACGAGTTCCGTGGCGAGCCGATGCTGGCGATCCTCCCCGGCGTGGCCTTGCAGGAGCTCTGGAGCCTGATGGGCACCGCCGAGAAAGCCTTGTTCGTGGTGTCCTTGTTCGTGGTCCTCACCGGCCTGATCGGCATGCTCACAGCGATCCTCACCAGCCTCAATGAACGTCGCCGGGAGATGGCTATCCTACGCTCGGTAGGCGCCCGTCCCTGGCACATCGCAACCCTGCTGGTGCTGGAAGCCTTTGCCCTGGCACTGTTCGGGGTCCTGGCCGGGCTGGGCCTGCTGTACCTGGGCATCGCCCTGGCCCAGGGCTACGTGCAATCGAACTACGGCCTGTACCTGCCACTGTCCTGGCCCAGCCAGTATGAGTGGACGTTGCTGGGCGGTATCCTGATCGCCGCGCTGCTGATGGGCAGCGTGCCGGCCTGGCGCGCCTACCGGCAATCCCTGGCCGATGGCCTGTCGATTCGTTTATGAGCACCGGTTTATGAAAGCCCAACGCCTGCTGCGCCCCCTGCTTGCCCTGTCGCTTCTGATCGCCTCGCCGTTGTGGGCGGCTGGAGCACCGCGGGACCTGACCTGGTCGGAAATGATCCCGGCGGATGCACCGCCGGAAGTGCCGAACATGAAGCCCTTGCACGACCTGTCGCAGATGAGCGACGCACTGTCCGCCGAATCGGCGCCCGCCGCCAAGCAGGATCTGCCCAATGCGCCGGTGGTCAAGGGCCTCGATGGCCAGTCGGTGCGCCTGCCCGGCTACATCGTGCCACTGGAAGTGAGCGAGGAAGGACGCACTACGGAGTTTCTCCTGGTGCCCTACTTCGGCGCCTGTATCCACGTGCCGCCGCCGCCGTCGAACCAGATCGTCCACGTCACCAGCGAAGTCGGGGTGAAACTCGATGAGCTGTACCAGCCCTACTGGATCGAGGGCGCCATGCAGGTCAAGGCGTCCACCAGTGAGCTGGCGGATGCCGGATATCAGATGGCAGCGCAGAAGATCTACGTCTACGAATTGCAGGAGTAAGGCAGGTCGTGGTGCCTGCTTCACCGGCAAGCCGGCTCCTACAGAGTCATGGGGGCGAGGGCCAAAAGAGTGCAGAACAAAAGAATAGTTCAGCCCTGCCACCGGGGTTCGTCATTTCATTGAGCTGAGTCAAGGCAGTCAACTTGACGATCCTTACCATTGGACATAGCCAATTTGAATCGTCCTTTGGAGCTCCCATGCACAAGTCTCTGCTTAGCGCCTCCCTGATCGCGCTCGCACTCGCCGCCCCGATTGCCAACGCCCACGAAGCCGGTGACATCATCGTTCGTGCCGGTGCGATTACCGTCAATCCAAAAGCCAACAGCTCCGACGTCAAAGTCGATCGCGGCCCTCTGGCCGGCACCAACCTCGGCGGCAAGGCGACCATGAGCAGCGACACTCAGCTGGGCTTGAACTTCGCCTACATGCTGACCAACAACATCGGTATCGAACTGCTGGCCGCAACCCCGTTCGAACACGATGTGAAGATCAAGAACACCGCCCTGGCTCCGGCCAACGGCAAGCTGGGTACCCTCAAGCACCTGCCGCCAACCCTGAGCGTGGTGTACTACCCGCTGGACAACAAATCGACGTTCCAGCCCTATGTCGGTGCCGGTATCAACTACACCTGGATCTACGACGAGCACGTCGGCAGCCGCGCCCAAGCCGCCGGTTTCGACAACTTCCGCGCCAAGAACTCCTGGGGCCTGGCTTGGCAGGTCGGTGCTGACTACATGCTGACCGACAACATCATGATCAACGCCCAAGTGCGTTACATCGATATCGACACCCGCGCCTATGTGGACAACAACGGCGTGGCTCCCGGCACCCGTGCCAAGGTCAATGTCGACGTCGACCCGATGGTCTACATGGTTGGCCTGGGCTACAAGTTCTAAGCCCGCCAGACATGAAAAAGGCGCCTGCAAGGCGCCTTTTTCATGTCTGCAATTTCGTTCAGCGGCCCATCAAGCGGGCCAGACCGACACTCATCGGCGTAGGCTTGGGGAAGCTAAAGCGCTGCAGCAGTCGCTGGTTGCCGGCCCGGGAGTGACGGATGTCCCCGGCACGGGCAGGACCGTAGCTGATGGCAGGCAACTCACCGACCACCTCGGCCAGGGCCGCAAGCATCTGCTTGAGGGTCGTGGCCTGATTCAAGCCAACGTTGACCGCCCCCACTTCCAGCTGCGGCGCCTCGATGGCCTGCACCAGCACCTCCACCAGATCACCGACGTAAACAAAGTCCCGAGTCTGCTCGCCATCGCCGAACACGGTAATGGGCAGCCCCTGTTGGGCCCGCTCGCTGAATATGCTGATGACCCCGGAATAGGGCGAGGACGGATCCTGGCGCGGGCCGAAGATATTGAAGAAACGAAAGATCGCCGGTTCCAGGCCATGCTGGCGCCGATAGAAATCAAAATAATGCTCGCTGGCCAGCTTGTCGGACGCATAAGGGGTCAACGGCGCCTTGGCCGTGTCCTCGTCGATGGACTGGCCTTCGCCGTTGTTGCCATAAACCGCCGCGCTAGAGGCGAACAACACCCGCTTGACGCCGCACTGGCGCATGGCCTCGCAAACATTCAGGGTGCCGATGAAATTGCTCTGGTGAGTCTGCACTGGATCGTCCACCGAGGCCTGCACCGAGGCCACCGCTGCCAGATGCGCCACGGCGCAGCAGCCTTGCATGGCACGGCTCACCAGACCCGCGTCGGCAACGTCGCCCTCGATCAGCTCCACCCGCGGGTTGTCCAGCGGCAGGTTGCTCGGTTTGCCGGTGGACAAGTCGTCCAGCACCCGCACCGAGTAGCCCTTGGCGAGCAAGGCATCGGTCAAGTGCGAGCCAATGAAACCGGCGCCGCCGGTGATCAATACAGGGCCATCAGCCATGACGATAAAACCTATCCAGTAAAGCCGGGAGCGCCGCACGCCAGGCACGCGGCTTGATCCCGAAGGTATGAAGAATCTTCTTGCAGGCCAGCACCGCGTGCTGCGGTTCTTCGGCAGCATCGGCACAGGCGGCATGGGCCTGGGCAGTGGGCGCCTCGATGGCCAGTGGGTGCAGTTGCCGTGCTTCCGTCAGCACCGCCTGGCCCAGGGCCAGGGGCGTGGTCGCTTCCTGACCGGCATAGTGATAGGTGCCCCACAGCGGCGCGGCACAATCGAGTTGTTTGAGCACCGAGATGATCACCCGTGCGGCGTCGTCCACCGGGGTCGGATTGCCCCGACGGTCGTCCGCCATCAACAGCTCTTCCGGGGACTCGGCCCGGGCCAGGAAACGCCCGAGAATGCCGTCGGCGCTGTCATCCAGCAACCAGCCGAAACGCAGCAACACGTGCTGCGGACAGGTGGCGCGAACGCTCTGCTCGATCCGCCACAGCGCCTGACCGCGCAGCCCCAGGGGCACCGGCTCGTCTTTCTCGCTGTAGGCAGTGGCCCGGGAACCGTCGAACACTCGATAGCTCGAAGGCTGCACAAGAATGATGTTGTGATGCTGGCAAAGCTCCGCCAGCCGTTCGACCGAGCGTTCCTGACCGCTCAGGCGCGCCTCGCTCACCGTCTCCGCCTGAAACCAGTCGAAGTAGTAAGCCAGGTTGATCAAGGCATCCGGGCGGGTGTCGTCGAGCAGTTGCGTAAGGCTCGCGGCATCCCAGCCCTCTTGCGGCGGACGGGGGGCGAGGAAACCGATGTCCTCCTCCGCACCCAGGCGAATCAGCGCCTGCCCAAGGGCATTTCCGCCGCCCAGTAACATAAGGCGCATTCGCATAGAGTCAGCAGGCCCAGTCTGTTCAGAACGATGGTTTGGATCGGCCAATCCCGTGGGTTCGACCGTCGAGAATTGCCAGAATCGTTGCATTTTGCGGGTTTGTGGCGCAAGCGTCACTGAGAAAGTGTCGAAGCGGCAGTGGAATCAACGGTGCTTGCAAGTTGCCGGAGGCGGCCGCATAAATCCATCCATGAACCTTGCCCAATCCGTGAACTCGGTGCTGGACGACTTCCATCCCGCCGTCAGCGCCTGGTTCAAGCGTACCTTCGCCGCCGTGACCACGGCCCAGGCCTGCGCCTGGCCGTTGATCGCCCAGCGCCGCTCGACCCTGATCGCCGCGCCCACCGGTTCAGGCAAGACCCTGACCGCTTTTCTCGCGGTGATCGATGACCTGGTACGCCAGGGGCTTGCGGCCGGCGGCCAACTGCCGGACGCCACCCTGGTGGTGTATATCTCGCCGCTCAAGGCCCTGAGCAACGATATCCAGATCAATCTGCAGGAGCCGCTGGCCGGCATCACCGAGCAGTTACGCCGGATGGGCTTGCCGGAACTGTCGATCAGCACCGCGGTGCGCACCGGCGACACCCCGCAAAAAGAACGCAACGCCATGCGCAAGAGCGCGCCGCAGATCCTCGTCACCACTCCGGAATCCCTCTACGTGCTGCTGGGTTCGGACTCCGGACGCAAGATGCTGGCCAGTACCCGCAGCGTGATCGTCGACGAGATCCACGCCCTGGCCGGCAGCAAGCGCGGCAGCCACCTGAGCCTGAGCCTGGAGCGCTTGCAAGCCCTGTGCAGCGAGCCCCTGCTGCGCATCGGTCTGTCCGCCACGCAGAAACCCATCGAGGCCGTTTCGCGTTTTCTGGTGGGGCATGAGCGCCCCTGCGAAATCGTCGACATCGGCCATGCCCGCCCCCGGGACCTGGACATCGAAGTGCCGCCGGTGCCGCTGTCGGCGGTCATGGCCAATGACGTCTGGGAGCTGGTGTACGAACGCCTCGCCGCCCTGGCCCGGGAACACCGCACCACGCTGATTTTCGTCAACACCCGACGTCTGGCCGAGCGGCTGGCCCGGCACCTGAGCGAACGCCTGGGCAAACAGGCGGTGGCTGCGCACCACGGCAGCCTGGCCAAGGAGCAGCGCCTGGAGGCCGAGCAGCGGCTCAAGGCCGGGGACCTGCAAGTGTTGATCGCCACCGCCTCCCTGGAGCTGGGCATCGATATCGGCGATGTCGACCTGGTGTGCCAGATCGGCTCACCCCGTTCTATCTCGGCCTTCCTGCAACGAGTCGGGCGCTCCGGCCACCAAATAGGCGGCACCCCGAAGGGCCGGTTGTTTGCCCTGACCCGGGACGACCTGATCGAATGCACCGCCCTGCTGGACTGCGTGCGCCGGGGCGAGCTGGACAGCTTGCTGATCCCCCATGCACCGCTCGACGTGCTGGCCCAGCAGATCGTTGCCGAAGTCAGCTGCCAGGAATGGTCGGAAGAGGCCTTGCTGGTCCTGCTGCGCCGGGCCACGCCTTACGCCGACCTGGATCAGGCCCACTACCAGGCCCTGCTACAGATGCTTGCCGAAGGCTTCAACGGGCGCCAGGGCCTGCGCAGCGCCTATCTGCATCGCGACGCCCTGACCCGCACCCTGCGCGGCCGTCGTGGGGCCAAGCTGACGGCAGTCACCAGCGGCGGCACCATTCCCGACAACGCCGACTACAGCGTGCTGCTGGAACCCCAGGGCCTGAACATCGGCAGCGTCAACGAAGACTTCGCCGTGGAAAGCATTGCCGGCGACGTGTTCCAGCTGGGCAACACGTCCTATCGCATCCTGCGGGTGGAAACCGGCAAGGTGCGGGTCGAGGATGCCCAGGGCCAGCCGCCGAACATTCCCTTCTGGCTTGGCGAAGCCCCAGGACGTAGCGCCGAGCTGTCCAGCGCCGTGGCGCGCCTGTTGGCCCAGCTGGACGAATTGCTCGGCGCCACGCCCGGGCAACTGCAACCGGCCATCCACTGGCTGCACCGCGAACTGGGCCTGAACCTGGCCAGCGCCGAGCAACTGGTGGATTACCTGGCACCCGCGCGCCTGGCCCTGGGCGCCCTGCCGTCCCAGGACACACTGATCATGGAGCGTTTCTTCGACGAATCCGGCGGCACCCAACTGGTGATCCACAGCCCCTTCGGCAGCCGCATCAACCGCGCCTGGGGCCTGGCCCTGCGCAAGCGCTTCTGTCGCACCTTCAACTTCGAACTGCAGGCTGCTGCCAGCGAGGACGCCATTGTCCTCTCGCTGTCCACCAGCCACAGCTTCGCCCTGGATGAAGTCTGGCGGTACCTGCACAGCAACAGCGCCGAACACATCCTGGTCCAGGCGCTGCTGGACGCCCCGCTGTTCGGCGTGCGCTGGCGCTGGAACGCCGGGGTGGCCCTGGCGCTGCCGCGCTACAGCGGCGGACGCAAAGTGGCGCCGCAGATCCAGCGAATGAAAAGCGAAGACTTGATCGCCAGTGTGTTTCCCGATCAGATCGCCTGCCTGGAAAACCTTGCCGGCGAACGGGAAATTCCCGATCACCCGCTGGTGGAACAAACCCTCGACGACTGCCTGCACGACGCCATGGACAGCGAAGGCTGGCTGCAGCTGTTGCGGCGCATGGAACAGGGCCAGGTGCGCCTGCTGAGCCGCGAGCTGCCCGCGCCCTCCCCCCTGGCGGCGGAAATTCTCAGCGCCAAGCCCTACACCTTTCTCGATGACGCGCCCCTTGAAGAACGCCGCACCCAGGCGGTATTGGCGCGACGCTGGAGTGACCCGCAAGCCACCGACGACCTCGGCGCACTGGATGCGGACGCCATAACCGCCGTAGCTCAAGAGGCGTGGCCAAACCCGGCCACGGCCGATGAAATGCACGAAGCCCTGATGAGCCTCGCCGCCATCAGCGAGACGGAAGCCCAAGCCAACCCCCAATGGCCGCAATGGCTGGCAACCCTGGCTGCCCAGGGTCGCGCCTGCCGCTTGCCGGCGGGCCCCAGTGAACATCTGTGGCTGGCACTGGAGCGCATCACCTGCCTGCAAGCCCTGTATCCCCACACCCCCTTGCAGCCGACCCTGAACCCCATTCCCGGCTTCGATCAGGCCTGGGACCCGGAGCTTGCGCGGGTGGAGCTGATTCGCGCGCGCCTCAGCGGTTTTGCCCCACAGACCCTGGCCCAGATCGCCGCCCCCCTGGGGTTGCCTCCCAGGCAAATCAACCAGGCCCTGGTCCAGCTGGAAAGCGAAGGCTATGTACTGCGGGGTCGCTTCAGCCCCGGCAGCCACGAAGAACAGTGGTGCGAACGCCACCTGCTGGCACGGATTCATCGCTACACGGTGAAGCGCCTGCGCAGGGAGATCGAACCGGTGGCCCTGCAGGACTTCATGCGTTTCCTGTTCGACTGGCAGCACCTGTCCCCAGGCACTCAGGGTCAGGGCAGCGCCATGCTCGCCGAGGTAGTCAGTCAGTTCGCAGGCTATCCGGCGGCGGCCTCAGCCTGGGACAGCGACCTGCTGCCGGCGCGGATCAAGGATTACTCCCCCAGTTGGCTGGATGAGCTGTGCCGCAGCGGCAAGGTGGTCTGGAGCCGGATCAACAGCACGGGCAAGACCGCCAGCAGCGCTCTGCGCAGCACACCGATCGTACTGCTGCCACGCTCCCAGGCCGCACTCTGGAGCGCATTGACCAGCCCGGCCGACAGCCAGGAACTGTCGCCCAGGGCACAGAAAGTCCACAGCGTACTGAGCCAGCAAGGCGCACTGTTTTTCGATGAACTGCTGCATGAAGCCCACCTGCTGCGCAGCGAACTGGAAAGCGTGCTCCAGGAACTGGTGGGCGCCGGCCTGGTGAACGCCGACAGTTTCGCCGGGCTGCGCGCCCTGATCACACCAGCGAGCAAACGCCAGAACCGCAGCAGCCGACGAGGTCGCGGGGCCTTTGTCGGCGGCATGGACGATGCCGGACGCTGGGCCTTGCTGCGTCGTTCAGCGACTCAGGACTCGACGGCCACCCTGGAACAGGTGGCCATGACCTTGTTACGCCGTTACGGCGTGGTGTTCTGGCGACTGCTGGAACGCGAGGCGGACTGGCTGCCCAGCTGGCGCGAACTGCTGCGCACCTTCCATCGGCTGGAAGCCCGCGGAGAAATCCGTGGCGGACGTTTTGTCAGCGGCCTGGCCGGCGAGCAATTCGCCTTGCCGGAGGCCATCCCACTGCTGCGGGAAGTACACCGCCGGCCCCATGACGGCAGCCTGATCGCCGTCTGCGGCGTGGACCCGCTGAACCTTGCCGGCACCCTGCTGCCCGGGCCCAAGGTGGCGGCCCTGAGCGGCAACCGCCTGGTGTATCGCGACGGCCTGCCAGCCGCTGCCGCCATCGCCGGCACCCAGCACCTGTGGCTGGAACTGGAGCCCCAGGCCGCCCAGGCCCTGCGCAACAAACTCATCCAGCACTGACCCGTAGGAACCGGCCTGCCGGCGAAAGGGCCCGAAAGCCCTGCACCAGATCCGGCGGCCTCTTCGCTGGAAAGCCCGCTCCTACACAGGCAGCAGGCCCCCCTTCCTGGCAAACCAACCAAATCCCGTAGGAGCCGGCTTGCCGGCGAAGGGGGTGACCATTGCACCAGATCCATCGGCCCCTTCGCTGGCAAGCCAGCTCCTACAGCTCAGTAGAATCACTGCGGGCGCGGGGACTCGGGGAGCAGCAGGGCCGAAGCATCTTGCTCGGGCTCGTCTTCGTGCATACGTCGCTCCGGCAGCACCACCGGCTGTGGATAAGTCTGGGCGAAGTGCACCCAGGGGCAGTTATCCACAAGCTTCTTCAGACGCTGGTTGAAGGCTCGGCTCACCGCGTACTGGCCACCGGAAACGGTGCGGAACTGCGCTGTCAGGACCACGCCGTTGAGGTCCATCTTGTCCACCCCGAAGACGTCCAGGCCACCTTGCAGGTTGTACTTGAGGAAGCTGTCTTCACTGATGGAGCGCCCGGTCTCGCGGATCAGCTCGATGGCTCGATCGACGTCTGTGTCGTAGGTGAACTGCACCGAGAAGAAGGCATAGGCGAACTGTCGCGACTGGTTGGTGACGGCCTTGATCTGGCCGAACGGCACCGAGTGCACGAAGCCCTTGCCGTCCCGCAGGCGCAGGGTGCGGATGGTCAGGCCTTCGACAGTGCCAGCGTGGCTGGAGTCGAGCACCACCCAATCGCCAATGGACAGCGTGTCTTCGATGATGATGAACAGGCCGGTGATCACGTCCTGCACCAGTTGCTGGGAGCCGAAGCCGATGGCCAGTCCCACCACGCCGGCACCGGCCAGCAGCGGCGCAACGTTGATCCCCAGGTTGGCCATGGTGGTGATTGCGCAGATCACCACCAGGATGATTTTGATCGCGTTGCGCAGCAGCGGCAGGATGGTCTTGACCCGGGTGCTGGGCTGACGCGCCGAGCGTTTGCTGAGAGACGGTTTCAGTGCCTCCTGGATCGCCGTATCCAGTACTACCCAGAGCAGCCAGGTCACCAGGAAGATCAGGCCGATGCTGCTCAGGGAGTCGCTAATGGCCCGGCCCACGGTATTGCGCTGGGCGAACTCCAGCAACGAGAGTCCCCAGATGCGGCCAAGGATCTCGATGAAGGCAATGGCCATGACGATCCGCAGCAAGGCGTGCAGCAGACTGAGAAAACGCTCCTTATAGGCACTGCTGCGCTGGATCGACTGGGGGCTACGGGACTTGAACAGGTGCTGCAGCACCGTGCTGAGGAACACCGTGGCGATCAGCAGCACGGTGGTCAGCAAGGCGCAACGCAAGGCTTTCTGGCTGTCCTCGCCGGCACCGATCAGGTTGACCGCCGAGACCAGCACCATCAGCAGGATCGGCCAGTTCCAAAGCCCGGAAAAGATCCGCAGCGACTCCTGCAACGCCGGTTGTTTGAGGCGCTGGGCCAGGGGACGGTTGCGGATCAGATGCGCCACTGGCCGGCGCAGGCGGATTACCAGCACGGCGAAGACCACCGAGGCCAGCAGACCGGTAAGCACCGCCACACTGCTGGTGATGTTGCCTCCCAGTTGACGGGCGATCTGCGGGCTGGTCAGAGCATCGCTGAGGGCAGCGAGAAAGCCGATCAGGAACAGCGGTTTGGGGCAGTAGTCACGGATGATGCGTACCGCCGGGCGCTTGTGCCCGAGGTTGAACATCACGATCAGGCACAGCAGCACCGAGGTGGAGACGATGCCGCTGCTGGTGGCATAGGCCAGGCACAGGGCCAGCGCCCGCCCCACCGAGCCAGGCAGCGAATGGCTGACATACAGGGTCAGCGGCAGGCAGATCAGCGCGGGCACGGTGTAGGGCAGCAAGTACTCCAGCAGCCCCTGGCCACGGGGCCGAGCCTGCAGCCAGGGTTGCCGGCTCAGGCGCCGCGCCAGCCATCCGCCCAGCAGAGTGAACAAGGCAAAGCTGGCGAGCCAGGTGCCGGACAGGGTGAGGAAATCCCCGGTTATGCTCCAGCCCGAGCGGTCCGAGGGCTGATTGACCAGACGCCCCACTTCGTCCGCTGCACGGTCGGCCCGCAAGCGCCAGGCATCGATCAGGCTTTCATTGAGGTCGAGTTTTTCCTGAACCTCATCGATGCTCGAACTGATAGCCCCAAGCAGGCCCCCCTCCACCAGCAGTTCCGGTTTCGCCGGTGCCGCAGCGGGGACGGACAAAGTGGCGGCATCCAGCTCGCGGCTGCCCAGAACGAGCAGCACCCCGAGCAAAATCGCGGTCTTGAAATTCAACACAACGCGGGGCTCCTTCAGCAGGGTCTGTAAGGAACTGATCAGCAAATGCCCGGCAAGTTCGCTGCAACTTCCGCCCTTGCCGGCGAAGGCGGCCCCGTCAATCCCTGCCCATTGCCCGGCCTGCGCAACAGCTAGGGGACCAGACTTAACCGGCGCCGGGCCTATTGCCCCCGATGGGTAGCACTGGGAGAAACACCGAAGCGGTTGCGGTATTCGCTGGGGGCCAGGCCGGTGATTTTCTTGAACAGGCTGCGAAAGGTCGCCGGATCCTGGTAACCCACGGTCCAGGCGATGTGATCGATGGTGCCGTTGGTGAACTCGAGCATTTCCCGCGCCTTGCCCACCCGCAGATGCTGGCAGTACTGGGTCGGTTTGAGGCCGGTGGCGGCACGGAAACGTCGCAGCAAGGTGCGCTCTTCAAGACCCGCCTGTTGCGCCATCGTCGGCAGCGACACATCCACCGCGCCATTGGCCTGCAGCCAGTGCTGCAACTTGAGGATCGCCCCATCGCCATGGTTGAGGATCGGCGCGAAATTGCTACCGCACTGGCTGGCGCTGTCGCTGTGCTCCATCACCAGAAAACGCGCAGTGGCACTGGCAATGCTCGGGCCCAGCAGGCGGTCCACCAGGCGCAGTCCCAGTTCGGCCCAGGCCATCAACCCTGCCGTGGTGATCAGGTCGCCATCGTCGACTATGGGTTGGTCGGCCTCCAGGCGCACCTGTGGATAACGGGCGGCGAACGTCTTGGCCGACGTCCAGTGAGTGGTGGCGCTGCGGCCATCGAGCAGGCCACTCTCGGCCAGCAGGATCGAGCCCACACAGACACCGCCAAGCGTGGCGCCGGCCGCATGCTGCTGGCGCAACCAGCTCACCAGAGCCGAGGACGACTGGCTCGCGGAAAAACCTGCCAGCGAAGGCGGTATCACCACTGCCAGCAGGCGGGCGCTCTCTCCCTCCAGGCTGTCGTAGACCCGCCTCGGGCCTTGCGCCTCAAGCGCTTGCCAATGGCTGACCCGCAACCGCGGCAGTTGCGCCTGTGGCTGTTCACTGGCAATTCGATTGGCCACTTCGAACAGATCGGTCAGACCATTCACCGCCGCCATCTGCACCCCGGGATAAAGCAGTACGCCCAGTTCGGCGACCGAGCCTTGAATGCCCACTGTCAGTTTTCCCCCTGTTAATGTCGATGCGGCCAATCCTCCAGGGAACAAGAGCCGCCGATACTGGGCCCCAGGTTATCCACTCACTTGGAGGCAACACCCATGGCCAAACAGGCGCTCATCGTAATCGATATCCAGAACGACTACTTCGCCCACGGCAAATGGCCCCTGGTCGGAGTCGACGCGGCGGCGGACAACGCGGCAAGGCTGATCCAGGCCTTTCGCCAAAAGGCGCAACCGGTGGTGCACATCCGCCACGAATTCACCTCCGACAGCGCACCCTTCTTCACCCCAGGCTCCGAGGGGGCGCACTTGCACCCCAAGGTGCTGAACCGCGCCGACGAACCCGTGGTGCTCAAGCACTTCGTCAACTCGTTCCGGGAAACCGAGCTACAGGCGATCCTCCAGCAACAAGGCATCAATGAACTGGTGATAGTGGGCAACATGAGCCACATGTGCGTAGAGGGCACCGCACGAGCCGCTGCCGACCTGGGCTATCCGGTACAGGTGATACACGACGCCTGCGCCACCCTCGACCTGGAGTTCAATGGCCAGCGAGTGCCGGCGGCGCAGGTCCAAAGCGCGGTGATGTCGGCCCTGGCATTCGCCTACGCCAATGTCCTATCCACCGAAGAGTTCCTCGCGGCCTGACAGCCCGTACTCTGCGTCGATGACCGCGGTGAGCTCAGCCTCACCGCCGTTTGTGTCGGGGCTGGCCCCCATGCCCTCGGACAGATATCCACAGGGCAAGGACGCCACACCGCGTGTTGTCGCAAGCAAGACAACTTTCCGGGTTACATACGAATGATTCTTGTTATTCAAACTAACTGTTAGTTGCGACCAAACTCGCGACCCAACAACTCGCCGCGGTCAAATAAATGGCGCCACTAACAAAAACGACATTCAATAGCTGACTAATGGAAATTATTTAACCCCCCCATTATTTCAAATCCTGCCTTGAGTTTTACCAAGAGCCGATTCGGCCTAATAACATCAACACTTATAAAGGCCAGCGCTTACTTCTTACGGTTACCTTTAATTCAATATAACCAAAGAAAATAACCCATATAGCAAAATCTTAAAAACTCCCTCCCGCAGGATTACGCCCCCGATTTCATTGCCCTGAAAGCCAAGCAACGAGATTGCAACACGCCCCTCGGAAAGCTGTTTTCAACAGTATCAATAGCCGAATTCGATACTTTCCCAACAGGCCAAAAAAGAGCCTTGCAAGCCACTTCACTCACCTTACTTGCAAATCCAGCGGCCTTGGCTAAGTTGATAGCTACTCGCCACTGAAGTGCTCTTCAGCCGCCAGAAAACCAATAAAAACTGTCGAGGAACTCAATAACCGGACGCCCCCGCCTGCCCCAGCTGACACTGACACGGAATTAGTCATATTAATCAAGAGGGATGCTTGATGAAGCGCAGTTCATTGCCTCGAGTTTTTTCATTCAAGGGTGCGGCCGAAAATTACTGGCTCTCGTTAGTGCTGTTTTCGATCCTGGTGGTCGCCAGCTTCCTGCTGTTTGAACAACAGATCCAACAGTTGCTGAATCACCTGGGCAGCTTCCTCCCTTCCGATCCCGTGCAACGCACCAGCCTCGCTCTGCTGCTGGTAACCCTGCTGGCCCTCGATGTGCTCTTGCCAGTGCCTTCCAGCCTGGTGGCGCTACTGGCCGTCGCGGTCCTGGGCGCCGTCGGCGGCTACTTGGTGATCTTTATCGGCCTGTGCCTGGGAGCCTGCCTGGGCTATTGGCTGGGGGCCGGCTACTTTCGCCTGCTATCCAACTGGCTGGGGCTCAGGAGCTGGCAGCCGGGACAACTGGCCTATCGCCTCAGCACCCTGTCGCTGATCTGCCTGCGTGGCGTCCCGGTGCTGGCAGAGACCTCGGTACTGGCCGCCGGCATGCAGCGCTATCCGTTGCGCCAGTTCCTGCTGGTCACCACCCTGGCCAATGCCGGGCTGGCCCTGGCCTATGCCGCCATCGGCAGTTTGCTGGTGGAGCAGAACGCGCTGTTGGCGACCATTCTCGCCAGCATGGTGCTGCCGGGATTGGTCCTGGGGGCCCGCAGCCTGCTCAAGCCTCGTGTTACGCAATCGCCGATGGAGCAAAGCCAGCCTCTGGAAGGGCGCTTCGAGGTGAGCTACCACTACCCGGTGCTGTTCACCGATCACATTTTCCAGGCCGACAATCCCTGCCTGCACCGACAACTGGCCCAAGCGCAACAGGGACGGACCACCGTGCTGGTGTTCATCGATGAACAATTGCTGCAGTGCTCCCCACAACTGCCGCAACAGATCGACGCCTATTTCAGCGCCCACGCCGCCGACCTGCATCTGCAGGCAGCACCGATTCCGGTACCGGCGGGCGAACTGAGCAAGACCCCGGACGTCCTCCAGCAGTTGTATGCCCACATGCTTGAGCACGGCCTGGACCGCCACTGCTATGTGCTGGCCTTGGGCGGTGGCGCGGTACTGGACGCCGTCGGCTATGCCTGCGCCACCTTCCACCGGGGCATGCGGCTGATCCGCATCCCGAGCACGGTGCTGGCCCAGAACGACGCCGGCATCGGGGTCAAGAACGGCATCAACGCTTTCGCCCAGAAGAACCTGTTGGGAGCCTTCTACCCGGCCACGGCGGTGATTAACGACTTCCAGCTGCTGCTCAGCCTGTCGCCCAGGGACCAGATCGCCGGGCTGGCCGAAGCGGTGAAAGTGGCAGTGATCAAGGACGCTGCATTCTTCCAGTGGATGGAGCAGCAGGCCGAGGCACTGGCGAGCTTTGAACACAGCGCCAGCCGCTACGCCATCTTCCGCTGCGCGCAATTGCATCTGGGCCATATCACCGGGGCCGGCGACCCCTTCGAACGGGGCAATGGCCGCCCCCTGGACTATGGGCACTGGGCCGCCCACAAACTGGAGAACCTCAGCCAGCATCGTTTGCGCCATGGTGAGGCGGTGGCGGTGGGCATGGCCCTGGACGCGCTCTATGCCAATGCCACCGGCCTGCTGAGCAATGCTGAAACCCAGCGCCTGTTGCAACTGCTGGACAAGCTCGGCTTCAACCTGTGCCCGCCGGAGTTGCGGTTGCAGGATGCCCAGGGCCGCTCCCTGGTGCTGCTGGGGCTGGAGGAGTTTCGCCAGCACCTGGGGGGCCAGTTGTCGATCCCGATGCTCAACCGCCTCGGCCAGTCCACCGATGTGCACCACATCGAACTGCCGGTGATGGAGCAGGCGCTGCTGCGCCTGAGCAGCTTCGGTGGGCCGGACTTCGCCTGGACCGAGGGCTGCGCCCAATGAGCCACTCCTCCCTGACCACCTGGCTGACCCTGGGCCGGGTATCCAACCTGCCGACGGTGTGGACCAACGCCCTGGCCGCCGCGCTGCTGGCCAGCAGCGCCACCACCCTGGCACCGCCCTCGCCGCTGGTCTGGACCCTGCTGCTGGTGGCGCTCTCGGCGCTGTACCTGGCCGGGATGCTGCTCAACGACCTGCTGGATGCCGATTGGGACCAGCAGCATCAAAACCCGCGGCCGATTGTCCTCGGTCTGGTCAGCCGCACCCAGGTCAGCCTGGCCACCGCCGCCCTGTTGTTGCTGGCGACCCTATCGGTCCTGGGCCTGAGCCACCTGATCGCGCAGCCCCATTGGCTGCTGGCCAGTGCCGGCTTGCTGCTGCTGTTCATCCTGGCCTACAACCTGCTGCACAAGAAATACCCCCACAGCGTCTGGCTCATGGGCGGCTGCCGCTCAGCCCTGTACCTGACCGCCGCCGCCAGCCTGGCCATGCCACCGCAACCGCTGTGGCTGTGCGCCGCGCTGCTGGGCACCTACATCGCCGGCCTGACCTACCTGGCCCGGTTGGAGCATCGCAACCAGCTGCTCAGCCGCCTGCCGCTGCTGCTGATGCTCAGCCCCCTGGCCCTCGCCGCTTACGCAGACAACGGGGTGTTCTGGCTGGTCCTGCTGCTGTGGCTGGGCTGGTTGGGCTGGCATTACCGGCGGCACCTGGCCAACCCGCGCCAGCGGCAGATTCGTGCCTTTATCGGTGCCGGCCTCGCCGCCCTGCCGCTGTTCGATGCCCTGGTGCTGGCTCTGGCCAATCAACCCCTGGGCAGCCTGCTGTGCGTGCTGGTGTTCTTCCTGCTGCCCCACCTTCAACGCTGGATCAAGCCGACATGACCATGGACGTCATTTTCCCCACCTCGCTCCCGCTCGCCATGCGCCATGAGGCCTTTGCCGAGCGCCGCCGCCAACTCGACAACCAGCTCGACGACGAGAACCGCCGCTGGTGGCACGCAGCCCTGGAGCAACTGGCCAGCCAACCGTCGGCCAACACCCTGGTGCTGCTCAGCAGCCAGTGCAAGCGGCGCCTTGGCAACACAGGGGTGAGCGCCAGCCCGGGCTGGAACCGGACCCAACTGGCCCGGGCCTTGCTCCTGGAGCAACTGCTGAAACAGCAGGCCGACGGCGATCAACTGGCACTGCTACGCCAGCTGTTTCTCTGGGGCGACGACCAGGAAAAAAGCGTGCTGCTCAGGGTCCTCGATGACCTCGACACAGAGGGTCGCAGCGTCGAACTGGCGCTCCAGGCCGGACGTACCAACAACCGTGAAGTGTTCGCCGCCATCGCCCTGGACAACCCCTTTCCCGCTCGCCACTACCACGACCGGGCCTTCCACCAGTTGGTGCTCAAGACCCTGGGCATGGGCCTGGACAGTGGGCGCATCGAAGGCCTGGCCCAGCGCCACAGCGTCGACCTCAACCAACTGGCCCTGGAGCATATGGAAGAGCAGTTGGCGGCGTTCCGCAGTGTCAGCGACGGACTGCCCCATGCGATCGCCTTCGAGTTGTTGAGCCAGGCCCAGCGCCAACGCTTGCGCAACCTGTGCCAGCAGCGACGACTGCCACCGCACTGGCTCCAGCACTTGCCACCCGACGCCTGAATCGACACCGGCGCACCCACCCAGGTTTCTCTACCACTACATCAGGGACTCACCATGCCGAAGTATTTCGACCCACACATTCATATGGTCAGCCGCACCACCGACGACTATCAGAACATGGCCGCCGCCGGTATCACCGGGGTGATCGAGCCGGCCTTCTGGCAAGGCCAGGCGCGCACCAGCGTCGGCAGTTTCATTGACTACTTCGACACCCTTCTGGGCTGGGAGCGCTTTCGCGCCAGCATGTTCGGCATTCACCACTTCTGCACCATCGGCCTCAATCCCAAGGAAGCCAATGACCTGTCGGTAGCCAACGAGGTACTGGAGATCCTGCCGCGCTATCTGGTCAAGGACGGCGTGGTGGCAGTCGGCGAGATTGGCTATGACGACATCACCCCCGAGGAGGACCGTTTTCTCGCCGCGCAACTGGAGCTGGCCAAGCAGTTCAACCTGCCGGTGCTGGTGCACACCCCGCATCGGGACAAGATCGGCGGCACCAAGCGCACCCTGGCCGTCATCCGGGAAGTGGCTATCGCCGAGCATCTGGTGATCATCGACCACCTCAACGAACTGACCCTGCCCCTGGTGCTGGACAGCGACTGCTGGCGCGGGCACTCCATCTACCCCAACACCAAGATGTCGGAGCAGCGCATGGTGGCCCTGCTCAAGGAGTACGGCACCGAGAAGATGGTGGTCAACAGCGCCGCCGACTGGGGCATCAGCGATCCGCTCAAGGTGCCCAAGACCGGCCAGGCCATGCTCGCGGCCGGATTCAGCGAAGCCCAGGTGGAACAGGTGCTGTTCCATAACCCGGTGGATTTCTTCGCCCAGAGCGGGCAGCTCGACAAGCAACTGGTGAGTACCCCGCTGCCCATCGACCAGCGTCGCCAGTGGCAGGACAACTCGGCCCTGAGGGGCCAGGAACCGGTGGTCAAATGAGTGCCCGGGCCGGCTGGTGCGCCGCGCAGATCGGTTACTGCAGCAACGTGCATCCGGCACGGGACGTGGCCGGCCTGGAGAGTTCGATCCGCCAGCACTTCCAGGGGGTACGCCGCCAGCGTGGCCTGGCGGTGCAGGACAGCGGCCTGTGGATCAGTGCCCAGGCGGCCGCCGAACTGCAGCAGCCCGCGGTGCGCGAAGCCTTCCTCGGGCTGTTGCACGACAGCGGGCTGCGCCTGACGTCCCTCAACGGTTTTCCCTATGGCCAGTTTCATCTGGGTGCGGTGAAGGCCGAAGTCTACCGACCGACCTGGGCCGAACCGCAACGCCTGGAATACAGCCTGCAACTGGCGGAGTTGCTCGCCGCCGCCCTGCCCCTGGACTGCCAGCAGGGCGTGATTTCCAGCGTGCCTCTAGGTTATGCGGCCCTTTGGGACGACGCCCAGCAACAACAGGCCGAGGCCCAGCTGTTGCAGTTGACCGCCGGGCTGGCCAGCCTGCATCGGCGCAGCGGCAAGAAGATCCTGCTGTGCCTGGAGATGGAGCCGGACTGCGTACTGGAAAACACCGATCAGGCCATCGCCTTCTTTCAGCGTTGGAAAGCCACCGATCCCCACCATCAATACCTGGCGCTGTGCTTCGACGTCTGCCACCAGGCGGTGGTCTTCGAGGACTGCTACCAATCGCTGCAACGGCTGCTGCAGGCGCGCATACCGGTGGGCAAGATCCAACTGTCCAACGCACTGATCTGTCACTTGCCCGCGACTGACCCGCAACGCCGCGAGCAGGTGCTGCAGGCCCTGGGCACCTTCGCCGAAGCCACCTACCTGCATCAGGTAAAGGCCCGTGACCTCAAAGGCCAACTGCTGGCCTGGGCCGACCTGCCCAAGGCATTGCAGGCGGTGGAAGCGGTGCAAGGCCACTGCCCCGAGTTGCGCATTCACTTTCACGTGCCCTTGTTCAGTGAGCAGTTCCTGCTGCCGGAGCTCAATGGCAGCCAGCAGGCCCTGATGCGCACCTTCGACTTTCTCGCCGCCCATCCGCAGTGCCAGCCGGTGCTGGAAGTCGAGACCTACAGCTGGAACGTACTGCCCGGCACCCTGCGCCCGGACACCGAACAAGCCCTGCTCCACGGCATTGCCGCAGAACTGCAATGGGTCGAAGAACAGTTGCGCCAGCGGCACTTGCTACGTGGGCAATCGTCTCCCATGGAGGCGCCGGCCCATGCCCTCTGAAGCGCTGCGCCAGCCCCTGCTGCTGGTCAACGTGGTCGGCCTGACCCCCAGCTTGCTGGGCCCGGCCACGCCGCGGATCAACGCCCTGCTGCAACGGGCCAAAATGGCTCGGCTGCGCCCGGTGTTCCCGGCCGTGACCTCGACGGTACAGGCCTCGATCCTTACCGGATTGCCGCCCTCGCAACACGGCATTGTCGGCAACGGCTGGTATTTCCGCGATCAGGCCGAAGTGCGCTTCTGGCTGCAGCCCAATGCGCTGATCCAGGGTGAAAAGGTCTGGCAGACCTTGCAACGTGAGATCCCCGGCCTGCGCTGCAGCCAGCTGTTCTGGTGGTTCAACATGTACGCCGAGGTGGATGCCGCGATTACGCCACGCCCCCACTACCCGGCCGACGGGCGCAAGATGTTCGGCCTCTATTCGTCACCGCCCGGGCTACACGAGCGCATCGAACGGCAGATCGGCGAGTTTCCCTTTCCGGGCTTCTGGGGCCCGGCGGCGGGCATCGCCTCCAGTCGCTGGATCGTCGATTGCGCCATCGCCGAGTTCCAGATCAGCCGCCCCGACCTGCAACTGATTTACCTGCCGCACCTGGACTACAGCCTGCAACGCCTGGGGCCCGAGCATCCGTCCATCAGCGATGAAGTGCAGGCCATCGACCATGAAGTCGGGCGCCTGCTGGACTTTGCCCAGCAACAAGGCGCGGCGGTGATGCTGGTTTCCGAATACGGCATCGAAGCGGTGCAGCAATCGATCTCCATCAACCGCGTGCTACGGGAACAGGGCCTGCTGCAAGTACGCCGGTCCCTGAGCTGGGAGTTGCTCGACCCCGGTGCCAGTGCCGCCTTTGCCGTGGCCGACCATCAGATCGCCCACGTCTACGTGCGCCAGCCCAGGGACATTGCTCGGGTCAAGGCCCTGCTGCAGCGCCAGCCGGGCATCGAACAGGTGCTGGATAAAACCGAACAGCGGGCCTGGCAGCTCGATCACCCGCGCAGCGGCGAGTTGGTGGCGGTGGCCGCCCCGGGCTTCTGGTTCGATTACTACTACTGGTTCGACGACCGCCTGGCCCCGGACTTCGCCCGCACCGTGGATATCCACCGCAAGCCGGGCTATGACCCGCTGGAGCTGTTCATCGATCCGGCGATTCGCTTTCCCAAGCTGCGGGTCGCCCGCCGCCTGCTGCAGAAGAAGCTCGGCTTTCGCTACTACATGGACCTGATTCCCCTGGATACCCGACTGATTCGCGGCAGCCACGGACGCTTGCCGAGCAACGATGAGGTGGGGCCGCTACTGATCACCGATTGCGATTTACCACTGCCGGAGCACCTGCCGGCCACTGCGGTAAAGCAACTGCTCCTAGAGCATTTCCTAGGGCGCCCCTATGACGACACGGCTCAGGCCAAGGAGATTCCATGCGGCGAACCATCCCTATAGCGGTGCTCAGTGTGTTGAGCGGCCTCGCTCAAGCACAGGGCCCGAACACCTTCGATTGCGGCAAGTTCCTCACATTCGCAGACGACCCCACGACCACCCTGGCCACGTTCAAGCAGAGCCCGGAAACCATGGCGTGGAACTGGTTTGTCTGCCTCAACCAGCCAGATGCCAGCCACAACAACAATCTGGTCTGGGAGACGTTCAAGCCTTCCGATCAGGTCTACCTGTTGAAGGGTGCCACCCCCCTGCCCTATTCCGACCACGAGAACCTGCCGAGCGAAGTGCCGGATCTGGCACAAAAGCAGGGCATGGACCCCAAAGGTCTGTTTCAGTTTCTCGGCAACGACATGGCTGGCAGCCCGCAGAACGGCATCCAGCAGGTGGATGGCCTGGCCTTGAAAATGCGCAGTGGCCCGCCGGTCCCGCCGTCGAAAAACGAACAGTTGGTGCGCTTTCACCTGTTGATGGGCGAGGACACCTTCAACTACATCGTCACCAACAAGATCTACAACCGCGATGGCCTGGCCAAGCTCACCAGCAACCTGGACTTCCCAGACACGGCCTGGGAGCTGAAAACCTCCTGGTTCTGGATCGGCACCGACCAGGACTTCAAGGCCCTGTTGACCCAGGACGGGTACTACATCTCCCAGGCCTATTACGTGGACAGCACGGGCCAGTATCAGGTGGGCTATGCCGCACTGAGCGGCATGCACGTGATCAACAAGCTGACCCCGGACTGGGTCTGGACCACCTTCGAGAACCGCAACAATCCCAAGTACACCGTCACCAACGACCCCAAGCCCCAGCCCATGACCAATACCACCGGCCCCACCGAGGCGGCCAAGCCGGTGAACAGCAGCTACCAGCAGCAGTACCCGAACCTGGCGCAGTACGAACTGATCGGCGTGCAGTTCGACCGCAACCAGGCCGAGCCCAAGTTGCTGGCCAACTCCCAGCTGGAGTCGGCGTTCCAGGGCACCTCATCGTGCCTGGCCTGCCACAACACGGCGGCCTATTCGACGAAGAAGAACACCTTCTTCTCGTTCAACATCGACCACACAGGCGGAATCCTCTACCCCACCAGCGTACTGCCGGACAAAGACTTCATCGGTTATCAAAAACTGGATTACGTCTGGTCGCTCAAACGCGCCCAGTGGAAACGCTAAGGAGAGCAGCTCATGAGCGTCTTGAACTTTCCACGGATCTACCTCAACGGTTTCATGTTCTGGAACCCGCCGACCTTCAACAACAACGATGTACTGCCGCTCTATGACGCGGTGAAGATGCAGATCAACTGGCCCTTTCTGAACTACTACGGGATCAACGACCGCAATGCTCCCGAGCGGCTGATGCCCTGGGCCATCACGCCCCTGGCCTACAGTAACGTCCCGGACTATGTGCTGCAGGTGCCCACCAACGGCAACGCAGGCGCTTACCCGATGATCCCGGCGGAGTGGGACCTGTTCGGCGACAACGCCTGCGGCACCGTGGATTACCAGCAACTGCGCTCGGTGATCATCGGCGGGGAATCCAAGGTCGACAGCTACATCGACAACGATCCACTGATCAACAAATCCTACCAACTGCAGGGCAACCCGTTCGGTAACCCAACCCCGACCGCCGCACGATTTGTCGACGTCAGCCCCTGGCAGAACACCTTCACCGCCTTGTACTTCGAGAAGCTGGTGCTGGGGGATACCACCTGTGGCCTGACCCTGAATCACAAGTACCGCATGCTCAACCGCTTTCTCGACTTCAACTGGGGAGCCTTTGGCGGCCTGGTCTACGTCACCACCACCTGGCAGACCTGTTTTCCCAAGGACCATCTGGAATGGTTCATCGGCGACTCGCAGTTGCTGAAGAACCTGCAGCAGGAAATGACCAACCAGAACGCCCTCGGGCTGATGCTCAGGTTCACCACCTACCTGACCGTCTACGACATGAATGGCATCTTCAACGACTTCAAGATCGTCGACAGCCATTCCCAGGCCCCCTGGGACATGTCCCGGCTGCAGATGCTGTATCAGATCGGCCTGGACAACCCGACCGAGACCTTCTTCAACCCGGCCTACAGCCGCACCTCCGGCACCCTGGGCCTGTGGTTCGCCAACGAGTTCCCCACCGCACCGGCCGGCCAGCGCCTCGTGCCCAATAGTTCGGTGCCTTTCTACAAAAAGGTTCCGGGAGATGCGCTGATCCATGCGGATGAACAGTTGGTCAATCTGGGCGTGATCAGCGCCGAGCTCAATGGCAACACGCTGTCTCTGGACCTGGGCAATACCTTTCCGATCTACCCGGACGTCCATGACGGCCCGGCCGCTCCCGATCTCGACGGGCGCAATAACGGTATTCCGGTCGCGGCCAAGTTCCACGTCGGCAACTATGAGCTAGGGGTCCAGCAGGGCAGCAACTTCGAGCCCCTGACCAGCGTGAGCTACGAGCAATATCAGCAGACCGCCTTTGACAAGCGCTCCGGCCTGCTGGACCTGCCCCTCGACGCCAGTGCCCAGGCCCTGTTGAAAAACGGCAACCTGGCACTGCGGCTGCAGGGCACGCAAACCATCGCCGCCCAACAGCAGATGTGGACCGCGGAAGTCATCGAGAGCGGCAGCTTCATCGACGTCGGTGACAGCCGGACGCTGAACATCATGGTGCAATACAACGGCAAGCCCGCTAAGGCCGGCGTCACCTTGTGGGTTGCCGAATACAACAACGCCTACATGCTGACCACCAGCAACTACTACCTGGCTTTCAGCAACCCCGCGGATTTCGTGTTGATCACTGACCATCCGGATGCGCGAGAGTTGAACAAGCCGGGAATGCCCCAGTTCGTCGACGGCTCGGAGCATCCCAGCCTGTTCAGGGAGGGCAGCGGCAGACGCCTGAAAGCAATGACCGTTGAGGATACCGATCCGCCGCCAGGCACTGCCATCACCTATCAGCAGTTCCTGAAGACCCCGTCCGCTATCGATCTGAGGCCATGCCTGAGGTTCGAAAACCCGCAAGCGATAAGCGGGAAACTGGACAATACCGCTGGCATGGGCTCCACCGTGACCTACAGCCTGACCCGCATCCAGACCAATGCCGACGGCATTGCCCAGTTGACGGTGCATGCCGTGGCGCCGGGCTTCCCCACTGTACGGTTTTTCATCCAGGACGATCCGACGGGCATCCCGTTCAGCTTCTCCTACACCGCCGCCTTCACCGACTTCCTTTCGCCGCTGCGGGTGCTGCCGCAAGAGCCGCAGATGCTCAAGGACTTCATCAACTACTGGAACGGCGTGTACAAGTTCGACGACGCCAACGTGCGGATCTGGAACGGCTTCATCTTTCCGCAAATCCTCCAGCCCTTCTATTACCTCTACCCGATCATGAACAAGTACATGCCGCTCAACTCCCTGCAACGCATCGAGGGCGCGATCGATCAGTTCATCAAACTGATCAGCAAGGACTATCAGGAGGCCAGCACCCTGGCCATGCCCATCACCCGAGACCTGCCCCAGAGCCGACGCCAGGTGCTGGAAATCTGGGCCAATGACCTGGTAAGCACCGGCTACCCGCCGACCCCGCTGAACCTCGACGACTATCAGCAAGGCTGAGCCGCAACGGCCACGCACTGGAACACCGGGCGACCTGGGTCGCCCGGCTTTGCAAAGGAGAGTCAGATGAACGCCAGTTTCTTCAAGCGCCTGCTGTTGGCCGCCACCCTGCTGTGCGCCAGCCAGACACTGTGGGCCCAGAAGTACCCCGACAACGTCTACTTCAACATGGGCGTGCACAACACCAAGGGCTGCGACGCCCTGAACAACAACTGCGTGATCAAGCGCAAGGCCGGCGAGCCGGCCGATCCGCTCTATCCGGCAACCTGGGTCAGTGACTGGACCATGTACCGGGTCACCGCCAACTACGAGAAGAACCCGCCGCCCTACAGCAGCCCGCCCAGCACCCTGCAACCTGCCGACTACACCGTGTCCCAGGGCAGCAGCTATTACGACAACGACTATGTCCCGGCCGACGGCGACGGCTCCGGGGCGATGATGGAGCACTACGAGAAATACTGCCTGCCGATCTTCCCGATCAAGGACAACAACTACACCTGCTCTTTCGTCTCCCTGGGCAACAAGGCCTACTTCCTTACCTACCCCGAGGACCGGCCCAAGGACATGCCGGCCTGCTGCATGTTCTCGCCCATGAACCATCCGCCGCGCCGGGACTTCATCAAGCACCTGCCCTACAGCGCCGCCCGCAGCCAGCACCTGGACGCCAGCGTGCAGGCCTACGCCTTGGAACTCAAACCCGGCAAAGGCAGCCCACCCATCCTGTTCGGCTATGCCTTCTACAAGCAGGCCACCAGCGACGGGCCAGGCCAACCGGCCTACCAACATCCGCAGTCGTTCTATTTCTCCGGTGATGCCAGCGTCGCCAACGCGCCCATCGTCAGCCAGAACTATCGCAACTGGAGCAATGCAAAGCCGGACCCGGCCAAGACCTGGGACCAGGTGGCGAAAATGTGCCCGGCCAACCCGCCTGACTGCCAGCTTTTCACGCCACCGCCATCGCTGAAGAACGGTGCGCGGCCGCAGTGGAACCAACTTTCACCCACCCCGCAGTGACAGGAGCAGCCTCATGAACCATTGGAGCCGTTTCACCGCCCTGTTGTTGCTTGGCCTGGGCAGCCAGCAAGCCAGCGCCCTGCAACCCAGCGCAGCGGCGCCGCAGACCAGCTGCCCGCCCACTGCCGCGGTGCCGGCTGCGGGCGCGTCGCAGCAGGCTTTCGATCAATACAGCTGGCAGATGTTCATCAACCTGAACTGGCCGGCCCAGGCGGGACAGCGCGGAGTGGCCGACTGCAGCAAGCCCCTGGGCAGCCCTGGCGATACCGTGTGGCAGACCTACAAGAGCGTCAGCGAGACCTTCCTCCCCGGGGCCAAGAACCCGGGCCTCTGGAACTCGCAACTGCCCCGCAGAAATCTCAGCCTGATCAACATCGCCGCGGTCAAGAACACTCAGGTGGTGCAAGCCGACAACCAGGCGGTGGGCGGCTGGCTGATTGACCAGCGCGGCAACCCGACCTACTACGACATCGCCGCCAACGAGATCTCCTACAACTACATCGTCGATAACGACTTCTACAACGCGGTGGTCGTCGACGCCGCGAAGAACATCAGCTTTCCCAACAACGCCGGCGAGATCAAGAGCAGCTGGCGCATCCTCAGCAGCGCCGACGACAGCAGCCGCTATCTGACCATGAAGGCCCTGGTCACCCAGTTCGACAGTCAGGGACAGCCCAACGGCACCACCGAGGCCACTTTGGGATTGGTGGGGTTGCATATCATCAGCAAGGTGGAGGGGTTCCCGCAGTGGATCTGGTCGACCTTCGAGCAGGTCGACAACGTGCCTCCCAAGACCCAGCTGGGGGGCCGTTGGGTGGACCAACCGGTCTCGGGGATTTTCTACTCCTACTTCAACGCCAAGGCGCCCGCCGAAAGCCTCAACCAATCCCCCTGCCTGTGGCAGCAACAAGCTGGACAAATGGTCTGTACCCCAAAACCCGGTAACAGCTTCAGCACCCCGGACCCACTCAACCGGGTCACCCCGATCACGGACGCCACCCAGCAGATCAATACCCAATACCAGGGCGATCCGCAGGTACAGCAAAGCGTGTTCAAGTACTACCAGTTGATCACCACCCAACGCCCACAGTCGCCGGACAACCCCGGCAACCCGTTGGGGCAACCAACGCCATCACTGTCGGCCAACGTCACCATGGAAAGTTACATCCAGACCAACAGTAGCTGCATGAACTGCCACTCCATGGCGGCACCGCTCAACAGTCAGTACAAGAGCGACTTCTCCTTCCTGTTCAGATTCGCCCAAGCCCCGGTCAGCAGCGTCACCAAGGATAAGGAATAGATCATGAGCATATTGAATGGACCCCGACTGAACTTCTGGGGCGGCATCTCTACCGACGTCAGCGTGCCGAACAACTCACCGACCTTGCCCAATGGCATCGCCACCTCCCTTGAGCTGTTCGACCTGACCACCTCGACCGTGGCGGACCAGGCCAAGACCTATAGCGATGAGCACCTGTACCAACTGATCAACGCCCCGGACCCGAGAATCGGCCCCAACAGCCGGTACACGGCCGGCGGCTGGAACCACTATGGCGAACACGTGGTGACGCTGCACAACGCGTTGATCAGTTCCCAAGGCACCCCGGGCAACATTGCGCTGGAAGGGGATATGGTCGGCCAGCCGGTTTACCTGCTCGGCTCCGTGCCCCCCGGCACCGGACAAGGTCCCTACTCCGGCCCGATGATGGTCGACCTGGACCCCACAGCAAGCACCACGACCCAGATCTTTGTCGGAGGCCTGCAGATCGGCAACGGCAACACGCCTCAGCTATTGATTCGCTGGGACACCGTGTGCAGCAGCTTCGACCTCAACACTCGGGTGCTGGAGCCTGCAACCATGGACTCGCCGGGCTCCTTCCACGCCAGCGGCACCTTTCAACTGACCTTTCCGCTGAGCAGCATCGTCAGCTACAACAAGGAAAGTGCCGGCCTCAGGGCCCTGATCGAAGCGCCCAACGCTACCGGGATCGTGCTGCGTTTTGTGATGTTCGAAATGTGTCCGACCCTGACCACCGAGCAACTGAATGCCGACTACGCCGCCAACCAGTTCAGCCCGAACCCGAGCATCGGCCGGGTCATCGGTACCCTGGCCACGGCGTTTACCGATGAGCCGCAGATCTGCCCGCCGGGCCGCCAAATCATCAATGCCGACAAAGATCTGAACATCAACAGCGTGGCCTATGCCGAAGTTGCCAACGGGCAACTGAGCATCGACATGGTCAACCTGATCCCCAAGCAGACGTTCAGGGCTGTACGCGACGACATCACCAGCCCCATCGGCCCCAACGCCGACTTCGGGACCGTGACCATTGCGGCCGGAACGACGCCCCTGGCGAGCTTTGAGCCCAGCGATCCGCTGCTGCAGGACTACTACCGGTACGGTGGCATCATCGACGTGCCGCTCAACTCGACCCAGATACAGTTGGTGCAGAACACGCCCTTGTGCATCAGCGCCCCAGGGAATGCCCGCAACCCGGCGCTGTCGGCCCCCGAATGCCCGTATCGGGTCTACAGCGATCAGCGCAACAACTATCTCGACCCCGACAGCACAGGCGTGCAGGTCACCTTGCAAGTCCGTTACCTGGGAGCGCCGGTGCAGAAGGCTACACCAATCAGCATCGATGCCTCGGCGACCGCCGTCTATCAAGCCAACCGCTACTGGAACTTCCTGGAGCTTCCAAATTCGCTAACGGTAGCGGCCGGTCAACCTTCGGTGAGTTTCAACGTCGTCCCCGTCGCCGGTTCCAATACCCAGGCAGGCTTCACCACACTGACCTACACCATCGACGGCAACCTGCTGACCCAGAGCTTCAGCAACTTCCGCAAGTACGCCTGGAGCGACTTCGGCGTTCCAACAGGCAGCATCGTCACCTGGGAACAGGCATTTCAAAACGTGCTGCGCTTTCATTACCTGGCCTTTCCCGCCATGTCGCGCTACATCCAGCTCAATCAGCCCGACGCGGTGATGGGTTACAAACAGGCGATCCTGGCCCGGATATCCCCCGAGTACCAGAACACCACCTTGTACATGTCCGTGGTGCGCTCGATGTCGCCGAGCCAACGCTCCCTGCTGACCGCCTATCTCAACGGCACGCCCTGGCAGCCTTGAACAAGGAGAAGACCATGCCCGTTGCTTTACACATTCCCGCCCAGCCGGAACAGTTGCTGCGCTCAGGCAGCATCATCGCCCAGGGGCTGCTCAACCCGCGTGGCGTCTGCGTGGAAAACGATGGCAGCCTGTTGCTGGTGGAGGCCGGCTCAGGCCTGCCGGACCAAGCGTTCAGCGGTCGCATCAGTCGCCTGCGACCAGACCCCCTCGCCCCCGGCACCTACCTGCCGCCAGAGGTTCTGGCCAAGGGTTTTCGCTCGATGAACATGCAGTCGCGGATGCTGCGCGACGAAATCATGGGGCTGTCGGACATTGCCTTCGGTGCCGGGCTCTACCTCGCCAGCCAGACCGATTACGTCGCCGGTTCCAAGCTTCTGGACCTGCAATACAGTCCACCCGAGCCACTGTTCAACAGCCGCGGCAACCTCAACTCGCTGTGCTATCACCCCTCGCGCCAGAGCTGGCTGGCGGTCAAGCCCGATACCAACCAGTTGGTGGAGTTCACCCAGGATGGGGAGCAGATCCTGGCCCAACTGCCCGATCTGGACCAAGGCCAGGAAGCCGTGCCCGTGACCCTGGTTCATGAACCACAGACCGACGCGGTGCTGATCAGCCTGTTCTCTGGCGAACTGCACCGTGATCCGGCGCGAAAGGGCATCGACTTCGCCGACAAGGCCGGCCAGGTGATCCGGGTCTGGCCCGAGAGCGGCAGGATCGAGGTGCTGATTCGCGGGTTGCAACTGCCCACCGGGCTGGCGCTGGACCCGCAAGAGCGGATTCTGGTGCTGGAACTGTGCGACCGGTTGTTGCAGCCCCTGCAGCCCGACTGGTCCGGCGAGGCCTTGCACGGCGGCTTTGCCCGCTTCAGTGGACGGCTGCTGCGCTGCGACCTGCAGCAACGCAGTGTGCAGGTGCTCGCCAACAACCTGGATACGCCGTCCAACCTGTGCTGCGTCGAGGGAGCGGTGCTGTTGAGCGAAGGCATGGGCCTCAGCGGACGGCCAATTCCCACGCCGGATCGCCAGGTGGTGGCACTGAGCGGTCGATTGCGCAGGCTGCAACTTTGAGCCCAATCCCAACGCCTGCAAGGAAACAACCCGGCATAAAAAAGGGGCCCTGTACGGGGCCCCTTTCTCATTGATGCTGAACGCTCGAGGGAGCGATCAGAACGGAATATCGTCATCGAAGCTGTCGAAATCCGGTGCCGGCTGCGGAGCGGCCTGCTGTGGCGCTGGGCGCGACTCACGCTGTGGCTGCGGAGCAGGACGGGACTGCTGAGGACGCGGTGCCGAGTTGGACATGCCGCCCTGGCCTTGCTGGTCACCCTGAGGACGGCCGCCCAGCAGTTGCATGGTGCCCTGCATGTCGACAATGATCTCGGTGGTGTAGCGCTTGATACCGTCTTTTTCCCACTCGCGGGTCTGCAATTTGCCCTCGATGTAGACCTGGGAACCCTTGCGCAGGTATTCACCCGCAATCTCCGCGACCTTGCCGAACATCGAAACACGGTGCCACTCGGTGCGCTCGACCTTCTGACCGGTCTGCTTGTCGGTCCACTGTTCGCTGGTGGCCAGACTCAGGTTGGTCACGGCGTTACCGTTAGGCAGATAGCGAACTTCGGGATCCTGGCCGCAAGTACCGACCAATATGACTTTGTTAACCCCACGGGCCATAACGTTCTCCTAGGCTTCGCGCGGCGACGGCGCTGAGTTGACCAGCTGCTCGAGCGTCGCGCGATCCAATAATTCGGTGTCCAATTTGATGTAAATGGCAGCCTCTTCGGCCACCACCACGGCATCTGTTACTCCAGCGACGGCTTTCAGGCGCTCGACCAGACCGGCTTCGCGGATCGCTTCAGGCGATAACGGCAAGCGCAGGCTCGTCACATATGGAGGCTCGCGCATGGTAACAGCAAAGCCCAGCCAGAGTGCAGCCAGACCTGCGCATCCAAGGAACACAACCGACAAACCGCCATGCTGGAACAACCAGCCGCCGAGGATGCCGCCCAGTGCCGAGCCGAGGAACTGGCTGGTGGAATACACCCCCATCGCCGTGCCCTTGCCGCCTGCCGGCGAGACCTTGCTGATCAGCGACGGCAACGACGCCTCTAGCAGGTTGAATGCGGTGAAGAACACCACGGTGCCAATCACCAGCGCCCGCAAACTGTCGCCGAACTCCCAGAAGAATAGCTCGGTGAGCAGCAGCGTACTGACCGCGCCGAGCAGAACTCGTTTCATCTTGCGTTTTTTCTCGCCATAGATGATGAACGGGATCATGGCGAAGAAGGAAATCAGCAACGCGGTGAGGTAGACCCACCAGTGCTGTTCCTTGGGCAGGCCGGCCTTTTCCACCAGCGCCAGGGGCAAGGCAACGAAGCTCGACATCAGCATCGCGTGCAACACGAAGATACCAAGATCCAGGCGCAGCAAATCAGGATGCTTGAGGGTCGGGATCAGTGCCTGGCGCGCCACGCCGGACTCGCGGTGCTGCAACGGCCCGGTGGAGCGCGGCACCATGAAGGCGATGATCAGGATGCCCACCAGCGCCATGGCACCCGTGGCCAGGAACAGCCCGGACAGCCCAAAGCTGCGGGTCAGCAGCGGGCCCACCACCATGGCCACGGCGAAGGACAGGCCGATGGTCATGCCGATCATGGCCATGGCCTTGGTCCGGTGCTGCTCGCGGGTCAGGTCTGAAAGCAGCGCCATCACGGCGGCGGAAATCGCCCCGGCACCTTGCAAGATACGTCCGGCGATCACGCCCCAGATCGAATCGGCATTGGCCGCCAGCACACTGCCCACGGCGAACACGATCAACCCCAGGTAAATCACTGGGCGACGACCGATACGGTCGGAAATGATGCCGAAGGGAATCTGGAAAACCGCCTGGGTCAGACCATAGGCACCAATCGCCAGGCCGATCAGAGTCGGGGTCGCTCCTGCGAGATCCATTCCATAGGTCGCCAGGACCGGCAGTACCATAAACATGCCAAGCATACGGAAGGCGAACACCAGGGCCAGACCGCTCGCTGCTCGGGTCTCGCTGCCACTCATGCGTTCGCTGTGGGGATCGTGCATGGATAAACCTCATGTGAACCGGCGGCGATTCTACCAGTCCGATCGATTGAGGGGGTATATGGCGACGCTTTGCCGCGCAGCCCCCACCAGCGAGCAAAAAAGCACCGCATGATAGTGTGCATCCATCCAGTGTTTGGTTTTATACTCCTGCCTTTACGCCCGCCGATCGAGGCCACTTTTGGACAAGATTCTGATTCGTGGGGCCCGCACCCACAACCTGAAGAACATCGACCTGACCCTGCCACGGGACAAGTTGATCGTCATCACCGGGCTGTCTGGGTCCGGCAAGTCGTCCCTGGCTTTCGACACGCTTTATGCCGAAGGCCAGCGCCGCTATGTCGAATCGTTGTCGGCTTACGCCCGACAGTTTCTGTCGATGATGGAAAAGCCCGATGTCGACACCATCGAAGGGCTGTCGCCGGCGATATCCATCGAACAGAAATCCACCTCTCACAACCCGCGCTCCACCGTCGGCACCATCACCGAAATCTACGATTACCTGCGCCTGCTCTACGCCCGCGTCGGCACCCCGCGCTGTCCGGATCACGACATTCCGCTGGAAGCCCAGACCGTCAGCCAGATGGTCGACCTGGTGCTGGCTCAGCCCGAAGGCAGCAAGCTGATGCTGCTGGCTCCGGTCATTCGTGAGCGCAAGGGCGAACACCTATCGGTCTTTGAAGAACTGCGGGCCCAGGGCTTCGTGCGGGCTCGGGTCAACGGCAAGCTGTTCGAACTGGACGAACTGCCGAAGCTGGATAAACAGAAGAAGCATTCCATCGATGTGGTGGTCGACCGCTTCAAGGTACGTGGCGATCTGCAACAGCGTCTGGCGGAGTCCTTTGAAACCGCGCTGAAACTGGCGGACGGGATTGCCCTGGTGGCGCCGATGGACGACGAGCCGGGGGAAGAGATGATCTTCTCCGCGCGCTTCGCCTGCCCGATTTGCGGTCATGCCATCAGCGAGCTGGAACCCAAGCTGTTCTCCTTCAACAACCCGGCGGGTGCCTGCCCTACCTGCGACGGTCTGGGGGTCAAGCAGTTCTTCGACATCAAGCGCCTGGTCAATGGCGAGCTGACCCTGGCCGAGGGGGCGATTCGCGGCTGGGACCGGCGCAACGTCTACTACTTCCAGATGCTCGGCTCACTGGCGGCACACTACGGATTCAGCCTGGAGGTCCCGTTCAATCAACTGCCCGCAGATCAGCAGAAAGTCATTCTGCATGGCAGCGGCAACCAGAACGTCGACTTCAAGTACCTCAACGACCGGGGCGACATCGTCAAGCGCTCCCACCCCTTCGAAGGCATAGTGCCAAACTTGGAGCGGCGCTACCGGGAGACCGAATCGGCCACTGTCCGTGAAGAACTGGCCAAGTTCCTCAGCACCCAGCCCTGCCCGGATTGTCGTGGTACGCGCCTGCGTCGCGAGGCTCGCCACGTCTGGGTCGGCGAAAAGACCCTGCCGGCGGTCACCAGCCTGCCCATCGGCGATGCCACGAACTACTTCGGTACGCTGAAACTCACCGGACGCCGCGGTGAAATTGCCGACAAGATCCTCAAGGAGATCCGCGAACGCCTGCAGTTCCTGGTGAACGTCGGGCTCGACTACCTCACCCTGGATCGCAGCGCCGATACCCTGTCCGGCGGCGAGGCCCAGCGTATTCGCCTGGCCAGCCAGATCGGTGCTGGTCTGGTGGGGGTCATGTACATCCTCGACGAGCCGTCCATTGGCCTGCACCAACGGGACAACGATCGGCTGCTGGGGACCCTGAAACACCTGCGGGATATCGGCAACACCGTAATCGTGGTTGAACACGACGAAGACGCCATCCGCCTGGCCGACTATGTAGTGGATATCGGCCCGGGCGCCGGTGTGCATGGTGGCCGTATCGTCGCCGAAGGCACGGCTGCGGAAGTCATGGCACATCCGGACTCGTTGACCGGCAAGTACTTGTCGGGGCGGGTGAAGATCGTGGTGCCGGCCAAACGTACGCCGCGCAACAAGAAACTGTCCCTGACACTCAAGGGCGCTCGCGGCAACAACCTGCGCAATGTCGACCTGGAAATTCCCATCGGCCTGCTGACCTGCGTGACCGGGGTTTCCGGCTCGGGCAAGTCGACGCTGATCAACAACACCCTGTTCCCCTTGAGTGCCACGGCGTTGAACGGCGCCACGACCCTGGAGGCGGCGCCTCACGACAGCATCAATGGTCTGCAGCACCTGGATAAAGTCGTGGATATCGATCAGAGCCCGATCGGTCGTACTCCGCGCTCCAACCCTGCCACTTACACCGGGCTGTTCACACCGATCCGTGAGCTGTTCGCCGGGGTTCCAGAGTCCCGCTCCCGGGGCTACGGGCCTGGACGCTTCTCTTTCAACGTCAAGGGTGGACGCTGTGAAGCCTGCCAGGGCGATGGCTTGATCAAGGTCGAGATGCACTTCCTGCCGGACATCTACGTGCCCTGCGATGTGTGCAAGAGCAAGCGCTACAACCGCGAAACTCTGGAGATCAAGTACAAGGGCAAGAGCATCCACGAGGTGCTGGAAATGACCATTGAGGAGGCGCGCGAGTTCTTCGCTCCCGTACCGGCCCTGGCGCGTAAGCTGCAGACCCTGATGGATGTCGGCCTGTCCTACATCAAGCTCGGCCAGTCGGCCACTACGCTGTCTGGCGGCGAGGCACAACGGGTCAAGCTGTCACGCGAGCTGTCCAAGCGCGACACTGGCAAGACCCTGTATATCCTCGATGAGCCGACTACTGGGCTGCATTTCGCGGATATCCAGCAATTGCTGGATGTTCTGCATCGCCTGCGCGATCACGGCAATACCGTGGTAGTGATCGAGCACAACCTGGATGTGATCAAAACTGCCGACTGGCTGGTGGACCTGGGGCCGGAAGGCGGCTCCAAAGGCGGCCAGATCATCGCCGTCGGCACCCCGGAACAGGTAGCAGAAATGCCGCAGTCCCACACCGGGCACTACCTCAAGCCGCTACTAACCCGCGATCGCGCCTGAGGCCCATGAAAAAGCCCCTGTCACCTCGCGGTGACAGGGGCTTTTTTACATCTCGGGCTTGACGCATCTACCGTAGGAGCGAGCTTGCTCGCGAACCGGCATCCACGCCTTGCGCAGTCAGAACTGCGACTGCAGGTAGTTCTCCAACCCGATGGATTTGATCAGGCCCAACTGCTTCTCCAGCCAGTAGGTGTGATCTTCCTCGGTGTCTGCCAACTGGATACGCAGAATATCGCGGCTGACGTAGTCCTTGTGCAGTTCGCACAGCTCGATGCCTTTGCACAGCGCAGCGCGGACCTTGTATTCAAGCCGCAAGTCGCTGGCCAGCATATCCGGAACCGTGGTCCCGGTGTCGAGATCGTCAGGACGCATGCGCGGCGTGCCTTCCAGCATCAGAATGCGGCGCATCAGGGCATCGGCGTGTTGCGCCTCTTCTTCCATCTCGTGGTTGATACGCTCGTAGAGCTTGGTAAAGCCCCAGTCTTCGTACATCCGCGAGTGGATGAAATATTGGTCGCGTGCTGCCAGTTCGCCCGTCAGCAACGTGTTGAGGTAATCGATTACGTCCGGGTGACCTTGCATCGCCCTACATCTCCCTACTTGAAAGTCGATAGTGTGAACCAAGCTGACTTGCAGGTCACTTAGAAATAACTGAAAAAGTGAAGATTATCTGAGAAAAATAGTATAAATAACGCAAAAACCGCCCAAATGAGGGCGGTTCTGCTTCTTATTTAGACTTACTTGAGCGATACGCCCAAAGCCTTGGCAATGCCTTCGCCATAAGCCGGATCGGCTTTGAAGAAGTGCTGCAACTGACGATCGACCACATCCTCTGACACTCCAGCCATGGCACCGGCGATGTTGTTGATCAGCAACGCCTTCTGCTCATTGCTCATCAGGCGGAACAGGGCACCGGCGTGGCTGTAATAGTCCGTGTCCTCGCGGTGATCGTAGCGATCTGCCGCTCCCTTGAGCGCCAATGGTGGTTCCGCGTAGCGTGGTGCCTGCTTTGGCGCGTCGCTGTAGCTATTGGGCTCGTAGTTCGGTGCAGCACCGCCGTTAGGACCAAAAGCCATGGAGCCGTCGCGCTGATAGCTGTTCACCGGGCTCAAAGGCGCATTCACTGGCAGTTGCTGGTGATTGGTACCGACGCGATAGCGGTGAGCATCAGCGTAAGCAAACACCCGGCCCTGCAGCATACGGTCTGGAGAAAGCCCGACCCCTGGCACCATGTTGCTGGGTCCGAAAGCGGCCTGTTCGACCTCGGCGAAGTAATTCAGCGGATTACGGTTCAATTCCAACTCGCCAACTTCAATCAGCGGGAACTCTTTCTGCGACCAGGTCTTGGTCACATCAAATGGATTCTCGTAGTGCGCTGCGGCTTGAGCCTCGCTCATGATCTGGATGCACACACTCCATTTCGGGAAATCCCCTCGCTCAATCGCAGTGAACAGATCGCGCTGAGCGTAATCCGGGTCGGTGCCCGCCAGACGAGCAGCCTCTGCTGGCGCCAGGTTCTTGATCCCCTGCTTGGTCTTGTAGTGCCACTTGACCCAGTGACGCTCGCCTTTGGCGTTGATCAGGCTGTAGGTGTGGCTGCCGAAGCCGTGCATGTGACGGTAGCCATCAGGAATGCCTCGGTCAGAGAACAGAATAGTGACCTGGTGCAGCGCCTCAGGCGAGTGCGACCAGAAATCCCACATCATCTGTGCACTCTTCAGATTGCTTTGCGGCAGACGCTTCTGAGTGTGGATAAAGTCAGGGAACTTCAGTGGATCGCGGATGAAGAAAACCGGGGTGTTATTACCCACGATGTCCCAGTTGCCTTCTTCGGTGTAGAACTTGAGGGCAAAACCACGCGGATCGCGCTCGGTGTCTGCCGAACCACGCTCGCCACCTACCGTAGAGAAACGCAGGAAGGTTGGTGTTTGCTTGCCTACCGACTCAAACAGCTTGGCACTGGTGTATTGCGTAATGTCGCGAGAGACGGTGAAGGTGCCATAGGCGCCCGATCCCTTGGCGTGCACGCGGCGCTCAGGAATATTCTCGCGGTTGAAATGAGCGAGCTTTTCGATCAGGTGAAAGTCATCGAGAAGCAACGGGCCACGAGGGCCGGCAGAACGAGAGTTCTGGTTATCAGCGACAGGAGCGCCACTTGCGGTAGTAAGAGTTTTAGTTTGGCTCATGCTCAATCTTCCTCTGTCAGTCTGTGAAACTGCCGGCTAATCGGCTGACAAAGAGTATTGACCACCAGTGTTACAACATCCAATGCATTACACATTAGCTAACGATAGAAATATCTAATACATGCAGACACAAAAAACCGGGCACTAGGCCCGGTTCTTTGTTTCAGACTGACGTCTTACTCAGCGGATACAGCTTCACCGCCGACAGCACGATCAACCAGTTCAACGTACGCCATAGGAGCGTTGTCGCCAGCGCGGAAACCGCACTTGAGGATGCGCAGGTAGCCACCCTCACGGGTAGCGTAACGCTTGCCCAGGTCGTTGAAGAGCTTACCAACGATAGCTTTCGAACGAGTACGGTCGAAAGCCAGACGGCGGTTAGCCAGGCTGTCTGTCTTGGCCAAAGTGATCAGCGGCTCGGCAACGCGGCGCAGTTCTTTAGCTTTCGGCAGTGTAGTTTTGATCAGCTCGTGCTCGAACAGCGACACCGCCATGTTCTGGAACATGGCCTTGCGGTGCGAGCTGGTGCGGCTCAGGTGACGCCCACTTTTACGATGACGCATGGTTCATTCCTTACCAAACACAACGTTCGGTGATTACGACGATCAGGCAGTCGCCTTGTCGTCCTTCTTAAGACTTGCAGGCGGCCAGTTGTCGAGGCGCATGCCGAGGGACAGACCGCGGGAGGCCAGAACGTCCTTGATTTCAGTCAAGGATTTCTTGCCCAGGTTCGGAGTCTTCAACAGTTCTACTTCGGTACGCTGAATCAGGTCGCCGATGTAGTAAATGTTTTCCGCCTTAAGGCAGTTAGCCGAACGTACAGTCAGTTCCAGATCGTCAACCGGGCGAAGCAGGATCGGATCGATCTCGTCTTCCTGCTCGACTACCACTGGCTCACTGTCACCTTTGAGGTCGACGAACGCAGCCAACTGCTGTTGCAGAATGGTTGCAGCACGACGGATAGCCTCTTCAGGATCCAGAGTACCGTTGGTTTCCAGATCAATAACCAGCTTGTCCAGGTTAGTACGCTGCTCGACACGGGCGTTTTCCACCACGTATGCGATACGGCGAACCGGGCTGAACGAAGAGTCAAGCTGCAAGCGACCAATGCTGCGGCTTTCGTCTTCATCGCTCTGACGCGAGTCGGCCGGTTCATAACCACGACCACGAGCTACTACGAGCTTCATGTTCAGGGCGCCGTTAGACGCCAGGTTAGCGATTACGTGATCGGGGTTAACGATCTCGACATCATGATCCAGCTGAATATCGGCAGCGGTAACCACCCCCGAACCCTTCTTCGACAAGGTCAGCGTAACTTCGTCACGGCCGTGCAGCTTGATAGCCAGACCTTTAAGGTTCAACAGGATTTCAATTACGTCTTCCTGTACACCTTCGATGGCGCTGTACTCGTGGAGCACACCGTCAATCTCGGCCTCGACTACTGCACAGCCGGGCATTGAGGACAACAGGATGCGGCGCAGCGCGTTGCCCAGGGTGTGGCCAAAACCACGCTCGAGAGGCTCGAGGGTGATCTTGGCGCGGGTTGGACTGACAACCTGCACATCAATGTGGCGGGGTGTCAGGAACTCATTTACCGAAATCTGCATGGATGCACCTATTTTCTAGCCCTTACTTGGAGTAGAGCTCGACAATCAGGCTTTCGTTGATGTCGGCGGACAGATCACTGCGAGCTGGAACGTTCTTGAAAACGCCCGACTTCTTCTCAGTGTCTACTTCTACCCATTCTACGCGGCCACGTTGAGCACACAGATCGAGAGCTTGGACAATGCGAAGTTGATTTTTTGCTTTCTCGCGAACAGCAACCACGTCACCAGCACGAACCTGGTAGGACGGAACGTTAACGGTCTGACCGTTTACGCTGATCGACTTGTGCGATACCAGCTGACGGGATTCGGCACGAGTAGAACCGAAGCCCATGCGGTATACAACGTTGTCCAGACGGCATTCGAGCAGTTGCAACAGGTTTTCGCCGGTTGCGCCCTTCTTGCCAGCTGCTTGTTTGTAGTAGCCGCTGAATTGACGCTCGAGTACGCCGTAGATACGACGAACTTTTTGCTTTTCACGCAGCTGAGTACCGTAGTCGGATTGACGACCACGACGCTGGCCGTGGATGCCAGGAGCTGCTTCGATGTTGCACTTGGATTCGATAGCGCGCACGCCGCTCTTCAGGAAGAGATCGGTGCCTTCGCGACGAGCCAGTTTGCATTTTGGACCAATGTAACGAGCCATTCTTTACAATCTCCTGGATTACACGCGGCGCTTCTTCGGCGGACGGCACCCGTTGTGCGGGATTGGCGTCACGTCGGTGATGCTGGCGATCTTGTAGCCACAGCCGTTCAAAGCGCGGACTGCGGATTCACGACCTGGACCTGGGCCCTTGACGTTAACGTCTAGGTTCTTCAGGCCATATTCCAGCGCAGCTTGACCAGCACGCTCAGCAGCTACTTGAGCAGCGAACGGGGTGGACTTGCGAGAACCGCGGAAACCCGAACCACCGGAGGTTGCCCAGGAAAGAGCGTTACCTTGACGGTCGGTAATGGTCACGATGGTGTTGTTGAAAGACGCGTGGATGTGGGCGATGCCATCAACCACTGTCTTTTTAATCTTTTTACGAGGACGAGCAGCAGGTTTTGCCATGACTAAATTCCTGTCGATTCGCTGGTGCGATTACTTGCGGATCGGCTTACGCGGACCTTTGCGAGTACGCGCGTTGGTCTTGGTACGCTGACCGCGCACTGGAAGACCACGACGATGGCGCAGACCGCGGTAGCAGCCCAGATCCATCAAGCGTTTGATTTTCATGTTGATTTCGCGACGCAGGTCACCTTCAGTGGTGAACTTCGCCACTTCGCCACGCAGCTGTTCAATTTGCTCGTCGCTCAGATCCTTGATCTTCGCAGCTGGGTTGACCCCAGTCACTGCACAGATTTTCTGCGCAGTAGTGCGACCAACACCATAGATGTAGGTCAGCGAGATAACAGTATGCTTGTTATCTGGAATGTTAACGCCTGCAATACGGGCCATTCAGTGGGACTCCAATTGACAGCTACCTACGCCCCGGAAGCCAAGAAATAGGGCGCGAGATAATATCGCTGTAATAACAAATAATCAACCCGGCAGCGCACTAGCTGCCGGGCTTGAAGCACAATCACACTCAGCCTTGGCGCTGTTTGTGACGCGGTTCCGCGCTGCAAATTACTCGAACAACACCTTCGCGGCGAATAATCTTGCAGTTACGGCACAGCTTTTTCACCGATGCACGAACTTTCATCACCAACTCCTCGAACCTTATGGATTAACGCAGCATGCCGCTGCCGTAACCCTTCAGGTTGGCTTTCTTCATCAGGGATTCGTACTGGTGGGAAACGAGGTGCGATTGTACTTGCGACATAAAGTCCATAACAACCACGACCACGATCAGCAACGAGGTCCCGCCAAGGTAGAACGGAACGTTTGCAGCAACCACCAGGAACTGGGGCAACAGACACACGGCCGTCATATATAGAGCACCGAACATGGTCAAGCGGGTCAGAACGCCATCAATGTAGCGCGCCGACTGCTCACCTGGACGGATGCCCGGAATAAAGGCACCGGACTTCTTCAGGTTTTCCGCTACGTCTTTCGGATTGAACATCAACGCCGTATAGAAGAAGCAGAAGAAAATAATCCCTGCACTAAACAGCAGAATATTCAACGGCTGACCAGGAGCGATCGACTGCGAGATGTCCTGCAACCAGCCCATACCTTCAGACTGACCGAACCAGGCACCCAACGAAGCCGGAAACAGCAAAATGCTGCTCGCGAAGATAGCAGGAATTACACCGGCCATATTCACTTTCAGCGGCAAGTGGCTGGTCTGCGCAGCAAACACCTTACGGCCCTGCTGACGCTTGGCGTAGTGAACAGCAATACGACGCTGACCACGCTCAATGAACACCACAAAACCGATAATCGCTACTGCCAGCAAACCGATCGCAACCAAGGCGAAAATATTGATATCACCCTGACGCGCAGACTCGAAAGACTGCCCGATCGCTCTCGGAAGACCGGCGACGATACCTGCGAAAATCAACATCGAGATACCGTTGCCAACACCACGCTCAGTAATCTGCTCACCCAGCCACATCATGAACATCGCACCAGCCACAAACGTGGATACTGCGACGAAATGGAAGCCAAAGTCACCAGTGAACGCAACGCCCTGCCCCGCCAGACCAACGGACATACCGATGGCCTGAACCAGAGCTAGGACGACAGTGCCGTAGCGGGTGTACTGGCTGATCTTGCGACGGCCAGCTTCACCTTCCTTCTTCAACTGCTCCAGCTGCGGACTGACGGCTGTCATCAACTGCATGATGATCGAAGCCGAGATGTACGGCATGATCCCCAGTGCAAAGATGCTCATCCGCTCCAGCGCGCCGCCGGAAAACATGTTGAACAAGCTAAGAATGGTCCCCTCATTCTGTCGAAACAGGTCTGCGAGTCGGTCCGGGTTGATACCTGGAACCGGGATGTGTGCGCCTATTCGGTAGACGATAATCGCCAGGAACAGAAAACGCAGACGAGCCCAGAGTTCAGACATACCGCCTTTGCCGAGCGCAGAGAGAGCACCTTGCTTAGCCATTTATTCCTCGAACTTGCCGCCAGCTGCTTCGATAGCCGCACGCGCACCTTTGGTGGCTGCGATGCCCTTGATAGTCACAGCGCGAGTAACTTCGCCGGACAGCATGATTTTCACACGCTGAACGTTTTGGTTAATCACGTTGGCATCTTTCAGGGACTGCACGGAGACGATGTCGCCTTCCACTTTGGCCAGTTCGGACAGACGCACTTCTGCGCGATCCATAGCCTTCAGGGAAACGAAACCGAACTTCGGCAGGCGACGATGCAGCGGCTGTTGACCGCCTTCAAAGCCTGGAGCAATGGTGCCACCGGAGCGGGAAGTCTGACCTTTGTGACCACGGCCACCAGTCTTACCCAAACCACTACCGATACCACGGCCCGGACGATGCTTTTCGCGACGGGAACCCGGCGCTGGACTCAGATCATTGAGTTTCATCGATTAACCCTCGACACGCAGCATGTAGTAAGCCTTGTTGATCATCCCGCGGTTCTCGGGAGTATCTTGGACTTCTACAGTGTGACCGATGCGACGCAGACCCAGACCCTTAACGCACAGTTTGTGGTTAGGGATACGGCCGGTCATGCTTTTGATCAGCGTTACTTTAACGGTAGCCATGATCAGATGATCTCCTGGACGCTTTTGCCACGCTTGGCGGCAATGGATTCAGGGGACTGCATAGCTTTCAAACCTTTGAAAGTGGCGTGAACCACGTTTACCGGGTTAGTCGAGCCGTAGCACTTGGCCAGAACGTTCTGAACGCCAGCAACTTCGAGAACGGCACGCATAGCGCCGCCAGCGATGATACCGGTACCTTCAGAAGCAGGCTGCATGTACACCTTGGAAGCGCCGTGAGCGGACTTCATAGCGTACTGCAGAGTGGTACCGTTCAGATCAACTTGGATCATGTTGCGGCGAGCAGCTTCCATTGCCTTCTGGATCGCAGCAGGCACTTCACGCGACTTGCCACGGCCGAAGCCAACACGGCCTTTACCATCACCAACCACGGTCAACGCGGTGAAGGTGAAGATACGGCCGCCTTTTACGGTTTTGGCTACGCGGTTAACTTGAACCAGCTTCTCAATGTAGCCTTCGTCGCGCTTTTGGTCGTTATTTGACATAACTTAGAACTCCAGCCCAGCTTCACGAGCAGCATCAGCCAGCGCCTTGACGCGGCCGTGGTACTTGAAGCCAGAGCGGTCGAAAGCCACCTGCGAGACGCCAGCGGCTTTTGCACGCGTAGCGACCAGCTGGCCAACCTTAGTGGCCGCGTCGATGTTGCCAGTGGCGCCATCACGCAGTTCTTTATCCAAAGTCGAAGCACTTGCCAGGACTTTGTTGCCGTCGGCCGAAATGACCTGGGCGTAGATGTGCTGCGAAGAGCGGAACACGCAGAGACGCACGACTTCGAGTTCGTGCATTTTCAGGCGTGCTTTGCGAGCGCGACGCAGTCGAGTAACTTTTTTGTCGGTCATTTGCTATGCCCTACTTCTTCTTGGCTTCTTTACGACGGACGACTTCGTCCGCGTAGCGCACACCTTTACCTTTGTAAGGCTCTGGTGGACGGAAGTCGCGGATCTCAGCGGCCACTTGACCTACCAGCTGCTTATCGATGCCCTTGATCAGGATATCGGTCTGGCTAGGAGTCTCAGCGGTGATGCCTTCCGGCAGTTCGTAATCCACTGGATGCGAGAAGCCGAGGGCCAGGTTCAGCACTGTGCCTTTTGCTTGTGCCTTGTAACCAACACCGACCAGCTGGAGCTTGCGCTCGAAGCCTTGGCTTACGCCTTGGACCATGTTGTTTACCAGAGCACGAGTGGTACCGGCCATTGCGCGAGTTTGTTGGTCGCCATTGCGAGCAGCAAAACGCAGCTCACCAGCTTCCTCAACAATTTCAACGGACGAGTGTACGTTCAGTTCGAGAGTGCCCTTGGCACCCTTCACCGAAAGCTGTTGGCCGGCGAATTTAACTTCGACACCAGCTGGCAGCTTAACGGGGTTCTTAGCGACGCGAGACATGCTTATCCCCCCTTAGAACACAGTGCAAAGAACTTCGCCGCCGACACCGGCAGCGCGCGCAGCACGATCAGTCATCACACCTTTGTTGGTGGAGACGATAGACACGCCAAGACCGCCACGTACTTTCGGCAGTTCTTCAACGGACTTGTACTGACGCAGGCCTGGACGGCTAACGCGCTTCACTTCTTCGATGACCGGACGGCCTTCGAAGTACTTCAGCTCGATGGACAGCAGAGGTTTGATTTCGCTGCTGATCTGATAACCCGCGATGTAACCTTCGTCCTTCAGGACTTTTGCTACAGCCACCTTCAGCGTGGAAGACGGCATGCTTACGACGGACTTTTCAGCCATCTGGGCATTACGGATTCGAGTTAGCATGTCCGCTAACGGGTCCTGCATACTCATGGGCTAGATGCTCCTGATACAAAAAGAATTAGCCTTGCGGCTACAACTGTCGCCGAGAAATTCCGGGCAAAAAACACGGGCTCAGGCGAGCCGGTCATTCTAGACACACCCCAGAAATGAATCAAGCCCCAAAAGGGGCTTGATTCACGTTCAAGGCCACCGGTGATCGGGATCTTGTGAGCCCGAACACCGCGACTTTGATAGCTATTACCAGCTGGCCTTAACCAGACCTGGTACGTCACCACGCATTGCAGCTTCACGCAGCTTGTTACGGCCAAGGCCGAACTTGCGGTAAACGCCGTGCGGACGACCAGTCAGGCGGCAGCGGTTACGCATGCGCGAGGCGCTTGCGTCACGTGGCTGCTTCTGCAGAGCTACGGTAGCTTCCCAACGAGCTTCTGGACTTGCGTTCAGATCCACGATGATAGCTTTCAGCGCTGCACGCTTGGTGGCGTACTTGGCAACGGTGAGCTGACGCTTCAGCTCACGGTTCTTCATGCTCTTCTTGGCCATTTTCCTACTCCAATCAGTTGCGGAACGGGAATTTGAAAGCACGCAGCAGAGCGCGGCCTTCATCATCGTTCTTGGCAGTGGTGGTCAGGGTAATGTCCAGACCGCGGAGAGCATCGATCTTGTCGTAATCGATTTCCGGGAAAATGATCTGCTCTTTCACGCCCATGCTGTAGTTACCACGACCATCGAAGGACTTGGCATTCAGGCCGCGGAAGTCGCGAACCCGAGGCAGGGAGATCGACAGCAGACGATCCAGGAACTCGTACATACGCTCACGGCGCAGGGTCACTTTGACGCCGATCGGCCATCCTTCGCGGACTTTGAAGCCAGCAATGGATTTACGAGCGTAGGTCACAACGACTTTCTGGCCGGTGATCTTTTCCAGGTCAGCAACAGCATGCTCGATGACTTTCTTGTCGCCGATAGCTTCGCCCAGACCCATGTTCAGGGTGATTTTGGTAACGCGCGGAACTTCCATCACGTTCGAAAGCTTAAGTTCTTCCTTAAGTTTCGGAGCGATTTCCTTCCGGTAAATCTCTTTTAGTCGTGCCATGGTCTTCTACCTAGCAGTGTTCAAGCATCAACCGCTTTTTGGGTCGACTTGAAGACACGAATTTTTTTGCCGTCTTCTACTTTGAAACCAACGCGGTCAGCCTTGTTGGTTTCGCCGTTGAAAATGGCGACGTTGGAAGCGTGCAGTGGCGCTTCTTTCTCGACGATACCGCCCTGTACGCCCGACATCGGGTTAGGCTTGGTATGACGCTTAACCAGATTCAGGCCACCGACAACCAGACGGTCATCAGCCAGAACCTTAAGCACCTTACCGCGCTTACCTTTGTCTTTGCCGGCGATCACGATGATCTCGTCGTCACGACGAATCTTTTGCATGTCGGATCTCCTTACAGCACTTCTGGGGCGAGCGAGACGATCTTCATGAACTTCTCAGTACGAAGTTCACGGGTCACTGGCCCAAAGATACGGGTGCCGATCGGCTCTTGCTTGTTGTTCAACAGAACAGCAGCGTTGCCATCAAAGCGGATGATGGAGCCGTCTGCACGACGAACACCATGGCGAGTGCGGACTACAACAGCAGTCATCACTTGACCTTTTTTCACCTTACCGCGAGGAATTGCTTCCTTGACGGTAACTTTGATGATGTCACCGATACCAGCGTAACGACGATGGGAGCCACCCAGCACCTTGATGCACATAACGCGGCGAGCGCCGCTGTTATCGGCCACATCGAGCATGGATTGAGTCTGAATCATATAATTTCTCCGACCCCTAGCCCTTAGACTTCCACAGCGCGTTCGAGAACATCAACCAGAGCCCAAGACTTGGTCTTGGCCATCGGACGAGTTTCACGAATAGTGACTTTGTCGCCGATGTGGCACTGATTGGTTTCGTCGTGCGCGTGCAGCTTAGTCGAACGCTTAACGTATTTACCGTAGATAGGGTGCTTAACGCGACGCTCGATCAGAACGGTGATGGTCTTGTCCATCTTGTCGCTGACAACACGGCCAGTCAGCGTACGGACAGTTTTTTCGGCTTCAGCCATGATTACTTACCTGCCTGCTGGTTGAGCACAGTCTTCACGCGAGCGATGTCACGCTTAACTTGCGAGAGCAGATGAGACTGCCCCAACTGGCCAGTTGCTTTCTGCATACGCAGATTGAACTGGTCGCGCAGCAGGCCGAGCAGTTGCTCGTTCAGCTGCTGTGCGGATTTTTCACGAAGTTCATTCGCTTTCATCACATCACCGTCCGTTTAACAAAGGAGGTGGCGAGCGGCAGCTTTGCAGCAGCCAGGGCGAAAGCCTCACGCGCCAGCTCTTCAGAAACACCCTCGATTTCATACAGGACTTTGCCTGGCTGAATCTGGGCAACCCAGTATTCGACGTTACCCTTACCTTTACCCATCCGAACTTCGAGTGGCTTCTTGGAAATAGGCTTGTCCGGGAATACACGGATCCAGATCTTGCCACCACGTTTTACGTGACGGGTCAGAGCACGACGCGCTGACTCGATCTGACGAGCGGTGAGACGACCACGAGCAACAGACTTCAGCGCGAACTCGCCGAAGCTGACTTTGCTACCGCGCAATGCCAGACCACGGTTGTGGCCGGTCATTTGCTTGCGGAACTTCGTACGCTTTGGTTGCAACATTTGGCGTACCCCTTACTTAGCAGCTTTTTTACGAGGCGCAGGTGCTTGCGGCTTCAGCTCTTCTTGGCGACCACCAATTACTTCGCCTTTGAAGATCCAAACCTTCACACCGATCACACCGTAAGTGGTGTGAGCTTCGTAGGTGGCATAGTCGATATCGGCACGCAGGGTGTGCAGTGGCACACGACCTTCGCGATACCATTCAGTACGTGCGATTTCAGCACCGCCGAGACGACCGCTCACTTGGATTTTGATGCCTTTGGCACCAATGCGCATGGCGTTCTGTACAGCGCGCTTCATAGCACGACGGAACATTACGCGACGCTCCAGCTGCTGAGCTACGCTCTGCGCAACCAGCATACCGTCGAGCTCCGGCTTGCGGATCTCTTCGATATTGATGTGCACAGGCACACCCATTTGCTTGGTCAGGTCCTGACGCAGCTTCTCAACATCTTCACCTTTCTTGCCGATCACGATGCCGGGACGAGCGGTGTGGATGGTGATGCGTGCAGTTTGAGCCGGACGATGGATATCGATACGGCTTACGGACGCGCTTTTTAGTTTGTCTTGGAGATACTCACGCACATTCAGATCTGCGAGCAAATAGTCCGCATAAGTCCGACCGTCTGCGTACCAGACGGAGGTGTGCTCCTTGACGATTCCCAGGCGAATGCCAATGGGATGTACTTTCTGACCCATCTCTTCGACTCCGTTACTTGTCAGCAACCTTGACAGTGATATGGCAAGACCGCTTGACGATGCGATCAGCACGGCCTTTGGCACGTGGCATGATGCGCTTCAGCGAACGCCCTTCGTTGACGAAAACGGTGGAGACCTTCAGGTCATCAACGTCTGCGCCTTCGTTATGCTCGGCGTTGGCTACGGCCGACTCCAGCACTTTCTTCATGATCTCGGCGGCTTTCTTACTGCTGAAAGCCAACAGGTTGAGCGCTTCGCCCACCTTCTTCCCGCGGATCTGGTCGGCGACCAAGCGGGCTTTCTGGGCGGAGATTCGAGCGCCCGACAACTTAGCGGCTACTTCCATCGTTCCTTACCCCTTAACGCTTGGCTTTCTTGTCTGCCACGTGCCCACGATAAGTGCGGGTACCGGCAAACTCGCCCAGTTTGTGGCCGACCATGTCTTCGTTCACGAGAACTGGAACATGTTGACGACCGTTATGCACAGCAATGGTCAGACCGACCATTTGTGGCAGGATCATGGAACGGCGCGACCAGGTCTTAACTGGTTTGCGATCGTTCTTTTCCGCCGCCACTTCGATCTTCTTCAGTAGGTGAAGATCAATAAAAGGACCTTTTTTCAGAGAACGTGGCACTGTCGTATCCCTCTATTTACTTGCGACGACGGACGATCATTTTGTCGGTACGCTTATTACCACGAGTCTTCGCGCCCTTAGTCGGGAAGCCCCATGGCGATACCGGATGACGACCACCAGAGGTACGACCTTCACCACCACCATGTGGGTGGTCAACCGGGTTCATGGCAACACCACGAACGGTTGGGCGAACGCCACGCCAGCGTTTGGCACCAGCTTTACCCAGCGAACGCAGGCTGTGCTCGGAGTTCGAGACTTCGCCCAGGGTCGCACGGCACTCAGCCAGCACTTTACGCATCTCACCAGAACGCAGACGCAGGGTCACGTAGACACCTTCACGAGCGACCAACTGAGCCGAAGCACCAGCCGAACGAGCGATTTGCGCGCCTTTACCTGGCTTCAGTTCGATGCCGTGTACGGTGCTACCAACTGGAATGTTGCGCAGTTGCAGAGCGTTGCCCGGCTTGATCGGTGCCAGAGCACCTGCGATCAGCTGGTCGCCAGCGCTCACGCCTTTAGGGGCGATGATGTAGCGACGCTCGCCATCTGCGTACAGCAGCAGAGCGATGTGAGCAGTACGGTTTGGATCGTATTCGATACGCTCGACAGTGGCAGCGATGCCATCTTTATCGTTGCGACGGAAGTCGACCAGACGGTAATGCTGCTTATGACCACCACCAACGTGACGAGTAGTGATGCGGCCATTGTTGTTACGACCACCAGACTTCGACTTCTTCTCGAGCAGCGGTGCGTGAGGAGCGCCTTTATGCAGCTCCTGGTTGACCACCTTGACCACAAAACGGCGGCCAGGGGAAGTCGGTTTGCATTTAACGATTGCCATGATGCACCCCTTCCTTACTCAGCACTGCTGCTGAAATCGAGATCTTGGCCTGGCTGAAGGGAGATAACTGCCTTCTTCCAGTCATTACGCTTGCCCAGACCGCGAGCGGTACGTTTGCTCTTACCCAGAACATTCAGGGTAGTAACACGTTCCACTTTCACGCTGAACAGGCTTTCGACGGCCTTCTTGATTTCCAGCTTGGTTGCATCAGTAGCAACCTTGAAAACGAACTGGCCTTTCTTGTCTGCCAGAACCGTAGCCTTCTCGGAAACGTGCGGGCCAAGCAGAACTTTAAATACGCGTTCCTGGTTCATCCCAGCAGCTCCTCGAATTTCTTCACGGCCGACACAGTGATCAACACTTTGTCGTATGCGATCAGACTAACTGGATCGGAACCTTGCACGTCACGAACATCAACGTGTGGCAGGTTACGAGCAGCCAGGTACAGGTTCTGATCAACAGCGTCCGACACGATCAGAACGTCGGTCAGGCTCATGTTGTTCAGTTTGCCCAGCAGATCTTTGGTCTTCGGAGTTTCAACAGCGAAATCCTGAACCACGACCAGACGATCAGTACGCACCAGCTCAGCAAGGATGGAACGCATTGCTGCGCGATACATCTTCTTGTTCAGCTTCTGGGAGTGATCCTGAGGACGAGCTGCAAAAGTGGTACCGCCGCCACGCCAGATTGGGCTACGGATGGTACCAGCACGAGCGCGGCCAGTACCTTTCTGACGCCATGGGCGCTTGCCGCCACCAGAAACGTCGGAACGGGTCTTTTGCTGCTTGCTACCTTGACGGCCGCCAGCCATGTAGGCCACGACTGCTTGGTGAACCAGCGTCTCGTTGAATTCGCCGCCAAATGTCAGTTCGGAAACTTCGATCGCTTGAGCGTCATTTACATTTAATTGCATGTCAGCTTCCCCTTAACCGCGAGCCTTGGCCGCCGGACGTACAACCAGGTTGCCGCCAGTAGCGCCAGGAACAGCACCCTTGACCAACAACAGATTGCGTTCAGCGTCGACGCGCACTACTTCCAGGGACTGCACGGTCACGCGCTCAGCGCCCATATGACCGGACATTTTTTTGCCCTTGAATACACGACCAGGAGTCTGGCACTGGCCAATAGAGCCCGGGACGCGGTGGGAAACGGAGTTACCGTGGGTGTTATCTTGACCGCGGAAATTCCAACGCTTGATGGTACCGGCGAAGCCTTTACCTTTCGACTGACCGGTAACATCTACCAGTTGGCCAGCTGCGAAGATTTCTGCATTGATCAGATCGCCAGCTTGGTACTCGCCTTCTTCAAGACGGAATTCCCAAACGCCACGACCGGCAGCAACGTTCGCTTTAGCGAAGTGACCTGCCTGAGCAGCAGTCACGCGCGAAGCACGACGCTCACCTACAGTGACTTGCACTGCACGATAGCCATCGGTTTCTTCAGTTTTGAACTGGGTGACGCGATTCGGTTCGATCTCAATGACCGTGACCGGAATGGAGACACCTTCTTCGGTGAAAATACGGGTCATACCGCATTTACGACCGACTACACCAATAGTCATGTTGTAAACCTCATGAGTGTACGGGGCTTTCACCCGCTATGGCCGCCCATTTCAGAGCGTTACACGACTAAGACCGAGTCTTAGCCGAGGCTGATCTGCACTTCCACACCTGCCGCAAGATCAAGCTTCATAAGAGCATCAACGGTTTTATCCGTTGGCTGGACGATGTCCAGTACGCGCTTATGAGTACGGATCTCGTACTGGTCACGCGCGTCTTTGTTGACGTGCGGGGAGACCAGAACGGTGAACCGCTCTTTACGGGTAGGCAGTGGAATTGGACCACGCACTTGAGCACCAGTACGTTTCGCGGTTTCCACGATTTCCTGGGTGGATTGGTCGATCAGGCGATGGTCGAAAGCCTTCAACCTGATACGGATTTGCTGATTTTGCATTGGATTTCAGACTCCAGGCTGCTATTCCCACCGGGCGCAATACGCCCGTTAAAAGGAGGCGCAATTCTATAGACGGCCCCACAGAGTGTCAACCCAATAAAAAAGCCCCCGCAAGCGGGGGCTTCTTCATGAGTCGTCGATTACTCGATAACTTTGGCTACGACGCCAGCGCCGACGGTACGACCGCCTTCACGGATAGCGAAACGCAGACCATCTTCCATCGCGATGGTTTTGATCAGAGTGACAGTCATCTGGATGTTGTCACCTGGCATTACCATTTCAACGCCTTCTGGCAGCTCGCAGTTACCAGTCACGTCAGTAGTACGGAAGTAGAACTGTGGACGGTAGCCTTTGAAGAACGGAGTATGACGGCCGCCTTCTTCTTTGCTCAGAACGTAAACTTCAGCAGTGAACTTGGTGTGCGGCTTAACAGTGCCTGGCTTAACCAGAACCTGACCACGCTCAACGTCGTCACGCTTGGTACCACGCAGCAGAACGCCGCAGTTCTCGCCAGCACGACCTTCGTCGAGCAGTTTGCGGAACATTTCAACGCCGGTGCAAGTGGTCTTCTGAGTGTCGCGCAGACCAACGATCTCAACTTCTTCCTGGATGCGAACGATACCACGCTCAACACGGCCAGTTACCACGGTGCCACGACCGGAGATCGAGAATACGTCTTCGATTGGCATCAGGAACGGCTTGTCGATTGCACGCTCTGGCTCTGGGATGTAGGTGTCCAGAGTTTCTACCAGACGCTTAACAGCGGTGGTACCCATTTCGTTGTCGTCTTGGCCGTTCAGAGCCATCAGAGCAGAACCGATGATGATCGGAGTGTCGTCGCCTGGGAAATCGTAAGTGCTCAGCAGATCGCGCACTTCCATTTCAACCAGTTCCAGCAGCTCAGCGTCGTCAACCATGTCAGCCTTGTTCAGGAAGACAACGATGTACGGAACGCCTACCTGACGGGACAGCAGGATGTGCTCACGAGTTTGTGGCATCGGACCATCGGCAGCCGAGCAAACCAGGATCGCGCCGTCCATCTGGGCAGCACCAGTGATCATGTTCTTGACGTAGTCGGCGTGACCCGGGCAGTCAACGTGCGCGTAGTGACGAATGTGCGAATCGTACTCTACGTGTGCAGTGTTGATGGTGATACCACGAGCTTTTTCTTCTGGGGCGCTGTCGATCTTGTCGAAGTCAACACGAGCCGAACCGAAAACTTCGGAGCAAACGCGAGTCAGAGCAGCGGTCAGAGTGGTTTTACCGTGGTCAACGTGACCGATGGTGCCAACGTTGACGTGCGGTTTGTTACGTTCAAATTTTTCTTTAGCCACGACAATTAACTCCTAGCCTAAAGGGGAGACTGAATCAGCCTTGTTTTTTAACGAGAGCTTCGACGATGTTCGACGGAGCTTCGGCGTATTTGGAGAATTCCATGGAGTAGCTCGCGCGACCCTGAGACATGGAACGAACGTCAGTTGCATAACCGAACATTTCACCCAGTGGCACTTCGGCACGGATAACCTTGCCGGACACCGAGTCATCCATACCCTGAATCAGACCACGACGACGGTTCAGGTCACCCATCACGTCACCCATGTAGTCCTCTGGGGTTACAACTTCAACCTTCATGATCGGCTCGAGCACAACACCGCCGCCCTTCTGGGCCAGCTGCTTGGTCGCCATGGAGGCCGCCACCTTGAACGCCATCTCGTTGGAGTCGACGTCGTGGTAGGAACCATCGAACACGGTAGCCTTCAGGCCGATCAGCGGATAACCGGCAACGACGCCGTTCTTCATCTGCTCTTCGATACCCTTCTGGATAGCCGGGATGTATTCCTTAGGAACCACACCACCAACAACTTCGTTGGTGAAGACCAGACCTTCGGTGATGTTGCCGTTCGCATCAACGTCCGGCTCCGAGAAACGGATCCAGCAGTGACCGAACTGACCGCGACCGCCGGATTGACGAACGAATTTGCCTTCGATCTCGACGTTGCTCTTGCTGATCTTCTCGCGGTACGAAACCTGCGGCTTGCCGATGTTGGCTTCGACGTTGAACTCGCGCTTCATGCGGTCAACGAGGATGTCCAGGTGCAGCTCACCCATACCGGAGATAATGGTCTGACCAGTCTCTTCGTCAGTCTTGACGCGGAACGACGGGTCTTCCTGAGCCAGCTTGCCCAGTGCAATACCCATCTTTTCCTGGTCCTGCTTGGTTTTCGGCTCTACCGCTACCGAAATCACAGGCTCAGGGAAGTCCATACGCTCAAGGATGATCTGCTTGTCGAGATCGCACAGAGTGTCACCAGTGGTGACGTCCTTCATGCCGATCAGGGCAGCGATGTCGCCTGCACGTACTTCTTTGATCTCTTCACGCTGGTTGGCATGCATCTGCACCATACGACCAACGCGCTCTTTCTTGCCCTTGACCGAGTTGATCACGGAGTCGCCCGAGCTCAGGAAGCCCGAGTAAACGCGCACGAAAGTCAGAGTACCAACGAACGGGTCAGTAGCGATCTTGAATGCCAGAGCCGAGAACGGTTCCGAATCGTCAGCATGACGCTCGTCGTAATCCGCTTCTACCAGCTCTTCCTTCGGCTTCTCGATGAGATCCGGGTGGATACCTTTGATCGCAGGGATCTCGGTAGGAGCAGGCAGGAAGTCGATAACGGCATCGAGAACCAGGGGAACACCCTTGTTCTTGAACGAAGAACCGCAGACAGCCGGAACGATCTCGCTAGCCAGGGTGCGCGCACGCAGGCCGGCCTTGATTTCTTCGACGGTCAGGTCACCTTCTTCAAGGTACTTGTTCATCAGCTCTTCGTTGGCTTCAGCAGCAGCTTCAACCATGTTGGAGCGCCACTCGTTAGCCAGGTCCAGCATATCAGCAGGAATTTCTTCCTCGCGATAGGTAGTACCCTTGTCGTCGTCGTTCCAGTAGATAGCCTTCATCTTGATCAGATCAACCTGACCTTCGAAGTTATCTTCAGCGCCGATAGCCAGCTGAACCGGAACCGGGGTGTGACCCAGGCGGTTTTTGATCTGACCAACAACGCGCAGGAAGTTAGCGCCTGCACGGTCCATCTTGTTCACGTAAACAACACGTGGAACGCCGTATTTGTTGGCTTGACGCCATACGGTTTCAGACTGAGGCTCAACACCGGAAGTACCGCAGAACACAACGACCGCGCCGTCGAGTACACGCAGAGAACGCTCTACTTCAATGGTGAAGTCAACGTGGCCTGGGGTATCGATAACGTTTACACGATAGTTATCGTATTGGCCGCGCGAACCTTTCCAGAAGGTAGTTACAGCAGCGGAGGTAATGGTGATACCCCGCTCCTGCTCCTGCACCATCCAGTCGGTGGTAGCAGCGCCGTCATGCACCTCACCCATCTTGTGGCTGAGACCTGTGTAAAACAGGATCCGCTCGGTAGTGGTAGTCTTACCCGCGTCAACGTGGGCACAGATACCAATGTTACGGTAGCGGTTGATTGCTGTAGTACGAGCCATAAAGCCCTCGCAAAATGAATGATGCTGAGATTAGAAGCGGTAGTGCGAGAAAGCCTTGTTGGCTTCAGCCATACGGTGAACGTCTTCACGCTTCTTAACTGCAGCACCTTTGCCTTCGGCAGCATCCAGCAGTTCGCCAGCCAAACGCAGAGCCATAGACTTCTCGCCGCGCTTGCGAGCGAAGTCTACCAACCAGCGCATTGCCAGAGCGTTACGACGGGACGGACGAACTTCGACCGGAACCTGGTAAGTAGCACCGCCTACACGGCGCGACTTCACTTCGACCAGCGGAGCGATGGCGTCGAGAGCTTTCTCGAAGATTTCCAGGGGATCGCTGTTCTTGCGCTCTTTAACTTTTTCCAGCGCACCATAAACGATACGTTCGGCAACGGCTTTCTTGCCGCTCTCCATTACGTGGTTCATGAATTTGGCGAGGATCTGGCTTCCGTATTTCGGATCGTCCAGAATCTCACGTTTGGCTGCTACGCGACGTCTTGGCATTGATAAGCCCTCAAACGGTCTTCAGGTTAGCTCGGGACAGCTGATCCAATGGACGCGTGCCCGACCTTACTCTTATCGACTCAATATAATTAAAAACTGCAAAACGACCGATTACTTCGGACGCTTGGTACCGTACTTCGAACGACCTTGGTTACGACCTTTAACGCCGGAGGTATCCAGGGAGCCGCGAACGGTGTGGTAACGAACACCTGGCAAGTCTTTTACACGGCCGCCGCGAATCAGTACGACGCTGTGCTCTTGCAGGTTGTGGCCTTCACCGCCGATGTACGAGGAAACCTCGAAACCGTTGGTCAGACGCACACGGCATACTTTACGCAGTGCCGAGTTAGGTTTTTTCGGCGTAGTGGTATACACGCGAGTGCACACGCCACGACGTTGCGGGCAGTTCTGCAGCGCAGGCACGTCGGATTTCTCGACGATACGCTTACGCGGCTGACGTACCAGCTGGTTGATAGTTGCCATCTACTAGCTCCACTGTTGTCTTTCGACATAAACAAAATGGCAGAGCAGGAGCTCCACCAAATTTAGGGGTACAAGAGTCTAAAGAGGATCTCGCCCCCAGTCAAGGCAAGGCCCCGGCCTCTCCGATCAGCGAACCTCGACAAAAAGTGTCTCGATTCTCAGTCGGAAAAACCGGGGCCCCATCTCAATCTACTACAGACCTCAGTTACCGCTGGAGTTCAGCGCTTCTGTCAGTGCTGCTTCGACTTCGCTCGCGCTCACGCGCAGTGGCTTGTCTGCATCACGACGACGCTTACGCTCGCTGTGGTAAGCCAGGCCGGTACCGGCCGGGATCAGACGACCCACAACCACGTTTTCCTTCAGGCCACGCAAGTAGTCGCGCTTGCCGGTCACTGCTGCCTCGGTCAGTACACGAGTGGTCTCTTGGAAAGAGGCCGCCGAGATGAACGACTCAGTGGACAAGGACGCCTTAGTAATACCCAGCAATACGCGGGTGAACTTGGAGATGAACTTGTCTTCAGCGCTCAGACGCTCGTTTTCTACCAGTACGTGAGTCAGTTCCATCTGGTCGCCCTTGATGAAGCTGGAGTCGCCAGACTCGGCAATCTCAACCTTACGCAGCATCTGACGCAGAATGGTCTCGATGTGCTTATCGTTGATCTTCACGCCCTGCAGACGGTAAACGTCCTGGATCTCGTTAACGATGTACTTAGCCAACGCACTCACACCCAGCAAACGCAGGATGTCGTGCGGATCGCTCGGACCGTCGGAGATAACTTCGCCGCGGTTCACTTGTTCGCCTTCGAAGACGTTCAGGTGACGCCACTTAGGAATCAGCTCCTCATACGGATCACTACCGTCGTTCGGGGTAATGACCAGACGGCGCTTGCCCTTGGTCTCTTTACCGAACGCGATGGTGCCGCTGACTTCAGCCAGAATCGACGCTTCTTTCGGACGACGAGCTTCGAACAAGTCGGCAACACGCGGCAGACCACCGGTGATGTCACGGGTCTTCGAAGTTTCTTGCGGAATACGAGCGATAACATCACCGATCGCAATCTGCGCACCGTCGGCAACACCTACAAGGGCGTTAGCCGGCAGGAAGTACTGGGCCGGTACGTCGGTACCTGGCAGCAGCAGATCCTTGCCATCCATACCAACCATCTTCACCGCAGGACGGATGTCCTTACCGGCAGCTGGACGGTCTTTGACGTCAAGCACTTCAATATTGGTCATACCGGTCAATTCGTCAGTCTGACGCTTGATCGTGATGCCTTCTTCCATGCCCACGTAGGTCACGGTACCTTTCATTTCGGTAACAATTGGGTGAGTGTGCGGGTCCCACTTGGCCACGATGGCACCAGCGTCGACCTTATCGCCTTCCTTCACCGAAATCACAGCACCGTACGGCAGCTTGTAGCGCTCGCGCTCGCGACCGAAGTCATCGGCAATTGCCAGCTCGCCGGAACGGGATACGGCTACCAGGTGACCATCAACACGCTCAACGTGCTTCAGGTTATGCAGACGGACAGTACCGCCATTCTTCACCTGTACGCTGTCCGCTGCCGAGGTCCGGCTTGCCGCACCACCGATGTGGAACGTACGCATGGTCAGCTGGGTACCCGGCTCACCGATGGACTGGGCAGCAATTACGCCGACCGCTTCACCGATGTTCACCAGGTGACCGCGAGCCAGGTCACGGCCGTAGCACTTGGCGCAGATGCCATAACGAGTTTCGCAGCTGATCGGCGAACGCACGATCACTTCGTCGATGCTGTTCAGCTCGATGAACTCGACCCACTTCTCGTCTACCAGAGTGCCAGCAGGAACGATGACGTCCTCGGTACCCGGCTTGAATACGTCACGGGCGATAACACGACCCAATACGCGCTCACCCAGCGGCTCTACAACGTCACCGCCTTCAATGTGCGGAGTCATCAGCAGACCATGCTCGGTGCCGCAATCGATCTCGGTCACAACCAGATCCTGCGCCACGTCTACCAGACGACGAGTCAGGTAACCGGAGTTCGCTGTTTTCAACGCGGTATCCGCCAGACCTTTACGAGCACCGTGAGTCGAGATGAAGTACTGGAGTACGCTCAGACCTTCACGGAAGTTCGCAGTAATCGGCGTTTCGATGATGGAGCCATCCGGCTTGGCCATCAGACCACGCATACCGGCCAGCTGACGGATCTGTGCAGCGGAACCCCGCGCACCCGAGTCAGCCATCATGTACATCGAGTTGAACGACTCTTGCTCAACTTCGTCGCCATGACGGTCGATTACCTTCTCTTTCGAGAGGTTAGCCATCATCGCCTTGGACACTTCGTCGTTGGCTTTCGACCAAAGGTCGATCACCTTGTTGTACTTCTCGCCCTGGGTTACCAGGCCGGAGGCGTACTGGCTCTCGATTTCCTTAACTTCATCGGTGGCAGCACCGATGATGCGGGCTTTTTCATCCGGGATAACGAAGTCGTTAACACCGATGGAAACGCCGGAAATGGTCGAGTAAGCGAAACCGGTGTACATCAACTGGTCAGCGAAGATCACGGTCTCTTTCAGACCAACCACGCGGTAGCACTGGTTGATCAGCTTGGAGATCGCCTTCTTCTTCATCGGCAAGTTGACGACGTCGAACGACAGACCTTTTGGCACGACCTGGAACAGCAGCGCACGACCAACAGTGGTGTCGACGATACGGGTAGCGCTCACGCTGCCGCCATCACGATCGTTAACGGTTTCGTTGATACGAACCTTGATCTTGGCGTGCAAAGCCGCTTCGCCGGCGCGGAATACGCGATCGACTTCCTGCAGGTCCGCGAACACACGACCTTCGCCCTTGGCGTTGATCGCTTCACGAGTCATGTAGTACAGACCCAATACAACGTCCTGCGACGGAACGATGATTGGCTCACCGTTGGCTGGCGACAGAATGTTGTTGGTCGACATCATCAACGCACGCGCTTCCAGCTGGGCTTCCAGCGTGAGCGGTACGTGCACGGCCATTTGGTCGCCGTCGAAGTCGGCGTTGTACGCGGCACAGACCAGAGGGTGCAGCTGGATAGCCTTACCTTCGATCAATACTGGCTCAAACGCCTGGATGCCCAGACGGTGAAGGGTCGGTGCACGGTTGAGCAGCACGGGGTGTTCGCGAATCACTTCAGCGAGAACGTCCCAAACTTCCGGCAGCTCGCGCTCAACCATCTTCTTGGCGGCTTTGATGGTGGTAGCCAGGCCACGCATTTCCAACTTGCCGAAAATGAACGGTTTGAACAGCTCGAGAGCCATCTTCTTCGGCAGACCGCACTGGTGCAGACGCAGGGTCGGACCTACGGTAATTACCGAACGACCGGAGTAGTCAACACGCTTACCGAGCAAGTTCTGACGGAAACGACCTTGCTTACCCTTGATCATGTCGGCCAGGGATTTCAGAGGACGCTTGTTGGAACCGGTGATAGCGCGGCCACGACGGCCGTTGTCGAGCAGTGCGTCGACAGCTTCCTGCAACATACGCTTTTCGTTGCGCACGATGATGTCCGGAGCGGACAGATCCAGCAGGCGCTTCAAACGGTTGTTACGGTTGATCACTCGACGATACAGGTCGTTGAGGTCAGAAGTCGCGAAGCGACCGCCATCCAGCGGGACCAGTGGACGCAGATCTGGCGGCAGAACCGGCAGAACGGTCAGCACCATCCACTCTGGAAGGTTACCGGAACCCTGGAAGGCCTCCATCAACTTCAGACGCTTGGACAGCTTCTTGATCTTGGTTTCCGAGTTGGTTTGCGGAATCTCTTCGCGCAGACGGCCAATCTCGTGCTCCAGGTCGATAGCGTGCAGCAGTTCGCGGACAGCCTCGGCCCCCATACGGGCGTCGAAGTCATCACCAAACTCTTCCAGCGCTTCGAAGTACTGTTCATCGTTCAGCAGCTGACCTTTTTCAAGGGTGGTCATGCCTGGATCGATAACGACATAGCTCTCAAAGTAGAGAACGCGCTCGATATCACGCAGGGTCATGTCCATCAGCAGGCCGATACGGGACGGCAGCGATTTCAGGAACCAGATGTGGGCAACCGGCGAAGCCAGTTCGATGTGCGCCATACGCTCACGACGAACCTTGGCCAGTGCAACTTCAACGCCGCACTTCTCGCAGATCACGCCGCGATGCTTCAAGCGCTTGTACTTACCGCACAGGCACTCGTAATCCTTTACCGGGCCAAAGATTTTGGCGCAGAACAGGCCGTCACGCTCAGGTTTGAACGTACGGTAGTTGATGGTTTCCGGCTTTTTAACTTCACCGAACGACCACGAACGGATCATCTCAGGCGATGCCAATCCGATACGGATGGCGTCGAACTCTTCGACTTGACCCTGGTTTTTCAGCAAATTCAGTAGGTCTTTCAAGGCCTTTCCTCCTGGCGGAGCAGAGAGCGGGCAATCCTGCCCCGCTCTCGATTCGCGTCACGTGTTATTCGGTTTCCAGATCGATATCGATGCCGAGGGAACGAATTTCTTTGATCAACACGTTGAAGGACTCGGGCATGCCCGGCTCCATACGGTGATCGCCGTCCACGATGTTTTTGTACATCTTGGTACGACCGTTCACATCGTCCGACTTCACTGTGAGCATTTCTTGCAGAGTGTATGCAGCACCGTATGCTTCCAGTGCCCAGACCTCCATCTCCCCGAAACGCTGACCACCGAACTGCGCCTTACCACCCAGCGGCTGCTGGGTAACCAGGCTGTACGAACCGGTAGAACGAGCGTGCATCTTGTCGTCTACCAAGTGGTTCAGTTTCAGCATGTACATGTAGCCAACGGTAACTGGACGCTCGAACTTGTTGCCGGTACGGCCGTCGGTCAGTTGCATCTGGCCGCTTTCTGGCAGGTCAGCCAGTTTCAGCATGGCCTTGATTTCACTTTCCTTGGCGCCGTCGAACACCGGAGTGGCCATAGGCACACCGCCACGCAGGTTGTTCGCCAGATCCAGGATCTCCTGATCGGAGAAGCTGTCCAGGTCTTCGTTGCGACCACCGATCTGGTTATAGATCTCGTCCAGGAAGGTACGCAGCTCTGCAACCTTACGCTGCTCTTCGACCATCCGGTTGATCTTCTCGCCCAGACCTTTGGCCGCGAGGCCCAGGTGAGTTTCGAGAATCTGACCAACGTTCATACGCGAAGGTACGCCCAACGGGTTGAGGACTACGTCAACCGGGGTGCCATTGGCATCGTGCGGCATGTCTTCAACCGGCATGATCACGGAGACCACACCCTTGTTACCGTGACGACCGGCCATCTTGTCGCCCGGTTGGATGCGACGACGGATTGCCAGGTAGACCTTGACGATTTTCAGCACGCCTGGAGCCAGGTCATCGCCCTGCTGCAGTTTGCGCTTCTTGTCTTCGAACTTGTCGTCCAGCAGACGGCGGCGATCAACGATGTAGGCCTGAGCCTTCTCGAGCTGCTCGTTCAGAGCATCTTCAGCCATGCGCAGCTTGAACCACTGACCATGCTCAAGACCGTCGAGAACTTCGTCGGTGATCTCCTGCCCCTTCTTCAGACCGGCGCCGCCTTCGGCTTTGTGGCCGACCAGAGCGGAACGCAGACGTTCGAAAGTCGCGCCTTCAACGATACGGAACTCTTCGTTCAGATCCTTACGAATCTCGTCGAGCTGGCTCTTCTCGATGGACAGAGCACGAGCATCGCGCTCTACGCCATCACGAGTGAAGACCTGCACGTCGATGACAGTACCCTTGGTACCGGTAGGTACGCGCAGGGAAGTGTCTTTAACGTCGCTGGCTTTTTCACCGAAGATTGCACGCAGCAGTTTTTCTTCCGGAGTCAGCTGGGTCTCGCCTTTCGGAGTGACCTTGCCCACCAGAATGTCGCCTGCGCCAACTTCAGCACCCACATAAACAATACCGGCTTCGTCCAGCTTGTTCAGTGCAGCCTCACCCACGTTCGGGATGTCCGCAGTGATTTCCTCTGGACCAAGCTTGGTGTCACGGGCCACACAGGTCAGTTCCTGGATGTGGATCGTAGTGAAGCGGTCTTCCTGAACCACACGCTCGGACAGGCAGATGGAGTCTTCGAAGTTGAAGCCGTTCCATGCCATGAACGCGATACGCATGTTCTGACCCAGAGCTAGTTCACCCATGTCGGTGGACGGGCCGTCGGCCATAATATCGCTGCGCTGAACCCGATCACCCTTGCTCACCAGCGGACGCTGGTTGATGCAAGTGTTCTGGTTGGAGCGGGTGTATTTGGTCAGGTTGTAGATGTCGACACCGGCTTCGCCAGTTTCAACTTCGTCATCGGCAACACGAACCACAATACGGCTGGCATCAACAGAGTCGATCACGCCGCCACGACGAGCCACGACGCAAACGCCGGAGTCACGGGCAACGTTGCGCTCCATGCCGGTACCTACCAGCGGCTTATCAGCACGCAGGGTCGGTACAGCCTGACGCTGCATGTTGGAACCCATCAACGCACGGTTGGCGTCGTCGTGCTCGAGGAACGGAATCAACGACGCAGCAACCGAAACTACCTGCTTCGGCGAAACGTCCATCAAGGTGACATCTTCTGGCGCCTTGACGGTGAATTCGTTCAAGTGACGAACAGCTACCAGCTCATCGATCAGATGACCTTTGTCGTTCATGGTCGCCGAAGCCTGGGCGATCACGTGATCGGCCTCTTCGATAGCGGACAGGAACACGATCTCATCGGTTACCAGCGCATCTTTCACCACACGGTACGGGCTTTCGAGGAAGCCGTACTGGTTGGTGCGGGCATAGGCAGCCAAGGAGTTGATCAGACCAATGTTCGGACCTTCCGGCGTTTCAATCGGACATACACGACCGTAGTGAGTCGGGTGCACGTCACGAACTTCAAAGCCTGCACGCTCACGAGTCAGACCACCCGGGCCGAGTGCAGACACACGACGCTTGTGGGTAATCTCGGACAGCGGGTTGTTCTGGTCCATGAACTGCGACAGCTGGCTGGAACCGAAGAACTCTTTCACTGCCGCAGCTACTGGCTTGGCATTGATCAGGTCTTGCGGCATCAGGCCTTCGCTTTCAGCCATCGACAGACGCTCTTTGACCGCGCGTTCTACACGCACCAGGCCAACGCGGAACTGGTTCTCGGCCATTTCGCCTACGCAGCGAACACGACGGTTACCCAGGTGGTCGATGTCGTCGACGATGCCTTTACCGTTACGGATGTCGACCAGAGTCTTCAGTACAGCAACGATGTCTTCCTTGCACAGCACGCCCGAACCTTCGATCTCGGTACGACCGATACGACGGTTGAACTTCATCCGGCCAACGGCGGACAAGTCATAGCGCTCTGGACTGAAGAACAGGTTATTGAACAGAGTCTCGGCAGCATCTTTGGTCGGCGGCTCGCCTGGACGCATCATGCGATAGATCTCGACCAGCGCTTCCAATTGGTTGCTGGTGGAGTCGATCTTCAGAGTGTCGGAAACGAACGGACCGCAATCGATGTCGTTGGTGTACAGAGTTTCGATGCGAACAACCTGCGACTTGGCGATTTTTGCCAGGATCTCGGTGTTCAGCTCGGTGTTGCACTCTGCCAGGATCTCGCCGGTAGCCGGGTGCACAATGGCCTTGGCAGTGGTACGGCCCAGGACGTAGTCCAGAGGCACATCCAGTTCCTTGATGCCGGCTTTTTCCAGCTGGTTGATATGGCGAGCGGTAATACGACGACCTTGCTCGACAATAACCTTGCCCTTGTCGTCCTGGATATCCAGAACAGCGATTTCACCACGCAGACGCTGAGGCACCAACTCCAGGCTCAGGCTCTCGCCTTTCACATGGAATACGTTGGTGGTGTAGAACGCGTCCAGCACTTCTTCAGTGGTGTAACCCAGCGCGCGCAGCAGAACCGACGCTGGCAGCTTGCGACGACGGTCGATACGGACGAACACGCAGTCTTTCGGATCGAACTCGAAGTCCAGCCACGAGCCGCGATAAGGAATGATCCGCGCCGAGTACAGCAGCTTACCGGAGCTGTGCGTCTTGCCACGGTCGTGGTCGAAGAATACGCCAGGGGAACGGTGCAGCTGGGAAACGATTACACGCTCGGTACCGTTGATTACGAAGGTACCGTTCTCAGTCATCAGGGGAATTTCCCCCATGTAGACTTCTTGCTCTTTGATGTCCTTGATCGCTTTGTTCGACGATTCTTTGTCGAAAATGATCAGACGAACTTTTACCCGCAAAGGTACGGCGTAAGTCACACCACGCAACACGCATTCTTTAACATCAAACGCCGGTTCGCCCAGGCGATAACCGACATACTCCAACGCAGCATTGCCGGAGTAGCTGATGATCGGGAAAACGGATTTGAAGGCCGCATGCAGGCCCACGTCGCGGAACTGATCTTTAGTCGCTCCCGCTTGCAAGAATTCACGATACGAATCCAGCTGGATGGCCAGGAGGTAAGGCACATCCATGACGTCCGGCAACTTGCTAAAGTCCTTGCGGATACGTTTTTTCTCAGTATATGAGTAAGCCATCAGCGTTCCCCAGCTTGGTCACCTGCTTATTCGGCTCCTCCCGACGGGAGCAGCCAGAAAATCGTGCAAACCCTTTGGTTTGCGCCACCGCACAGGGTGGGTTACAGCACGTTAAAGGCACCGACCCAGTCGGCCGCCAATAACGGAAAAAGGCCGGTGGCAAAAGCCACCAGCCATCAGCCGTTCGCTTAACGCTTGGGCTGGAGACACAAAGTCGATGCTTACTTGAGCTCGACTTTAGCGCCTGCTTCTTCCAGAGCTGCTTTGGCTTTTTCAGCTGCTTCTTTAGCAACAGCTTCCAGAACCATGGCAGGAGCGCCGTCAACTACAGCCTTGGCTTCTTTCAGGCCCAGACCGGTCAGTTCACGTACAGCCTTGATCACGTTAACTTTCTTCTCGCCAGCTTCGGTCAGCATGACGTTGAATTCAGTTTGCTCTTCAACAACAGCGGCAGCAGCAGCTGGGCCAGCAGCGGCAACAGCAGCGGTAACGCCGAAGGTTTCTTCCATTGCTTTGATCAGCTCAACAACTTCCAGAACGGTTTTCTGGCCGATTGCTTCGATGATTTGCTCGTTAGTCAGAGACATGACTATAAATTCCTGTATTGGGGTGACAGCCTACGCAGCCATCAAATTAAACATATGATTTTGAAAGGGCTTGCAGTGCCTTAGGCAGCAGCAGCTTCTTTCTGGTCGCGAATAGCCGCCAGAGTACGAGCCAGCTTGCTGGTAGCGCCTTGGATCACGCTCATCAGCTTCGCAATAGCTTCGTCGCGAGTTGGCAGCGAAGCCAACACGTCGATCTCGTTTGCTGCGAGGTACTTGCCCTCGAACGCAGCTGCCTTGATCTCGAACTTGTCCTGACCCTTTGCGAACTCTTTGAAAATACGGGCAGCAGCGCCCGGATGTTCCTTGGAGAATGCAATCAGGGTAGGGCCGACGAACGCGTCGTTGAGCACGTCATATTGAGTGCCTTCAACAGCGCGCTTGAGCAGGGTGTTACGTACGACACGTACATAAACACCAGCTTCGCGGGCCTCTTTACGGAGTCCGGTCATAGCGCCTACTGTCACACCACGGGCATCAGCCACGACAGCGGACAGAGCGGCTTTGGCAGCCTCGTTGACTTCAGCGACGATGGCCTTCTTGTCTTCGAGTTTAATTGCCACGGGTTTAACTCCTGCTTGTTACCGTTTCATCCAACCGGAGCTGGATGTCGTTTTGGTGTCTGATTCGGTAAGGAACCGGGAGCACCATCTGCGTAGGCTTGTGGTTTAAGACTTGCGCCGCCTACGGTCTTGGATAGCCCCCGCCAGGCAGGGACCCCAATTTTTCAACTGACGCAATCGCTTGCGCTAGTTTATGTCTTATACGTCCAGCGAACCCTGGTCGATAACCAGACCTGGGCCCATAGTGGTGCTCAAGGTAACGCGCTTGACGTAGATACCTTTCGAAGAAGCTGGCTTGATACGCTTCAGGTCGGCGATCAGGGCTTCAACGTTTTCCTTCAGCTTGACGGCGTCGAAGCCGACCTTGCCAACGGAGGTGTGGATAATGCCGTTTTTGTCGGTACGGTAGCGAACCTGACCAGCCTTGGCGTTCTTAACTGCCGAAGCTACGTCTGGAGTTACGGTACCAACTTTCGGGTTAGGCATCAGGCCACGAGGACCCAGAACCTGACCCAACTGACCTACAACGCGCATTGCATCCGGGGAAGCAATAACTACGTCATAGTTCAGGTCGCCAGCTTTCATTTCGGCAGCCAGATCATCCATACCTACGCGGTCTGCACCGGCAGCCAGAGCTGCTTCAGCAGCTGGACCTTGGGTGAAGACAGCAACACGTACAGTCTTGCCAGTGCCGTGTGGCAGCACGGTAGCGCTACGAACAACCTGGTCAGATTTACGTGGGTCTACGCCCAGGTTCACAGCTACGTCTACAGACTCGCTGAACTTAACGGTCGACAGCTCGGTCAGGAGAGCGGCGGCCTCTACGAAGTTGTAGGCCTTGCCTGCTTCAATCTTGCCGGCGATAGCCTTTTGGCGCTTGGTCAGCTTAGCCATTACACACCCTCCACGTTAAGGCCCATGCTACGAGCAGAACCGGCGATAGTACGCACGGCTGCATCCATATCAGCTGCAGTCAGATCGGCGTTTTTGGTTTTCGCGATCTCTTCCAGCTGAGCACGGGTAACAGTGCCAACCTTAACGGTGTTTGGACGAGCAGAACCGCTGGTCAAACCAGCAGCTTTCTTCAGCAGAACCGAAGCAGGGGTGCTCTTAGTTTCGAAAGTGAAGCTGCGGTCACTGTAAACAGTGATGATCACAGGAGTCGGCAGACCTGGTTCAAGACCCTGAGTACGGGCGTTGAAAGCCTTGCAGAATTCCATGATGTTCACGCCGTGCTGACCCAGAGCTGGACCAACGGGCGGGCTTGGGTTGGCCTGAGCGGCCTTAACTTGCAGCTTGATGTAAGCAGTAATCTTCTTAGCCATGAGGCACTCCAATTACGGGTTCAGACGCCTAGAAAGGCTCCCCGGTTACTTGCGCGTTTATCCCAGTGACGAAAAAACCCCACAGCCTAAGGCTGCGGGGTATGGGATTCTCGTTCAGTTATGCCTTCTCGACCTGACTGAACTCTAGCTCTACCGGAGTAGAGCGACCGAAAATGAGCACCGCCACTTGGATCCGGCTCTTTTCGTAGTTAACTTCTTCGACCGTACCATTAAAGTCAGCGAATGGACCGTCAGTAACACGGACCACCTCACCCGGCTCGAATAGGGTCTTCGGTTTGGGTTTGTCGCTACCATCGGCGACACGACGCAGAATAGCTTCTGCCTCTTTATCAGTGATAGGCGCAGGCTTATCAGCGGTACCACCAATGAAACCCATGACACGAGGAGTATCCTTGACCAAGTGCCAAGTCCCCTCATTCATGTCCATCTGAACCAGCACATAGCCTGGAAAAAACTTACGCTCGCTCTTGCGCTTCTGGCCATTACGCATCTCAACCACTTCTTCAGTGGGGACCAGAATTTCGCCGAAGCCATCTTCCATGCCAGCCAGCTTTACACGCTCGATCAACGAACGCATTACATGCTTCTCGTAACCCGAGTAAGCATGCACAACGTACCAACGCTTAGCCACGGGACACCCTTAGCCAACAATCAAGGAAACAAGCCAGCCGAGCAGGGAATCTAGCCCCCACAACAGCAACGCCATAACCAGAACCACAGCCACTACAATCAGAGTGGTCTGCGTGGTCTCTTGGCGAGTTGGCCACACGACTTTACGAATCTCAGTGCGCGCTTCCTTAACCAGTACAAAGAACGACTTGCCCTTCGCAGTTTGCAGACCAACAAAGGCAGCAACAGCGGCAATGACAAGCAGCGCAAGGACGCGGTACAGGATCGGCGAAGCAGAATAGTACTGATTGCCAACAACACCAACAATCACCAAAGCAACCACAACGAGCCACTTTAGCAGATCGAAGCGAGAGCCTTGAGCTTCAGCCTTAGGAGTCATCTATGAAGATCCTGTGAAAAGAAAGCCAGACACATTGAGTGAATCTGGCAGGTCAGGAGGGAATCGAACCCCCAACCTACGGTTTTGGAGACCGTCGCTCTGCCAATTGAGCTACTGACCTAAAAACAAAATCAGGCCGACCATTATGTCGGCCCGATGGAGATATTTCAAGAACTTATTCGATGACTTTGGCTACGACACCAGCGCCGACGGTACGACCGCCTTCACGGATAGCGAAACGCAGACCATCTTCCATCGCGATGGTTTTGATCAGAGTGACAGTCATCTGGATGTTGTCACCTGGCATTACCATTTCAACGCCTTCTGGCAGCTCGCAGTTACCAGTCACATCAGTAGTACGGAAGTAGAACTGTGGACGGTAGCCTTTGAAGAACGGAGTATGACGGCCGCCCTCTTCTTTGCTCAGAACGTAAACTTCAGCAGTGAACTTGGTGTGCGGCTTAACAGTGCCTGGCTTAACCAGAACCTGACCACGCTCAACGTCGTCACGCTTGGTACCACGCAGCAGAACGCCGCAGTTCTCACCAGCACGACCTTCGTCGAGCAGTTTGCGGAACATTTCAACGCCAGTGCAGGTGGTCTTCTGAGTGTCGCGCAGGCCAACGATCTCAACTTCTTCCTGGATGCGAACGATACCACGCTCAACACGGCCAGTTACCACGGTGCCACGACCGGAGATCGAGAATACGTCTTCGATTGGCATCAGGAACGGCTTGTCGATTGCACGCTCTGGCTCTGGGATGTAGGTGTCCAGAGTTTCTACCAGACGCTTAACAGCGGTGGTACCCATTTCGTTGTCGTCTTGGCCGTTCAGAGCCATCAGAGCCGAACCGATGATGATCGGAGTGTCGTCACCTGGGAAATCGTAAGTGCTCAGCAGATCGCGCACTTCCATTTCAACCAGTTCCAGCAGCTCAGCATCGTCAACCATGTCAGCCTTGTTCAGGAAGACAACGATGTACGGAACGCCTACCTGACGGGACAGCAGGATGTGCTCACGAGTTTGTGGCATCGGACCATCGGCAGCCGAGCAAACCAGGATCGCGCCGTCCATCTGGGCAGCACCAGTGATCATGTTCTTGACGTAGTCGGCGTGACCCGGACAGTCAACGTGCGCGTAGTGACGAATGTGCGAATCGTACTCTACGTGTGCAGTGTTGATGGTGATACCACGAGCTTTTTCTTCTGGGGCGCTGTCGATCTTGTCGAAGTCAACACGAGCCGAACCGAAAACTTCGGAGCAAACGCGAGTCAGAGCAGCAGTCAGAGTGGTTTTACCGTGGTCAACGTGACCGATAGTACCCACGTTAACGTGCGGCTTATTACGTTCGAACTTTTCCTTAGCCATCGAAATCACCCCTAGGAGAAGAATTGAGCAAGTCACACAAGCCATTAAAACAAAGGCAGATATTTTCATATCTGCCTTGTTATATGGAGCTCTTGAGCGGATTTGAACCGCTGACCTCACCCTTACCAAGGGTGTGCTCTACCAACTGAGCTACAAGAGCGTAACAATTTGCAAAACCTGCAAACTTGGAGCGGGTAGCGGGAATCGAACCCGCATCATCAGCTTGGAAGGCTGAGGTTCTACCACTAAACTATACCCGCGGAGCCTGCAGCTCTCGCTAAATCTGGTGGAGGGGGAAGGATTCGAACCTTCGAAGTCGTAGACGTCAGATTTACAGTCTGATCCCTTTGGCCGCTCGGGAACCCCTCCTAAGCGAGGCAGCATTTTATACCATGCCACCCTTCTGTCAAGCATTTTCTCAATAAAATCTTGAGGTTAGCTGCGTTGACCTAGCCCTGCTGCTCTAACCTCAAGAGGTCTTCACTGCGGAGCGGGCGCCATTCTATGCAACCTATTCGACAGTTGCAACCCCCTCACAAGGCATTATTTTATGTTTTAACTCATTGAATTCCTTAGCAAGGTTCTGCAGCTGCAGATCATCCAACAAATGCTTGCTCTCAGGAGTCACACGCAACCAGAAACCAGAAGAACCAGCAACACTCAAGGACAGTAGCCTGACATCTACCCCCAGGCCCACCAGGCGCTGCTCAAGCATCTGAGCCATATCTCGACGAGCAAAGCCCCCCAGATAGAGACAGCTTGCATCAACCTCCCCCATCTTGCCCTTATCCCGCCGCTCGACCGAATCTGCAGACTCACTCAACAAGCGGATATCTTGCTGAGATCCTCGATAGAGCGATAGAGGCATAACCTCTTTCGCACGAAGAGGTGCTTCCTGCTGATGCCAGATGTAATAGAAACCATTGAGGACCAATAACAACAGAAACAGCCAGCGCATAAAAACCTCGAGACGGAGGACAAGCCTTAGTCAACTCGAAAAAACAGATCACGAACAAACTGATCTTGCGGAACCAACACAACACCCAGAACTTCCACCCCCACCTCCTCGCCCAAGGTCGCGCGGGCGCATTTCATGGAGCTATTTCGCGGTCAAACTCAAGGCTCATCACGCAACCTTAGACTGAGCTCCCCACCACTATACGTTTTCTCCTCACCTTCAACGCTCAACCGCAAAGCCCCTTGGCGATCAATACCCAGCACGACACCATCAACCTTATTTACGCCCGCTATCAGAGACACTGCACGCCCCTGCCAGAGATGACCTTGCTCCCACTCGCCCTGGATCGCGGAGAAACCATTCAGTCGATGACGCTCAAGATAGGCCACAAGGATCTCACTCAATCGAGCGACCAGCTGATTGCGATCAATAACCTTGCCGGACTCCAACCTTACCGAAGTCCACTCCTGATCGACCTCCTCAGCGCTCCGCATATTCACATTGATCCCAATCCCCAGGACCACATGACACACATCCGCAGGATCGCCCACCAACTCCAAAAGTATTCCCGCGACCTTCTTCTGACCAACCAAAACATCATTTGGCCACTTCAAACCTGCACCAGGAATTCCATACTCACGAAGGGTGTGCATAACCGCCAGCCCTACGACCAGACTGAGCCCCTCCAATTGCCGGAGACCTCCGTCTATGCGCAAGACCAGGCTGTAATAGATATTCTCGGCAAAAGGGCTTACCCACTTGCGACCACGCCGCCCCCGACCGGCGGTCTGACGCTCAGCCAGCACAAGAAAAGGAGCCACCACCCCCCCCTCAATGGATCGCAGCGCCTCCGCATTCGTGGAGTCAATAGAGTCAAAAATTCGGACATCCCATGCATCACTGGAAGAAGAGCGCCGACTTATCTCAGCACTGTCCAGCAAAGTGATTGGCGTGGCCAACTGGTACCCACGACCTCGTACTTTATGGATGACCAGCCCCAATTCCGCTTCAAGAAGCTGTAACTGCTTCCATATAGCACTACGGCTAACACCCAGCGCCTCCCCGAGCGCCTGCCCCGAGTGAAAGTGCCCATCCTTCAGAAGCTCTAACAACGTCGACATGCAGTTTCCGCCTTACAATGAACCAAGCATGATAGCCACGCCCAAAGCCATTGCATAGGAAGCACCACCCGACGAGCAAGTCGATCGGGACAGCTAAAAAATATAAACCGCTTTTCTGTCGCGCAAAAACAAAACCCCAATTGCTTTCGCAATTGGGGTTTCGGAATTTAATCTTGACGATGACCTACTCTCACATGGGGAAACCCCACACTACCATCGGCGATGCATCGTTTCACTTCTGAGTTCGGGATGGGATCAGGTGGTTCCAACGCTCTATGGTCGTCAAGAAATTCGGTAGCCAGACCGTCGCTTATGCAACGTGCCAGCAAATGGGTATGTAATAGATTTGTGTGCTTTGTGAGCGGTGCAAACTTTCGGTTTGTTTCGTCTTCACACACCGCAACTCGCTTCTTAAGCAAATTGCTTGGGTGTTATATGGTCAAGCCTCACGGGCAATTAGTATTGGTTAGCTCAACGCCTCACAGCGCTTACACACCCAACCTATCAACGTCGTAGTCTTCGACGGCCCTTTAGGGAACTCAAGGTTCCAGTGAGATCTCATCTTGAGGCAAGTTTCCCGCTTAGATGCTTTCAGCGGTTATCTTTTCCGAACATAGCTACCCGGCAATGCCACTGGCGTGACAACCGGAACACCAGAGGTTCGTCCACTCCGGTCCTCTCGTACTAGGAGCAGCCCCTCTCAAATCTCAAACGTCCACGGCAGATAGGGACCGAACTGTCTCACGACGTTCTAAACCCAGCTCGCGTACCACTTTAAATGGCGAACAGCCATACCCTTGGGACCGGCTTCAGCCCCAGGATGTGATGAGCCGACATCGAGGTGCCAAACACCGCCGTCGATATGAACTCTTGGGCGGTATCAGCCTGTTATCCCCGGAGTACCTTTTATCCGTTGAGCGATGGCCCTTCCATACAGAACCACCGGATCACTAAGACCTACTTTCGTACCTGCTCGACGTGTCTGTCTCGCAGTCAAGCGCGCTTTTGCCTTTATACTCTACGACCGATTTCCGACCGGTCTGAGCGCACCTTCGTACTCCTCCGTTACTCTTTAGGAGGAGACCGCCCCAGTCAAACTACCCACCATACACTGTCCTCGATCCGGATAACGGACCTGAGTTAGAACCTCAAAGTTGCCAGGGTGGTATTTCAAGGATGGCTCCACGCAAACTGGCGTTCACGCTTCAAAGCCTCCCACCTATCCTACACAAGCAAATTCAAAGTCCAGTGCAAAGCTATAGTAAAGGTTCACGGGGTCTTTCCGTCTAGCCGCGGATACACTGCATCTTCACAGCGATTTCAATTTCACTGAGTCTCGGGTGGAGACAGCGCCGCCATCGTTACGCCATTCGTGCAGGTCGGAACTTACCCGACAAGGAATTTCGCTACCTTAGGACCGTTATAGTTACGGCCGCCGTTTACCGGGGCTTCGATCAAGAGCTTCGCGTTAGCTAACCCCATCAATTAACCTTCCGGCACCGGGCAGGCGTCACACCCTATACGTCCACTTTCGTGTTTGCAGAGTGCTGTGTTTTTAATAAACAGTCGCAGCGGCCTGGTATCTTCGACCGGCATGAGCTTACGGAGCAAGTCCTTCACCCTCACCGGCGCACCTTCTCCCGAAGTTACGGTGCCATTTTGCCTAGTTCCTTCACCCGAGTTCTCTCAAGCGCCTTGGTATTCTCTACCCAACCACCTGTGTCGGTTTGGGGTACGGTTCCTAGTTATCTGAAGCTTAGAAGCTTTTCTTGGAAGCATGGCATCAACCACTTCGTCACCTAAAAGGTAACTCGTCATCAGCTCTCGGCCTTAGAATCCCGGATTTACCTAAGATTCCAGCCTACCACCTTAAACTTGGACAACCAACGCCAAGCTGGCCTAGCCTTCTCCGTCCCTCCATCGCAATAACTAGAAGTACAGGAATATTAACCTGTTTTCCATCGACTACGCTTTTCAGCCTCGCCTTAGGGACCGACTAACCCTGCGTCGATTAACGTTGCGCAGGAAACCTTGGTCTTTCGGCGTGGGTGTTTTTCACACCCATTGTCGTTACTCATGTCAGCATTCGCACTTCTGATACCTCCAGCAAGCTTCTCAACTCACCTTCACAGGCTTACAGAACGCTCCTCTACCGCATCACTTACGTGATACCCGTAGCTTCGGTGTATGGTTTGAGCCCCGTTACATCTTCCGCGCAGGCCGACTCGACTAGTGAGCTATTACGCTTTCTTTAAAGGGTGGCTGCTTCTAAGCCAACCTCCTAGCTGTCTAAGCCTTCCCACATCGTTTCCCACTTAACCATAACTTTGGGACCTTAGCTGACGGTCTGGGTTGTTTCCCTTTTCACGACGGACGTTAGCACCCGCCGTGTGTCTCCCATGCTCGGCACTTGTAGGTATTCGGAGTTTGCATCGGTTTGGTAAGTCGGGATGACCCCCTAGCCGAAACAGTGCTCTACCCCCTACAGTGATACATGAGGCGCTACCTAAATAGCTTTCGAGGAGAACCAGCTATCTCCGAGCTTGATTAGCCTTTCACTCCGATCCACAGGTCATCCGCTAACTTTTCAACGGTAGTCGGTTCGGTCCTCCAGTCAGTGTTACCTAACCTTCAACCTGCCCATGGATAGATCGCCCGGTTTCGGGTCTATTCCCAGCGACTAGACGCCCTATTAAGACTCGCTTTCGCTACGCCTCCCCTATTCGGTTAAGCTCGCCACTGAAAATAAGTCGCTGACCCATTATACAAAAGGTACGCAGTCACAGAACAAAGTCTGCTCCCACTGCTTGTACGCATACGGTTTCAGGATCTATTTCACTCCCCTCTCCGGGGTTCTTTTCGCCTTTCCCTCACGGTACTAGTTCACTATCGGTCAGTCAGTAGTATTTAGCCTTGGAGGATGGTCCCCCCATATTCAGACAAGGTTTCTCGTGCCCCGTCCTACTCGATTTCATGACTAAGAGATTTTCGCGTACAGGGCTATCACCCACTATGGCCGCACTTTCCAGAGCGTTCCGCTAATCTCAAAGCCACTTAAGGGCTAGTCCCCGTTCGCTCGCCACTACTAAGGGAATCTCGGTTGATTTCTTTTCCTCAGGGTACTTAGATGTTTCAGTTCCCCTGGTTCGCCTCTTGCACCTATGTATTCAGTACAAGATAACCATCTTATGATGGCTGGGTTCCCCCATTCAGACATCTCCGGATCAAAGTCTGTTTGCCGACTCCCCGAAGCTTTTCGCAGGCTACCACGTCTTTCATCGCCTCTGACTGCCAAGGCATCCACCGTATGCGCTTCTTCACTTGACCATATAACCCCAAGCAATCTGGTTATACTATGAAGACGACATTCGCCGAAAATTTGCAATTGCTGCTCAATTAAGAGCCTCACAAATTTTACCTTAGCCTGATCCGTTACCAGTGAAAGTAACGTTCAGTCTATCTTTCTATCACATACCCAAATTTTTAAAGAACGATCTAATCAAAAGACTAGAAATCAACATTCAAAGTGAATGCTCATTTCTAAGCTTTCAGAAGCAGTTTATGGTGGAGCCAAGCGGGATCGA
>NZ_CP120724.1:6527500-7107033 GCF_045013505.1 Pseudomonas sp. JDS08PS003
GCAGCGTTCTTCACCAGCCCTGCCTTATTAAGGACAGCTGCAATTGGCATGTCCTCCGTGGCGACCAGCTCGATCTCAGGCAGATCATCAGGCAGCTCACCATCCTTCATGCGGTTGCCTGCTGCGCGGTGAGCATTTGCAGCCGCCTCTTCACCATGGAAGCGCGCAACAATCTCTTCTGCCAGTTTGATCTTGATGTCACGTGGATTGGCGCCCGCCTCGACATCAGCCTTGAATGCATTGATCTCATCCATCGAGCGAAAGCTAAGCAGCTCGAAGTAGCGCCACATCAACGCATCAGGAATAGAAACCAGCTTGCCATACATAACCCCTGGTGCTTCCTGAATGCCTACATAGTTACCCAGGGATTTGGACATTTTCTTAACGCCATCCAACCCCTCAAGCAGAGGCATAGTCAAAATGCACTGAGCCTCCTGACCATAACCACGCTGCAGCTCACGCCCCATCAACAGGTTGAACTTCTGATCGGTACCACCCAACTCGACATCGGCACGCAGAGCCACCGAGTCATACCCCTGCACCAGCGGATACAAGAACTCATGAATGGCAATCGGCTGATTAGTCGAATAGCGCTTGTCGAAGTCATCCCGCTCAAGCATGCGCGCAACGGTGTATTGGGACGTCAGACGAATGAAATCCGCCGGCCCCATCTTGTCCATCCAAGTAGAGTTGAATGCGACCTCAGTCTTAGCAGGATCAAGAATCTTGAAAACCTGACTCTTGTAGGTCTCTGCATTATCCAGAACCTGCTCGCGAGTCAGTGGCGGACGAGTAGCGCTTTTACCACTCGGATCACCGATCATCCCGGTGAAGTCGCCAATCAGGAAGATCACCTGGTGCCCCAGATCCTGAAACTGACGCAGCTTATTAATAAGCACGGTATGACCGAGATGCAGATCTGGAGCCGTTGGATCGAAGCCAGCTTTAATACGCAGCGGCTCGCCGCGCTTGAGCTTCTCGATCAACTCGGACTCGACCAACAACTCTTCCGCACCACGTTTGATCAGCGCTAGCTGCTCTTCAACCGACTTCATAACAGACCCGCAAGGCTCAGATTCAAAAGGGAACCAACCATACAAGATCACGGACTAATTACAAGTTTTGCCCGGCGTACGGGCGCATTCACGCAGCAGAGCGTCCGCGAGCTTGCGTCACAGATGATTTGGTTATATTTTATACAGTTATTTCATCTTCATCATGTCATTCATCTTTTCCATTTCATCTTTTCAAAGTCAAATTACCTATGACCACCGAACCGTCTAAAGCGCCACCGCTTTATCCGAAGAGCCACCTGCTCGCCGCAAGTGGCATCGCAGCCCTTCTAAGCCTGGCGCTACTGGTATTCCCTTCCAGTGATGTAGAAGCCAAAAAGACGACATTGAGCCTTGATCTGGAAAGTCCGATCGAGCAACTGACACAAGATCAAGACGCCGCCTCCGTCGAACAAGCCACAAGTGAAAGCGTTGCCTCTCCTTTCGCGCAGATCGACAACACCGCCGAAGACACCCCGGAGACTGCTGAAGCCGCACCAGCACCCGCTGTCGTGGAAGAGCAGAAAGCCCCAGGCCATAGAGAAGTGATAGTGGCCAAGGGCGATACCTTGTCGACACTCTTCGAGAAGGTTGGCCTACCAGCTACATCCGTTCACGAAGTCCTGGCAAGCGACAAGCAAGCCAAGCAGTTCTCCCAGCTGAAACACGGCCAAAAGCTTGAGTTCGAACTGACTCAAGACGGCCAACTGAACAATCTGCACAGTAAAGTCAGTGATCTGGAAACTATCACCCTGACCAAAGGCCCCAAAGGCTTTACCTTCAACCGAGTGATCACTAAACCAGTAGTCCGCTCGGCTTATGTGCATGGCGTCATCAATAGTTCGCTCTCACAGTCCGCCGCACGTGCCGGCCTGTCCCATAGCCTGACCATGGATATGGCCAACGTTTTCGGCTACGACATCGACTTCGCGCAGGATATTCGCCAGGGCGACGAGTTCGACGTCATCTACGAACAGAAAGTAGCCAACGGCAAAGTAGTCGGTACCGGCAATATCCTTTCCGCACGCTTCACCAACCGCGGCAAAACCTACACCGCCGTGCGTTACACCAACAAACAAGGCTCCAGCAGCTACTACACCGCCGACGGCAATAGCATGCGCAAGGCGTTCATCCGTACGCCAGTGGACTTTGCCCGTATCAGTTCGCGCTTCTCCATGGGTCGCAAACACCCGATTCTGAACAAGATCCGCGCTCACAAGGGCGTCGACTACGCAGCACCACGAGGCACGCCGATCAAGGCCGCCGGTGACGGCAAGGTCTTGCTGGCAGGTCGCCGCGGTGGTTACGGCAACACCGTGATCATCCAGCACGGCAACACCTACCGGACCCTGTATGGCCACATGCAAGGCTTTGCCAAGGGCGTCAAGACCGGCGGCTCGGTGAAACAGGGCCAGGTCATCGGGTATATCGGCACCACAGGCCTGTCTACCGGCCCGCACTTGCACTACGAGTTCCAGGTCAACGGCGTTCACGTGGACCCACTGGGCCAGAAACTGCCGATGGCTGACCCTATCGCCAAGGCAGAGCGGGCTCGCTTCCTGCAGCAGAGCCAACCTCTGATGGCACGGATGGACCAGGAAAAGGCCACCATGCTGGCCTCGAGCAAGCGCTGAGCCATGGCGCTCTATATAGGAGTGATGTCCGGGACCAGCCTCGACGGCCTGGACATTGCCCTGATCGAGCAGAGCCCGGCGATCAGATTGATCGCCACCCACTACATCCCCATGCCAGAAACCCTGCGCGCCGAACTCTTGAGTTTGTGCGCCAGCGGCCCTGACGAGATAGCCCGTTCCGCCATTGCCCAGCAACACTGGGTCAAACTGGCTGCCCAGGGCATCCACCGCCTTCTGCAGCAACAACAACTCCAGGCTCAAGACATCCGCGCCATCGGCAGTCACGGGCAGACCGTGCGCCATGAGCCGAGCCGCGGATTTACCGTGCAGATCGGCAACCCGGCATTACTCACAGAACTCACGGGTATTACCGTCGTCAGCGATTTCCGCAGTCGCGACGTGGCTGCCGGTGGCCAAGGCGCCCCCCTGGTCCCAGCCTTTCATGAGGCTCTGTTCGAGCAACACCCAGGGAACCGTGCCGTTCTGAACGTCGGTGGCTTCAGCAACCTGAGCCTGATCGAAACCGCCAAGCCGGTCGCCGGCTTCGATTGTGGCCCCGGCAACGTGCTGCTCGATGCATGGATACAGACTCAACGAGCAGAAACCTTCGACCGCAACGGCCAGTGGGCGGCCTGCGGCCAGCTTGACCAGGCTCTCCTGAAGACCCTCCTCAGCGACCCATTCTTCGCTACTCAAGGCCCGAAGAGCACGGGGCGCGAAGTATTCAACCTCCAGTGGCTGATACGACATCTGGCCCAGCATCCCACCATCCCCGCAGAAGATGTACAGGCCACATTGCTGGAACTGACGGCACTGACCATCGTCGACTCGCTGCAAGCTGCACAAGCCGACACCCAAGAGCTTTTGGTTTGTGGCGGCGGAGCCCATAACGGCACATTGATGCAGCGTCTCACCGCGCTGCTGCCCGGGACACAGGTCAACAGTACCGCCGTTTATGGTGTGGACCCCGACTGGGTAGAAGCCATGGCCTTCGCCTGGCTGGCCCATTGCTGCCTGGAAGGCATCGCCGCCAACCGCCCCAGCGTTACCGGCGCCCGCGGCCTGCGTGTACTGGGCGCCATCTACCCGGCTTGAACCTCAGACAGCAAAACGCCGCAGAGTCGTTAGACACTGCGGCGCTAGGCGAATGGCTTTTGCCGACGGATCAGATCGAGAACGACGACCCGCAACCACAGGTAGTGGTGGCGTTGGGGTTCTTGATCACGAACCGCGAGCCTTCCAGACCTTCCTGGTAGTCCACTTCAGCACCGGCCAAGTACTGAAAACTCATCGGGTCGACCACCAGGCTCACGCCTTCGCGCTCGACAATGGTGTCGTCCTCGGCCACTTCCTCATCAAAAGTGAAACCGTACTGAAACCCCGAACAACCGCCGCCCGTAACGAACACGCGCAGCTTCAAGCGATCATTACCCTCTTCATCGACCAGGGTCTTCACCTTGTGCGCCGCACCTTGAGTGAATTGCAAAGCCGTGGGGGTGAAGGATTCAACGCTCATGCTGACTATCTCCCGGCGTTAAGCCGCCATACTGCGTAATGACGCGCATTATCCGCTTCTCCCAGAAAAGCGGTCAACTATTGTTACGGTATATCAATAGTCGTACCGCTGCCCGTATAACGCAGAAAGGCCCGTCAGACGGGCCTTTCTGTTCAGCGCTAAACCAACCTTAAGGCAGCATGCCTGCGTGGGACAGCCCCAGGCGCTCGTCCAGACCAAACAGGATGTTGAGGTTTTGCACCGCCTGGCCTGAAGCCCCCTTGACCAGATTGTCGATAACCGACAGTACCACCACCAGATCACCATCCTGTGGCCGGTGCACGGCAATCCGGCACACGTTGGCACCCCGCACACTGCGAGTCTCCGGATGACTGCCCGCCGGCATCACATCAACGAAAGGCTCGTTGGCATAACGCTTCTCAAACAGCGCTTGCAGATCAACCGAGCGGTCCACCACCGTCGAGTAGAGCGTCGAGTGAATACCACGAATCATTGGCGTCAGATGCGGAACAAAGGTCAGACCGACGTCCTTGCCTGCCGCCCGACGCAGCCCCTGGCGGATTTCCGGCAAGTGACGATGCCCTTTGACTGCATAGGCCTTCATGCTCTCGGAGGTTTCCGAGTACAGCGAACCGACGCTGGCACCACGGCCTGCGCCACTAACACCGGACTTGCAATCAGCGATCAATCGCGTGGTGTCGACAAGACCGGCCTCCAGCAACGGCAGGAAGCCCAGTTGGGTAGCCGTTGGATAGCACCCGGGAACAGCAATCAGACGAGCCTTCTTGATTTGCTCGCGATTGACTTCCGGTAACCCGTAGACCGCCTCATCCAGCAGCTCAGGAGCGCCATGGGGCTGTCCGTACCATTTGGCCCACTCATCAGCATCCTGCAGACGGAAGTCCGCCGACAAATCGATGACCTTGGTCCCCGCCGCCAGCAATTCGCCGGCCAAGGCATGAGCCACACCGTGAGGTGTCGCAAAGAACACCACATCACAGGCGCCCAGCGTCTTGATGTCCGGCACGCTGAAGGCCAGGCCGTCATAGTGACCGCGCAGGTTCGGGTACATGTCGGCTACGGCCAGGCCCGCCTCGGATCGCGAAGTGATGACTTCCACTCGCGCCTGCGGATGCTGTGCCAACAGACGCAGCAGTTCGACACCGGTGTAACCCGTGCCGCCGACAATACCGACCTTGACCATAAACCTGCCCTCAACGAACCCACTGGAAAGCTGCCGATAATAGGGGCGGCGCGCCCCTGCGACAACCGTCAAGGTGACGTGCGGCCGCTCTACCCTCTACTATCTTCGCCACCGTGAACCTGGGAATAACTAAAAATGCTCTATCTATGGCTCAAAGCCTTTCATATCGTCAGTGTGGTCTGCTGGTTTGCCGGCCTTTTCTACCTGCCACGCCTGTTCGTCTATCACGCCCAAAGTGAAGACAGCATCAGCCGTGAGCGCTTCTGCCTGATGGAACGCAAGCTGTATCGCTTCATCATGGGCCCGGCAATGATCGCCGCGTTGATCTTTGGCATCTGGTTGATCAGCCTCAATCCCAGCGCCTACTTCGGCCAGGGTGGATGGATGCACGCCAAACTGACCCTGGTAGTGATCCTGATCGGGTACCACCACATGTGCGGCGCTCAAGTGAAACGTTTCGCCCGTGGCGAAAACACCCGCAGCCATGTCTTTTATCGCTGGTTCAATGAAGTACCGGTTCTGATATTGCTGGCTATTGTAATTTTGGTCGTTGTACGGCCGTTCTAACTCTTACTAGTCGCTTCCCCTGGGGGTACTCCAATGTCACTGCCCGCTCTGCTCGAACAACGCCTGCGCCTGCCTCTGGTGGCGGCGCCGATGTTCCTGATCTCCAACCCTGAACTGGTCCTGGCCTGCTGTCGCAATGGCGTGGTAGGCAGCTTCCCTGCCCTCAACCAGCGCGAAAGCAGTGGCTTCAAGGCCTGGCTCGAGGAGATCGAAGCAGGGCTGGCCAAGCTGGAGAACCCTGCCCCCTACGCAGTCAACCTGATCGTGCACAACAGCAACCCGCGTCTGCAGGCAGATTTGCAGATCTGCATCGAACACAAGGTGCCGATCGTCATCACCAGCCTGGGCGCGGTCAAGGAAGTGGTAGACGCCGTACACAGCTATGGCGGCCTGGTATTCCATGACGTGACCACTCGCCGACACGCGGAGAAGGCGGCAGAAGCCGGAGTCGACGGACTGATCGCTGTCGCGGCAGGGGCGGGCGGGCATGCCGGCACCTGGAGCCCGTTCTCCCTTATTGCCGAAATTCGCCAGTTCTTCGACAAGACCCTGCTGCTGGCCGGCTGCCTGAACCGCGGTCACGAGATTCTCGCCGCACAGCTGCTTGGCGCCGACCTGGCCTACCTGGGTACCCGTTTTATCGGCACCACCGAAAGCCATGCGCCGGACGCCTATAAAGCGATGCTGCTCAGTTCTCGCGCTGCGGATATCGTGCACACCGCCGCCGTCTCAGGAGTCCCCGCCAGCTTCATGCGCCAGAGCCTGGAAAATGCCGGTTTCGACCTGGCAGCCCTGCAAGGCAAGGGCGAAGTCAACTTCGGCTCCAAGCTCAAGCCCATCAGCGACGAAGCCAAAGCCTGGAAAACCGTATGGTCAGCCGGACAGGGCGTCGGTGAGATCGACGACCTGCCCAGCGTCGATCAACTGATTGCCCGTCTGGACAGCGAATACCAAGCCGCTCAGGAAAGCTCGGCCCAACTCAGTAAACGCTGGCCACGCTAACCAGTTCTCATTGTTTTTTGGCCAGCCGGGTGGCGCTGGCCTTAAACTATGCATCTTTTATGTAAGCCTTCTTTTCAAGTGACAGGGATGCCCCCATGAGCGAGACCCGCTACAAGATTGTTTTCGACGGCACATTGCTGCCCGGTGTCGAAAAATCCACTGCCCAACTGAACCTGGCCGAACTGTTCAAAAGTGACACAGCTGCAGTAGAGCGCCTGTTCAATGGCCAGCGGGTGGAGCTCAAGCGCGACCTGACCCAGGCGGATGCCCAACGGTATCTGGAAGCCCTGACAAATGCCGGGATCGATGCTCGCATCGAGGCTGAACCAAGCCTGGATCTGAACCTGGACTCGATAACCCAGGCCCCCAGCCCCGCCAGTATCAGCGAGTCGCCCTATGCCCCTCCGCGAGCGGCAGTCGGTGAAACCCTGCCTCAATACGCCAATCTCAATGTATTCAGCTTCGAAGGCCGTATCGGTCGCCTGCGCTATCTGGCCTGGACCCTGGTCCTGACGGTAGCCATGCTGGCGGTGGTCGGGGTAGGCGCCTTCTTCGGTATTCTTACCGCAGCGGTACTCAACTCCACGCTCCTCACCGGGCTGGGGATCATCGGTGGTGTCGTGGCATTCATCGGTTTCCTCGTCGTCAGCATCCAGATCAGCGTACAGCGCCTGCATGACCTGGGCTGGTCCGGCTGGCTCTGGCTGCTGAACTTCGTGCCTATCGTCGGCAGCATCTTCCCTCTGGTCCTCATGGTCAGCCCCGGCAGCAACGTCGCCAACCGCTACGGCGCCCCGCCACCGCCCAACACCACAGCGGTCAAGGTCCTGTCCTGGATGTGGGTGGTACTGATCGTCCTCCTCATCGTCGGCATGGTAGCCGGAGGTCTGAGCTCCCTCGAAGACCGCTACAGCGAAACCAGCTACAGCGAAACCATCGACTCCACCAGCGCCGATGAGGACGCTGAACCAGCCGATAGTGCCGCACCCTCTGTAGAATCCGAGCAAGAATAAACGCGCCCGAGCCTGCGACCTTTCCTGTCGCAGGCAGCCGGCCGTTGCGATGGAGAAATGCATGACCCGTTACGCTCTGATCACCGGTGCTTCCAGCGGCATAGGCCTGGCCCTGGCCGAAGCACTGGCCCGGCGTGGCCGCAACCTGATTCTGGTGGCCCGTCAGCGTGATCAGCTGGAAAGCATCGCCCTGGAGCTGACCCAACGCTTCGGTGTCGAAGTATTGTTCCGGGCCTGCGATCTGGGAGAGCCTCTGCGACTGTCCGGCTTCCTGCTGGAACTTGAGGAAGGCGACCGCCAGATCGACCTGCTGGTCAACTGCGCCGGTATCGGCACCAGCGGCCCATTCCTGGCCCAGGACTGGATGACCGAACAAGACCTGATCGAGGTCAACATCCTCGCCCTCACCCGCCTTTGCCATGCCTTGGGCAACAGCATGGCTCTGCTGGGTGGCGGACAGATTCTCAACGTCGCCTCGGTAGCGGCCTTCTATCCCGGCCCCTGGATGAGTACCTACTACGCCAGCAAGGCCTATGTCCTGCACTTTTCCGAAGGGCTTCGGGAAGAACTGAAAAAATGCGCGGTCAAGGTCTCGGTGCTCTGCCCCGGCCCCACACGCACCGCGTTCTTCCGCACCGCGCAGATGGACACCCAGAAGCTCAACGACAGCAAGTTGCTCATGAGCCCAGAGGAAGTCGCCCTGTACGCAGTCCGAGCCCTGGAAAAGAACCGCGCCATCATCATCCCCGGCCGCTTGAACCGCTGGATGGCCTTCAGCAGCCGTCTGGGCTCTCGCTGGCTGACCCGCAAGATTGTCGGTTACTTCAATCGGGCCTATTGCCCACGTTAGATGTTCGGGCTGGGCGCACATTGTGAGCCTGAGTACACTCCCCCGGACCAACCCAATGGAGAAACAGCTGTGGATACTCTGTTCACCAAGATCATCAACAGAGAAATACCCGCGAAGATTATCTACGAGGACGACCAGGTTCTGGCCTTCCACGATATTGCTCCGCAAGCGCCGGTGCACTTCCTGGTCATTCCGAAGAAGCCCATTCGCACCCTCAACGACCTCACCGAGGACGACAAGACCCTAGCCGGACACATCCTGTTCACCGCCCAGCGCCTGGCCAAGGAACAAGGTTGTGAAGACGGCTTCCGGGTTGTGATGAACTGCAATGAGCTGGGCGGTCAGACCGTCTACCACATTCATATGCACGTGCTGGGTCAGCGTCAGATGAACTGGCCTCCGGGCTGATTGCCTCGCTGACACTCGTGTGCCGCGCCCTCTCGCCCACTCCCAGGCGAGGGTGCGCTGATCCAGCGCAGTTTTCACCCTATCGATTGGAGTAAACTGGCCGCCGTGATTCTTCCCGGAGATAAGCATGACTACCCAACGTCACTACTCGCCGATTGACCGTCTGCTGCTGCAAGCCGACATGGCAATGCGTACGCTGCTGCCTTTCAGCGGCCAACCTTATCGCCCGTCACCGGCCATCGTGCAGCCGGAAGCGCAGATGAGTGACGAGGATACCCGGCACGTCGCCGGCCTGATGCGCATCAATCACACCGGGGAAGTCTGCGCCCAGGCGCTCTATCAGGGCCAGGCCCTGACTGCCAAGCTGCCCCAGGTACGCCAGGCCATGGAGCATGCTGCCGAAGAGGAAATCGACCACCTGGCCTGGTGCGAACAGCGCATCCGCCAACTGGGCAGCCACCCCAGCGTTCTCAACCCGTTGTTCTATGGCTTGTCATTCGGCATCGGCGCCGCCGCTGGCCTGATCAGCGACAAAGTCAGCCTGGGGTTCGTCGCCGCCACCGAAGACCAGGTCTGCAAGCACCTGAACGAGCATCTGGAACAACTGCCGGCAGAAGACGAAAAGTCCCGGGCCATTCTGGAGCAGATGCGCATCGACGAAGAGCACCACGCCGAGACAGCACTCGAAGCGGGCGGCTTCCGTTTCCCGGCACCGGTGAAGTTCGGCATGAGCCTGTTGGCCAAGGTCATGACCAAGAGCACCTATCGGATCTGATCCCGGCCAGTACCGGGCACAAGAAAGGGCGCTCTTGAGGCGCCCTTTTCTTTTGCCGATGAACTGCGCCCAGACTCAACCCAACTCGACGATTTCGTAATCGTGGGTAATGGCCACGCCGGCAGCGCCAAGCATGATCGAAGCCGAGCAATACTTCTCGGCGGACAGTTCGATGGCCCGCTTGACCTGAGCTTCCTTCAGCCCACGCCCCTTGACCACGAAATGCATGTGTATCTTGGTGAAGACCTTCGGGTCTTCAGTAGCACGCTCGGCGTCAAGGAAGGCCTCACAGCTTTCAACCGCCTGACGCGACTTCTTCAGGATGCTGACCACGTCGAAATTGCTGCAACCGCCCACACCGAGCAGGAGCATCTCCATGGGGCGAACACCCAGGTTGCGTCCACCGGCTTCTGGCGGCCCGTCCATCACCACAACGTGGCCACTGCCCGACTCACCGAGGAACATGGCTTCGCCAGCCCATTGGATGCGTGCCTTCATCGCCAAGACTCCACTGTAAAAAAAGGGTCGCCAGCTTAGCACAGGGTTTTGCACGGGCCGCGCTTTGCACGTTCACGGCTGATCACCGACCCTCACTAAGAAAAATCTTAAATCCACCAAGGATGTGTCTGTTAAGCTGACGCCAAATGACTGGCGTTTAGCCAGCGTTCAACGTCCTCGTTTTACGCCCATAAAAAATCACCTCATACCGTGCAGTCTTCTCGGGATACAACCATGGTTGCTATTGCCCCCACCCCCAGGATCAAAAATCTCGACAAGTTGCTGATGCACTGTCAACGCCGCCGGTATCAGGCCAAGAGCAACATCATCTGCGCCGGTGATGCATCCGACAGCCTGTACTTCATCATCAAGGGCTCGGTGACCATCCTCATCGAGGACGACGATGGCCGGGAGATGATCATCGCCTACCTCAACGCCGGGGATTTCTTCGGTGAATTGGGACTTTTCGAAGAGGCCGGTCACGAACAGCAGCGCAGCGCCTGGGTACGGACCAAGGTGGAATGCGAAGTCGCCGAGATCAGCTACGCCAAGTTTCGCGAACTGTCGCAGAACGACCCGGACATTCTGTACGTCCTCAGCGGGCAGATTGCCCAGCGCCTGCGCAATACCACGCGCAAGGTCGGCGACCTGGCGTTCTTCGACGTGACCGGACGGGTTGCCCGCTGCCTGTTGGAGCTGTGCAAGCAACCGGATGCCATGACCCATCCCGACGGCATGCAGATCAAGATCACCCGCCAGGAGATTGGCCGGATTGTCGGCTGCTCCCGAGAGATGGTCGGCCGCGTCCTCAAGGATCTTGAGGAGCGCAACCTGGTTCACGTCAAAGGCAAGACCATGGTGGTGTTCGGCACCCGCTAATCCGGCAGAAAGCTCTTGAGCATCTGACGGTACAGGCTGTCCAGCCGGGCCATGGCATCTGCTGCGGTAAACGCCTCATGCAGGGCAATATGGCTTTCGGCCCGGCAACGCTGCTCCAGGCCGCAAGCCTGATTGAAGGTATTGACCGCCCCCACCATCGAATCACGCTCGTTATCCAGCAGCAGGGCACCGTGTACCAGCCCCACAGGGCACTGTCCGCCTTTGCTCTGGCGCCAGCGCTGGGCTGTACCGACCATCTTGCGCCCCTCCAGATTGACGTTGAAACGCCCATCGCAAAAGGCTCCGTCCACCTCCCCCAGCGACGGATTGCCTCCCAGCTCACTGAGCAGATCGCAAATCGGCTGGCACAGACGCCGATAGGCTGTTTCGATCCGCCCCTGATCCCCCTCGCTGCGCGGTGGCGCATAGACCAGCGCGATATTCACCGTGGCGGCCGATTGCGGGACCGGCTCACCGCCGGTTTCCCGCAGCAGCACCGGCCAGCCGTTGGCCGCCGACGCCTGACAGGCCTGCTCGAACCCCGGCAGGCGACTCAAGCGCCGAGGCATCACCAGCGCCCGGTCGCTGGGCTGCCAGAACAGCAGCCCAAACTCCTGCTCGCCAGCGCACACCAGCGCCAACAGATCCTGTTCGGCCTGCAGGCCAGCTTCGACAGTCAAGGCAAGGGGTTGGGTCATGACAGTGGAAATCCTTTGCGATAGATATGAAAAAGCCGGCATCGCCGGCTTATTCATTGTTTCAGGTTCAGTCCAGAGTCGAGCCGCTGACCGGTACGCCGCGCTCGGGGAAGAACAGGCGTTGCAACTCGCTGCCCGGGCTCTCCGCGCGCATGAATGCCTCGCCCACCAGGAACGAATAGACATCGCTGATTTCCATCAGCTCGACATCGGCACGGTTGAGAATGCCACTCTCGGTAATCACCAGGCGATCGCGAGGAATCCGCGGCAGTAGGTCGAGAGTGGTTTCCAGGTCGACTGCGAAGGTATGCAAATTACGGTTGTTGACCCCCACCAACGGTGTATCAAGGGTCTTCAGCGCCCGCTCCAACTCGTCGCCGTCGTGCACTTCCACCAGCACATCCAGACCGACGCCCTTGGCCACCGCAGCCAACTCGGCCATCCGCTTGTCGTCCAGCGCGGCGACAATCAGCAGCACACAGTCAGCCCCAAGCGCACGGGCTTCGACGATCTGATAGGGATCGATCATGAAATCCTTGCGGATCACCGGCAGTTTGCAGGCCGCGCGAGCCTGCTGCAGGTAGGCATCGGCCCCCTGGAAGTAATCGACGTCAGTCAACACCGACAGGCAAGTGGCACCGCCCTTCTCGTAACTCTTGGCGATATCTGCCGGCACGAAGTTTTCGCGGATCACACCTTTGCTCGGAGAAGCTTTCTTGATCTCGGCAATCACCGCTGGCTGCTTGAGCTTGACCTGCTCCTGCAACGCCCTGGCGAAGCCCCGCGGCGCATCGGCTGCCCGCGCCAGGCTCTCCAGCTCGGCCAGACTGACGCGAGCACTGCGCTCAGCCACTTCCTCAACCTTGCGGGCAAGGATATTTTCCAGAACTGTCGGCACACTCATCCTTCATTCTCCTGCTTGAACACCGCGGTAAAGGCGCCCAGTTCTTCGAGCTTTTCCCGGGCCAGGCCGGTGTGCAAGGCATCGTGCGCCAGTGCCACGCCCTCTTTCAAGCTGCTGGCATGATCCGCGGCATACAGCGCCGCACCGGCATTGAGCACAATCATCTCGGCAGCCTTCTGACCGTGCTCGGTCTTGCGACGCCCCAAGGCATCGCGGATCAGCTCGAGGGAAGCCGCCGGGCTCTCGACCACCAGGCCAAACAGACTCTGGCTCTTCATGCCCAAGTCCTCGGGCTGTACCCAGTACTCAGTGATCTGATCGTTCTTCAGCTCGGCGACATAGGTCGGCGCCGCCAGGCTGAACTCGTCCAGGCCATCCTGGGAATGCACCACCAAGACGTGCTTGCTGCCCAGACGTTGCAAGACTTCAGCCAATGGCCGGCACAAGGCTTGAGTGAATACTCCCACCACCTGATGTTTCACGCCGGCCGGATTCGTAAGCGGGCCAAGCATGTTGAACAGGGTGCGTAGGCCGAGGTCACGGCGCGGGCCGGCGGCATATTTCATGGCACCGTGGTGAGACTGGGCAAACATGAAACCGATGCCGACGTTGTCGATGCAGCGCGCCACCTGGACCGGCGTCAGGTTCAGGTAGATCCCGGCCGCTTCCAACAGATCGGCGCTGCCGCTCTTGCCGGATACCGCCCGGTTACCATGCTTGGCGACAGTGCAGCCGGCAGCGGCTACGACAAAGGAAGACGCTGTGGAAACGTTGAAAATGTTCGCACCGTCACCGCCGGTACCGACCACATCCACCACGCCGTCGAGGGTTTTCAGTTCGACCTTGTCCGCCAGTTCGCGCATCACCGATACCGCGCCGACGATCTCGTCGATACTTTCGCTTTTCATGCGCATGGCCATCATGAAGGCGCCAATCTGCGCATCGGTGCATTGGCCGGTCATGATTTCACGCATCACCGAGCGCATCTCATCGGTGCTCAGGTCCAGATGGCCGACAATACGGCTCAGGGCAGTCTTGATATCCATGAAAAGTCCTTAGCGCGTGCCGCCGCTCTGTTTGAGGAAGTTGGCGAACAGCTCGTGGCCCTGCTCGGTGAGGATAGACTCGGGGTGAAATTGCACACCCTCGATATTCAGCGTCTTGTGGCGCAGCCCCATGATTTCGTCAACGGAGCCGTCTTCCAGCTGGGTCCAGGCCGTGACTTCGAGGCACTCGGGCAGGCTCTCGTGCTTGACCACCAGTGAGTGGTAACGGGTCACGGTCAGCGGCATGTTCAAACCGTTGAACACGCCCAGGTCACGGTGATACACCGGGCTGGTCTTGCCGTGCATCACTTGCCGGGCTCGCACCACTTGGCCACCAAAGGCCTGGCCGATGGACTGGTGGCCCAGGCATACACCCAGAATCGGCAGTTTGCCGGCGAAATGCTTGATCGCCTCGATGGAGATACCGGCTTCGGTCGGCGTGCAAGGGCCAGGCGAGACCACGATACGCTCGGGCTTGAGGGCTTCGATTTCAGCCACGCTCAGCTCGTCATTGCGTACCACTTTCACTTCGGCACCCAACTCGCCCAGGTACTGGACGACGTTATAGGTGAAGGAGTCGTAGTTATCGATCATCAGCAACATTATGGAAACTCCTCAAACCTTGGATGCGGGGGTTTGTTCTGCCAGTGCCACGGCACGGAACATTGCGCGACGCTTGTTCAGCGTCTCTTCCCACTCCAGGGTCGGCACTGAGTCGGCGACAATCCCGCCACCGGCCTGTACATGCAGCTCACCGTTCTTGATCACCGCCGTGCGAATGGCAATGGCGGTATCCATGTTGCCGTTCCAGGCGAAGTAACCCACGGCGCCGCCGTAGACCCCGCGCTTGACCGGCTCCAGCTCGTCGATGATTTCCATGGCGCGGATCTTCGGCGCCCCGGACAAGGTCCCTGCCGGCAGGATCGCCCGCAGAGCGTCCATCGCCGTCAGCCCGGCTTTCAGTTGACCGGTGACGTTGGAGACGATGTGCATCACGTTGGAATAACGCTCGATCACCATCTTCTCGGTGAGTTTCACGCTGCCAATTTCGGATACGCGACCGGTGTCGTTGCGCCCCAGGTCGATCAGCATCAGGTGTTCGGCGATCTCCTTGGCGTCCGACAGCAGGTCCTGCTCCAGGGCCAGGTCGGCTTCCTCGGTGGCGCCCCGCGGACGAGTGCCGGCGATTGGCCGCACGGTGATCAGATTGTCCTCAACCCGCACCAGCACCTCCGGCGAGCTGCCCACTACATGGAAGTCGCCGAAGTTGAAGAAGTACATATAGGGAGTCGGGTTGAAGCAGCGCAGCGCCCGGTACAGATCGATGGGCGCAGCCTTGAAATCAATGGACATGCGCTGGGACGGCACCACCTGCATGCAGTCACCGGCCAGGATGTATTCCTTGATGGTGTCCACGGCCCGCTCGTAGTCCGCCTGGGTGAAGCTGGAGCGGAATACCGGATCGGCCGCCTGCTGCTTGCTGAAGTCCAGCCCGGGACGCGGAGTGATCGGCTGACGCAGTTGCGCAAGCAACTCCTGCAAACGCGCCTGCCCGGCCTCAAAGGCGTTGTCCTGGCTGGGGTCGGCCAGCACGATGGCGTGCATCTTGCCCGCCAGGTTGTCGAACACCACCACCGCATCGGAGACCATCAGCAGGATATCCGGCACGCCGATCGGGTCCGGATTCGGGCACTGGCCCAGACGCGGCTCGACATAACGCACGCAGTCATAGCCGAAATACCCCACCAAGCCACCGTTGAAGCGTGGCAGACCGGCGATGGTCGGCACGTTGTAACGGGCTTTGAATTCCTCGACGAAGGCCAGTGGATCAGCCACTTCATGGCTTTCGATCTCGACGCCGTCATGGGTCACGCTGACCTGATGCCCGTGCACACGCAATACGGTGCGGCACGGCAGGCCGATGATCGAATAACGCCCCCACTTCTCACCGCCTTGCACCGACTCCAGCAAGTAGGAGTTGGGCTGATCGGCCAGTTTCAGGTAGATCGACAGCGGCGTGTCGAAGTCGGCAAGGGTTTCGCAGGCCAGCGGGATACGGTTGTAACCGGCTGCGGCCAAACGCAGGAATTCTTCGCGAATCATGGGGTGCCTCGTGGCTTGAGGGTCTAACAGTCAGGTATGCAAACGTGCCGGCAGGGCCGGCCAGACAAAAATCAGGCGCGCCAACGCCAACGGGCCAAGGCCTTGATGACTTTCATCCAGAGTTTGCGAGTGACCACCACGATGGAGTTTCCAGAAGGGGATGGAACAGCGTCGGGCAACGTTATCTCAGCGGCAGGTTCTAAGCAACCGGGGATCAGCGCCCGCAGGTTGTCGATCACCAGCGCCGGCGACTCCTCGGCAATCGGCCGACCATGGTTATAGCCGTAGCTCAGGGCCACGCACTTGACCCCCGCCGCCTTGGCCGCCAGCACATCGCTGCGCGAGTCGCCGACGAACAGTGATTGCGACGCTGGTACGCTGGCCATCTTCATCACGAAGAACAGTGCCGCCGGGTCGGGCTTCTTCTGCGGCAGGGTGTCGCCGCCGATGATCCAGCGGAAATACCGGCCGATCTTCATCTGATCCAGCAGTGGTGCGACAAAACGCTCGGGCTTGTTGGTGATCAGGGCCATTTCCACGCCCTGCTTGTGCAGCCACTTGAGCGTCTCGCGGACACCGGGATAGACCACAGTCAGTTCGTGGCTATCCTCGTACGCGGTGTTGAACAACTCAAGAGCGTGCTCAGCCTCGACATCGTCGACGCCCTGGGCATCCAGGCTATTGGCCAGGGCCCGGCGCACCAGCATCGGCGCACCGTTGCCGACCCACTCGCGCACCGCCTCGATACCTGCGGGCTTGCGCCCCAGCTTGAGCAGCATTTGGTCCACAGCGGCAGCGAGGTCCGGTACCGAATCGACCAGGGTGCCATCCAGGTCGAACATCACCAGCCGCGGCAGACGCCCCGGGAACAGCTGCTCAAATGCGCTCATGACCGAGCCAGCGCCAGTTCGGCGCGCATTTTCTCAATCACTTCCTGATAGTTCGGCGCATTGAAGATCGCCGAGCCGGCCACAAAGGTATCGGCGCCCGCAGCGGCGATTTCACGAATATTGTTGACGTTCACCCCACCGTCGATCTCCAGGCGGATGTCGCGGCCGGAAGCGTCGATCAGGGCCCGCGCCTCACGCAGCTTGTCGAGAGTGCCGGGAATGAACTTCTGCCCGCCAAAGCCCGGGTTGACGCTCATCAGCAAGACCATGTCGACCTTGTCCATCACGTACTTGAGCACGTCCAACGGGGTCGCCGGATTGAACACCAGGCCAGCCTTGCAGCCGCCCTCGCGGATCATCTGCAGGGAACGGTCCACATGCAGCGTGGCTTCCGGGTGAAAGGTGATATAGGTCGCGCCTGCCTCGATGAAGTCACCAATGATGCGATCCACCGGGGTCACCATCAGGTGCGCATCGATCGGCGCGGTGATCCCATACTTGCGCAGCGCAGAACAGACCATCGGGCCGATGGTCAGGTTCGGCACATAGTGGTTGTCCATGACATCGAAGTGGACGATGTCGGCACCGGCGGCCAGGACATTGTCCACTTCCTCGCCCAGACGGGCGAAGTCGGCGGAGAGAATCGACGGAGCAATAGCGAAGGGCTGCATGACGCACCTTTTTTGAGCAGAATCACGATGGCGCGCATTGTATACCTCATGCTTTGGAGCGCACACCGTAACCGCGATGTTCAGTAGGCCGCGCGATAGATCTTCTCGATATCGGCAGGGCTCAGTTTGCGCGGATTATTGCGCATCAGGCGCTCGATACCCGCGGCCTCGACCGCCATGGCGGGGATGGCCTCCTCCGGCACGCCAAAACTGCGCAAGCCGCTGGGAATTTCCACCGCAGCGCACAACGCCGTCATCGCCTCCACGGCCCGATCAGCGGCCTCGCTGGCACTCAAGTGCGCCGTCTGGACCCCCATGGCTTCGGCGATATCCTGCATACGCTCGACGCAGGCCATCTTGTTCCAGGTCATGACATAGGGCAGCAGCAAGGCATTGCTGACGCCATGGGACACATGAAAACGCCCACCCAGCGGATAGGCCAGGGCATGTACCGCCCCGACCCCGGCATTACCGAAAGCCATGCCGGCCATCAGGCTGGCGGTGGCCATATCCTCCCTGGCCTGCAGGTTGGCCGGGTTGGCATAAGCCTTGGGCAACGCCTTGACGATCAGTTTGATCGCACCAATGGCCAGGGAGTCGGTGATGGATGAGGCGTTGAGGGACAGATAGGACTCGACAGCGTGTACCAGGGCATCGACGCCACTGGCGGCCGTTACGCTGCGGGGACAGGTCAGGGTCATCTGCGGACTGACCAGGGCCACGTCCGGCAGCAGGTAATCACTGACAATACCTTTTTTCAACTGCGCAGCCTTGTCCGAAAGGATGGCCACGTTGGTCACTTCCGAGCCGGTGCCGGCCGTGGTGGGAATAGCGATCAACGGTGGTCCCTTGCGAGGCACCTGATCAACGCCGAACAGATCCTCCAGGGCGCCATGGTAGCCCGCGTAAGCCGCGACACTCTTGGCGATATCAATGGCGCTGCCGCCCCCGAGGCCGATCAGGCCGTCATGCCCGCCCTCGCGGTAGACCTGCATGCAGTCTTCGACGATGGCGATCTCCGGGTCGGGCTGCACCCGGTCGAAAATCTCGTAACTGCGCTCACCCAGATGTGCCAGCGCCAGCTCCACCGTGCCCGACTTGAGCAACGCGGCATCGGTGACAATCAGCGGGTTATCCACATCCAGGCGGGTCAACTCGGCGGCCAACTGCTCGATGGCGGTACTGCCGGTGAGCAGTTTATGGGCGATCTTGAAAGAGGAAATACTCATGTGCGCAGCCTCTTATATAAAGGTGGGAGCCGGCACAAGCGTAGTCGCGGATTGTCGATTGTCGCCTATTCAGCAGACGAATTCCCTTCTCTTCCTGACCGATGTCGCGCCTGGCAACACCCGTCAGGAAGGCCAAGGACTTCACACCTGGGCGGTGCGCAGTTTCTCGCTGCGCCCACGCAGCCACTCCAGGGTCAGCAGCAGGATCACCGAGAAGGCGATCAGCAGCGTGGCGGCGGCGGCGATGGTCGGGCTGAGGTTTTCGCGGATACCGCTGAACATCTGCCGTGGCAACGTCGCTTGCTCGGGGCCGGCGAGGAACAGGGTCACCACCACTTCGTCGAACGAGGTGGCGAAGGCGAACAGCGCACCACTGATTACTCCGGGGGCAATCAGGGGCAAGGTCACCCGGCGAAAGGTGGTCAACGGCGAGGCGCCGAGGCTGGCTGCAGCCCGCACCAGGTTGTGGTTGAAGCCTTGCAGGGTCGCCGACACGGTGATGATCACGAAGGGCACCCCCAGCACCGCGTGCACGATGATCAGCGAGAAGAAACTGTTGCCCATGCCCAGCGGGGCAAAGAACAGATAGCTGGCAACACCGATGATCACCACCGGCACCACCATCGGCGAAATCACCAGGGCCATCACCAGCGCCTTGCCGGGGAAATCGCCACGGGTCAGGCCGATGGCCGCCAGGGTGCCGAAGACCATCGCCAGCAAGGTCGCGGCCGGGGCGACGATGATGCTGTTCTTCAGCGCTCGCATCCATTCGGCGGAGGCGAAGAAGTCCTGGTACCAGTGCAGCGAGAAGCCCTGCAGTGGGTACACCAGAAAGCTCCCGGAGTTGAACGACAGCGGGATGATCACCAGCACCGGCAATACCAGGAACAACAGGATCAAGCCGCAGAGAATCCGCAAGCTGTAGAACCAGACCCGTTCGACGGGCGACATGTAGGGGCTCAGCATTTCGATTCTCTCCTTAGCTCAGGCGCAGGCGACTGGCGCCCACCAGCCAGCTGTAAATCAGATAGAGCACGATGGTCGCCAGCAACAACAGGCCGCCCAGGGCCGTAGCCATGCCCCAGTTGATACTGGTGTTGGTGTAGAAAGCGACGAAGTAGCTGACCATCTGATCGTTCGGGCTGCCCAGCAGCGCCGGGGTGATGTAGTAGCCGATGGCCAGGATGAACACCAGCAGACAGCCGGCGCCGACCCCGGCGTAGGTCTGCGGGAAATACACGCGCCAGAAGCTGGCGAATGGATGGCAGCCCAGGGAGATCGCTGCGCGCATGTAAGTGGGCGAGATGCCCTTCATCACGCTGTAGATCGGCAGGATCATGAACGGCAGCAGGATATGCACCATGGAGATGTAGACCCCGGTGCGGTTGAACACCAATTCCAGAGGCTTATCGATCACCCCCATGGCCAGCAGCGCACTGTTGATCAGGCCGCCGGACTGCAGCAGCACGATCCACGCCGCTACCCGCACCAGGATCGAAGTCCAGAACGGCAGCAGCACCAGGATCATCAACAGATTGCTTTTACGCGCCGGCAGGTTGGCCAGCAGGTACGCCAGCGGATAAGCCAGGGCCAGGCAGATAGCGGTGATCACCAGGCCCATCCAGAAGGTCCGGGCAAAGATATCCAGGTAGATGGACTGATCCGGGGTGGCCGGGGCCAGCTCTCCCAGGTCATCGATGCGATGGTCCACCGCCGCCAGCAGGTAATAGGGCGTCAGGCTGCTGGTGTTGCGACGGATCGCCTGCCAGTAGGCCGGATCGCCCCAGCGCTCGTCCAGACTCTCCATGGCTTCTTTATAGGATTCGGGCTCGGCCTTGAACGGCAAGGCACGGGCGGTTTTGGTCAGCAGGCTGCGATAGCCGGCCAACTCCATGTTCAGGCGCTTGGACAAGTCGCCCAGGGTTTGATTCTTGCGGGCTTCGAACAGGTCTTCGCTCAAGGCTTTGTAGGCCGCTTCGGCGGGCAGCCCACGACCATCCCAGGCACTCACGGCCGCGACAGTGCGCGGCATGCCCCCGACCACTTCCGGGTTGCCGACGCTCTTGTACAGCAGCGCCACAATCGGTACCAGGAACACCAGCAGCAGAAACAGCACCAGGGGCGCGATCAAGGCCTGTGCCTTCCAGCGGTTGACCCGCTCGGCACGGGCCAGCCGCTGCTTCAAGGTCGGGCCGGTGACCGCGTTCAAGGGAACGGTGATGGTCATGACAAACTCCGTGAATCGAACTTTCGAATACAAACCACCGGAGGCAGGAGCGGGCTGCCCGCGAACAAGGCGCATCAGGCAACACCAGTGGTGCCGCTGATCACGCCTTCGCGAGCAAGCTCGCTCCTACAACAGCTGGGGGTGGTTACTTGGCTGCCCAGGCGTTAAAGCGCTGTTCCAGTTGCTCGCCGTTGTCAGCCCAGAAGCTGACGTCGATCTGCACCTGATTGGCGATGTTTTCCGGGGTGGTGGGCATGTCCTTGAGAATGTCCTTGGCCAGCAGCGGCACGGCCTGGATGTTGGCTGGACCGTAGGCAATGTTTTCCGAATAGGTTTTCTGCTGCTGCGGCTGCACCGAGTAGGCGATGAATTTCTTCGCGGCTTCAGCGCGAGCCTTGTCCAGGCCCTTTGGAATGGCCCAGGCATCGAAATCGTAGATACCGCCGTTCCACACCACTTTCAGGTTGCTTTCCTTCTGCACCGCGGCGATCCGGCCGTTGTAGGCCGAGCTCATGACCACGTCGCCGGAAGCCAGGTACTGCGGCGGCTGGGCGCCGGCTTCCCACCACTGAATGTAAGGCTTGAGCTCATCGAGTTTCTTGAAGGCGCGATCCTGGCCGTCCTTGCCTGCCAGGACTTTATAGACATCCTTGGGCGCGACGCCGTCGGCCATCAAAGCGAACTCCAGGGTGTACTTGGCGCCCTTGCGCAGACCGCGCTTGCCCGGGAACTGCTTGGTGTCCCAGAAATCGGCCCAACTGCCTGGTGGTGCTTTCAGTTTGTCAGCGTTGTAGGCCAGCACCGTGGACCAGACGAAGAAGCCCACGCCGCAAGGCTGGATGGCACCCTTGACGTAGTCTTCGCTCTTGCCGAACAGGGCCGGGTCCAGTTGCTCGAACATATCCTCGTCGCAACCGCGGGACAGTTCAGGGGATTCGACCTCTACCAGGTCCCAGGACACGCTCTTGGTGTCGACCATGGCCTTGATCTTGGCCATCTCGCCGTTGTATTCGCCAGCGACGATCTTGCCATGGCCCGCCGCTTCCCAGGGCGCGTAGAAGGCTTTGACCTGAGCCGCCTTGTTCGCCCCGCCAAAGGACACCACGGTCAGGTCCGGTCCCGCCGCCATGGCGTGCGCCGCACCCAGCATGCCCAGTGCCACAGCGATAGCGCTGAGGGGGGCGGTGAATTTCAGGGATCTCAACATTTATTGTGTTCTCCACGTGCAGGTTGGTGTTGCAGGGGGGCGATCAATTCGCCTCTAGAAGCGGGTCAAGCGCGCGAACGTGCTCGACTTGCCAGCCAAGCGGCACCACGTCGCCCACCGCCAGCGCAGGATCAAGCTCGGCAATCGGCTGTTTCACGAAGAAGTCGCTCTTGCCGCAGACTTCCAGGCGCACCCGGACGTGGTCGCCCAGATAGATGAATTCCGCCACCCTCCCGGAGAAGCGGTTGACGCAGCGTTCGCTGGAGCCGTTAAGACTCACGCGCTCCGGACGGATGGAAAGGGTCACTGGCCCGCCGATCTGGCCGACATTCACCGCCAACGCCTCGACTTTTTCGCCACGCCCCAGCTCCACCACACAACGCTCGCCGGCATGGCTGTGGAGGCGACCGTTAAGACGGTTGTTCTCGCCAATGAAGTTGGCGACGAAGGTGTTTTTGGGCTCTTCGTAGAGGGTTCGCGGCGGGGCAATCTGTTGGATTTCGCCCTGATGGAACACCGCCACCCGATCGGACATGGTCAGGGCCTCACCCTGGTCGTGAGTCACGTAGACCACAGTCACACCCAGGCGCTGATGCAGGTGTTTGATCTCCATCTGCATGTGTTCACGCAGTTGCTTGTCGAGGGCACCGAGGGGTTCGTCCATCAGCACCAACTGCGGCTCGAACACCAGGGCACGGGCCAGGGCCACTCGCTGCTGCTGGCCGCCGGACAATTGCGCCGGGTAGCGCTGGGCGAAGGCATCGAGCTGGACCATGCTCAGCACCCGCTTGACCCGTTCACTGATGTCGGTCTTGCTGAGGCCACGCACCGACAGCGGAAAGCCCAGGTTCTCGGCCACGGTCATGTGCGGGAACAGCGCGTAGTTCTGGAACACCATGCCGATGTCGCGCTTGTGCGGCGGTACATTGTTAATGGAGCGCCCGGCCAGTTGGATCTCGCCCGCGGTTGGGGTCTCGAAACCGGCCAGCATCATCAGGCTGGTGGTCTTGCCGGACCCGGACGGCCCCAGCAGGGTGAGGAACTCGCCTTTGCGAATATCCAGGTTGAGGTCTTTGACGATCAGGTTTTCACCGTCGTAGCTTTTCTGCACACCACGAAAGCTGACCAGAACATCGTTGGCCCCAGCGCTTGAATCGACCTCGCTCATACCCACACCTTTTGTTTTAGACGGCTGTGGAACAAGCCTAGTGGAGGCCGCAGGCCGCGCAAATCGGGGCGCAGGAGAGATTCGCCTCAGCCGCCTGGAAGGTTGCGTGTAGGGATTGCCCTACAAGGATGGCGGGATTGGATAAGGGCAGCCGCAACGTTCAAGCGACAAGCTGCAAGAACCGGCAAAAGCCTGGGGGTGGGGATGTCGCAAATGGATACGTGCTCCTCCCCGCGGCCCGATTCTCCTCAGAGCAGCTTGTGCTCCATGGCGTATTTCACCAGCTCCGCCAGGGAGGTGATATTGAGCTTCTGCATCAGCCGTGCCTTGTGGGTGCTGATGGTCTTGCTGCTCAGGGCCAGTTGCTGGGCAATGTCATTGACGTTGGCGCCCTGGGCCAGGCGTTCGAAGACCGAGAACTCGCGCTCGGAAAGCAGCGAATGCAAGGGCCGGGCATCGGTCAGGCCGACCTCGAAGACCATGCGGTCCGCCAGGTCCGGGTCGATATAGCGCCCGCCGGACGCAACCTTGCGGATTGCCGTCAGCAACAACGACGGATCACTGTCCTTGGTGGCGTAGCCGGCAGCGCCGATCTTCAGCGCCCGCGCAGCCATCTGCGCCTCGTCATGCATCGACAGCACCAGGATTGCCGGCGGATTGTTCAGGGCCCGAATTCGTGGAATGGCTTCCAGACCATTTACCCCGGGCATGGAGATATCCAGCAGCACCACTTCACAGGGCACTTGGCGCAGGGTTTCCAACAGCTGTTCACCGTTGCTCGCCTCGCCCACCACGATCAGGTCCTTGGCCAGACCGATCAACTGCTTGATGCCTTCGCGGACAATGGTGTGGTCTTCGGCTACCAGTACACGGATCACGCGCGTCTCCTCGTTATTGTTCTCGGTCCAGGGGCACCCGGACACTCAGGATGGTGCCCTCTCCCTCTTCACTGTGCAGCGACAGGCTGCCGCCCATGATCAGCACCCGCTCGCGCATGCCCACCAGGCCAAAGGACGTCGGGCGTGCAGAGGCGGTATCGAAACCAAGACCGTCATCGCTGATGGTCATGCACAACTCGCCCTCTTCCAGGGCCAGGGTGAGTTCCACAGTATGCGCCTGGGCATGGCGCATGACATTGGTCAGGGCCTCCTGGAGGATACGGAACAGGCCGACGGCCTTGGCGTCGCTCAGCCGCGGCAGGTTTTCCGGTACTTGAACCAGACAGGGAATCTGAGTGCGTGCCTCAAACCGTCGGGCCTGCCATTCGATGGCCGACGCGATGCCCGCATCGAGGATCGGCGGCCGCAGGGCCGTGGCCACATCGCGCACCAGTTGGAACAGTTGGGCGATCAGGCGCTTCATGCTGTTGAGCCGTTCGTGCAGGCCCGGGTCGAGTTGGGCATAGGCCAGTTCGCACATGGAGGTTTCCAGCTTGAGCACGGTGAGCATCTGCCCCAGTTCGTCATGGACTTCCCGGGCAATGCGGGCCTTTTCTTCTTCGCGCACACTTTCCAGATGCGCTGACAATTCCCGCAGTTGTTCACGGGAGCTGGCCAGCTCCAGCTCGATGCGCTTGCTTTCGCTGATGTCCCAGACAATGCCGTCCCAGACAAAAGCGCCGTCATCCAGGCGTCGGGTGATGGCCTTGATCTCGGCCCAGCGCTGCTGGCCCTGACGGGTCAGGATGCGACCTTGCCAGGACCAGTCGCTATCGGTGTCCAGCGCTTGATCCTGGGTCTGGTGATAGCTGGCCTTGTCATCGGGGTGCACTAGGCTGCGCAGGCCCGTGTCCCGGTGGGCAAGTGTCGCCGGCGAGTAGCCCACCAGGGTTTCACTGCCTTCACTGATATAGGCGAAATCGATCTGCCCGGTGACCGGCGCCCGCTCCAGGCGGAACACCAGACCCGGGACGTTGGCGGCGATGCCCTGCAGGCGTGCCTCGCTTTCCCGCAGGGCCGCCAGCGCCCGGCGTCGCTCGGTGACGTCATTGAGGTAGACCACCAGGTATTCACTGTCGCGAAAACGCAGGAAGCTCAAGGACACGTCCGCCGGCAGGATGCTGCCGTCGGCACGCACGCACTGGGTCTCGAAACTCTGCGCGCCCTCCTCACTGGCCCGGGCACGCTTCCACAGGTTGAGCCACCGATCCATGTGCAGGTTGGGCTCGAAATCGATCAGCGGGCGGTCGATCACTCCGCCTGCCGGGTAACCGAGCATCTCTTCAGCGGCTCGGTTGGCATAACGAACATGGCTGTCCCAGTTGACCCAGAGAATGCCCACGGTGCTCTGATCAATGGAAAACTGGGTCAGGCGCAGGGCTTCTTCGCTGGCGGCGCGCAGGGCGATATCCTCCCGCGCCGCCAATAACCGCTGTTCCAGACTGCGTTGCTGACGACGCTGCCAGAAGACAATCGCCAAGCTGGCCAGCAACAGGATCATCAGCAGCAAGGCGAGGTTCTGCCAAACACCGGGAGACTCTCCCAGGCGCGGGTACTTGGGCTGCAGCCAACGACTGTGCAGTTGTTCCAGCTCCTTGGCCGGGATCGCGTGCAGGGCTGTTTCTACGATACTGGCCAGCTCCGGCCAGTCGCGACGGGTCGCTACCCGTAACAACTGCGGCAGGCCGATATCCCCCACCACCGCCAACCCGGAAAACTCTGCTTCCGCCGACAGGCGACTGAGCTGGGCTTCATCCACTACCGCATAGCGGGCTTGCTGGCTCAGCAGCAGTTGCAGAGCCTGGCGCTCCAGGGGAACCCCTTGCAGATTCAGGTTGGGGTAGGTCAGGCGCAGGTAGTCGGCCACCGCGCTGGGCATGCGCACCGCGACTCGGGCCTGGCTGTCGAGCTTCTCCAGCTCCACCGCCCCCGCGCCCTTGCGCTCCCCCACTACCAACTGCGGCACACGCATATAAGGGTCACTGAACAGCCACAACCTCAGGCCCGCGGGGGTCTGGGTCAGGCCGGGGGCCATGTCCACTTCACCGTCGCGCAGGGCTCTTTCCAGCTGTGCCTGATCGGGAAAGTTGCGCCAGCTGAGTTCGATCTTCAGGGCCTGGGCCAAGGCCTGCATCAGTTCGACGTTTGCCCCGGACAGACGTTGCAGGCGCCGGTCGTATTGGGCGAACGGTGCCTGCAGTACCAGCCCCACCCGCAACTCCGGGTGCCGTTCAAGCCACTGGCGCTGTTCATGGCTCAAAGGCGCGGTGGGCACGTGGGACGGCGGCGCCGCCCTGCCTATCAAGGGAAGGCACAGACAGCCGATAAGCAGAAGGCAGCGAAAAAGCATCATCTGAAGTCTCACACCCTGACAAATACTGACCAACCCATTAGGCTGCCGGAATTACTTCTGGCCTGGAATATCCGATGCCCCTTGTCCACCGCTCGGCACTGCCTGCATTGTGCCTGTCGCTGATCCTGCCTTGGACCTTTTCTGTGGAAGCCGCCGACCCGGCCCCGGAAACCAAGAGCCCCGAGGAACAACCGGCGCAACGCCAAACCCTGCCTGAACGCAGCCAGGAAGATGCCAGCGCCCTGGAGCGTCAGTTGCCTGTCCAGGAGCAACAGCAGTTGCAAGCCGGTGGCGATACCTTCCTGGCCCTGTGGAAACCGGCCAACACCAGCGAACCCAAGGGCGTGGTGATTATCCTCCCGGGAGCCGGTGAAAGCGCCGACTGGCCACAAGCCGTGGCCCCACTGCGCAATAAACTGCCGGACACCGATTGGGGCAGTCTGAGCCTGACCCTGCCGGACATGCTCAGCGACGCGGCACAACCGCGGATCGTCGAGGCCGCACCGCCACCAGCGGACACCAGCAATACCGCTAAGGACGCCAGCGCCGAGGCCAAGCCCATCGAGCAAGCCGCCGGTGGCGAAGCCGACGTGGCGGACCGCGCGGTCGCAGAAAGCACCGAGGAGCAGGTCAAGGCCGATGCCGATGCCGATGCCGAGCGCATCTTCACCCGGATTGATGCAGCCCTGGCCTTCGCCGAACAGCAGAATGCCCGCAGCATTGTGCTCCTGGGCCATGGCACTGGCGCCTACTGGGCCGCACGCTACCTGAGCGAAAAACAGCCGTCCCAGGTACAGAAACTGGTGATGGTGGCCGCCCAGACCCCCACCAATGGCAAGCCACAACTGGCAGAGTTGACACCGACCTTGAAGCTGGCAACCGCAGACTTCTTCTATGTCGACAAGAGCGCCGCGCAGAAAGCGGCACTGGAACGACTGCAAGCCAGTAAGCGCCTGAAGCATTCAAACTTCAGCCAGATCCCCCTGAAAGCCTTGCCTGGCAATCATGCGGCCCAGCAAGAGCAACTGTTCCGCCGGGTACGTGGCTGGTTGAACCCGCAGAACCCCGACAGCTGAAGAGCTTGAGCCGCCGCTGCCTGACTGGTAACGGCGGCCCGACCAGGCCTCAGCGGAAATCCCGGCGCTCGCGTATCAGGGCATAGGCGCTGTGCAATTCACGGGTCGTTTCCGTCGCCTCCCGCACCTGGGCGGCACTGGCACCACTACCGGCGATCTTGTCCGGGTGATGACGGCTAAGCAGGCGGCGATAGGCGCGCTTGATCTGCGCCGGCTCAGCGGTGGCGGCAACCCCCAACAAGCGCAGCGCTTCCTGATAGGTGAGAGCTCCCTCGGTCAGCGACCTGCGCGCCGGGCCATATTCCTGCGCCAGCGCCTGGATCTGTTCCGTGGTCCAGCCCAGCCATTTGCCCCAGAGTTGGATCAGTTCGCGCTCCGTCGGGCCCACCCGGCCATCGGCCCAGACCATTCGCCAGCAGGCGCGCAGTACACCTTCCGCGGCATAGGGCTGGGCACTCAGGCGCCGTAGATAACCACGTAGACGGTCATTGCCCGACTTGCCTCGATTGAAGGCTGCAATCGCTCGGCGTTGGGCTGAGTCGTTCATGTCCAGCGAACGCATTTCCTGACGCGCCTGCTGGATATGTCCATCCACCACCCTGCCATCACTTTTAGCCAAGCGTCCCAGCAACACGAACAGCAGTTCATCGTTGCGCAACGCCGGGCGACCGCCCAGACGCTCACGTACATGCGCCCAGCTGTGCAGTTGCAGACGTCGGTCCAGAGCCTGTCCCAACAACGCACCAAGCATGGCCCCCGGAATGCTGGCAATTGCAAAACCCGCTCCGGCTCCGATCAGAGTCCCTGGCCACCACATATCAGCGCCTCGCTTGCAGCAGGGCTTCAACCTGCGCCAGGCGCTCGACCGTACCCACGTCGATCCATTGCCCCTGCATATGCTCGCCGCTGACCTGGCCCCGGGCCATGGCCTCGCGCAATAGCGGCGCCAGTTTGAATGGGCCCGGGACACAGTGCTGGAACAAACCTGGATGCAGCACCGAAATACCACTGAAGGTCAGGGCTTCAGATCCGGGCTGGGCATCGTGCAACATCCCGTCCTGCAGGCAGAAATCGCCACCACTGGGATGGTGCGCCGGGTTATCCACCATCACCAAGTGAGCCAGTCCAGCCAGGGGCCGACGCAGAGAGGCGAAGTCGTAGTCGGTCCAGATATCGCCATTGACCACCAAAAACGGCTCATCCCCCAACAAGGGCAAGGCTTTGAAAATGCCGCCGGCGGTCTCCAGAGGCTCGCTTTCCGCCGAGTACTGGATGTTCAGGCCCCAGCGTTGACCGTTGCCAAGAGCTTCTTCGATCTGCTGACCAAGCCAGGCATGGTTGATCACGATGTCGCAAAAGCCCGCCTTGGCCAGCGCCAGCAGGTGGTATTCGATCAGGGGCATGCCGGCTACAGGCAACAGCGGCTTGGGGGTGGTCAGGGTCAGGGGGCGCATGCGCTCGCCCTTGCCAGCGGCCAGAATCATCGCCTTCATGCATCGGCTCCTGCTGGCTGGCGCAGGCTGAGCAGCAGTTGCGAAAGCTCGGCCAATTCGGGGCGACGGGCCAGCACTGCTTCTATATAGGCAAAGAACCGTGGCACGTCGGCCAGGTAACGAGGCTTGCCGTCGCGGTGGCATATCCGCGAGAAGATACCGATCACCTTGAGGTGACGCTGTACGCCCATCAGGTCACTGGCCCGGAGGAACTCCTCGAAGTCTTCCTGGACGGGGATCCCCAGCGCTCGAGCCTGGTGCCAATAACCCTCCAGCCAGCCACGCACCCGGGGCTGCGGCCAACTGAGGAAGGCATCCTTGAACAGGCAGGTCACGTCGTAGGTCACTGGGCCGTAGACCGCATCCTGAAAGTCCAGCACCCCAGGATTCGGTTCGCTGAGCATCAGGTTGCGTGGCATATAGTCGCGATGCACCAGCACCTTGGGTTGTGCCAGGGCGCTGTCGATTAGCAGGTCACTGACCCGCTGCCACTGTTCGCGCTGCTGCGCGCTGAACGTGACACCCAGTTCATGTCCGACGTACCACTCAGGAAACAACTCCAGTTCACGGCGCAGCAGAGCGACATCGTAGCTGGGCAGTGGCGCATCCATCGGTAGCTGTTGAAACGCCAGCAGGGCCTGCAGTGCATCCTCGAAAAGTGCATCGGCATTGCTTTCGTCGATCACATCGAGATAGGTCTTGTTGCCCAGGTCGTTGAGCAATAAAAAGCCCCGGACCAAGTCCTGGGCATAAATTTTCGGCACATTGATGCCGGAAGTCGCCAACAATTGGGCGATATCCACGAAGGGTTTGCAGTTTTCCTGGGGTGGCGGAGCATCCATGACCACGAAGCTGCGGCCTGCACCTTGCCAACGGAAATAACGGCGGAAACTCGCGTCACTGCTGGCCGCGGTCAATGTTGCCGGGGGTACTTCGCCCCAGCCTTGTGCTGCATAAACAATCGCCAACTGCTCATCGAGCCAAACTTTCAGGTGTTGCAAGCGTACATCTTGGTCAGGCATTACAAGGGTCTCCGACGGCGCTAGCCGTCAAGCGGGTCATGCTTTATTATCCAGCATCTTTTTCAGACCATCGAGAGGCGTGCGGCCCACACCGCGGGCAGATGGCACGCAGGAAGCCCGGACTAATAAGATGGCATTGAAATCCCCCGCGTTTCGTAAAAAATTTCCGTTGCTGGTTACCGGCGGTTTGCTGGCCCTGCAACCTCTAGCCACTTCCTTCGTGGTCGCCGCGGAACAGTATGACTGCTCAGTCTCTGCTTCGGGTGGCTGGGCCTGTGCGCCGAAAACCGCAGCAGCGCCACTGCCTCCACGGCCGGTTCACGATGCCAGCTCGGTCAGTTCCAACGGTGCCACCGCAACCGACAGCGGCGCCGCAGAACAAGCTGCCGGCGACAAGCCGGTGCTGGTCACCGAGGCCAAAGGCCGGGGTCTGAAGTCACGCAGTGCGGACTACAGCCACCTCGACTGGGTACCGCGCGAGAAGCTCACCGCCGCTCAATTGGCCGAAACCGGTCCTTACTGCTCTGGTTCCTATATCGAACCGATTCGTCCTGGCATGAATGACAAGACGAATAAAAGTGACGCCCCCACCTTTATCGGTGCCAAGGCCTCGCGTTATCAGCAGGAAGAACAGGTGGCGACCCTGGCCGGTGACGTGGTCATGCGCCAGGGCAGCATGCAGGTCGAGGCCGACGAGGCCAACCTGTATCAGGCCGAGAACCGTGGCGAGTTGAGCGGCAACGTACGCATCCGCGATAACGGCACGCTGATGGTCGGCGACCACGCCGACGTGCAGCTCGACACTGGCGAAGCCAAGGTCGATAACGCCGAATACGTGATGCACAAGTCGCGGGTTCGCGGCAGTGCGCTGTACGCCAAGCGTGCCGAAAACGCCATCATCCGCCTCAAGGATGGTACGTACACCACGTGCGAACCGAACAGCAACGCCTGGCAACTCAAGGGCAACAACATCACCTTGAACCCGGCCACCGGCTTCGGTACCGCGACCAACGTGACCTTGCGGGTCAAAGATATTCCGGTGCTCTACACCCCGTATATCTACTTCCCGATCGATGACCGTCGTCAATCAGGCTTCCTGCCGCCGAGCATCGGCACCGGCAGCGATACCGGTTTCATGCTGGTCACGCCGTACTACTTCAACCTGGCACCGAACTACGATGCCACGTTGTACCCGCGTTACATGTCCAAGCGCGGCCTGTTGATGGAAGGCGAGTTCCGTTACCTGACCAAGAGCAGCGAAGGTCAGTTCGGCGCCGCGTACCTCAACGACGACGACACTGATCGCAAGAAGCAGACCGACTACGAAAAAACCCGCTACATGCTCAACTGGCAGCACAAGGGCGGGCTTGATTCGCGGGTGATGACCGAGGTCGACTACACCAAGATCAGCGATCCGTACTACTTCCAGGATCTGCAGACCGATCAGATCGGCGTGAAGTCCACTGACTACGTCAACCAGCAAGGCGCCGTAACCTACCGTGGCGACGATTACACCGCACGCCTCAACGTGCAGGCGTATGAGCTGGCGAGCGTGGCCAACATCACGCCTTACAACCGCTTGCCGCAGATCACCTTCAATGGCGCACTGCCGTACCATCCGCAGGGTCTGGATTTCACCTATGAAACCGAGCTGGTTCGGTTTGAGCGGGATCTGCTCAAGGGTAATTACACAGATAAAGATGGCGGACCGATTGACCCTATCACCGGGTTGGTAGGCAATCCGCGCCTGGACACTAACGTAGCGGGCCTGGCCCGCGCCAATGGTGATCGCTTGAACCTCAAGCCCGGTGTCAGCCTGCCGCTGAACTGGAGCTATGGCTATCTGACTCCATCCCTGAAGTACATGTACACCCAGTACAATCTTGATCTGGATGGCCAAGGCAAAAACGACTTGGTCACCAACAGGAATAGAGCTGCTGCCTTGGGTGAGTCGTACAAGAGCTCACAAAACCGCGGCGTTCCAATCGCCAGTGTGGACGGTGGCCTGTATTTCGACCGCGATACCCAATGGTTTGGCAAAAACTACCGCCAGACCCTGGAACCGCGCGCGTTCTACCTCTATGTACCTGAGGAAGACCAGAAGGACATCCCGGTATTCGATACAGGTGAATCGACCTTCAACTACGCTTCGCTGTTCCGCGACAACCGCTTTTCCGGTTCGGACCGCGTCGGCGACGAGAACAAGCTGTCGCTGGGTGTGACCAGCCGCTGGATTGAAGACAACGGTTTCCAGCGTCAGCGCGTCAGCGTTGGCCAGGCTCTGTACCTCAAGGATCGCACCGTCCAACTGCCGGGTATCGACTACCGCACTCGTGACGATGCAACGTCCAACGTCTCGCCTTACGCCCTTGAATACGAATACCGTTTCAACCGCGACTGGCGCGCCAACGCAGAGTACAACTGGGATCCGGACAGCCACAGCCCACGTTCCGGCAGTGCGATGTTCCACTACCAGCCTGAAGACAACCCGAACAAGGTGGTCAACGCCGGCTATCGCTACCGCAACGACCAGATCCGCTACGACCAGAACAGCGGTACCTGGAAAATGGGCGGCGACTACGGTACTCCGGGCACGCCTGGTTACGTGAAGGACTACTACAAGATCCAGCAGCATGACTTCTCGGTGATCTGGCCGATCGTGCCGCAATGGAACGCCATCAGCCGTTGGCAGTACGACTACAACCGTAACCGCACGCTCGAGGCCTTTGGTGGTTTCGAATACGACAACTGCTGCTGGAAACTGCGCCTGATCAGCCGTTACTGGGTCAAGTATGACGAGTTCAGTCAGAACGCTCCGGAAAACGAGAAAGGCGACCGCGGCATCTTCCTCCAAATTGTTCTGAAGGGTCTCGGTGGCGTCATGGGCACCAAAGTAGAGAGCTTCCTCGACAAAGGCATCCAAGGTTATCGTGAACGTGAAGACCAAGCTTTCTGATTGTCTGCGCCCGCTGATGCTGGGCGCGCTGTTCCTGAGCACTGCGGCCAGCGCCGCAGTGCAGTCCATCGACAAGGTCGTGGCCATCGTCGACAACGACGTGGTCATGCAGAGCCAGTTGGACCAGCGGGTTCACGAAGTTCAGCAAACCATCGCCAAGCGGGGCGGTGGCGTACCGCCTACCAGCGTCCTGGAACAGCAGGTTCTGGAGCGTCTGATCGTTGAAAACCTGCAACTGCAGATTGGCGAACGGTCCGGCATCCGCATCACCGATGAAGAACTGAACCAGGCCATTGGCACCATTGCCCAGCGCAACAGCATGAGCATCGAGCAGTTCCGTGCCGCCCTGGCCCACGACGGTCTGTCTTATGAAGACGCTCGTGACCAAGTGCGCCGTGAAATGATCATCAGCCGCGTGCGCCAGCGCCGGGTGGCCGAGCGTATTCAGGTGTCGGAACAGGAAGTGAAGAACTTCCTGGCCTCGGACCTTGGCAAGATGCAGCTCTCCGAAGAGCTGCACCTGGCCAACATCCTGATTCCGACCCCGGAAAGCGCCAACTCCGAAGCTATTCAGAGTGCTGCTCGCCAGGCCATGGACGTGTATCAGCAGCTCAAGCAAGGTGCAGACTTCGCGCAATTGGCGATTGCCCGCTCCGGCAGCGACAACGCCCTGGAAGGCGGCGACATGGGCTGGCGTAAAGCCGCTCAATTGCCTCCTCCGTTCGACCGTGAGCTGAGCGCCATGGCAGTGGGTGATATCACCCAGCCAGCCCGCACCCCAGGCGGCTTTATCATTCTCAAGCTGCTGGACAAGCGCGGCGGCGGCAATCAGGTGCGTGACGAAGTGCATGTACGCCACATCCTGATCAAGCCAAGCGAGATTCGCAGCGAAGAAGAGACCAAGCGTCTGGCGCAGAAACTCTACGATCGCATCGAAGCCGGCGAAGACTTTGCCGAACTGGCGAAAAGCTACTCGGAAGACCCGGGTTCGGCGCTCAACGGCGGTGACCTCAACTGGATCGACCCGAACGCTCTGGTGCCTGAGTTCCGCGAAGTGATGGCCAAGACCCCACAAGGTCAGCTGTCCAAACCGTTCAAGAGCCCTTATGGCTGGCATGTACTGGAAGTCCTTGGTCGTCGAGCCACCGACAGCACCAGTCAGGCCCGCGAGCAACAAGCCATGACCGTGCTGCGTAACCGCAAGTACGACGAAGAGCTGCAGACCTGGTTGCGGCAGATCCGTGATGAGGCCTACGTCGAGATCAAACTGCCCGGCGCTGAACAGGCGGCACAGTGAAACCCAGACGTTTCGCTCTGACACCCGGCGAACCAGCGGGTATAGGTCCTGACCTGTGCCTGCTGCTCGCCTCGCAACCCCAGCCATATCCCCTGATTGCCATTACCAGCCGCGACCTGCTCCTTGAGCGGGCCGCGCAGCTGGGCGTGGCAGTCAATCTGCTGCCAGCGACCTTGGACCAACTGCCGACTGAAGCCGCTCCGGCGGGCAGCCTGTATGTCTGGGACACGCCCCTGGCCAAGCCAGTGGTCAGCGGCCAACTGGACCAGGCCAATGCGGCCTTCGTCCTGGAAACCCTGACCCGGGCCGGCCAAGGCTGCCTGGACGGACACTTTGCCGGCATGATCACCGCCCCTGTACATAAAGGCGTGATCAACGATTCCGGGATCGCCTTTTCCGGGCACACCGAATTCCTTGCGGACCTGACCCACACCCAACAAGTGGTCATGATGCTGGCCACCCGTGGCTTGCGCGTGGCACTGGTGACCACGCACCTGCCCTTGCGGGAGATAGCCGACGCCATCACCGCAGAACGCCTGGAGCGAGTCACGCGGATTCTGCATGCCGACCTGCAACACAAGTTCGGTATTGCCCAACCACGGATCCTGGTTTGCGGACTCAACCCCCACGCCGGTGAAGGCGGGCATCTGGGCCGTGAAGAAATCGACATCATCGAACCTACCCTAGAGCGTCTGCGCAACGAAGGCATGGACCTGCGCGGCCCACTGCCTGCCGACACTCTGTTTACCCCCAAATATCTGGAGCACTGCGACGCAGTGCTGGCGATGTACCACGACCAAGGCTTGCCCGTGCTGAAATACAAAGGCTTCGGCGCGGCCGTCAATGTGACGCTCGGCCTGCCGATCATCCGCACCTCCGTCGACCACGGCACCGCCCTGGATCTGGCCGGCAGCGGCAAGATCGACACCGGCAGCCTGCAGGTCGCCCTGGAAACCGCCTACCAGATGGCCGAGAACCGTTTATGAGCGAGCAATACCAACACCGGGCGCGCAAGCGCTTCGGCCAGAACTTCCTGCATGACGCCGGCGTTATCGACCGTATCCTGCGAGCTATCCACGCCAAACCCGAAGACCGCATGCTGGAAATCGGCCCGGGCCAGGGCGCACTGACCGAAGGCTTGCTGAGCAGCGGGGCCCAGTTGGACGTGGTGGAACTGGACAAGGATCTGATCCCGATCCTCAACCAGCAGTTCGCCAGCAAGAGCAACTTCAACCTGCACCAGGGCGATGCCCTGAAGTTCGACTTCAACACCCTCGGCGCCGCCCCCAGCAGCCTGCGGGTGGTCGGTAACCTGCCCTACAACATCTCCACCCCGCTGATCTTCCACCTGCTGCAGAACGCCGGGCTGATCCGCGACATGCACTTCATGCTGCAAAAGGAAGTGGTCGAGCGTTTGGCCGCCGGCCCTGGTGGCGGTGACTGGGGTCGCCTGTCGATCATGGTTCAGTATCACTGCCGCGTGGAACACCTGTTCAACGTCGGCCCCGGCGCCTTCAATCCTCCACCGAAGGTTGATTCGGCCATCGTGCGCCTGGTGCCTCACGCGGTGCTGCCACATCCAGCCAAGGATCATCGCCTGCTGGAGCGCATCGTCCGCGAAGCCTTCAACCAGCGCCGCAAGACCCTGCGCAATACCCTCAAGGCCCTCCTCAGCAGCGCCGAAATCGAAGCCGCCGGTGTCGATGGCAGCCTGCGCCCCGAGCAGTTGGACCTGGCCGCCTTCGTGCGTCTGGCCGATCAGTTGGCCGACCAGCCCAAGCCAGCCGCCGACTGAGAAACGCCCTTGCCCGAGATCGGGTAGGACGCCGGACAGGATGTCTGGTTTACTACCCGATACTTGACCTAGACTGACCTCCATCAGCTTTGTCCCGCGCCCCGCTTTGCTTTAAAGGCCTTTTGCATGTCCGATCCTCGTTATCAGGTCGACGTCAGCGTCGTCACCCGCTTTCTGGCAGACCAATCGCAACCCGAGCAGAACCGCTTCGCTTTCGCCTACACCATTACCGTTCAGAACAACGGATCACTCCCAGCCAAGCTGCTGTCCCGGCACTGGGTGATCACCGACGGTGACGGCCATGTAGAAGAAGTTCGCGGCGCTGGCGTGGTTGGCCAGCAGCCATTGATTGCCGCCGGCAAGAGCCACACCTACAGCAGCGGCACGGTGATGACCACCCGAGTCGGCAACATGCAGGGCAGTTACCAGATGCTGGCCGAGGACGGCAAACAGTTCGACGCCATCATTGCCCCCTTCCGCCTGGCAGTCCCTGGAGCCCTGCACTGATGGCGACCTACGCCGTCGGCGACCTGCAAGGCTGCCTGGAGCCGCTGCAGTGCCTGCTTGAACAAGTCGCCTTCGACCCTGCCCGGGACCGCCTGTGGCTGGTGGGCGACCTGGTCAATCGCGGTCCACAGTCACTGGAAACCCTGCGCTACCTTTATTCCATTCGCGATTCGCTGGTCTGCGTGCTGGGCAATCACGACCTGCACCTGCTGGCAGCCTGGCGCAACATCGAACGGCTGAAAAAGTCCGACACACTGCGGGAAATCCTTGAAGCCCCAGATTGCGAAGAACTGTTGCAGTGGTTGCGCCAGCAAAAACTGATGCATTACGACGAAACCCGCAACGTGGCCCTGGTCCATGCCGGCATCGCCCCGCAATGGTCCCTGAAGAAGGCCCTCAAGTGCGCCGCCGAAGTCGAGGAAGCGCTACGCGACGACAACCTCTTCGAGCCCTTCCTGGACGGCATGTACGGCAACGATCCAGCGAAATGGGACAGCGACCTCAAGGGCGTGACCCGCCTGCGCGTCATCACCAACTACTTCACCCGCATGCGTTTCTGCACCAGCGAGGGCAAGCTCGACCTCAAGAGCAAGGAAGGACTGGACACCGCACCACCGGGCTACGCCCCCTGGTTCAGTCACAAGGAGCGCAAGACCCGGGACATGAAGATCATCTTCGGCCACTGGGCGGCCCTGGAAGGCCATAGCAACGAACCCGGCATCTTCGCCCTGGACAGCGGCTGCGTCTGGGGCGGGGCCATGACCTTGCTGAATGTCGATACAGGCGTGCGCCTGACCTGCGATTGCGACGCCCAGGGGCATACCGCGCCCCTTTCCCCCGAACCCTTGCCCATCCCGGCAAAGCGCTAGTCGGCGCTGACTATCAAGCTCCAGGAGCCCGCCATGAGCGAATTCAAACGCATCCCTCCAGAACAGGCCCAGGCACTGCGCGAACAAGGTGCAGTGGTCGTGGATATCCGCGACCCGCAAACCTATGCACTGAGCCATATCAGCGGCGCGCAACACCTGGATAATCACTCCATTTCCGACTTCATTCGCGGCGCCGATCTCGATGCCCCATTGGTGGTGGTCTGCTATCACGGCAACTCCAGCCAGAGCGCTGCGGCGTATCTGGTGAGCCAGGGCTTTTCCGACGTTTACAGCCTCGATGGCGGCTTCGAACTATGGCGCAGCACCTATCCGACGGAAATCGCCCAAGGCACCGCCGAATAATTTTTTTCAGCGGCTCTAGCCCGCGTACTACGCGGGCTCACGCGCCACCGGACGAACGGTAGTGCGCAACTAATTCCCCATCTCGCCTTGACCTCCCGGATTCCGAACTATCCTTAGCCTCAGGCCATCCAAATCAGGGGAGAGCCGGTACACCGGCGAGCGGGTCATCGGTACTAGCTTTCAAGGTCGATAGCTTTGAAAGTGTTCTGGGGGGTAAACAGCAACTGGAAACTCAGTTGCATGCCAGCACTTGACTGACTGATCCGACGCCGGCTCCACGTATCGAGCGAGGTGACGTCATGAGTATTTTTAGCCACTTCCAACAACGCTTCGAATCCACACGCCAGGAAGAGTTTTCGCTGCAGGAATACCTGGAACTGTGCAAAAAGGACCGAAGCGCCTATGCATCCGCCGCCGAGCGCTTGCTATTGGCCATCGGCGAACCCGAGCTGCTGGACACCTCGACCAACTCGAGGCTGTCGCGAATCTTCTCCAACAAGGTCATCAGGCGGTATCCGGCCTTTGAAGACTTCCATGGCATGGAAGAGTGCATCGACCAGATCGTCTCCTATTTCCGCCATGCCGCTCAGGGCCTGGAAGAGAAGAAACAGATCCTCTATCTCCTGGGACCGGTGGGGGGTGGTAAATCTTCCCTGGCCGAAAAGCTCAAACAACTGATCGAAAAAGTGCCCTTCTACGCCATCAAGGGCTCTCCGGTCTTCGAGTCGCCACTGGGCCTGTTCAACGCCACGGAAGATGGCGCCATTCTCGAAGAAGACTTCGGCATCCCACGGCGCTACCTCAACACCATCATGTCGCCGTGGGCCACCAAGCGCCTGTCGGAATTCGGTGGTGACATCAGCCAGTTCCGGGTAGTGAAACTTTACCCATCGATTCTCAACCAGATCGCCGTGGCCAAGACCGAACCTGGCGATGAGAACAACCAGGACATCTCCGCCCTAGTGGGCAAGGTGGATATCCGTAAACTGGAAGAATTCCCGCAGAACGATGCCGACGCCTACAGCTACTCCGGAGCACTGTGCCGGGCCAACCAGGGCCTGATGGAGTTCGTCGAAATGTTCAAGGCACCGATCAAGGTGCTGCACCCTTTGCTCACCGCCACCCAGGAAGGCAACTACAACAGTACCGAAGGGCTGGGAGCGATTCCCTTCACAGGCATCCTGCTGGCCCACTCCAACGAATCGGAGTGGCACACCTTCCGCAACAACAAGAACAACGAAGCCTTCATTGACCGTATCTACATCGTCAAGGTGCCTTACTGCCTGCGGGTCACTGATGAGGTGAAGATTTACGACAAACTGCTGTTCAACAGTTCCCTGGCCAAGGCCCATTGCGCCCCCGACACCCTGAAGATGCTCGCGCAGTTCACTGTGCTATCGCGCCTCAAGGAGCCGGAAAACTCCAATATCTACTCGAAGATGCGGGTTTATGACGGCGAGAACCTGAAGGACACCGATCCCAAGGCCAAGTCGATCCAGGAATACCGCGACAGTGCCGGCGTCGATGAAGGCATGAATGGCCTGTCGACTCGATTCGCTTTCAAGATTCTGTCAAAAGTCTTCAACTTCGATCCCCATGAAGTGGCGGCTAACCCAGTGCACCTGCTGTATGTGCTGGAACAGCAGATCGAGCAGGAGCAGTTCCAGGCAGAAACCCGCGAGCGCTACCTGCGCTTCCTCAAGGAGTACCTGGCACCGCGCTACATCGAGTTCATCGGCAAGGAGATCCAGACCGCCTACCTCGAGTCCTACAGCGAGTACGGCCAGAACATCTTCGACCGTTATGTTCTCTACGCAGACTTCTGGATTCAGGATCAGGAATACCGCGATCCGGAAACCGGCGAGATCCTCAATCGCGTCGCCCTCAACGAAGAGCTGGAGAAGATCGAAAAACCTGCGGGCATCAGCAACCCGAAAGACTTCCGCAACGAAATCGTCAACTTCGTCCTGCGGGCCCGAGCCAACAACAATGGCAAGAACCCCACTTGGCTCAGCTACGAGAAGCTGCGGGTGGTCATCGAGAAGAAAATGTTCTCCAACACCGAGGATCTGCTGCCGGTCATCAGCTTCAACGCCAAGGCCAGCAAGGAGGATCAGCAGAAACACAACGACTTCGTCACACGAATGGTCGAGCGCGGCTACACCGACAAACAGGTACGGCTGCTGTCCGAATGGTATCTGCGGGTCAGAAAATCGCAGTGAAGCAGCCGCAAGCTTCTAGCCACAAGCTGCAAGCGTGTTGCCGTAGAGCCCTCACAGGCTCTGCTGCGGCGCGGCTTACGGCTTGAGGCTTATGTCTTGAAGCTCCCCGGAGGGGCCCATGAGCTATGTGATCGACCGACGTCTCAATGGCAAGAACAAGAGCACGGTGAACCGCCAGCGGTTTCTGCGGCGCTACCGTGACCACATCAAAAAGGCCGTCGAAGAGGCCGTCAGCCGCCGCTCCATCACCGACATGGAGCATGGCGAACAAATCAGCATTCCCGGACGGGACATCGACGAACCGGTGCTGCACCACGGCCGTGGCGGCAAACAAACCGTGGTCCATCCCGGCAACAAGGAATTCACTGCAGGCGAGCATATTGCCAGGCCTCAAGGCGGCGGTGGAGGCGGAGCTGGCCGCGGCAAGGCGGGCAATTCCGGCGAGGGCATGGATGAGTTCGTCTTCCAGATTACCCAGGAGGAATTCCTCGAATTCATGTTCGAGGACCTGGAGCTGCCCAACCTGGTCAAACGCAACCTGACGGGCACCGATACCTTCAAGACCGTACGAGCGGGGATCAGCAACGAGGGCAACCCGTCGCGGATCAACATCATCCGCACCTTGCGCTCGGCCCACGCCCGCCGCATTGCCCTGTCCGGCAGCAGCCGAGCCAAACTGCGGGAGGCCAAAGAGGAACTGGCACGCCTGAAGCGGGAAGAACCGGATAACTTCGGCGATATCCAGGAACTGGAAGCGGAAATCGAACGCCTGAGCGCTCGAATTCATCGCGTGCCTTTTCTCGACACTTTCGACCTCAAGTACAACCTGTTGGTGAAACAGCCCAACCCCAGCTCCAAGGCGGTGATGTTCTGCCTGATGGACGTCTCCGGCTCCATGACCCAGGCGACCAAGGACATCGCCAAACGCTTCTTCATCCTTTTGTACCTGTTCCTCAAGCGCAACTACGACAAGATAGATGTCGTCTTCATCCGCCACCACACCAGCGCCCGGGAAGTGGATGAGGAAGAGTTCTTCTATTCCCGTGAAACCGGCGGGACCATCGTCTCCAGCGCCTTGAAACTGATGCAGGAGATCATGGCCGAGCGCTATCCGAGCAACGAATGGAACATCTACGCCGCACAAGCCTCCGACGGCGACAACTGGAACGATGACTCCCCCATCTGCCGCGATATCCTGATCAACCAGATCATGCCTTTCGTGCAGTACTACACCTACGTGGAAATCACTCCACGGGAGCACCAGGCCCTGTGGTTCGAGTATGAACGTATCGCCGAGGCCTTCTCCGACACCTTCGCCCAGCAACAACTGGTTTCGGCCGGAGATATCTATCCGGTCTTCCGTGAACTCTTCCAGCGCAGGTTAGTGACATGACCGCCAGAGAGCAGAAGCGCCAACCCATCTCCACGGGCTCGGAATGGACCTTCGAGCTGATCCAGGCCTACGACCGCGAAATCAGCCGTATTGCCGCTCGCTATGCCCTGGATACCTATCCCAACCAGATCGAAGTGATCACCGCCGAGCAGATGATGGATGCCTATGCCTCGGTGGGCATGCCTTTGGGTTATCACCATTGGTCCTACGGCAAACACTTTCTCAGCACCGAAAAATCCTACAGCCGCGGTCAGATGGGGCTGGCCTACGAAATCGTGATCAACTCAGACCCTTGCATCGCCTATCTGATGGAGGAGAACACCATCTGCATGCAGGCGCTGGTGGTGGCCCATGCCTGCTACGGCCACAACAGCTTCTTCAAGGGCAACTACCTGTTTCGCACCTGGACCGATGCCAGCTCGATCATCGATTATCTGGTGTTCGCCAAGCAGTACATCATGCAATGCGAGGAACGCCATGGCATCGATGCCGTGGAAGATCTGCTGGACTCCTGCCATGCACTGATGAACTACGGCGTCGACCGCTACAAACGACCTTACCCGATCTCCGCGGAAGAAGAACGGCGTCGGCAGAAGGACCGGGAGGAGCACCTGCAGAAACAGATCAACGACCTGTGGCGTACGATTCCCAAAGGCGCGGACAAGTACAGCGACAAGGACAACGCGCGGTTCCCCGCCGAGCCTCAGGAAAACATCCTGTACTTCATCGAAAAACATGCACCATTGCTGGAGCCCTGGCAGCGGGAAATCGTGCGCATCGTGCGCAAGATCGCCCAGTACTTCTACCCGCAGCGCCAAACCCAGGTGATGAACGAAGGTTGGGCCACTTTCTGGCACTACACGCTGATGAACGACCTGTATGACGAGGGGCTGGTCACCGATGGCTTCATGATGGAGTTCCTCACCTCCCACACCAGCGTGGTGTACCAGCCGGGATTCGACAGCCCCTATTACAACGGCATCAACCCCTACGCTCTGGGTTTTGCCATGTATCGGGACATCCGGCGCATATGCGAAGCCCCTACCGAAGAAGATCGTCGCTGGTTCCCGGAACTGGCCGGCACCGATTGGCTGTCGAGCATCAAGTTCGCCATGAGCAGCTTCAAGGATGAGAGCTTCATCCTGCAGTATCTGTCGCCCAAGGTGATCCGCGACCTCAAGCTGTTCAGCATCATGGATGACGACCAGAAGGATGACCTGCTGGTACCGGCAATCCATGACGAAAGCGGCTATCGGATCATCAGGGAAACTCTGGCCGCGCAATACAATCTGGGCAACCGTGAACCCAATGTGCAGATCTGGAGCATCGATCGTCGTGGCGATCGCTCGCTGACCCTGCGCCACCAGCAACACGATCGCAAACCCCTGGGGGACTCCACCGAGGAGGTGCTCAAGCACCTGCACCGCCTCTGGGGCTTCGATATTCACCTGGAAACCCTGCAGGGCGATCAGGTGATGAAAACCCATCACGTACCGCCGAAAAGCGATCACAACGAAAACGACTACGGGCGATTGGACCTGGCAGTCATCCACCTCTGAGCCCAACAACAGGCCTCCGTTAGCACAGCACAAGGGTTATCCTGTCGCGCTAACGGAGGTTTTTTATGCGGATTTATAAAGTCGGCGGCGCTGTACGCGATCGCCTGCTGGGTAGACCAGTCACCGACGTCGACTGGGTCGTGGTGGGCGCCAGCGCGCAAGACATGATCGCCAAGGGCTTTCGCCCGGTGGGCGCCGATTTCCCGGTGTTTCTGCACCCCAAGAGCGGCGAGGAATATGCCCTCGCTCGAACCGAGCGCAAGAGCGGACGGGGTTACGGCGGCTTCACTTTCCACGCCAGCCCGGAAGTCACCCTGGAAGAGGATCTGATTCGCCGCGACCTCACGATCAACGCCATGGCCGAGGATGATCAAGGTGTGGTAACTGATCCCTACAACGGCAAAAAAGATCTTGAAAACCGGCTATTACGCCATGTTTCACCGGCATTCGCCGAAGATCCTCTTCGAGTGCTGCGGGTGGCACGCTTTGCCGCGCGCTACGCCGACCTGGGCTTCAGTGTGGCCACAGAGACGCTTGAACTGATGCGTCAACTCAGCGAGTCAGGCGAGCTTCAGGCCCTGACAGCCGAGCGCAGCTGGAAGGAGATGTCTCGAGCCCTGATGGAAGATCAGCCCCAGGTCTTTATCCAGGTATTGCGTGACTGCGGCGCCCTGGCCGTATTGATACCTGAGGTCGATGCTCTGTTCGGCGTTCCCCAGCCACCGACCCACCACCCTGAAATAGACACCGGCCTGCACACCCTCAGCGTGTTGCAGCAAGCGGCGCTGCACCAGCACCCCCTCTCGGTACGCTGGGCCTGCCTGCTCCACGACCTGGGCAAAGGCGTGACGCCCGAGGAAGAGTGGCCACGGCACATCGGCCACGAACACAAGGGGCTGGACTTGATCAAGGCCGTCAATGAGCGATTCAAGGCACCACGGGAATGCCAGGAGCTGGCGCTGTTGGTGGGCCAATATCACACCCACGCCCACAAGGCGCAGGAACTGAAGGCTTCGACACTGCTTGAGCTACTGCAAAGCTTCGACGTGTTCCGTCGTCCGCAGCGCTTTGAGGAGTTCATTGGCGCTTGCGAAATGGACGCCCGTGGCCGCCTGGGACTGGAGTCACGACCTTACCCCCAAGCAGATTACCTACGCGGTGCCGCCAATGCTGCGCGCTCAGTTGCGGTTCAACCTTTGCTGGAGCAGGGTTTCAAAGGCCCGCAACTGGGCGAGGCGCTGAGGCTGGAGCGACTGAAGGCAATCAAGGCCTACAAGGAACAGCACGCCTATTGAGAAGCCGCGGACGAGGCTCCAGCCTTGTCCGCACCAGGAGAGCTCGAGGAACTACAGGCCCGGAGGCGTCAGTTGCCTACCCTGCCATTCGAAGGCCACAGGCGCCAGAACCTGATCAATCTGTGCTTCATCCCAAAGTGCCCCCAGACTCTTGCCGGCCAATGGGTGTAGCCGCTCCGGCGCCATCAGCGACAACGGCCAAAGCACAAAGGCATTCTTCAGAATCTCCGCACGGGGCAGGATCAGGCCATCGAAATTGCCAGTCAGATCACCGTACAACAACACATCGATGTCCAGCGGCAAACCTTTGCGGTCCGGGGCATAACGACCGTTGTCCGCCTCGATGAACTTCAAGCGTCGGTCCAGCTCGGTCAACGGCAAGTCGGTATAACCCGACACCACCAGATTGAAGAACGGACCGCTCTTGATTCCCACCGGCTGGCTTTCAAACACCGCCGAGCAACGCATGTCCACCAGGAAACCGGCCAAGGCATCGAGCCCGGCCCGCAGATGAACTTCACGCTCGATGTTGCTACCGAGCCCCAGAAACACCTGAGTCAGCGACATCCGCGCTCGATCTCCACACCCACACCCGTGGCAGCCGGAACAGCGCCTGGCTTGGTCAGCTTCAAATGCAGCCAAGGAATGTGAAACTCGCTCATCAACACTTCGGCAAGACGCTCGGCAAAGGTTTCCACCAACTGGTACTGGGCCTGCTCGGCAAACGCCTGGATCCGCGCGGAGACGCTGGCATAATCCAACGCCAGTGTCAGATCGTCCCCTGCGGCAGCCGGGCGATTATCCCAAGCAAAGCTCAGATCAAGACGCAGACACTGTCGGATGCCACGCTCCCAGTCGTAGGCTCCAATTACGGTGTCCACTTCCAGTCCTTCGATAAACACTCTGTCCAAGCACTCTTCTCCGCAGCACGACAAGGGCGCAATGCGCCGTTAGAATCAGGGCGTCCTCGCCCGGAATAGTTAGCATGTTTTGGTTACTGGCGATTCTCGCCTACCTGCTTGGCTCTCTGTCCTTTGCCATTTTGCTCAGCCGCCTCACGGGTAATCCCGACCCGCGAATGAGTGGGTCGGGCAATGCCGGCGCCACCAACATGCTGCGCCTGGCCGGTAAGAAACTCGCTGTCCTGACCCTGCTGGGGGATCTGTGCAAAGGCCTGGTGCCCGTGCTGATCGCCCACCTTGCGGGGCTTTCGTTGCAGCAACAGGCGTGGATCGGACTCTACGCCGTACTCGGCCACCTGTTCCCACTCTACTTCCGCTTTCGCGGCGGCAAAGGCGTCGCCACTGCTGCCGGCATGCTGCTGGGGCTCTACCCGCCGGCGGCGCTCCTGGCTATCGCCGCCTGGGCGCTGACCTTCTATCTCACCCGCACCAGCTCACTGGCTGCCTTGATCGCCACACCCCTGACTTTGCCGCTACTGGCCTGGCAGGAGCCTGAGGCGCTACTGCCGATGAGCGTGCTCACGCTGCTGATCGTCTGGCGCCATCGCGGCAATTTACGCGACCTGTTTGCCGGGCGCGAACGGCATTTTTGAATCCGGCAGATGAAAAGACTTCAGTTTGAGGCGCTAGCGCGCCTCTCTCAGAGGGCTGACAACTGCTCCATCGGCCAGCGCGCCTGCACAGTGATCGCCAGGCTTTCCTGCTGTCCGGCCTGCAAACGCTGACAGCCGGCATAGGCGATCATCGCGCCGTTGTCAGTGCAGAACTCGGGGCGAGCGTAGAACACATTGCCGTTCATCTCGGCGAGCATTTTTTCCAAAGAGGCGCGCAGGGCCTTGTTGGCACTCACGCCCCCGGCAATGACCACACGCTTGAGGCCAGTCTGCTTCAAGGCGCGCTTGCACTTGATGGTCAAAGTTTCTACCACCGCCTGCTGGAACGCGAGAGAGATGTCGCAACGGGTTTGCTCGCCGTCGTCTCCAGCACTGACGCACTGCTGCCAGGTGTTCAGGGCGAAGGTCTTCAAGCCGCTGAAGCTGAAGTCCAGCCCCGGACGATCAGTCATTGGCCGCGGGAAGACAAAGCGCCCGGGGACGCCCTGGGTTGCCAGGCGGGCGATCTCGGGACCACCGGGATAATTCAGGCCAATCATTTTCGCGGTCTTGTCGAATGCTTCGCCTGCCGCATCGTCCAGGGTCTCGCCCAACAGCTGGTATTGGCCGATGCCATCCACCCGGACCAACTGGGTATGACCGCCCGACACCAACAAAGCGACGAACGGAAATTCCGGTGGCTGCTCTTCCAGCATCGGCGCCAGCAGGTGACCTTCCATGTGATGCACGCCCAGGGCTGGAATACCCCAGGCAAAGGCCAGTGCCTGGGCACAGGACGCCCCCACCAGCAGGGCGCCCACCAGGCCGGGACCCGCAGTGTAGGCAATGGCATCAATCTCGGTGGTGACACAGTCGGCTTGCGCCAGAACCTGACGGATCAGGGGCAGCATGCGCTTGACGTGGTCACGGGAAGCCAGCTCCGGCACCACGCCACCGTAGACACGATGCAGGTCGATCTGGCTGAACAGCGCGTCGGCCAGCAGGCCACGCTCACTGTCGTAAAGCGCGACGCCGGTTTCGTCGCAGGAAGTTTCTAATCCCAGTACTAGCATGGGTTTGCGCCTTGTAGAGGCTGAATTCGAAGGCGCGCATAATAGTCGCCACTCCCGCGCCCGACCAGCGGTTTTCGATCAGAGGCTTTGCATTCCGAGCGTTGAGGGGTTAACATCCGCAACCCTTAAAAACCGACGACCTCAGCCGCGATTTTTGCGACGAGAACGTTGACCCCGGTAATGAATGAAGGTAGCTCTGGATGCCAGCCGTCAAAGTTAAAGAGAACGAACCCTTCGACGTAGCTCTGCGTCGTTTCAAGCGCTCCTGCGAAAAAGCCGGTGTTCTGGCTGAAGTTCGTAGCCGCGAATTTTACGAGAAGCCGACTTCCGAGCGTAAGCGCAAAGCAGCTGCTGCTGTTAAGCGTCACGCTAAGAAAGTTCAGCGCGAACAGCGCCGCGCCGTACGTCTGTACTAATACACAGACGTTCGCTGCAAGCTTCTGCCAAGCCCGGCCCTCAGCCGGGCTAATGGCATTTGCGGAATACGCTTGATGCTTCACCGTCGAAGCCGCCCATGCGACCCAGACAAATCTGCTTCACCACGTCAGACCTGGCTTCTTGCCAGCGGTGCACGTCTTTTCTGACGAGCCTTCCAAGGCTACTGACGAGCACACCCTTACTGATTCCTACAGACGATCAGCCCAAGGCGCCCTTCTGCAGCGCCCGCTAAATGAGCTATCCGAGGCCCTCCAACAGCCACTGTCGGACTCAGCGCACCACCTCAAATAGTCGAATACTGATTGAAATTAACGTCAGTGGACGTTCGGCAGATACACTTCCCGACTGCGATCACACCGAAAACCAGGTCGAGCCGCGCACTCTTCACGCCTCACCTCACCTGATCTTTCGACAGCGTCGCCAGGGCTATTTTTCCCCGCAGTGATGACGAGAACGCAATGGCCGGGCTTATTCCCCAGAGCTTTATTGACGACCTTCTGAACCGCACCGACATCGTCGATGTAGTCAGCTCGCGCCTGCAGATCAAGAAAGCCGGCAAGAACTACACCGCCTGCTGCCCATTCCACAAGGAAAAGACGCCCTCCTTCAGCGTCAGTCCCGACAAGCAGTTCTATTACTGCTTCGGCTGCGGCGCAGGCGGCAATGCCCTCGGCTTCATCATGGACCACGACAACCTGGACTTTCCCCAGGCCGTCGAGGAACTGGCGAAAGCTGCAGGCATGGAGATCCCCAGCGAGGAAAGCAATCGCGGCCAGCGCAAACCCCGGCAGCCCACCGACTCACCGCTCTACCCACTGCTCACTGCCGCTGCCGACTACTATCGCCAGGCACTGAAAAGTCACCCGGCACGCAAGGCGGCAGTCGACTATCTCAAGGGGCGCGGCCTCACCGGCGAAATTGCCCGGGACTTCGGCCTGGGTTTTGCGCCGCCCGGCTGGGACAACCTGTTCAAGCACCTGAGCAGTGACACTTTGCAGCAGAAGGCCATGATCGATGCCGGACTGCTGATCGAGAACGCCGAGACCGGCAAGCGCTATGACCGCTTTCGCGATCGCGTGATGTTCCCGATCCGCGATACCCGCGGCCGGATCATTGCCTTCGGTGGCCGGGTTCTGGGGGACGACAAACCCAAATACCTGAACTCTCCGGAAACCCCGGTATTCCATAAGGGCCAAGAGCTTTACGGCCTGTTCGAGGCCCGCAAGAACAATCGCAACCTCGACGAGATCATCGTCGTCGAAGGCTATATGGACGTCATCGCCCTGGCCCAGCAAGGCCTGCGCAATGCCGTCGCGACCCTCGGCACCGCCACCAGTGAGGAACACCTCAAGCGCCTGTTCCGCATTGTGCCCAACGTATTATTCTGTTTTGACGGCGACCAAGCCGGACGCAAGGCTGCCTGGCGCGCCCTTGAGGCCACCCTGCCCTGCCTGCAGGACGGACGCCGCGCACGCTTCCTGTTTCTCCCTGAAGGGGAGGACCCGGACACCCTGGTCCGCTCCGAAGGCACAGACGCCTTCCGCGCCCGAATCAACCAGCACGCCCAACCGTTGGCGGACTACTTCTTTCAACAACTGATCGACGAAGCCGACCCCCGCTCGCTGGAAGGCAAGGCTCACCTGGCGACCCTGGCAGCACCGCTGATCGAGAAAATCCCAGGGGCCAACCTGCGCACCCTGATGCGCCAGCGCCTGACTGAAATCACCGGCCTGACCAATGAAACGGTGAATCAGCTAGCTCACAGCGCCCCACCGGAAGCCCCCCCGATCTATGACGCCGGCATCGACTACGATGCCATGCCGGATTATGCCGACTACCATGAGCCCCATCAGGAAGCGTACGCCCCTCAACAAGAGTGGACGCCGAAGAAAAGCGGCGGCGGCAAGAAATGGGAAAACAAGCCCTGGGACAAGAACGGCAAAGGCAAGCGCCAGGGCGATCGGGACCAGCCTCGCGGCCCTCGCGTCCCGGCGGCGGTGGAGCCTCCTACGCTGGCAGCCTTGCGCACCCTGCTGCATCACCCGCAACTGGCAGAAAAAGTTGAAGACGCCGGGCACTTTGCCGATGACGACAACACCAACACTCAGTTGCTGGTGGCCCTGATCGAAGCCGTACAGAAAAATCCTAAGCTACGCTCTATTCATCAACTGATGGCGCGCTGGCACGGCACTCAACAGGGGCACCTGCTTACCGCACTGGCAGAAAAAGAGTGGCTGATCGACGGAGATAACCTTGAACAACAGTTTTTCGACACCATTAATAGCTTGTCCGCTCGCCAACGCGAGCGTGTTTTAGAACAACTTCTCAGGAAATCGCGTCAAAGCGAGCTCAGCAGCGAAGAGAAAATACAGCTGGTTGAGCTTCTAAAACGCAATGTTCCCGCATCAAACCCGACCTCAACTGGCGCGTGAGGTCATAGCTCGGGTATAATCCTCGGCTTGTTTTTTGCCCGCCAAGACCTTCAGTGGATAGGGTGTTATGTCCGGAAAAGCGCAACAGCAGTCTCGCCTCAAAGAGTTGATCAGCCGTGGACGTGAGCAGGGTTACCTGACTTACGCGGAGGTCAACGACCACCTGCCGGAGGATATTTCAGATCCGGAACAGGTGGAAGACATCATCCGCATGATCAACGACATGGGGATCAACGTATTCGAGAGTGCTCCGGATGCGGATGCCCTTTTGTTGGCCGAAGCCGACACCGACGAAGCAGCAGCTGAAGAAGCCGCCGCAGCGTTGGCGGCTGTGGAAACCGACATTGGTCGCACTACCGACCCAGTGCGCATGTACATGCGCGAAATGGGTACGGTAGAGCTGCTCACACGTGAAGGCGAAATCGAAATCGCCAAGCGTATCGAAGAGGGCATTCGTGAAGTGATGGGCGCAATCGCGCACTTCCCTGGCACGGTTGATCACATCCTCTCCGAATACACTCGCGTCACCACCGAAGGTGGCCGCCTGTCTGACGTTCTCAGCGGGTACATCGACCCGGACGACGGCATTACGCCGCCTGCCGCCGAAGTACCGCCTCCTGTCGACACCAAAACCGCGAAAGCGGATGACGACAGCGATGACGAAGAAGCTGAAGCGACCGAAGACGAAGAAGAAGCCGAAAGCGGTCCGGATCCGGTCGTCGCTGCACAGCGCTTTGGCGCCGTCTCCGACCAGATGGAAATCACCCGCAAGGCGCTGAAGAAGCACGGCCGCGAGAACAAGCAAGCCATCGCCGAGATGTTGGCCCTGGCCGAACTGTTCATGCCGATCAAACTGGTTCCGAAGCAATTCGAAGGCCTGGTTGAACGTGTACGCAGCGCCCTGGATCGTCTGCGTCAGCAAGAGCGCGCCATCATGCAGCTCTGTGTGCGTGATGCCCGCATGCCGCGTGCCGACTTCCTGCGCCAGTTCCCGGGCAACGAAGTAGATGAAAGCTGGACCGACGCCCTGGCCAAAGGCAAGAGCAAGTACGCCGAAGCCATTGCCCGTCTACAGCCGGATATCATCCGTTGCCAGCAGAAGCTGACCGCTCTTGAAGTCGAAACCGGCTTGAAGATTGCCGAGATCAAGGACATCAACCGTCGCATGTCGATCGGTGAGGCCAAGGCCCGCCGCGCGAAGAAAGAGATGGTTGAAGCCAACTTGCGCCTGGTGATCTCCATCGCCAAGAAGTACACCAACCGTGGCCTGCAGTTCCTCGATCTGATCCAGGAAGGCAACATTGGCTTGATGAAAGCGGTGGACAAGTTCGAATACCGTCGCGGCTACAAGTTCTCGACCTATGCCACCTGGTGGATCCGTCAGGCGATCACTCGCTCGATCGCCGACCAGGCCCGCACCATCCGTATTCCGGTGCACATGATCGAGACGATCAACAAGCTCAACCGTATTTCCCGGCAGATGCTGCAGGAAATGGGTCGTGAACCGACTCCGGAAGAGCTGGGCGAACGCATGGAAATGCCTGAGGACAAGATCCGCAAGGTATTGAAGATCGCTAAAGAGCCGATCTCCATGGAAACCCCGATCGGTGATGACGAAGACTCCCATCTGGGCGACTTCATCGAAGACTCGACCATGCAGTCGCCAATCGATGTAGCCACCGTTGAGAGCCTGAAAGAAGCGACTCGCGAAGTACTCTCCGGCCTCACTGCCCGTGAAGCCAAGGTTCTGCGCATGCGCTTCGGCATCGACATGAATACCGACCACACCCTTGAGGAGGTTGGTAAGCAGTTCGACGTGACCCGTGAACGGATTCGTCAGATCGAAGCCAAGGCGCTGCGCAAGCTGCGCCACCCGACGCGAAGCGAGCATCTGCGCTCCTTCCTCGACGAGTAAGCCCAAAACCCCCAGCCCTGCTGGGGGTTTTGCTTTTTGCAGATCCCCCCTCTCCCGCCCCATAGCCCGTCTACACTCGAAACATTCCCCGTGCCATAACGAGACGGTTATGCCCAGACTGTCGGCCATGCTCCTGCTGGCACTGCTTACTTGGACCGCAACGGCTGGCGCGTTGACTCTCACCGATGAAGAACGTGGCTGGCTCAAGACCCACCCGCAACTGCGCCTGGGTGTGGATGCGTCCTGGCCGCCCTTTGAGTATCGAGACGAGGAAGGCCGTTACCAGGGCTTGGCAGCGGACTACATCCACCTGATCCAGGAACGCCTGTCAGTCACCCTGACGCCCGTCGAACCGGCCAGTTGGACCGCCGTGCTCGAAGATGCCAAGCAAGGCAAGCTGGACCTGCTGCCCGGCATCATGTCGACCCCGGAACGCCAGAGTTACATGGCTTTCACCCGCCCCTATCTCGACTTTCCCATCGTCATCCTCGCCCATGCAGGTGGCGCACAACCCCGCAACCTCAAGGACCTCTACGGTCTCAAGGTGGCGGTGGTGGAGAACTACGCTCCCCACGAGTTACTGCGCACCCACCACCCAGACCTGAACCTGGTGGCCCTGCCCAACATCAGCTCAGCCCTGCAAGCGCTGGCCACCGACGAGGTGGACGCCGTGGTGGGCGATCTGGCCTCCAGTGTCTGGAGCCTGCGCCAGCTCAAGCTTGAGGGCCTCTACGTCAGCGGCGAAACCCCATATCGCTACCAGTTGGCCATGGGCGTCCCACGGGACAGCAAGATCCTGGTGGGCATACTCGACAAGGTCCTGGCGGACCTCAGCCCCGAGGAAATCAGCGCGATTCAACAGCATTGGGTCGGCAGCGTCCTCGACCATCGGACGTTCTGGTCGGATGTCCTGATCTACGGCCTACCCGGCCTCCTGCTATTGGTCACAGTGCTGGCGGTGGTGATCCGCATCAATCGGCGCCTGAGCTCGGAGATCTCCCGCAGAGTGGCGCTGGAACAAGAGTTGCGCAGCAGTGAATACCATTACCGCAGCCTGGTGGAGAGCCTCTCGGCCATCGCCTGGGAGGCGCGTGTCAGCGACTTCACCTACAGCTATGTCTCCCCCCATGCCGAGGCCCTGCTGGGCTACCCCCTGGCCCACTGGCTGATTCCGGGGTTCTGGCGCAACATCATCCACCCCGCCGACCTGACTCGCGCCCAGGCCTTCTGCGACCACGAAGTACAGGCCGGACGCGACCACAGCCTCGACTATCGAGTGATCGCCGCCGACGGCCGATGCCTCTGGGTACGCGATATCGTCAGCCTGATCGAACACGGCCACGAACCGGTGATGCGCGGCCTGATGATCGATATCAGCGAGACAAAACACACTGAAGAAGCCCTGCGCCTTTCCGAGCAGAAGTTCGCCTCGGTGTTCCAGCAGTGCCCGGACATTCTGGTCATAGCGCGCCTGTCCGACGGCTGCCTGCTGGAGGTCAACAAGGCCTTCGAGGAGCAGATCGGCCTGAGCGCCGAAACCGTGGTGGGCCAGACCGCCACCGAGCTGAATATCTGGGGCATCCCGGGCGTCGGCCCGAGCCTCTTGCAACGCTTGCAGGCCGGCAGCATCCGCAACCTGGAAATGCCATTCCGCCGTCACAATGGCCAGCTCTTCACCGGCCTGATCTCCGCCGAACCCTTCGACCTCGACACCACCCCGGCGCTGGTGGTGGTGGTCCGAGACATCAGCCAGCTCAAGGAAACCCAGCAACAGTTGCAGACCTCCGAGGAGAAGTTCGCCAAAGCCTTCCATGCCTCGCCAGATGGGCTACTGCTGACACGACAGCGGGACGGACTGCTGATCGAGGTCAACGAGGGCTTCAGCCGAATCACCGGCTTCAACAGTGCCATGTCCCTGGATCGTTCGACTCTGGACCTGGGGATCTGGGTCAACCTCAACGAACGCAAGCAGATGCTCGACCTGTTGCAGCGGGACGGTTTTGTCCGTGATTTCAGCTGCCATATCCGACGCAACGATGGCCAGATCCGTCTCTGTGAACTGTCGAGCCGACCGCTGCCCATTGGCGACGACGACTGCATGCTGACCATTGCCCGGGACATCACCGACCGCCAGTTGATGCAGGAAAAACTGCAGCAGGCCGCCACGGTGTTTGAGAGCACCGCCGAAGGCGTAATGATCACCGATACCCAGCAGCGCATCAGCGCCGTCAATCGAGCCTTCAGCGAGATCACCGGTTACAGCGAAAGTGAAACTTTGGGGCATACACCGCGCCTGTTGGCCTCTGGCCTGCATGACAGCGCCTTCTATGCGGCGATGTGGCACCAACTGACCCTGGAAGGCCACTGGCAGGGCGAGATTTCCAACCGTCGCAAGAACGGCGAGCTCTACCCCAACTGGCTGACGATCAACGCAGTGCGCAACAAGGATCGGCAGATCACCCATTTCGTTGCGGTATTCGCCGACATATCCAGCCTCAAGCATGCCCAGGCACGCCTCGACTACCAGGCCCACCACGACCCTCTCACCGGACTGCCGAACCGCACCCTGTTCGAAAGCCGCTTACTGACCGCGCTCAACAGCCAAGAGGAAAACGGCAGCCAGGGCGCCGTGCTGTTTCTCGACCTGGACCGCTTCAAGCACATCAACGACAGCCTTGGCCACCCGGTGGGCGACCTGCTGCTCAAAGGCATCGCGGTGCGTCTCAAGGAGCAGTTGCGAGACATCGATACTGTCGCCCGCCTGGGCGGGGACGAGTTCATCATCTTGCTCCCGGGCCTGCATCAGGCCAGCGACGCCGACCATATCGCCACCAAGCTGCTGAACTGCTTCACCGCCCCCTTCCAGGCCGGCGAGCACGAGTTCTTCATCAGCGCCAGCATCGGCACCAGCCTGTACCCCAAGGACGGCTGCGACGTTGCCACGCTGATCAAGAACGCCGACGCCGCCATGTATCGCTCCAAGGCCAAGGGGCGCAACCGGGTCGAGCGCTACACCCGCGACCTGACCGCCCAGGCCAGCGAACGTGTCGCCCTGGAGCACGAACTGCGACGAGCCATCGAACGCGGGGAGCTGTCTCTTTATTTCCAGCCCAAGATCAGCCTCAGCAACCACGAACTGGTGGGGGCCGAAGCCCTGATTCGCTGGCACCACCCCAACTTCGGCGACGTTCCCCCCGAGCACTTCATTCCGCTGGCGGAAGAGAACGGCATGATCCTGCTGATCGGGGACTGGGTACTGGAACGGGCCTGCCAGCAACTCCATACCTGGGGTCAGCGCTACGAAAATTTCGGGCCACTGTCAGTGAACCTCGCAGGGGCCCAGTTGCGCCAACCCAACCTGCTGGGCCGCATCGAACAACTGCTGCGCGACTATGACCTGCAGCCTGGGTTGCTGCAGTTGGAAATCACCGAGAACTTCATCATGAGCCAGGCCGAAGAAGCCCTGGAGGTGCTGCATCAGCTCAAACGCCTGGGGATGCAACTGGCCATCGACGACTTCGGTACCGGCTACTCGTCCTTGAGCTATCTCAAGCGCCTGCCTCTGGATTTTCTCAAGATCGACCAGTCATTCGTCCGCGGCTTGCCGGACGACCCTCACGATGTGGCGATAGTTCGCGCGATCATCGCCCTGGGGCGCAGCATGCAATTCACGGTCATTGCCGAAGGTGTTGAAAACCAGGCCCAGCAGACCTTCCTCACTCTCGAAGGCTGCGAGCAGATCCAGGGCTACATCGTCAGCCTGCCCCTGGAAGCCGAGGAGTTCTGCGCAACCTTCCTGCAGATCCGGGTTTCCGACTTTTCGGATAGCACAGCTGAGAAACCATCGTTATAATCCGCCGCCTACTGAGGGCCTATAGCTCAGTTGGTTAGAGCAGAGGACTCATAATCCTTTGGTCCACGGTTCAAGTCCGTGTGGGCCCACCAAACCAGAAAGCCGCGCAATGCGCGGCTTTTTTGTGCCTGACGATCGGCGTCAATCAACACCTGCTACTAAACCGCCACCGTAAATCCCGCTCACCACTCACCGTCATAACCCTGTCCAACCGGACAAAAGACGCCTGGGCGTCTTTCTCGATAAGAAAAGGATTTATCGATGGTTGAGATCACGCGCCGATCATTGGTGGGGCTCGCGACAGCCCTGCCGCTGCTTTCATTGCCTGGCTGGAGTCAGGCGGCCGAACCCGCTCCACCGCCTATCCCCTCTCCCTCCGACGATGTTTTGATCAACTTCAACGAAAGCCCCTGGGGCCCTTCTCCCGCCGCCCGCCAGGCCATGCAACAGGGCATCGCCCTCAGCGGTCGCTATCCCTACAAGATCCAGTACCGGCTCAACGCGCTCTTCGCCCGGCAACAAGGCATTGCAGAGGATCATGTCCAGAGTTTCTGTGGTTCCAAGAGCGCGTTGCAGCATGCGGTCATGGCCTTCACCCAGAGCGGCAGTCTGGTGATGGCCAGTCCCTCATACGAGGCCCCCAGGGAAGCTGCCGAAAGCCGTCAGGTCATGGTGCACGAAGTCCCTCTCGGGGCCGATCACCGCCACGACCTGCCGGCGATGCTCGCCATCGACCGCAGCCCCGGACTGATCTATCTGTGCAACCCCAACAACCCCACTGGCACCCTGACGCCACGGCAAGACATCGAACAGGCCCTGGCCCGCAAAGCCAAAGGCACAGTGCTGGTGATCGACGAAGCCTATATCGATTTTTCCGACGCCAGCACCTGCATTCCCCTGGTCAAGGAGCACCCGGAACTGCTGGTACTGCGGACGTTTTCCAAGATCTACGGCATGGCCGGGGCGCGACTGGGTTTCGCCGTCGGCCAGCCAGCACTGCTGGAACGCCTGGAAATCTTTGGCGGCTACAACGTCCCGGCCGCTTCGACCTTGCTCGGCGGCATCGCCAGCCTGGAGGAGCCAGGGCTACTGGCCGAACGCAAGCGACTCAACAACCAGTTGCGTGACCAGACCATCGCCTGGCTGAAAAACCGCGGGTTCCGTTGCACCGCCTCACAGGCCAACTGCTTCATGATCGATGTCAGGCGGCCGGCCCAGGAACTCGTCGATGCCCTGGCCGCGCAGCACGTGAAGATTGGTCGGGTCTGGGACAACTGGCCGAACTGGGCCCGGGTCAGTGTCGGTTCGGAACAGGACATGCAGCGTTTCCGTACAGCCTTCGCCAAGGTCACCCTAAGCTGACGCGTCTTGTCTTCACCCATGAAAAAGCCGCGCAGGGCGCGGCTTTTTTAGAGTGCCGTGACGCGGTGTCTATTTCGGCAGCGCGTAGGCAATTACATAGTCGCCACGGTCCGTCGACTGACGAGCACCGCCTGCCGTGAGCAGGATGTACTGGCGGCCGGTCTTGGGCGAAACGTAAGTCATCGGCCCCGACTGGCTACCTACCGGCAAGCGCGCCTTCCAGATTTCGTTGCCATTGCCGGTATCGAAGGCCCGCAGGTAGAAGTCCTGGGTGCCGGCGAAGAACAACAGGCCGGACTGGGTCGCCAGGGAAGCGCCCAGGGTCGGCATGCCGATAGGGATCGGCAGGTGCATGCGAATCCCCAGCGGCCCGGTGTCCTGCACGGTACCCACCGGTACTTGCCATACCAGCTTGCGGGTCTTCAGATCGATGGCCGACATAGTGCCGAACGGTGGCTTCTGGCAAGGAATACCCGCCGCCGAGAGGAAGCGCTGGCGCATGGCGCCGAACGGCGTGCCTTCCTGGGGCACCACGCCCATTTCGATGCCACTGGCACCGGCAGCGATCTGATCCCGGGGGATCATGTAGTTGGCCAGGCCCAAACGCATGTCGTTGACGAACATGTAGTTGCTGGTGGGGTCCACCGACACGCTGCCCCAGTTCATGCCCCCCAGGGAGCCTGGGAACTGCAGTGCGTGATCCAACCCTGGCGGGGTGTACACACCTTCATGGCGCATGCCTTTGAACTGAATGCGGCACATCAGTTGATCGAAGGGAGTAGCGCCCCACATATCGGATTCGGTCAGGGTCTGGTTGCCAATGGACGGCATTTCCACCGAGAACGGCTGGGTCGGCGAATAACGCTCGCCCGGCACATTGCCCTGGGGCACCGGCCGCTCTTCCACCCGAGCAATGGGCTTGCCGGTCTCGCGATTGAGCACGAAGATCTCGCCCTGCTTGGTGACTTGCGCCAGCGCCGGCTGTACACCGCCCTTGTCGTCCGGGATGTCGTACAGCAGCGGCTGCGCCGGCAGGTCGAAATCCCAGAGGTCGTGGTGGGTGGTCTGGAAGTGCCAGCGCACCTGGCCGGTCTTCACATCGAGGGCGACGATGGAGGAGTTCCACTGGTCATCGAACTCGGTGCGTTGGCCGCCGAAGAAGTCCGGGGTGGCATTACCGGTAGGCAGGTACACCAGGCCCAGCTTGGCGTCATAGGACATCGCCGACCAGACGTTCGGGGTGCCACGGGTATAGGTTTCACCCGCAGGCGGGCGCTTGGTGGTGTTGGGATTACCGGGGTCCCAGGCCCACATCAGCTCGCCACTGCGCACATCGAAGGCACGTACCACGCCCGGCGGTTCCCCAGTGGAGAAGTTGTCCGCCACCCGGCCGCCCACGATCACGACGGACCCGGCTACCAGCGGAGTGGAAGTCTGCTGGTAGTAACCCGGCTTGATTTCGCCCATGTCGGTTTTCAGGTCGACAGTGCCCCGGTCGCCAAAGTCTTCACAGGGCTTGCCGGTTTCGGCGTTGATGGCGATCAAGCGCGCATCGCCGGTGGGCAGGAACAGGCGCTTGGTGCAAGCGGCCGGTGCGGTGGCTGGTGCACTCGCGGGGGTCGCGGAGGCATCGAAGTAACCCAGGCCGCGGCAACGCTGCCAGTTCGGCGCAAAGCCTTGAGGATCGAACTTCCAGCGCTCGGTGCCGGTGTCGGCGTCCAGGGCGAACACCTTGCCATAGGCGGTACAGGTGTAGACGGTATCGCCGATCTGCAAAGGCGTGTTCTGGTCTTCGGCACCTGCGCCGTTGCTTTCAGGCAGATCGCCGGTGCGGAAGGTCCAGGCCACCTGCAGTTGATCGACATTGCCCTTGTTGATCTGGTCCAGGGCCGCGAAGCGGTTGCCCGCCGGGGTATTGCCCCAATGCGCCCAATCCTTCTGTTCAGTACCTGGCGCCACTGGCTGGATCGCCGGCACGCTGCTCGCCTTGACCACATGGGTCGGCACGAACATGTAGGCCAGGGTAGCCACCACGCCAACCCCCAAAAGCCCCGCCAGCCCATAGGCGCCGCGTCCGGCACGAGCACCGGAAGCCCGCACCAGGCTCGGGTAGATCAACGCCACCACCAGGCCGATCACGGCGAAGGTCAGCACCCGCGAAACCAGGGGCCAGTACTCCAGGCCCGCATCCCAGACCGCCCAGATCGCAGTCAGCACCAAGGCCACCGCGTACAGCCAGGCGCCACGGGGGTTACGCCGAGCGATCATTACGCCGGAAGCCACCATCGCCAGGCCCATCAGCAGAAAATAGGCACTGCCTCCCAGGCTGAGGAGGTAACCCCCGCCGCCGGCCAGACCCAACCCGATCAAGGCAATGAGAATGCCCAGTCCCCCGAGCAGCCATTTGCTGCCTGGGGCAGCCCCTGTGTTTTTCATCGTCAAACCTCAGCCATCTTTAAAACCAGGTCGCGAGAATGTACTAACCAGTTACTTATGACAACTTGTCGCAGGTCATTTGTTTCAAAAAACTTCTGACCGCGTGAGCGTAGACCCGATCCAGACAAGCTCCGGGACCAGCAGCCAGGGTTGGCGCGAGGCTGTAACATGTGCGCTCCCTCGATAGCCGTGCTGGAGCCCATCTTGTTCGATAGCCGCCCTCCCGTTCTTGACGAAGTCGACCGTCAGTTGATCGCCGCCCTGCAGATCAACGCCCGCGAAAGCGTGGCAATGCTGGCCCGGCAGTTGGGTATCGCCCGTACCACCGTGACCTCGCGCCTGGCGCGTCTGGAAAAGACCCGGGTCATTACCGGCTATGGCGTGCGCCTGGGCCAAAGGGTGGTCGACGGCGGCTTGCAGGCTTATGTGGGCATCAAGGTTCAGCCGCGCTCCGGCAAGGAAGTGCTGCGCCGCCTGAGCGGCATGGCTCAGGTCCAGCAACTGTGCGCAGTCAGTGGCGAATTCGACTACGTAGCCTGGCTGCGCACCGAATCGCCAGAACAGCTGGACCAACTGCTGGACCAGATCGGCAGCGTCGATGGCGTGGAAAAGACCACCACTTCGATCATCCTCAGCAGCAAGATCGATCGCGGGCATGCGCTATGAGGCGCATGGCCTGATAATGCCACCTCGTCAATCTGCCTCATAAATTCGTCATACTGATAAATAACAACGCATAACGACGACAGTTTGCGTCTTATTTACGTGTTTCATCCTCCCTAGAATGGCTGCCATCTTTTCCTATACTCAGCACTCTGCTGAGCCGCCCGCCAAGGTCAGCCATGAACAAGAACAATCGCCATCCTGCAGACGGTAAAAAGCCGATCACCATTTTCGGCCCGGACTTCCCTTTCGCCTTCGACGACTGGATCGAGCATCCCGCCGGCCTGGGCAGCATTCCCCAAGCCCAGCACGGCACCGAAGTGGCGATTGTCGGCGCCGGTATCGCCGGACTGGTAGCCGCCTACGAACTGATGAAGCTGGGCCTCAAGCCGGTGGTCTATGAAGCGTCGAAGATGGGCGGCCGCCTGCGCTCCCAGGTCTTCGAAGGCGCCGAAGGGATCATCGCCGAGCTGGGCGGCATGCGCTTCCCGGTATCGTCCACGGCCTTCTATCACTATGTCGACAAGCTCGGTCTGCAGACCAAGCCCTTTCCCAACCCGCTGACCCCGGCTTCGGGCAGCACCGTCATCGATCTGGAAGGGCAGACCCACTACGCACAGAAATTGGCCGACCTGCCGGCCTTGTTCCAGGAAGTCGCCGACGCCTGGGCCGACGCCCTGGAGGACGGCTCGCGCTTCAGCGAGATCCAGCAAGCCATCCGCGATCGCGATGTGCCGCGCCTCAAGGAGCTGTGGAACACCCTGGTGCCGCTGTGGGACGACCGCACGTTCTACGACTTCGTCGCCACCTCCAAGGCCTTCGCCAAGCTGTCGTTCCACCACCGTGAAGTGTTCGGCCAGGTGGGCTTCGGCACCGGCGGCTGGGACTCGGATTTCCCCAACTCGATGCTGGAAATCTTCCGCGTGGTGATGACCAACTGCGACGACCACCAGCATCTGGTGGTGGGTGGCGTCGAGCAGGTGCCCCTGGGCATCTGGCGCCACGTGCCGGAGCGTTGTGCCCACTGGCCGGCCGGTACCAGCCTCAGTTCGCTGCACAACGGTGCGCCACGCACCGGGGTCAAGCGCATTGCCCGGGCCGCCGACGGGCGCTTCAGCGTCACCGACAACTGGGGCGACACACGGGAATACGCGGCGGTACTGACCACCTGTCAGAGCTGGCTGCTGACCACCCAGATCGAATGCGAAGAGTCGCTGTTCTCGCAGAAGATGTGGATGGCCCTGGACCGCACCCGCTACATGCAGTCGTCGAAGACTTTCGTCATGGTCGACCGGCCGTTCTGGAAGGACAAGGACCCGGAAACCGGCCGCGACCTGATGAGCATGACCCTCACCGATCGCCTGACCCGCGGCACCTACCTGTTCGACAACGGCGACGACAAGCCGGGGGTGATCTGCCTGTCCTACTCGTGGATGAGCGATGCCCTGAAGATGCTCCCGCAGCCCGTGGAAAAGCGCGTGAAGCTGGCCCTGGACGCACTGAAGAAGATCTACCCCAAAGTGGACATCGCCAGCCGCATCATCGGCGATCCGATCACCGTGTCCTGGGAAGCCGACCCGCACTTCCTCGGCGCCTTCAAGGGCGCACTGCCGGGCCACTACCGCTACAACCAGCGGATGTACGCGCACTTCATGCAGGACGACATGCCTGCCGAACAGCGCGGCATCTTCATTGCGGGTGACGATGTGTCCTGGACCCCGGCCTGGGTCGAGGGCGCGGTGCAAACGTCGCTCAACGCGGTGTGGGGGATCATGAAACACTTCGGCGGTGCCACCCATGCCGAGAACCCGGGACCAGGGGATGTGTTCCATGAGATCGGGCCTATTGCCCTGGCGGATTGAACAATACTGATCACGGCTGCATCGGATAACGACGAGAAGCCCTTGCGGGGCTTGGCGCCGGACCGTACGCCAAGACCGAGACATCGGCTACAGTGCCCGGTCAGCCAGTCAGAGGAGTGAGGACCATGCGTGTCGCCCTGTATCAGTGCCCGCCATTGCCGTTGGACGTGGCGGCCAATCTGCAACGCTTGCATCAGGTGGCCATGGAGGCCACCGATGCCGATCTGCTGGTGCTGCCGGAAATGTTCCTCAGCGGCTACAACATCGGCGTGGAAGCGGTCGGCGCCCTGGCCGAGGCCCAGGACGGCCCCTCGGCCCAGCGCATTGCCGCCATCGCCCAGGCGGCGGGTACGGCCATTCTCTACGGCTATCCGGAACGCAGCGCCGACGGGCAGATCTACAACGCCGTGCAACTGATCGACGCCCACGGCCAGCGCCTGTGCAACTACCGCAAGACCCATCTGTTCGGCGACCTTGATCACTCGATGTTCAGCGCCGGCGCGGATGACTTCCCCCTGGTGGAACTCAACGGCTGGAAGCTCGGTTTCCTGATCTGCTACGACATCGAGTTCCCGGAGAACGCCCGGCGTCTGGCCCTGGCCGGTGCCGAGCTGATCCTGGTGCCGACAGCGAACATGATTCCCTACGACTTCGTCGCCGATGTGACCATTCGCGCACGGGCATTCGAAAACCAATGTTACGTGGCCTACGCCAACTACTGCGGCCGGGAAGATCAGATCCGCTATTGCGGCCAAAGCAGCATCGCCGCCCCCGACGGTAGCCGGATCGCCCTGGCCGGACTGGACGAGGCCCTGATCATCGGCACCCTGGACCGTCAGCTGATGCACGAATCCCGGGCACTGAACCGCTATCTTGCCGATCGCCGTCCCGAGCTATACGACGACCTGAGCAAGCGCTGATCCGGGGATATCCGCTAGCATGGGCGCTTCTCTGTTCTGGAAGTGCTCATGCCCGCGCTGAACCACCCTCTGCCTCACGTGGAAACCCTGGCCAATGGCCTGCGGGTGTCCTTGCGTCATGCCCCTCATTTGAAACGTTGCGCCGCTGCACTGCGGGTATCTGCCGGCAGCCACGACGTACCATCGGCCTGGCCCGGGCTGGCGCACTTCCTGGAACACCTGCTGTTTCTCGGCACCGAGCGCTTCCCCGTCGAACAGGGATTGATGGCCTATGTGCGGGGCCAGGGAGGACAACTGAACGCCAAGACCTGTGAGCGCGCGACCGAGTTCTTTTTCGAGCTGCCGGTCAGCGCCCTGGCCGGCGGCCTGGAGCGTCTGTGCGACATGCTCGTCCGACCGCGGATGAGCCTTGAGGACCAGCGCCGGGAGCGAGAAGTGCTGCATGCGGAATTTATCGCCTGGTCCCGGGATGGGGCGGCGCAACGTCAGTTCGCACTGTTCGACGGCCTGTCCGCCGCTCACCCGCTGCGGGCCTTCCATGCTGGCAACCGCTACAGCCTCAATCTGCCCAGCCAGGCTTTTCAGCAAGCGCTGCAGCAATTTCACCGAGACTTTTACCAGGCCAGGCAAATGACCCTGAGCCTCGCCGGGCCACAGTCTCTGGAAGAACTCCGCGCCCTGGTCACACGCTATGGCGCAGATCTACCGGAAGGCCAGCGTCTTGAGCAGAGCGTGCCTCCTGCACTGTCCACTACCGGCATCGGCACTTATCAACAGCTCGATGCTCACCGTCTGGACCTGCTGTTCACCCTTGAACAGCTGCCCGAGGGCGCAACGCCCGCACTGGACTTTCTCTGCACCTGGCTGCAGTCCGCCAAGCCGGGCGGGCTGCTTGCCGGACTCCAGCAACGCCAACTGGCCCAAAGCCTGAAGGCGCAGACGCTGTACGAGTTTGCCGGGCAAGCCCTGCTGCATCTGCAGTTGAACCTGAGCACAACAGAGGCGACGGCCCCGGCCCAGGTCCGCGAACAGCTAGCGGATTGGCTGGGTTTCTTCAGCGCCCAGGACGATTGGCCAGCGCTGCGAACAGAATATGCCTTGCTGCAACAACGCCAGCTGCAAGTCGGCAGCGCCCTGGAGTTGGCCCAACGGGACAGCCGGCAGACCGTCGGCGAGCTGGATGTGCAAGGACTCAAGGCCCTCAAGGTGCTGCTGGCGCAGTTGCAGCCGCAGGTTGTGGATAACTTCAGCAGCGAGTGGCGCCTGCCACCGGGTAATCCTTTCCTGCGCAGCACCGCCGAGGCACCGCGGGCAGGACTGATTCGCGGGCAGACCAGCGCACACCGGGGACTACGCACCTTCGCCCAGGATCGCTCGCGAAGCCGGCGAGAGAGCTCGGCGTTGAACCTCAGCCAGGCGCTGCCTGCGGATAACCGCGAAGGGGCCTTGATTCTGCGCTGGCGCCTGGCTTCACCCGCTCCGACCGGCTTGCACGAACGCCTGCTGCGCAGCCTGGCACCCTTGCGCGACGACGCCGGCCAGGCCGGAGTAGCCCTGAGTTTCTCCAACAGTGGCGCTGATTGGTTGCTCAGACTCAGTGGCCTGCAGCAACCCATGCCCGCGGTGCTGCAACAGGCGCTGAAACAACTGAACCAGCCCGCCGAATCGTTCTGGCTGGAGCGCGCAGCTACGACAGACGATGCCCCCTTGATGCCGATCCGTCAGTTGCTCAAGGCCTTCAGCGAGCAGCCACAACCCGGCGAGCCGACAGTTGCACAACCCCAAACCCTGCAAGTGCTGTGGGCCGGGGCTCGATGGGATGGCCTGGCCCTGGCGCTATCAGCCGGCACTCAGGAAGCCCTCGGCCAAGCGCTGCAAAAGATGCCGGGAACAGCAGAGACGACCCTGTGCCAACCCTCACCGCCAGACGCCGCCTATCGTTGGCAGACGAACCCCGGGACATCCAGCGAACAGGCCCTGCTGCTGTTTTGCCCGACGCCCGACACCCGCCTGGCCGATGAGGCGGCCTGGCGCCTGCTGGGCCAACTCTGCCAGACGCCGTTCTATCAGCGCCTGCGGGTGGAATTGCAGTTGGGCTATGCGGTGTTCAGCGGCATCCGCCAACGCAATGGCCAGACCGGCCTGCTGTTCGGCGTGCAATCCCCCAAGGCGACGCTCACGGAAATACTTCAGCACCTGGAACAGTTCCTCCAGCAGTTGCCGGAACAGCTCCAGGCGCTCAGCGAGCAGCTCTGGAACGAGCAGCGACAGGCTCTGGCTCAACAGTTCCAAGCCTCGCTCCTGCCCCTGGAGCAAGCCGCTGAACTGCTGTGGCAGGCGAAACTGGCCGGCCATCCGTCGGATTATCTGGAGCGGCTGCACGACAGCATCCTGGCCCTCACGCCCTTAGCCGTGACCCAGGCCGCCACGGCCCTGCATTCGGCGACAGGAGGCTGGACAGTGCTGGCGAACGGACCTTGTCCGGGAGCGCCCTGGCAAGCGGCAGAATGATCATTACGGGTACTGCAACGAGCTTTCTTCAGAATTGCGGGCAACCTTTTGCGGGAATTTAGTAAGATAGCCCCCTAAGCATCTGAACATCTCCCGCCGGAGGTGGACTATATGTATAGGCAATACCCGTCCCACCCACCTCAAAGGAGCATTTTTATGACCTGGTCCAAACCTGCTTACACCGACCTGCGTATCGGCTTCGAAGTCACCATGTACTTCGCCAGCCGCTGATTTCTGCCTCTGGCCAGAAAACGCAGCGCAACGCCTCGGCCCGTCCGGGGCGTTTTTATTTTCAGTTCTCCGTCTTTTTCATGCCTTCATCCCAGGGAGCGTCCATGTTTGTCCAGATTCTAGGTTCCGCCGCCGGCGGTGGTTTTCCGCAGTGGAACTGCAACTGCGTGAACTGCGCAGGGTTTCGCGACGGCAGCCTGCGGGCCCAGGCTCGCACCCAATCGTCCATCGCAATTTCCGATGACGGGGTGAACTGGGTACTGTGCAATGCCTCCCCGGACATCCGCGCCCAACTGCAGGGTTTTGCCCCCATGCAACCGGGCCGCGCACTGCGGGACAGCGGGATCAGCGCCATCATCCTCATGGACAGCCAGATCGATCACACCACCGGCCTGCTCAGCCTGCGCGAAGGCTGCCCGCATCAAGTCTGGTGCACCGACATGGTCCACGAAGACCTGAGCACCGGTTTCCCCCTGTTCAAGATGCTCAGCCACTGGAACGGCGGCCTGAACTGGAACCGCATCGAGCTCGACCAGAGTTTCACGGTTCCGGCCTGCCCCAACCTGCGCTTCACCCCCCTGCCCCTGCGCAGTGCCGCACCGCCCTATTCGCCCCATCGTTTCGACCCGCACCCAGGAGACAACATCGGCCTGATCGTCGAAGACCTGCGCAGCGGCGGTAAGCTCTTCTACGCGCCGGGCCTGGGCAAGGTGGACGCGCCGCTGCTGGAGATCATGTCCGCCAGCGATTGCCTGCTGCTGGACGGCACCCTGTGGGAAGACGATGAAATGCAGCGCCGTGGCGTCGGTACCCGCACCGGCCGGGAAATGGGCCACCTGGCCCAGAACGGCCCCGGCGGCATGCTAGAAGTGCTGGAACAGCTGCCCCGCCAGCGCAAGGTGCTGATCCACATCAACAACACCAACCCGATCCTCGACGAAGACTCCGCCGAACGTGCCGAACTGGTACGCCGAAAGGTGGAAGTGGCTTACGACGGAATGAGTATTGAGCTGTAGGCCGTATCGCCCACAAGCTCGACCCAAGAGCCTTGGCCCCTTTGCGTAGGGGCGGGCTTGCCCACGAAAGGGCAGCCCCCCGGAGAACACACATGACCGACACCTCGCTGTCCCCCGCCGAATTCGAGCAGGCACTGCGCGCCAAGGGCGCCTACTACCACATCCATCACCCCTATCACGTGGCGATGTATGAAGGCCGGGCGAGCCGCGAACAGATCCAGGGCTGGGTCGCCAACCGCTTCTACTACCAGGTGAACATCCCCATGAAGGATGCGGCGATCCTCGCCAACTGCCCGGACCGGGAAATTCGCCGCGAGTGGATCCAGCGCCTGCTGGACCATGACGGCGCCCCGGGTGAAGACGGTGGCATCGAAGCCTGGCTGCGTCTGGGCCAGGCCGTGGGCCTGGACCCGGACCAGCTGCGCTCCCAGGAGCTGGTGCTGCCCGGCGTACGTTTTGCCGTGGACGCCTACGTCAACTTCGCCCGCCGCGCCAGCTGGCAGGAAGCCGCCAGCAGTTCGCTGACCGAGCTCTTCGCCCCGCAGATCCACCAGTCGCGCCTGGACAGCTGGCCCCAGCATTACCCGTGGATCGACCCGACCGGCTACGAGTACTTCCGCACCCGTCTGGGCCAGGCCCGTCGCGATGTCGAGCACGGCCTGGCGATCACCCTGCAGCACTACACCACCCGTGCCGGTCAGGAACGCATGCTGGAAATTCTCCAGTTCAAACTGGACATCCTTTGGAGCATGCTCGACGCCATGAGCATGGCCTATGAATTGAACCGCCCGCCCTATCACAGCGTCACCGATCAGCGGGTCTGGCATAAGGGGATCACCCTATGAGTTTCGACCGCAGCAAAACCCCACGCTGGCGTCCCGGCTACCGCTTCCAGTACGAGCCGGCACAAAAGGGCCATGTATTGCTCTACCCGGAAGGCATGATCAAGCTCAATGACAGCGCCGCGCTGATTGGCGGCCTGATCGACGGCGAGCGCGACGTGGCGGCGATCATCAAGGAACTTCAGCTGCAGTTCCCAGGCGTGGCCGAGCTCGGTGACGACATCGAGCAGTTCATGGAGGTCGCCCGTGCCCAGCACTGGATCGAACTCGGCTGAATCGGTGCTGCTGCCCGACAAACCGGAAGTCGGCCTGCCATTGTGGCTGCTGGCCGAGCTGACCTATCGCTGCCCACTGCAATGCCCCTACTGTTCCAATCCGCTGGACTTTGCCGAGCAGGGCAAGGAGCTGAGCACCGAACAGTGGATCAAGGTGTTCCGTGAAGCGCGGGAGATGGGCGCGGCGCAGTTGGGCTTCTCTGGGGGCGAGCCGTTGGTGCGCCAGGACCTCGCCGAACTGATCGGCGAGGCGCGCAAGCTGGGCTTCTATACCAACTTGATCACCTCCGGCATCGGCCTGACCGAGCAGAAGATCAGCGACTTCAAGAAAGCCGGCCTGGACCATATCCAGATCAGCTTCCAGGCCAGCGACGAGCAAGTGAACAACCTGCTGGCCGGTTCCAGGAAAGCCTTCGCCCAGAAGCTGGAGATGGCCCGTGCGGTCAAGGCTCACGGCTATCCGATGGTGCTGAATTTCGTCACCCACCGGCACAACATCGACAAGATCGACCGCATCATCGAGCTGTGCATTGCCCTGGAAGCCGACTTCGTCGAACTCGCCACCTGCCAGTTCTACGGCTGGGCCCAGCTCAACCGCGTCGGCCTGCTGCCCACCCGGGAGCAACTGGTGCGCGCGGAACGCATCACTAACGAATACCGCGCCAAGCTGGAAGCCCAGGGGCACCCCTGCAAGCTGATTTTCGTCACCCCGGACTACTACGAGGAGCGTCCCAAGGCCTGCATGAACGGCTGGGGCAGCATCTTCCTCACCGTCACCCCGGACGGCACCGCCCTGCCCTGCCACGGTGCGCGGCAAATGGCGGTGAAGTTCCCCAATGTGCGCGACCACAGCATGCAGCACATCTGGTACGACTCCTTCGGCTTCAACCGCTTTCGCGGTTACGATTGGATGCCGGAGCCATGCCGCTCCTGCGACGAGAAAGAAAAGGACTTCGGCGGCTGCCGCTGCCAAGCCTTCATGCTCACGGGGGACGCCAGCAATGCCGACCCGGTGTGCAGTAAATCGGAACACCACGGGATGATTCTCAAGGCCCGCGAAGAATCCGAAACGGCCACCCAAACCATTGAACAACTGGCCTTTCGCAATGAACGAAACTCACGCCTCATCGCCAAGGGTTGAGCCCTTCAGCGCCAACCAGGCCACCACCGCCGGGATCGATTTTGCCGAGCTGCAACTGACACCCGATGGCGTGTTCTGGAATGAATACCGTCCTGCGGACGCCAGCTGCCGGATCTGGCATTGGCAGCAAGGCCAGGCCCGCTGCCTGACGCCGCCGGGGTTCAGCGTCCGCAGCCGCGTCTATGAATACGGCGGGGGCGCCTTCTGCCTCAGCGGCGACTTCCTGCTGTTCGTCAATGAAGCGGACCAGCAACTGTATCGGCAGCCACTGACAGACGGCGCGCCAGTGGCCCTGACCCAGGGCGACTGGCGCTACGGGGACCTGCATGCTCACGCCGATCAAGTACTGGCCGTGGAAGAGTGCGCCAACGAGCACCGGCTGGTGGCCATCGACATCCACAGCGGCCAGCGCCGCCTGCTCGCCGCCGGAGCCGGCTTCTATGCCGCTCCGACCTTGAGCCCCAATGGCCAACGCCTGGCCTGGATCGAATGGGATCGCCCCCATCAGCCCTGGACCAGCACTCGCCTGATGCTCGTCGAACGCCTGGCCGATAGCACTTGGGGTGATCCCCGTTGCATGGCCGGTGATGGCCAGGAAGAGTCCCTGCAACAACCGCGCTTCGATCAGCACAACCAACTCTATTGCCTCACGGATCGCCAGGGTTTCTGGCAACCCTGGGCCGAATCGGCCAGCGGCTTGCGGCCGCTGCCCTGTGCCGCAGCTGATCATGCCCCTGCCCCCTGGCAGTTGGGGTGTCGCACCTGGATGCCCCTTGGCGGGGACTCCTGGTTCGGCAGTTGGACCGAGGAAGGGTTTGGCCGTCTCGGACTGAGTCACGCCGACGGTTCGCAACAGGACTTCAGCGGCAACTACAGCCGCTTTCGCGGCCTGGCGCTGGATAAGCGCTACCTGTATTGCATCGCGGCGTCCCCTGTCAGTCCTTCGGCCATCATCGCCATCGAACGTGAAACCCGGCAGGTGCATGTGTTGGCCGGCGGTGTCGCGCCACTGCCGAAGGAGCGCATCAGCCGACCGCAACCCCTGTGCTATCCCAGCGGCGAAGGACAGGCCCACGGTTTCTTCTACCCGGCCATGAATGGCGTCAACAGACCACCTCTGGTGGTGTTCATTCACGGCGGCCCGACCTCTGCCTGCTATCCGATCCTGGACCCGCGCATCCAGTTCTGGACCCAGCGCGGTTTTGCCGTGGCCGACCTGAACTACCGGGGCAGCAGCGGTTATGGCCGGGCCTATCGCCAGGCCCTGCATCTGCGCTGGGGCGAAGTGGACGTGGAAGATGCCTGTGCGGTGGTGTCCTATCTGGACCAACAAGGGCTGATCGACCCAAAGCTGGCGTTCATCCGTGGCGGCAGCGCCGGGGGCTACACCACCCTTTGCGCCCTGGCCTTCGCCAAGGTCTTCTGTGCCGGCGCCAGCCTATACGGGGTCAGCGATCCCATTGCCCTGACCCGCTCCACGCACAAGTTCGAGGGGGATTATCTGGACTGGCTGATTGGCGATCCAGAGCAGGATAACGAGCGCTATCTGGAGCGGACGCCACTGCTGTACGCCAGCAACATCAGCGTGCCCGTGGTGTTTTTTCAGGGTGAGTTGGACGCCGTGGTGGTGCCCCAGCAAACCCGCGACATGCTCAAGGCGCTCCAGGACCAGGGCATCGCCGCCGAGGCCCATTACTACCCGGATGAGCGCCACGGCTTTCGCAAGGCGGACAATCAGGCTCATGCGCTGGAACAGGAATGGCGGTTTTATCAGAAGGTGCTGCAAGCGCAATGCTGAGCGGGTGCTGCCCGTTCCGTTGGAACGGGCAGCTTGGATAATCAGCGTTTAGCGATGATATACACCGCGTGCACGATACCGGGGATGTATCCGCACAGGGTCAGCAGGATGTTCAGCCAGAAAGCGCCGCCAAAGCCCACTTGCAGAAAGACCCCCAAGGGCGGCAAGAGAATGGCGAAGATGATGCGAATCAAGTCCATAGGGCAGCTCCTGATAGAAGTCGGGCTCGGCTGAGCCTCACCAGCAATCGACCCTGGCCGCGTGCCAGGGTTCACCGCAAATCTTGCCCTCCTGAACAGCCCGGAGACAAAAAAACGCCCCGTGCGAAAAATCGGACACGGGGCGACGCGTTATACCGCGAGACGGTTCAGGAATTCAGTCAACGTAAAGTCGGATGTGCTCGGCACCGATCGTCAGAGAATGCTTCAGGATCAGCACAGATTTCAGACAGCTACTCCCTTGCGGCATTGCAACTGCGCGGTCCGCACGCGGGAAAAGGCCCGGGTCAGGCGCAGGAGCATTTCGTCGATATTGCCCTTGCTGACACTCAAGGCCGGGGTGAAACGCAAACAGTCCGATTGCGCAGCACTGAGCAACAGGCCCTCGTGCAACGCTGCCTTGAGTACCTCCTGCGCTGAGTCGTCCGCCAGGCTCATACCCCAGAACAATCCATGCCCTCGTACCTCGCCCTGGGCATAACGGCCCGCCAGTTGGGTCAACTGCTGTCCCAGGTACTGACCGTTGCTGCGCACTTGCTGCAGAAAACCATGCTCCTGCAGACTGTCCAACACGGCCAGGCCGGCGGAGGTCATCAATGCATTGCCGTGGTGGGTGCCGTCCAGCTCGCCCTGTTCGAAACAACAGGCCTTGCCCCGTGCCAGCAACGCCGCCAGGGGCACCCCGCCGCCGAGGCCCTTGCCCAAGGTGATGATGTCAGCGCGCACGCCATACAATTGCTCGGCCAAGAGGGTGCCGCAACGGCCGATGCCGGTCTGGACTTCATCGAGGATCAACAGAATGCCCAGCTCACGACACAGGCGCTCCACCCCTTTGAGGTAGTGTTCTGTCGCCGGAATGACCCCCGCTTCACCCTGGATCGGCTCCAGCATGATGGCCACGGTCTGAGCATCCACCGCCGCGTGCAAAGCAGGCAGATCATTGAAGGGCACCTGGCTGAAGCCTGGCAGCTGAGGTTCGAAACGATTGCCCGCAGAGCCATTGCCCGCAGCCGATAGCGCGGCAAAACCACGGCCATGACAACTGCGGCTGGCAGTGATGATGCCCGCCGCGCCGCCACGATGCAGCTGGCCCCACTTGCGTGCCAGCTTGATCGCCGCCTCACAGGCTTCGCTGCCACTGCTCAGCAGATAGGCCTGGTCGCTACCAGTGCTACGGCACAGCCGGTCGGCGAGCTTGAGCATGCCGCGGTTGTAGAAGCCCGAGCCGGGATTGATCAGCGACTGGGCCTGAGCGGCGATGGCGTTGACCAGTACCGAAGGGCTGTGGCCCAGGCTGTTGGCGGCCCCGGCCTGAGTGAAGTCCAGGTAGGTGCGATCATTGCTGTCCCACAGCCAGGAGCCCTGGCCACGGACGAACACCGGTTGCGGGCGCTGCACGCTGGGCATCAGGCACTCACTGGCGCAGGCATCGTCCGAGGCGCTCGCACAGGGCTCGATAACCAGATCGTCCAGGCTTGGCGGAGTACGGCGCAGATTGAACAGATTCATGCCCGCAGCCCCTCCAACGGCAGGCCCAGCAGGCGTGAGGACCAATCCTCGACACAGCCGGTGCGCAGACGCTTGATGGCGATATCGCGCCAGCGCGAGGACAGCGCCGGACAATCAATCAGGGTTTTCAGGCCTGTGTGCTCCAGAGGCTCCTGGAAAAAACAGCGCAGGGCCCAGGCCACGGTCAAGCCGGGATAACTGCGCTGGATCAGTTCGAAGGGTTCGTCCGCCTGGACAAAGCCGGGTTTGAGTACCCGGTAGAACCAGCCGCAGCGTCCGTTGTCCTGGGCTTGCTGGGGCAGATTGACCAGGCCCCAACGCTGGCTCAGACGGTAGCAAGGGGAACGGGGCTGGCTGATCTGCAACAGCGCACCGCCCCAACGGAACATGTCCCCCAGGCACACCTGATCTTCGGTCAGGCCACGTGTCGAGAGATTTTCCCCAAAGGCCGGAGCCGTCCAATCGAACTGTGGATAACGTTTGCGCCAGTGGGCGTAATGCTCAGCGGGATAGTGGTGCAGAGCTCGCTCAGGGCCCGTATGGAAGCGCGGATCACCCTGTTCATCGCTGCCCAGGCCTTGTGGCCATAACCAGAGACGGTTTGCAACCGGGTGCTTGTCGGTGTCTATGACCAGACCCTGGCCGAGATTTTTTGCCTTGCCTATGTAAACACCATCGACGTAAACGGTATTCATCGCGCGTCTTGGCCCTGTAAGCCCTGTGAATAGGAGCTAGACTAGGCGTCTTGCGGGCTTCGGGCCATTTCGTTTTTTAAGCTTTTTCGATAAGAAATACTTATGGATTTCAAGCAACTGCGTTATTTCGTCGCGGTGTATGAAGAAGGCCACGTGGGCCGTGCAGCGGAGCGCCTGTCGATCTCACAACCGGCACTCTCCCAGCAGATCCGTCAATTGGAGCAGAACCTCGACGTCAGCCTGTTTGAACGCAGCAGCAAGCGCCTGTTGCCGACCCTGGCCGCCCATACGCTGTACAACCACGCCCTGCCTTTGCTCGACGGCCTGCAACAAGCCCGTGAGGCCCTGCGCAACTTCAAGGGCCAGGCCCTGCGCACCCTGGCCATCGGCGTACTGCAGACGGTGCATAGCAGCCTGGTGCCGCAGATGCTTGAACGAGTGCGCAAGGCCCAGCCCCACCTGGTGGTGCAGATCTACGAATTGACCGGCCTGGAGATCGAACGACGCTTGCTCAATGGCTCGCTGGACATCGGCATCAGCTACCTGCCGCCACGCCAACCAGGTTTGCATGGTGTCCCGCTGTATGAAGATGAGCTGACACTGGTCATACCCGAGCAGCATCCACTGCGCGAGTTCAAGAAGGTCTCCATGAGCCAGGCTGCAGAGTTGCCGATGCTGCTGTTGGGCGAGGAGTTTCAGATCCGCCAGATCTGGCAAGCGCAGCTGGCCAATCTGGGGCGGCGCCCCCAGGTGCAGGCGGAGCTGAACAATATGGCCGGTATTCTCGACAGCCTGCCCCATACACGACTGGCCACCGTACTTCCGGGGCGCTCACAACAACAGCACGGCAACAAGGAACTGCTGTGGAAGCCTCTGAGCGAGCCGAGGGTGCCATTGAAAGTCGGATTGGTCTGTCGGGATCTGCAGCGTCAACAAGGAACGCTGGAACTGCTAAGGACGTTATTGGAGGATTCGATGAATACCCAAGATGGGCGCTTGGGCGGCACTGCGGTGCCAGAAATCCTGGGTTGAAGTCGCGAAAATAAAAAACCCAGACAAAAGAAAACCCCGCCGAAGCGGGGCTTTGCAGACTGTTTCCCTGACATCCTTTTCACTCCGCCATCCTGGCAGAATCCTACGTGTCCATGTTGTTGCTTTGCGCTTCCTGCGCGACGTCCATGTGAAGTAGATTAGCCTCAGCCGTCATCTACCGATATGGACGATCAGCAGCACGTTATGTAAGAGATGACTTACAAACGCTCTCCTCAATTAAAACTGCTCAGCCTCTAACAGGAACAGCGATTCACTACCCGCTTTCACCGAGGCGGTCAGCGAGTGAATACGCGGCAGCAGACGGGCAAAATAGAACCGCGCAGTCCCCAGTTTGCTGGCATAGAAGTCCTCTTCCTGCTCCTTGCCCAGCGCCGCCTTGGCCATCAGGGCCCACATGTAGGCGTAGGCGGTGTAGCCAAAGACCTGCAGGTACTCCACCGAAGCCGCTCCGATCTCGTTGGGGTTACTGATGGCCCGATCCAACAGCCAGGCTGTCAGCTCATCCAGATTATCCAGAGCCTCATTCAAAGGCCGAGTGAATTCGCCCAGTTTCCCATCGGCGGTGGCGGTGAAATGGCGAATTTCATCGGCGAACAGGCTGTAGAACGCGCCGCCGCTGCCGACGATCTTGCGCCCCACCAGGTCCAGCGCCTGAATGCCGTTGGTGCCTTCATAGATCTGGGTGATCCGCACGTCGCGCACCAACTGCTCCTGGCCCCACTCACGGATGTAGCCGTGGCCGCCGAAGATCTGCTGGCCATGAACCGTGGTCTCCAGGCCAAGGTCAGTAAGGAACGCCTTGGCCACGGGAGTCAGCAAGGCCACCAGGCTTTCCGCGCGCTTGCGGGTCTCGGCATTTTCGCTGAACTTGGCGGTATCCAGCTGCATCGCCACATAGGTGGAGAATGCCCGGCCACCTTCGTTGGCAGCCTTCATGGTCAGCAGCATGCGCCGCACGTCCGGGTGCACGATGATCGGGTCGGCGACCTTGTCCTTGGCTTGTGGCCCGGTCGGCGAACGGCTCTGCAGGCGGTCACGGGCATATTCCACAGCGTTCTGATAGGAGCGCTCACCGGTGGCCAGCCCCTGGATACCCACACCCAGGCGCTCGTAGTTCATCATGGTGAACATTGCTGCCAAGCCCTTGTTCGGCTCGCCCACCAGATAACCTATGGCTTGATCGAAGTTCATCACACAGGTGGCCGAGGCCTGGATACCCATCTTGTGTTCGATCGAACCGCAGCTCACCGGGTTGCGCTCACCCAGGCTGCCATCGACGTTGACCATGAACTTGGGCACCAGAAACAGGGAGATCCCCTTGGGCCCGGCCGGCGCATCCGGCAGCTTGGCCAGCACCAGGTGAATGATGTTTTCCGTCAGGTCGTGCTCACCACCGGTAATGAAGATCTTGGTCCCGCTGATGGCATAGGAACCGTCAGACTGAGGCTCGGCCTTGGTGCGAATAATCCCCAGGTCGGTACCGGCATGGGGCTCGGTCAGGCACATGGAACCGGCCCAGACACCAGCGTACATGTTCGGCAGGTAGGTGGTTTTCAGCTCTTCGCTGGCGTGGGCGTTAATCGACAGGCAAGCCCCGGCGGTCAGCATGGGATACAGGCCGAAGGCCAGGCTCGCGGAATTGACCATTTCTTCGACCTGGGCCGATACCGCCTTGGGCATCCCCATGCCACCGAACTCCGGATCACCGCCCACACCGACCCAGCCGCCTTCGGCGTACGTCTGGTAGGCCTGTGGAAAACCTTCCGGAGTGGTCACTGTCGTGTCCTTCCAGTGACAACCTTCCTCATCGGCGCTACGGCTCAGCGGAGCGATGCTTCTGGCAGTGACTTTGCCCGCTTCCTCCAGAATCGCCTCAACCGTCTCGGCGTCCACAGTTTCGGCCAGAGCTGGCAGTTGAGCCCAGAGTTTGGCGACCTCGAAGACTTCATTGAGGACGAAGCGCATATCGCGCAGGGGCGCTTTGTAGTCAGCCATGGCAAACCTCGCAAGATCTAAACAAGCGGGCCACAACGGGCCCATTTACGAAAAGCCGAGTGTACCCGAACAACTTTTGCGACACATAGGGTCAACTCATGACTTTATTGTTAATTTTAGTCACAACCAGATCCTCGCAAGAAAAAGCCCGCGAGAAGCGGGCCTTGTCCAGGGCACATCAGCGTACTTACAAGGCGAACATCTCCGCCGGCAGGCTCATCACGCAATCACTGCCTGCTTCGATTGCCGCCAGATGGGCGCCGGTACGTGGCAGCAGGCGCTTGAAGTAAAACGCACAGGTGGCCAGCTTGGCGGTGGCGAAATCGCCGTCGCTTTCACCCGCATCGAGTTGTTGCTGAGCCACCAGGGCCATACGCAGCCAGAGATAGCCCAGGACGATGTAACCGCTGTACATCAAGTAATCCAGGGCTGCGGCACCCACTTCCTCCGGGTTCTTCATGGCGGCCATGCCCACCTGGGTGGTCAACTCGCCCCATTGACGATTCAGACCATCGAGCTGCGCAACGTGGGCCTTCAACTGCGGATGCTCGGCATTGGCCACGCAGAACTTGTGCACGATCCTGGTGAAACCCAGCAACAGCTTGCCCTGGCTACCCAGCACCTTGCGGCCCAGCAGGTCCAGGGCCTGGATACCGTTGGTGCCCTCATAGATTGGCGCGATGCGACAGTCACGCACCAGCTGTTCCATGCCCCACTCACGAATGTAGCCATGGCCGCCAAACACCTGCATGCCGTGATTGGTCACCTCCAGCCCGGTCTCGGTCATGAAGGCCTTGCAGATCGGGGTGAGGAACGCCAGGAGGTCCTCTGCCTGCTGACGCTGCGCCTGGTCGCGACTCAGATGAGCCACATCCAGCAATTGGGCGGTGAAATAGGCCAAAGCCCGGTTGCCCTCATTGAACGCCTTCATGGTCAGCAGCATGCGCCGCACGTCGGGGTGGACGATGATCGGGTCAGCCGCCTTGTCCGGCGCCTTGGGCCCGGACAAAGAGCGCATCTGCAAACGATCGTTGGCGTACTTGATCGCTCCCTGAAAGCTGGCCTCCCCCAGGCACAGCCCCTGCATTCCGGTGCCCAGGCGCGCGTGATTCATCATGGTGAACATGCAGTTCAGGCCTTTGTTGGCCTCGCCGATCAGGAAGCCCTTGGCGCCGTCGAAGTTCAGTACACAGGTGGCCGAGGCCTTGATTCCCATCTTGTGCTCGATGGAGCCGCAACTCACACCATTGCGCTCACCGACTTCACCTGCTGCGTCCGGCAGGAACTTTGGCACGATGAACAGGGAAATGCCTTTGGTCCCGGCCGGGGCGTCCGGCAGTTTCGCCAGCACCAAGTGAATAATGTTTTCACTCATGTCGTGCTCGCCGGCAGAGATGAAAATCTTGCTCCCCGATAACGCATAACTGCCATCGGCCTGTGGCACCGCGCGGGTCTTGATGATGCCCAGGTCGGTACCGCAATGGGCCTCGGTCAGGCACATGGTGCCGGTCCACTGCCCTGCGGTGAGCTTGTTCAGGTACAGCTGCTTCTGTTCGGCGGTGCCATGGGCATGAATCGCCGACATCGCACCATGGGTCAGCCCCGGGTACATGCCCCAGGAGGTGTTGCTGGAACCCACCATCTCGCTGATCACCAGCCCCAGGGAATGGGGCAGACCCTGGCCACCATAGGCAGGATCGGCGGCCAAGCCATGCCAGCCGCCTTCGACGTATTGGGCGAAAGCCTGTTTGAAACCTTTGGGGGTGGTTACGACGCCATTGTCGAAATGGCAGCCTTCCTCGTCACCGGAGCGGTTCAGCGGCGCCAGGACGTTCTCGCAGAACTTCGCCCCTTCCTCGAGGATCGCGCGGACCATGTCCGGGCTGGCGTCGCTGGCTCCCAGTGCGGCGTAACCGCCATGAAAGTCGAAGACATGATCGATCAGGAAGCACATGTCGCGCAGGGGAGCTTGATACTCGGGCATGGTGATTTCTCCGGCAGCAGGTTTCTCCAACCTACTGCCGCCGCCCTCAGCCTGCCAATGACGCTCCAGTCGCTGAATGCGCCATCATCACTCAACCCGCAGCCGTATCCATGCGCACTGCACCACGGCGATTCTGCCCGAATGCCATGACGCAGTTACGCCCCGCGCCCTTGGCGCTGTAGAGCGCCTGGTCGGCGGACTTGAGCACTTCCTCGGGAGTCCGGTGCTCCATCAGCCGCTCGGCGACACCGATACTGATGGTCACCGAAACACTGGAAGCCGCCGCAACGCCACGGCGTTGGCGGCCTTGCTGGTCGTCCTGGGGGCGATTGTCCTGGTTGCGCAACTGAATGTTGTAGGTAGCGATGATCTCGCGAATCATCTCCAGGTGCGGCATGCACTCGTCCAGGGTCTTGCCGGCAAATACCACGGCAAACTCTTCCCCGCCGTAACGATAGGCACGCCCACCGCCAGTGACTTTTGACAGTTTGCTGGCCACCAGGCGTAGCACCTGATCCCCGACATCGTGACCGTGGGTGTCGTTGAATTTCTTGAAGTGATCGACGTCAGTCATGGCCAGCACATAATTGCGTCCCAGACGCTGCATACGCTCATTAAGCGCCCGACGCCCCGGCAAGCCGGTCAACTCGTCACGGAACGCCATCTGATAAGCCTCATGGGCCACCGCCGCGGCGATCATCAGCATGACTTGACTGCACATGATGTTCAGAGTGAATGGCAGGATGAACGTCTTGGGCAGCATCCAGAACAAACCCAGCAAGCCCACCAACTGCGCTGCGTGCAGTGGGCGCGGACTGCGCCAGTACTGGATCGCCAGCAGCAGGAATGCCGCGAAAAATACTGGATACGACAACTGGATCAGGCTCATCCAACTGCCATGCAACGCCGGCCATCGGATCTCTGCCAACCAGTTCAGCAACGCCTGTGGGTAACTCTGCTCCAGGCCCAGAGCGACGCTGCCAAACGCCAATAACACGGCAAAACGCGCCACCATGTCCTGAAACAGGTGGGTGCGTTCCTGCCAGGCCGCAAACAGGCCAAATAACAAGGGTAGCAACAGGCAGCAGAGGTGGAATACCACCGCGGCATCTTCGCGGACCCGGCCGTTATCCCGGTAGAAATCGGTCTGGGTATCCAGCAGAAAGTAGGCGATGTACACCGTGACCATCAAAAACAGTTCGCGCTGGCGTCGGTACACAGCGCAATAGGCTCCGCCAAGCAATAGCACCAGTGTTGGCAGCACATTGAACAGCGAAGTGAAGAAGACGTTGAGGTCTTTGACGTAGGCGGCCGCCAGCCCCGCAAGCAGAAGCAGCAAAGACGGTAGAAAGTGACTGAAACGTACAGCGGAAGAACGCGGCAAGGGTAAAACTCCGACCCGGCTGATCAATAGATGGCATTGTGCCTTCATTTGTTGAAGTTAAGCACACGCGGTGTGACAGACATCACATTGCCATCTCTTTAACGGCAGGAAATCGCTTCTGCTTAGCGATTTAGTCGGGAATTTTCATGAAGATTCTGCAGGCACAAAAAAGCCGCCCGACCCGAAGGGCGAGCGGCTTTCTGAAAAGGTTCGGTGGGGCTTAGTAGGCCAGGCCGAAGTCCTCTTCCTTCATGTCCATCAGGTTGTTGGCACCCGACAGCATGGTTGCAACGTGAGTGCGGGTACGCGGCAGGATGCGCTGGAAGTAGAAGCGCGCAGTCTGCAGCTTGGCGGTGTAGAAAGCCTCTTCGGTAGTGCCGGCTGCCAGCTTTTCAGCCGCCAGACGGGCCATGTCGGCCCAGAAGTAGGCCAGGCAGGCATAACCGGAGTACATCAGGTAGTCCACCGAGGCAGCACCCACTTCTTCACGGTCCTTCATCGCGGCCATGCCCACTTTCATGGTCAGCTCGCCCCACTCCTTGTTCAGTGCTGCCAGCGGTGCAACGAACTCCTTCACGGACTCATTGCCTTCGTTGTTCTGGCAGAACTTGTGGACGATTTTAGTGAACCCCTTGAGGGCTTCGCCTTGCGTCATCAGAACCTTGCGGCCCAGCAGGTCCAGGGCCTGGATGCCGGTGGTGCCTTCGTACAACATCGAGATACGGCTGTCGCGAACGTTCTGCTCCATGCCCCACTCAGCGATGAAGCCGTGGCCACCGTAGATCTGCACACCGTGGTTGGCGGACTCGAAGCCAACTTCAGTCATGAACGCCTTGGCGATTGGAGTCATGAACGCCAGCAGTGCATCAGCTTTCTTCTTCTCTTCTTCATCCACACCGTATTTGACGATGTCGACCTGCTTGGCGGTGAAGTACACCATCGCCCGGTTACCCTCGGCGAAGGCTTTCATGGTCAGCAGCATGCGACGTACGTCAGGGTGCACGATGATCGGATCAGCAGCCTTGTCCGGCGCTTTCGGGCCAGTCAGGGAGCGCATTTGCAAACGATCGCGAGCGTATTTCAGACCGCCCTGGAAGCCGATCTCGGCATGGGCCAGGCCTTGCAGAGCAGTACCCAGACGAGCGGTGTTCATAAAGGTGAACATGCAGTTCAGGCCTTTGTTCGCCGGGCCGATGAGGAAACCGGTGGCCGCGTCGAAGTTCATTACACAAGTGGCGTTGCCATGGATACCCATCTTGTGTTCCAGGGAACCACAGCTCACGGCGTTGCGCTGACCGACGCTGCCATCAGCGTTGGGCAGGAATTTGGGCACGATGAACAGCGAAATGCCTTTGGTGCCGGCCGGTGCATCCGGCAGGCGGGCCAGAACGATATGGACGATGTTGTCGGCCATGTCGTGCTCACCGGCGGAGATGAAGATCTTGGTACCGGTGACTTTGTAGGAACCATCAGCCTGAGGTTCGGCCTTGGTGCGCAGCATGCCCAGGTCGGTGCCACAGTGCGGCTCGGTCAGGCACATGGTACCGGTCCACTCGCCGGACACCAGTTTGGTCAGGTAAGCCTCTTGCTGCTCAGGAGTCCCGTGCTCGGAAATGGTGTTCATCGCGCCATGGGACAGGCCTGGGTACATGCCCCACGACCAGTTGGATTCACCGACCATTTCGCTGACTGCCAGGCCCAGGGATTCAGGCAGGCCCTGACCACCGTGCTCAACGTCGTGGGCCAGGCTAGGCCAGCCGCCTTCGACGAATTGCTTGTAGGCTTCTTTGAAGCCAGTCGGGGTCTTAACGCCGGATTCACTCCAAGTACAACCTTCCAGGTCGCCTACACGGTTCAGCGGCGCCAGTACCTGCTCACAAAACTTCGCACCTTCCTCGAGAATGGCGTCAACCATGTCCGGAGTGGCGTCCTGGCAAGCCGGGAGGCTCTGATAGTGCGCCTCATAGCCGAGCAGCTCGTCACGAACGAAGCGAATATCACGCAAGGGGGCCTTGTAGTCAGGCATAGCGATAAACCTCTGCTGATGTAACCGGGAATGAACAACCGCATCGAATTTTTATGGCGGTCAAACAGTTGTTTGAAACATACGTTTACGCCTAAATCTTGTCAAGCGTCGCGCAAATGCCTTTCGTCACCAGCACAAAATCAACGCCCAGGCGAACACCCACAGCACCGGCCATGAAATTGTAGGAGCCGGCTTGCCGACGATCAGCGATGCAGAGGAATAAAACGTGTTACAGAAAGGAAAGGCATGAAGACAAGCCTGCCTTCAATGGAAAGCAGGCTTTAGCAGAGGAGTATCAAGCGTAGGTATCGATCAGCGTACCGAGGACTTCATCAGAGGCCTTGGCGACCTTCACGCCCAGTTCCACCTGGATCTTGCCCATGGACATATCGACCATGCTGCTGGCCAGGTCCGAATCCTGGCTGCGATCCACGCCACGCAGACGATTGACCGAATCCACCGACGCCTGACTGTCGGCAGAGCGCTCAACGGCGCTGCTGGCGATCTGGCTGGAACCTTGATCGACACGATTCTGCCCAGTCTGAATCGCGTTCAGTCCGGCGTAGAAAGCGCTGTTCCCGGAAATTTCCATAGGAGAACTCGACCTTGAAAATGAATGACGGATGTTATTGAAGCAGACCCGTCAAAAAAACACCCGTCAAAAACACTAATGGCAATGTGCCTTGCCATAGGCAAAATCTAGTCCAGCAGATCCAACTGCAGATGCTCGGCCACCGCCTCGGCACTGGCTGGCTTGAGTCGCGGCACCCGACCCAGGCACGGCGCGGGCAAGCGCTCGGCCAAAGTCGCGAGGTTTTCTTCCAGACGAGAGGTCTTCGGATCGATGATATTGGCTACCCAGCCCGCCAGTTGCAGACCGTCCTGGGCAATGGCCTCGGCGGTCAACAATGCATGGTTGATGCAACCCAGACGCACACCCACCACCAGAATCACCGGCAAGCCCAGCGCCATGGCCAGATCCGACAGATTGTCCTGATCCGCCAGAGGCACTCGCCAGCCACCCGCGCCTTCGATCAGGGTGAAGTCCGCGCCCTTGGCCAGAAGGTGACGCATGGGCGTCAGCAATGACTGCACTGTCAGCGCTACCCCGGCTTCTCGCGCCGCCAGGTGCGGTGCGATGGGCGGCTCGAAAGCGATCGGATTGACCTCTTCATAGCTCAATGGCAACGACGACTGTGCCAGCAACGCCAGAGCATCGGCGTTGCGCAGGCCCTTGGCGCTCAACTCGCATCCGGAGGCCACAGGTTTGCCTGCCGCGGTACTCAACCCGGCCAGCCGCGCTGCATGCAGCAACCCCGCGGCAATGGTGGTTTTACCCACATCGGTGTCGGTGCCGGTAATGAAATAGGCAGCACTCATAACGGTTTCTCCAACACGGCATACACCACCTGATAGGTCGCCGGCAGTCCCTGGGACTGACGAAAACCCTCGTAAGCCTCGATCAACCCGGCGATACGCGCCCGTCCGGTGAGGCCGCCGGGACGACCGGGATTCAGATTGTGTGCCCCCAAGGCTTTCAACTCATGGGTCAGACTACGCACATCCGGGTAATGCAGGACATGGGGAACACTCTCCAGGCTACGTACCTGCAAACCACTGGCATCGCACAAGTGGCGATAGCGTGCGAACTCACGAAAGCGATTGACGTGGACCTGCCCATCGACCCGCCCCCAGCTCTCACGCAGCTCCTGCAAGGTGCCGACACACAGACTGGCGAACGCCAGCACGCCTCCCGGTTTCAGCACCCGCCGGGCTTCACTGAGCACTGCCGCAAAATCCGCGCACCATTGCACCGCCAGGCTGGAGAAAATCAGCTCGCAGCTGCTGCTCTGCAACGGCAGGCGCTCAGCATCTCCGGCCAAGAAGTGCTCGGCGCCACCCAGAGGCCGCGCGTGCTTGAGCATGCCCTCGGCAATATCCAGAGCCAGACCCTGACTGCCGGCGAAGCGTGCCCCCAGCACTCGACTGAAATGGCCCGTACCGCAGCCCAAATCCAGCCAGCGCGCAGGCGTCCAGCCTTCAGGCAAACGGCTCAGCAATTGCTGGCCGACCGTGCGCTGCAACTCGGCAACGCTGTCGTAACTGGCTGCGGCGCGGGAAAACGAAGCCGCCACCTGACGCTTGTCAGGCAGGCCTGCGGGCAAGACAGGAACAGACAAATCAGTCATCACCGGACTCATGCAAGAAAGCCTGGATTGCCCCCGCCACTCCGTGGGGATCCTCCAGAAGAAAACCGTGGCTGGCCTGCTCAATCAGACCAACTTCTACATCCGGCAACAACGCCAGCAGCTCGCTGGCGGCCTCGACGGGCACCAAGCCATCAAGCCCGGCGAACAGGTGCAACTGCGGCCCGCCAAACTCCTGCAACGCCGCTCGACTATCCAGCTGCGCCAGCAACTCCAAGCCCGCCATCAACACCGGCCCTGGGGTCGTCGGGGCGCCGCCCAGGAGCAACCGCGACAAACCTCGTGGGTCGGCAGCACCTTGGGCACAGAGCAGAGAAAAGCGCTTGAGGGTCGTTCGCGGATCAGCGGCGCAGCCGGCCAGGAAACCGTCGAAGGTTTGCGCAGCCATGGCACTGGACCACTGCTCATGCGCGACGAAACTGGGGTTGCTGGCCAGGGTCAGCAGGCCGCAGCAGCGCTCGCCGCGACGAGCCGCCAACTCCGAAGCGAGCATGCCACCCAGAGACCAGCCCCCCAGCCAGGCATTGTCCGGTATCGCGTCATCGAGTTCGTCCAGCCATTCCTGCAGATCACTGGAGGTCAGTTCCGGCAGCGGCTCGATCTCTACCCGCAAGTGTTCGTCCAGTCCCTGCAACGCTGCCGCCAAGGGTTGCAGAGGCGACACACCCAGCCCCCAGCCCGGCAACAGAATCAGTCGATCACGCATGGCTCGGCCCCGTTTGCAGTTCACTGAAACAATCCGCCAACGCGCTTAACAATAGCTGGACCTGCGCCTCGCTGTGGGCTGCGGACAAGGTCACCCGCAGCCGCGCACTGCCGGCCGGTACAGTCGGCGGACGGATGGCCGTGACCATGATTCCCCGCGAACGGAGCATCCGTGACAACTCCACGGCCCGGGCACTGTCGCCCACCATGATCGGCTGGATCGGCGTAAAGCTGTCCATCAGCTCCAGGCCGATCTGCTCGGCGCCCTGACGGAACTGACGGATCAGGTTCGCCAGGTGCTCACGCCGCCAGTGTTCGCTGCGCAGCAACTCCAGGCTTTTCAGGGTGGCGCAGGCCAGCGCCGGTGGCTGGCTGGTGGTGTAGATATAGGGCCGGGCGAACTGGATCAGGCTTTCGATCAGCTCTTCACTGCCGGCGACAAAGGCGCCGGCGGTACCGAAGGCCTTGCCCAGGGTGCCGACCAGCACCGGCACCTCATCCAGCCCCAGGCCGAAGTGTTCCACCAGCCCGGCACCGTTGGCCCCCAGCGGGCCAAAGCCATGGGCATCGTCCACCATCAACCAGGCACCGCGGGCCTTGGTTTCCCGAGCCAGGGCCGGCAGGTCGGCGACATCGCCGTCCATGCTGAACACCCCATCGGTGACCACCAGGGTATTGCCGGTGGCCTTCTCCAGACGTTTGGCCAGGCTCTCTGCATCGTTGTGCAGATAGCGATTGAAGCGCGCACCGGAGAGCAGGCCGGCATCCAGCAGGGAAGCATGGTTGAGACGGTCTTCCAGCACCGTGTCGCCCTGCCCCACCAACGCCGTGACCGCACCGAGATTGGCCATATAGCCCGTGGTAAACAGCAACGCCCGCGGACGCCCCGTGAGTTCGGCCAGGGCTTCTTCCAAAGCGTGATGGGGAGCGCTATGACCGATCACTAGATGAGAAGCACCGCCGCCCACGCCCCAGCGGCTGGCACCGGCGCGCCAGGCTTCGATCACCTGCGGGTGATTGGCCAGGCCCAGGTAGTCGTTGTTGCAGAAAGCCAGCAATGGCTGGCCGTCCACCACCACTTGCGGCCCCTGAGGGCTTTCAAGCAGCGGACGCTGGCGATAGAGATGTTCAGCACGACGGGCTGCAAGCCGTGCTGCGAGATCAAAAGACATGCTGGCCTCGATATTGGCTCACAGACACATTACCCGTAGGAACTGGCTTGCCAGCGAAACCGCCGACGCGAAACCCGTTGGACTTACGCAGTTCGCGGGATTCGCCGGCAAGCCGGCTCCTACCACAGGAGATCAGACGGCAGCGTTGTAGAACTGCTCGCTGCTCTTCTGCTCCACCAGGGCCTGCTCGATGGCCGCCTGGTGCACTTCGTCGGCATGTTCTTCCCGGGCTTCGGGCTGGATGCCCAGGCGCGCGAACAACTGCATGTCCTTGTCGGCCTGCGGGTTGGCGGTGGTCAGCAGCTTGTCGCCGTAGAAAATCGAATTGGCACCGGCGAAGAATGCCAGGGCCTGCATCTGCTCGTTCATCGCTTCGCGGCCGGCGGACAGACGCACGTGGGATTGCGGCATGAGGATCCGTGCCACGGCGAGCATGCGGATAAAGTCGAACGGGTCCACGTCCTCAGCGTTCTCCAGCGGCGTACCGGCCACCTTCACCAGCATGTTGATAGGCACCGACTCCGGGTGCTCCGGCAGATTGGCCAGCTGGATCAGCAGGCCGGCACGGTCGTCCAGGGACTCGCCCATGCCGAGAATGCCGCCGGAACAGATCTTCATCCCGGCGTCACGCACGTAGGCCAGGGTTTGCAGACGCTCGCTGTAGGTGCGGGTGGTGATGATGTTGCCGTAGAACTCCGGCGAGGTGTCGAGGTTGTGGTTGTAGTAGTCCAGGCCAGCCTTGGCCAGGGCCTCGGTCTGGTCCTGATCGAGACGGCCCAGGGTCATGCAGGTTTCCAGGCCCATGGCTTTCACGCCTTTGACCATCTCCAGCACATAGGGCATGTCCTTGGCCGAAGGGTGCTTCCAGGCGGCGCCCATGCAGAAACGCGTAGAGCCGATGGCCTTGGCCCGAGCGGCCTCCTCCAGCACCTTCTGCACTTCCAGGAGTTTTTCCTTTTCCAGACCGGTGTTGTAGTGGCCGGACTGCGGACAATATTTGCAATCTTCCGGGCAGGCGCCGGTCTTGATCGACAGCAAGGTGGAAACCTGGACCCGATTGGCATCGAAATGCGCGCGGTGCACCGTCTGCGCCTGGAACAGCAAGTCATTGAACGGCTGGACGAACAGGGCTTTGACTTCAGCCAAAGTCCAGTCATGACGCAGGGTAGCGGTGGTGCTGGCGCTCATGGGCGATTCCTTGATTATGCTTGGCAAGCGGCGCGGGACAGGGAAAGTCCACAGCCGCAACACGGATGTTCGGCATATTTAAGGAAGAGCCATGCACTGTCAACCCGAATACAAAGGACCGGTTTACATCTGGTCAAAAAACAAACAGATCTGTTTGCTATGCGATGAACCCAGCGATTCAGCTCTGGCCCTGTGCAGTTCATGTCAGGACGAACTGCCCTGGCTCGGCGCCCAATGCTCAGTCTGCGCCCTGCCCCTGCCCGCCGCCGACCTGATCTGTGGCCAGTGCCTGCAACGTCTCCCCGCATTTCGACGGGTCATCGCCCCCTGGCGTTACGATTTTCCGGTGGACAGCCTGATCAGCCGTTTCAAACACCATGAAAAGTGGCCTTTTGGCCGTCTGATGGCCGAGCTTCTCAGCCAATACCTTCACTATCGCTACGATGAAGGCCTGCCCCGGCCAGACTGCCTGCTGCCGGTGCCGCTGTCCCGCCGACGCCTGCGCCAGCGGGGCTTCAACCAGGCCGGCATGCTGGCCCAGTGGCTGGGAGAGCAACTGCAACTGGCGGTGGAACCCCATCTGCTGCTACGTACCCAGGACACCCCGGCGCAACAAGGCCTGGGTGCCCGTGCCCGTCATCGCAACCTGAACCAGGCCTTCGCCCTCACCGCCGACGCGCCTGTGGTCGGCCGGCACCTGGCCCTGGTGGACGACGTCCTCACCACCGGTGCCACCGCCCAGGCCCTGGCCCGGCTGCTGATCAACGCCGGCGCCCGTCAAGTGGATGTCTATTGCCTGGCCCGGACCGCAAGACCCGACACCCCCGACTGACTTGACTCTCATCGCTCAAGCCGCAAACTCCCTGTCCATCTTCGGTGCCCAAAGCGTCCTTGCCATGTCCTTGCCCACTCTGTTGACCCAGCACATCGTCCGCCGCCCGCAACGCATCGCCCTGCTGCAACACATTGCCGAACAGGGCTCCATCACCCGCGCGGCCAAAAGCGCCGGCCTGAGCTACAAGGCCGCCTGGGATGCCATCGATGAGCTGAACAACCTGGCCCAGAGTCCGCTGGTAGAACGCAGCGTCGGCGGCAAGGGCGGTGGCGGGGCCAAGCTCTCCGCCGAGGGCGAACGCGTGCTGCGCCTTTACCAACGCCTGCAAGCACTGCAGGCCCAAGTGCTGGAAGCCGCAGAAGATGCCAGCGATCTCGATCTGCTGGGGCGCCTGATGCTGCGCACCAGTGCCCGCAACCAGCTGCACGGCAAGATCCGCGGGATCGAGCCTCAAGGCTGCAATGACCTGATCAGCCTGGAACTGCCAGAAGGCCTGATCCTCAAGGCGCAGATCACCCACGACAGCACCCAGCGCCTGGAGCTGGCCCCCGGCACCGAAGTGGTGGCCTTGATCAAGGCCGGCTGGCTGGACCTGCATCCTGCCGATGCTCTGGTAACAACTGGACACAATTGCCTGAGCGGAATCATCGAGCAGATTCTCGACGCAGAAGATGGCCCCTGCGAGGTGCGCATCAGCCTGCCCAACGGCCAGACCCTCTGCGCCCTGGCCGAGCCGCACCGGCTCAAGACGCTGGAAATGACCGAAGGCAAACCGGTGCAGGTGCAGTTCTCTGCCTCCCATGTCCTGCTCGGCACCCCGTTGTAACCAGAGCGCAACGACTTCTGGCTGCAACATATTCGTCATAGGCGCTCATTAAGGTGGCTGCAAAAACCCGCAGGGAGCCTGATATGAGCCTGTTAGAAGAACACCAACCCACCGACCTGGAACAGATGGTCGGCCTCAGCCGTCGGGGTTTCATCGGCGCCGGCGCCCTGTGTGGCGCCGCCCTGTTTCTCGGTGGCGGACTGTTGAGCCGCAGCGCCCTGGCCGCCAGTGTCAGCGCCGGCAATAGCCAACTGCTGGGCTTTGCCGGCATTGCGGCCGCCACCAGCGACAAGATCACCCTGCCTGCGGGCTACACATCCTCGGTGCTGATCAGTTGGGGCCAACCGCTGGCCAAGAACGGACCGGCCTTCGACCCCAGCGGCAACGGTACCGCCCGGGCTCAGGAAGTGCAGTTCGGCGACAACAACGACGGCATGAGCCTGTTCGCCTTCCCGGACGACAAGCACCGGGCGCTGATGGCGATCAACAACGAATACACCAACTACCGCTACCTCTATCCCCACGGCGGCCAGCCGCAATCCGCCGAGGACGTGCGCAAGGCCCAGGCCAGCGAAGGGGTTTCGGTCATCGAAGTGCAGCGCAAGAACGGCCAGTGGCAGTTCGTCCAGGGTTCACGCTACAACCGACGCATCCACGGCAACACGCCGATCCGGCTCAGCGGCCCCGCCGCCGGCCACGACCTGCTCAAGACCAGCGCCGACCCCAAGGGCAAGAAAGTCCTCGGCACCTTCCAGAACTGCGCCAACGGCAAGACGCCCTGGGGCACTTATCTGACCTGCGAAGAGAACTTCACCGACTGCTTCGGCAGCAGTAACGCTGAGCAGAAGTTCGACGCGGCGCAGAAACGCTACGGCGCGGTGGTGACCAGCAAGGACATCAACTGGCACCCCCACGACCCGCGTTTCGACCTGGCAAAGAACCCCAACGAGCTCAACCGTCACGGCTGGGTAGTGGAAATCGATCCCTTCGACCCGCAATCGACACCGGTCAAACGCACCGCCCTGGGCCGCTTCAAACATGAAAACGCCGCCCTGGCACAAACACGCGACGGCCGCGCCGTGGTCTACATGGGCGACGATGAGCGCGGGGAATTCATCTACAAGTTCATCAGCCGCGACAAGATCAACCACCGCAACCCCAAGGCCAACCGCGACCTGCTGGACCACGGCACCTTGTACGTGGCGCGCTTCGATGCCGGCGACGGCAACCCGGACCGTCCCAAGGGCCAGGGTCAGTGGATCGAGTTGACTCACGGCAAGAACGGCATCGACGCCAGCAGCGGCTTCGCCGACCAGGCCCAGGTACTGATCCAGGCTCGACTGGCCGCCAGCGTGGTCCAGGCCACGCGCATGGACCGCCCGGAATGGATCGTGGTCAGCCCCAAGGACGGCCAGGTCTATTGCACCCTGACCAACAACGCCAAGCGTGGCGAAGACGGTCAGCCGGTGGGCGGCCCCAACCCGCGGGAGAAGAATGTCTACGGACAGATCCTGCGCTGGCGCACCGGCGGCGACGATCATGGCGCGATGAGCTTTTCCTGGGACCTGTTCGTGGTGGCCGGCAATCCCGGCGTGCATGCCGGCCAGCCCAAGGGCGGCTCGTCCAACATCACCCCGCAGAACATGTTCAACAGCCCCGACGGCCTGGGCTTCGACAAGGCCGGACGCCTGTGGATTCTCACCGACGGCGACTACAGCAACAGCGGCGATTTTGCCGGCATGGGCAATAACCAGATGCTCTGCGCCGACCCGGACAGCGGTGAAATCCGCCGTTTCATGGTCGGACCGGTGGGCTGCGAAGTCACCGGGATCGCCTTCGCCCCGGACCAGAAGACCTTGTTCGTCGGCATCCAGCACCCGGGAGAAACCGGTGGCTCGACCTTCCCCGAGCACCTGCCCAACGGCAAGCCACGTTCCTCGGTGATGGCTATCACCCGGGAAGATGGCGGCATCATCGGCGCCTGAACCCGCCCCTCGCCAAACCGGCCCCTACGCCCGTAGGAGCCGGCTCGCTGGCGAACCCGGCGCCCAGCCGAACCACCCGCAAACCCTCCCCCCACTGGCTCCCCGTCTGCGTTACCATGCTTGGCCGGACGCGGCAGCCTGCTGCGCGCAGGAGTAAGCATGTCGCACCCGTTTGAAACACTGACCCCCGACCTGGTTCTCGACGCCGTTGAAAGCATCGGTTTTCTCAGCGACGCCCGCGTGTTGGCGCTCAACAGCTACGAAAATCGCGTCTATCAAGTCGGCATCGACGAAGGCGAACCGCTGATCGCCAAGTTCTACCGCCCCCAGCGCTGGACCAACGAAGCGATCCTGGAAGAACACCGCTTCACCTTCGAACTCGCCGAGTGCGATGTGCCGGTGGTCGCGCCGATCATCCACGACGGCGCCAGCCTGTTCGAGCACGCGGGCTTTCGCTTTGCCCTGTTTCCCCGGCGTGGCGGACGCGCACCTGAACCGGGCAACCTGGATCAACTCTATCGCCTCGGGCAATTGCTCGGTCGCCTGCACGCCGTGGGCGCCATCCGCCCCTTCGAGCACCGCGAAGCCCTGGCCGTGAAAAACTTCGGTCATGACTCACTGGCGACCCTGCTGCAAGGCAACTTCATTCCCAAGAGCCTGCTGCCGGCCTACGAGTCCGTGGCCCGGGACCTGCTCAAGCGGGTGGAAGAGGTCTACCAGGCCACCCCGCACCAGAACATCCGCATGCACGGCGATTGCCACCCCGGCAACATGATGTGCCGCGATGAAATGTTCCATATCGTCGACCTGGATGACTGCCGCATGGGCCCGGCGGTGCAGGACCTGTGGATGATGCTGGCCGGCGACCGCCAGGAGTGCCTCAGCCAGCTCTCCGAGCTGATGGACGGCTACAGCGAGTTTCATGATTTCGACCCGCGGGAATTGGCCCTGATCGAACCGCTGCGAGCCCTGCGCCTGATGCACTACAGCGCCTGGCTGGCACGACGCTGGGACGATCCGGCCTTTCCCCACAGCTTCCCCTGGTTTGGCAGCGAACGTTACTGGGGTGAACAGGTCCTGGCCCTGCGCGAACAGTTGGCGGCCCTCAACGAAGAACCGCTCAAGCTGTTCTGACCCTGCCTGCAGGAACTGGCTTGCCAGCGAAGGGCCCCATGCGCTCGCCTTCGCCGGCAAGCCGGCTCCTACAAGAATCCGCCTCGATACAACGCTAACTGTAGGAGCTGGCTTGCCAGCGAAGAGGCCCGTAAGGTCGCATTGCCCACAAGCCCTCCCCCACAGAAACCGGCAGCGCAAAAGTCAGGACAGGTCTAGACAATTGTCCTTACAATCCCATCTTTGTTAGCTGCCTAAGCAAGGATTCTGCATGCAAGCCGCCAACCCGCGCCGCGGGTACATCCTGGGTCTGACCGCGTACATCATCTGGGGTCTGTTCCCGCTCTATTTCAAAGCCATCGCCAGCGTTCCTGCCGTGGAAATCATCGTCCACCGGGTGCTCTGGTCGGCGCTGTTCGGCGCCCTGCTGCTGATGGTGTGGAAGCACCCCGGCTGGTGGCGCGAGCTGCGGGAAAACCCCAGGCGCCTGGCCATCCTGGCCCTGAGCGGCACTCTGATCGCCGCCAACTGGCTGACCTACGTCTGGTCGGTGAACAACGGGCGCATGCTCGAAGCCAGCCTCGGCTACTACATCAACCCACTGGTCAACGTGCTGCTGGGCATGCTGATTCTTGGCGAGCGCCTGCGGCGCATGCAGTGGCTGGCGGTGATCCTGGCGGCGGTGGGCGTGGCCCAACAAGTGTGGCAGGTAGGCAGCCTGCCCTGGGTCTCGCTGATGCTGGCGCTGAGCTTCGGTTTCTATGGGCTGATCCGCAAGCAGGCGCCGGTCAAGGCCCTGCCCGGCCTGGTGGTGGAAACCTGGATGCTGGTGCCCATCGCCCTGGGTTGGCTACTGCTGCATCCCGATGCCAGCAGTGCCCATGCCGAATTCTGGAGCAGTTCCCAGGCCTGGTGGCTGGTAGCCGCCGGCCCGGTCACGCTGATCCCGTTGGTCTGTTTCAACGCCGCCGCCCGGGACCTGCCCTACACCACCCTGGGCTTCCTCCAGTACCTGGCGCCAACCCTGGTGCTGCTGCAAGCGGTGCTGTTGTTTGGCGAACATCTGTCCTCCAGCACCTTGCTGGCGTTCATGTTCATCTGGGCCGGCCTGGCGGTGTACAGCGTCGATGCCTGGTTCAGCCTTCGCGGGCGCCGCTGATCAATAAATGTACAAATCCATGCAGGCCATGCCATTCGTGGCCTGCAGCGGTTCTTCCCAAGGTTATCCACAACCTGATCCCCGCCGTTTGTGCACAAGCCATTGAAACTGCTGATTTTTTGATCAGAATACGGAACGCCGCGGCGGTACTGGGCTGGCGACGGGTCTCTACAGGTTATCCACAGGCGCATGCACGGATTACTGGGATAACCTGCGGGACGGGGTTCAGACCTCGCTGCGCAGCACCAACTCCACCATCAGATCGTCGGCCAGGGTTTCCAGGCGCGACTGCAACACATCCAGGGACAAAGTCAGGGGCACCGCCAGAATCGCCTCGGCATGAAACAGCGGCTCGCTGCTCATGGGCGCCGGGCGCACCTCGGTCACCAGCCGTTCGAGGTTGACCCCCTGCTCCGCCAGCAAGCGCGTGATATCCCGGACGATTCCCGGGCGATCATTGCCCACCAGTTCCATGGCGATGGGCTTCCAGGTGCAGGACTGCTCGATACCGCTTTCGGCGATCAATACCCGGATGCCCTGGGCCGAGAGCCCCTGCAAGGCATCCACCAACTCATCGTAGGCCTCGGCCGGGACCCCGACCCGCAAGATGCCGGCAAACTGCCCAGCCATGCGCGACAGACGGCTTTCCAGCCAGTTGCCCCCGTGCTCGGCGATGCACTGGGCAATCCGCTCGACCTGTCCGGCCTTGTCCGGGGCGAATACCGTGAGAACGAGATGGTCCATGGCGCAGCCCTCTTTTCATGATGAAAGAGCAATTATAGGCAGCCTCACTCCCCGCGCCTTCCAGCCCACATCGCAGCAGCTTGTGTAGGAGCTGGCTTGCCAGCGAAAGCGTCCGCAAGGCCGACGCAAACCCCGAAGGCCCTTTCGCCGGCAATCCGGCTCCTACGAGGGTGCATAGGGCAAAACACAAATCGTGTACAACTTTTTGTATTTATATGGAACAATCCACCGGCTTTTTGAGAACATCACGTTCCCCAGCGTGACCGCACTGCATTCTTAAGTCGCGGAACGACGTATTTAGTCTAATTTTCACAACCGCAATTCATCATGTAGTATGCCGCAGCGCGCACTACATAACGTTGGAACGATGTCTGCCAAAGCCTGATCGCAACCCTCGCAACCGCCCGTCAGCAAGGCTCTGCCGTTGATTGGAAGCACCCAGCCGCCAGCAATGGCATGTACTGGTGAACAGGGTTGTGCTTTAAATGGCCGCCGGCTTCATTGTTAATTTGAAGAGCTGAAAAGCGAAATAGCTGAGCAGAGTGAGGCAAGCAATGACTGAACACGTTCAAGTCGGTGGCCTGCAGGTCGCCAGAGTCCTGTTCGACTTCGTGAACAACGAAGCCATTCCCGGTACCGGCCTCACCGCCGACGCATTCTGGGCCGGTGCCGACAAGGTCATTCACGACCTGGCGCCGAAGAACAAAGCCCTACTCGCCAAGCGCGATGATTTCCAGGCGCGGATCGATGCCTGGCACCAGTCCCGTGCCGGCCAGGCCCACGATGCCGTGGCCTACAAAGCCTTCCTGCAAGACATCGGCTACCTGCTGCCAGAAGCGGCGGATCTCCAGGCCACCACCCAGAACGTCGATGAAGAAATCGCTCACATGGCCGGCCCGCAGCTGGTAGTGCCGGTGATGAACGCGCGCTTCGCCCTCAACGCTTCCAACGCCCGTTGGGGTTCGCTGTACGACGCCCTGTACGGCACCGACGCCATCAGCGAAGCCGATGGCGCGGAGAAAGGCAAAGGCTACAACAAGGTTCGCGGCGATAAGGTCATCGCCTTCGCCCGCGCCTTCCTCGATGAGTCGGCCCCACTGACTGCCGGCTCCCACGTGGACTCCGTGAGCTACAAGATCGTCGGCGGCAAGCTGGTGGTGGGCCTCAAGGGCGGCAGCAACAGCGGCCTGCGCAACGATGCCCAACTGATCGGCTATCAGGGCGATGCCGCAGCCCCCACCGCGATCCTGCTCAAGCACAACGGCCTGCACTTCGAGATCCAGATCGACGCCACCAGCCCGGTCGGCCAGACCGACGCCGCCGGGGTCAAGGACCTGCTGATGGAAGCGGCCCTGACCACCATCATGGACTGCGAAGATTCGGTCGCTGCCGTCGACGCCGACGACAAGGTGGTGATCTACCGCAACTGGCTCGGCCTGATGAAAGGCGACCTGGCAGAAGAAGTGGCCAAGGGCGGCAAGTCCTTCACCCGCACCATGAACGCCGACCGCGAATACACCGGCGTCAACGGTGAGCCGGTGAAACTGCACGGCCGTTCGCTGCTGTTCGTGCGTAACGTCGGCCATCTGATGACCATCGATGCGATCCTCGACAAGGATGGCAACGAAGTGCCGGAAGGCATCCTTGACGGCCTGGTCACCAGCCTCGCGGCGATCCACAACCTCAACGGCAATACCTCGCGCAAGAACAGCCGCACCGGTTCGATGTACATCGTCAAACCGAAGATGCACGGCCCTGAAGAAGCGGCGTTCACCAACGAACTGTTCGGCCGCATCGAAGACGTGCTGAACCTGCCGCGCAACACCCTGAAAGTCGGGATCATGGACGAGGAGCGCCGCACCACGGTCAACCTCAAGGCCTGCATCAAGGCGGCCAGCGAGCGCGTGGTGTTCATCAACACCGGCTTCCTCGACCGCACCGGCGACGAGATCCACACCTCCATGGAAGCCGGCGCCATGGTGCGCAAGGCCGACATGAAGGCCGAGAAATGGATCGGCGCCTACGAGAACTGGAACGTCGATATCGGTCTGTCCACCGGCCTGCAAGGCCGCGCGCAGATCGGCAAGGGCATGTGGGCCATGCCGGACCTGATGGCCGCCATGCTCGAGCAGAAGATCGCCCACCCGCTGGCCGGTGCCAACACCGCCTGGGTGCCGTCACCGACCGCCGCCGCCCTGCACGTGCTGCACTACCACAAGGTCGACGTGTTCGCCCGTCAGGCCGAACTGGCCAAGCGCACCCGCGCTTCGGTGGACGACATCCTGACCATCCCTCTGGCCAGCGACACCAACTGGTCGGCCGAGCAGATCAAGAACGAACTGGACAACAACGCCCAGGGCATTCTCGGTTACGTGGTGCGCTGGATCGACCAGGGCGTGGGTTGCTCGAAAGTGCCGGACATCAACGACGTCGGCCTGATGGAAGACCGCGCCACCCTGCGCATCTCCAGCCAGCACATCGCCAACTGGCTGCGCCACGGTGTGGTGACCCAGGAACAGGTGCTGGAAAGCCTCAAGCGCATGGCCCCGGTGGTTGACCGGCAGAACGCCAGTGACCCGCTGTACCGCCCGCTGGCTCCGGACTTCGACAGCAACATCGCCTTCCAGGCCGCCCTGGAGCTGGTGATTGAAGGCACCAAGCAGCCCAACGGCTACACCGAGCCGGTCCTGCACCGTCGTCGTCGCGAGTTCAAGGCCAAGAACGGCCTGTAACACCTCGCAGCAGCGCCAATGAAAAAGCCCCGGTCTAACAACCGGGGCTTTTTTTGTGCCGTGTGCCGAGGGACGGCTACAACACCACGCCCAGCTCATGCTTGACCAGGGCCAGCAACTTGCTGGTATCGATGGGCTTGAGCAGGAAGTCCACCACGCTCAAGTGCATGGCAGCAATGGCGTCGCGCACATCGGCGTCACCGGAAATGATGATGATCGGCAGCGCCGCCCGCTCCGATTCCCGCACCTGGCGGATCAGGTCAAGGCCACTGCAGGGGGCCATGCGCAGATCGGTGATCAGCAGGCCGATGGACTTGTTCGATTCGAGCAATTCGAGGGCGGCCTTGCCGCTGGCAGCGGTAAGGCAACGAATACCATCCAGGCCAAGAATTTCCGCGAGCAGTTCCCGTGCATCCTTGTCGTCATCGGCGATCAACACCCGCTGGGCCGGCAGATCCGGCTCCAGCATGACCGCACTCAGCGCCTCGCGCTCGGCGTCACTCAAAATATCGTGGTCGGGCATACATTTCTCTACATGAACAGATCAATCCCCTAGCACAGTGGTCAGACATCGCTAAGCAGGCCTCCAATGTGCACTTCGTCGGAAAAATTGCCAAGAGCCTTGATCAGAGCTTTTTCGCATCGATTACACGCCGCTCAAAGCCAAATGTCCGGGCTGCGACCGCTACCTAGACTTACGTCCAATGGGCACCTCGCGCTGGGAGTCCGACCATTGCCGTGATCCGACCACAACAAATCCAAAAAGACTGCGGTAATCGTTATGACTAAAGCGGACGCCTTCATCCAGGCAGGGAAGACCGCGGTGTTGCAGAACATCCAGGGGACCGTGCAGTTCCTGCAGCGGTTCCCGCCCTTCAACCAGATGGAAAACCTCCACCTGGCCTATCTGGTGGAACAATGCCAGCTGCGTTTCTACGGCCCCGGCGACAGCATCATCAAGCCTGCCGACGGCCCGGTTGAGCACTTCTATATCGTCAAGCAGGGCCGCGTGGTGGGCGAGCGCACCCACGCCGCCAAAGGCAGCACCGAAACCACCTTCGAGATCACCGCCGGCGAATGCTTCCCCCTGGCCGCGTTGCTGGGCGAACGCGCCACCCGCACCGAACACCGGGCCGCCGAAGACACCTTCTGCCTGCAACTGAACAAGAGCGCCTTCATCAAGCTCTTCGCCTTGTCCGCCGAGTTCCGCGACTTCGCCCTGCGCGGAGTCAGCAGCCTGCTGGATCAGGTCAATCAGCAGGTCAAGCAAAAGGCCGTGGAAACCCTCGGCACCCAATACTCGCTGAACACCCGCCTGGGCGATCTGGCCATGCGTCATCCCGTCGCCTGCTCCCCACAGATGCCCCTGCGTGAGGCCGTGGCCCTGATGCACGAGCAACAGGTGGGCAGCATCGTGGTCGTGGACGAGCGCAAGGCGCCCCTGGGGATCTTCACCCTGAGGGACCTGCGCCAAGTAGTTGCCGACTGCACCCAGGACCTCAACCAGCCCATCGAACGGCACATGACCCAGGCCCCTTTTTTCCTCAGCCCGGACCACAGTGCCTTCGACGCCGCCATCGCCATGACCGAGCGCCATATCGCCCACGTCTGCCTGGTGAAAGACCAGCGCCTGTGCGGCGTTGTCTCCGAGCGTGACCTGTTTTCCCTGCAACGGGTCGATCTGGTGCACCTGGCGCGCACCATCCGCAATGCTCCCCGGGTGGAGCACCTGGTGGCGCTGCGAGGCGAGATCGGCCAGTTGGTGGAGCGCATGCTGGCCCACGGTGCGTCGTCGACCCAGATCACCCACATCATCACCCTGCTCAACGATCACACCGTATGCCGGGTGATCGAGTTGACCCTGGCGGACAAGGGCGACCCGGGCGTGCCCTTCAGCTGGTTGTGCTTCGGCAGCGAAGGCCGGCGCGAACAGACTCTGCACACCGACCAGGACAACGGCATTCTATTCGAGGCCCGGGACGCGGCCCACGCCGCAGAGATTCGCGGCAAGCTGCTGCCCATTGCCCAGCAGATCAACCAGAGCCTGGCCCTGTGCGGCTTCACCCTGTGCAAGGGCAACATCATGGCCGGCAATCCCGAGCTGTGCCTGTCCCGCGCCGAATGGGCCCGACGCTTTGCCGCCTTCATCCGCGAGGCGACGCCGGAAAACCTGTTGGGTTCGAGCATCTACTTCGACCTGCGGGTGGTCTGGGGCGATGAACAAGGCGCCGAGCAACTGCGCCGGGGGATCCTCGACCAAGTCGGCGACAACCGCCTGTTCCAGCGCATGCTGGCGGAAAACGCCCTGCGTCAGCGGCCACCGGTGGGCCGCTTCCGCGAATTCGTCCTGGCCAAAAAGAACGGTGAAAAAGCCACCCTCGACCTCAAGGTCCAGGGCCTCACCCCCTTCGTCGACGGCGCCCGGCTGCTGGCCCTGGCCAATGGCATCGGTGCGATCAATACCCTGGAGCGCTTGCGCCAACTGGTGTCCAGGCAAGTCATAGAACCCCTGGACGGCGCAGCGTACGAAGAGGCCTATCACTTCATCCAGCAGACCCGCATGCAGCAGCATCAACGCCAGACCCGGGAGAACCAGCCCTACTCCAATCGGGTCGACCCGGACAGCCTCAATCACCTGGACCGACGCATCCTGCGTGAGTCCCTGCGCCAGGCCCAGCGCCTGCAAAGCAGTCTGGCCCTGCGGTACCAGCTATGAGTTATCAGCTATGAGCCTGTTTGCCTGGTTCCGTCCCGCCGTCAGCGTCCTGACTGCCGAACAGCAACAACGCCGCGACCGCCTGCCCGCTTTCACCGAGCTGGGCGAGTGCAGCCTGCGGGAGCAACGCTGGGTGGTGGTGGACGTGGAAACCACCGGCCTCAACCTCAACCGCGATCAGGTGCTATCCATCGGCGCGGTGGTGATCGAGGACGGCGCCATCGACTTCAGCCAGCAGTTCGAGCGCACCCTACAGCGCGAAGGCCACAAGCTCAGCCCCAGCGTGCTGATCCATGGCCTGGGGCCCAGCGCCATCGCCGCCGGCTGCGATCCGGTGGAGGCCCTGCTGGACTTCATGGAGTTCGTCGGCGACAGCCCGCTTCTGGCGTTTCATGCCCCTTTCGACCAGCACATGCTCGGTCGGGCACTCAAGGACAGCCTGGGCTATCGCCTGCAGCATGGCTTCCTCGATGTGGCGGACATGGCCCCCATGCTCTGTCCCCAGGCCGCTGTCCGTGAGGCTGGTCTGGATGACTGGATCAACGGGTTCAAGCTGCAAGTGGCCGAGCGTCACCACGCAGCGGCCGATGCCCTGGCCACGGCAGAGTTGGCGCTGATCCTGTTCAGCCGCGCCCGCCAGCAGCAGATCCACAGCCCGCTGAACCTGCAACAACGTCTCGGCCAATGGAAACGCCGGCAGCAAGCGCCCTCGTTCTGATCCACCACGACAGTACAGATCACTGTGGCGAGGGCGCCCTCTGCAGACGCAAGTCTTCGGCACCGGCCCGCTTCAGCAACAAGGCAGCCGACCAGCGTCAATTGCGCCACTGTTTCGCCTCTGCCACAATCGCGAATAATTCTCGTTATTTTAAACTTCTCGATTGGTGAGCCCCGTTGTCGTCAGTCCAAAGCCCCCACAATGAGCTGGTTGGTGCGCTGTATCGCGACCATCGCAGTTGGCTATTGGCTTGGCTGCGGCGCAACGTTGCCTGCGCCCAACGGGCGGAGGACCTGAGCCAGGACACCTTCGTGCGCCTGCTGGGCCGCGACGAACTCAAGGCTCCACGGGAACCCAGGGCCTTCCTGGTGGCCATCGCCAAAGGCCTGCTGTACGACTACTTCCGCCGCGCCGCCCTGGAACAGGCCTACCTCAGCGAACTGATGCTGATTCCCGAGGGCGAGCAGCCTTCGCCGGAGCAACAGCAGATGATCCTCGAAGACCTCAAGGCCATCGACCGCCTGCTGGGCAAGCTGTCGAGCAAGGCTCGGGCGGCCTTCCTCTATAACCGCCTCGACGGCCTGAGCCATGCCCAGATCGCCGAGCGTCTTGGAGTCTCGGTGCCACGGGTACGTCAGTACTTGGCCCAGGGCATCCGCCAGTGCTACATCGCCCTGTACGGGGAGCCGGTATGACCCCTATCAGCTCCAAGCCGGTGTCCGCCCAGGTGCTGGATGCCGCCATTGCCTGGCAACTATCCCTGGACGGCGGCGGCAGTGCGCTGGAGCGCGAAGAGTTCGCCAAATGGCATGCTGCCCATGAAGAACACGCACGCGCCTGGCGCCAGTTGGGCATGCTCGACCAGCGTTTCAGCGTAGCGGTCGGCCCGGCCCGCAATGCCTTGGTGCAATCTCGCGAAAGCCTGCGCCGGCGCGTGCGCAAGCTTGGACGCGGGGTCGCCAGCGTGGTGCTGGTGGCAGGGCTGGCGCTGTTTGCCTCCGAGCGCTACCTGCCTGTGGACTACTGGTTGGCCGATCAGCGCACCGCCACCGGCGAGCAACGTACCCTGCGCCTCACGGACGGCACGGTGATCAACCTCAATACCCACAGTGCGCTGGATGTGCGCTTCGATGAGCAGCAGCGGCGGATCGTTCTCCAGGAAGGCGAAATTCTCATCGAGACCGGGCACAACGACAGCCGCCCCTTCATCGTCGAAACCCGCGACGGCCGGATGCGTGCCTTGGGTACGCGCTTCCTGGTCAAGCGTGAAGACCAGGGCACCCGCCTCGGTGTACTGCAATCGGCGGTGGCGGCACGAGCGCAAGCCGGCCAGGACGAACAGGTGTTCAAGGAAGGCCAGCAAGTGCTGATGCGCCGGGACGGTCTCGAGCCGCTGCAGGCGCTGAACCTGGGGGCCGACGCCTGGACCCGGGGCATGCTGGTGGTGGACAACGCCCGGCTCGGTGACCTGATTGATGAGCTGGGCCGTTATCGCCGTGGTCACCTGGGAGTGGCCCCGGAAGTGGCCGACCTGCGCATCACCGGCAGCTTCCCCTTGCAGGACACCGACCTGGCGCTCAATGCCCTGCTGCCGACCCTACCCGTGAAGATCGAGCGGCACACTGCCTGGTGGGTGACGGTGGTGGCCAAGGCCGACGCCAAGCCCTGAGGTTGGTGTCGCAGCCTTCGCCAGCAAGCTGGCTCCTACATCGATCCCGTAGGAGCAGGCTTGCCAGCGAACCACCTCGACCGATCTAAATCTAAATTATTTTCAATTCGCCCTATCACTTTTCGAATCTCGTCCGGCACCTAGGCAATTGCGAAACATTTCCATTCAGGAGCCGCCGTATGCCCCGCCCGCTAGACACCCTGTTGCGCCCCAGTCTCTTGGCCGTTGCCATCGCCCTCAGCGCCCCCCTGGCCAGCCCGGCGCTGATGGCTGCCGAACAATCTTCCAGCGTGCGCGCCTACAACCTGCCGGCCGCGCCCCTGGCCAGCACCCTGAACCAGATCGCCAGCCAGGCCGGCCTGGCCCTGAGCCTGAATCCGTCCCTGGCGGCGGGCAAGACCTCGGCCCCGGTCAAGGGCCAGTTCGATGCCCCGGGCGCCTTGCGTGAAGCCCTGCGCGGCACCGGCCTGCAGCTTGAACACAGCGATGCCGGCAGCTACAGCCTGGTGACCATCCCCGACGGCGTGGTGGCCTTGCCGGAAACCAATATCACTGGCCAGGGCAGTTATGAAACGGCCTGGGGGCCGGTTGAGGGTTACATGGCCAAACGCACGGCCGTCGGCACCAAGACCGATACCGAACTGCGCGAAGTGCCCCGCTCCATCTCAGTGGCTACCCGTGAGCAGATGAGCGACCGCGCGGTGCAGAACCTCGACGATGCCGTGCGCTACATGCCCGGCGTCACCGCCAGCAGCTACGGCAGCGACAGCCGTGCCGAATGGCTGAAAGTGCGGGGCTTCGAACCTACCCAGTTCCTCGATGGCCTGCCCCTGCCCAAAGGCACCTACACCATGCCCAAGCTGGAAACCTGGGACCTGGAGCGCGTGGCTCTGCTTCGTGGCCCGGCGTCTTCGGTCTACGGCCAGACACCGCCCGGGGGACTGCTGGACATGGTCAGCCGCCGTCCGGAGGACAGCAGCAGCCACGAAGTGCAACTGCAGATCGGCAGCTACCAGCGCAAGCAGATCAGCTTCGACAGCACCGGCCCCATCGATGACCAGGGACGCTTCCTGTATCGCGTCAGCGGCGTGGTCCGCGACAGCAACACCGCCATCGAACACAACCAGGACAAGCGCTACAACCTGGCCCCCAGCCTGACCTGGAACATCGACGAAGACACCAGGCTGACCTTCCTCAGCCAGTTCAACCGCGACGATACCGGCATCACCAGCCAGTTCCTGCCGTTGCAGGGCACCAAGCTGGCGAGCCCGGCAGGCGAGATCAAGTACCACAAGAACCTTGGCGACCCGAGCTGGGAATACTACGACAAGACTTACTACGCACTGGGTTACGCGTTCGAGCATCGCCTGGATGACGTCTGGCAGTTCCGCCAGAACCTGCGCTACACCAAGAGCGACCTGTCGTTCCAGGGCATCACCGCCGGTGGCAGCTTCTGGCCCAACAAGCCCGACCAGGCAGTGAGTGCCGACGGCACCGTGCGCCGTGGCGCCAACATCGTCAACGAGGACATCAGCCAGTTCGCCGTGGACAACAACTTCCAGGCCGACTTCAACACTGGTGAGCTCAAGCACACCCTGTTGCTGGGCCTGGATCACCAGCGCGTCAACACCAACTACAAGTGGCTGTACGGTGAAGCGCCCACCAGCAACATCATCAACCCGATCTACGGCCAGGACTTCAGCAAAGTCGCCTACTTTGCCTACAACGATTACAACCAGAAGCGCCAGGGCACCGGGCTCTATGTCCAGGACCAGATGGCCCTGGACAACTGGCGCCTGACCCTGGGCGGACGCCAGGACTGGCTGCACACCGACTCCAGGTTCTACAACATCACCAACAAGCCCCACGACGAGCGAGACGATCACGCCTTCACCGGCAACGCAGCCCTCAGCTACGTCTTCGACTCCGGCTTCACCCCCTACATCTCCTACGCCGAATCCTTCCAGGCCGAGCCCGGCGGCAACGCCAAAGGCCAGGCCTTCGAACCCAGCACTGGCAAGCAGTACGAGCTGGGCCTCAAGTACCAGCCTCCGGGCAGCGAGATGCTGTTCACTGCCGCGGTATACGACCTGACCCGGCAGAACATCGTCCTCACCGACAGCCTGGGCGTCAGCCGCCCACTGGGTGAGGCCAAGGTCCGCGGCTTCGAGCTGGAAGCGGTGGGCAACGTCAATGAGAACCTCAAGCTGACGGCCGCCTATACCTACGCCAACAGCAAGATGACCAAGGTCGGCGACCCTCAGGACAAGAACCGTCCGCTGCCATTGACCCCGGAAAACCAGGCCTCGATCTGGGCCGACTACACCTGGCACAACGGGCTGCTGGACGGTTTCGGCGTAGGCTTCGGAGCCCGCTACATCGGCGAGACCAACAACGTTCCGGCAGGCAACCTGGCCTATGTAGCCCGCAAATCCGACGGCGATACCGCGGCTTATACCGTCTATGACGCTGCGGTGCATTACGACCTCGGCCGCCTGGACAACTCGCTCAAGGGCGCCAGCGTAGCCCTCAACGCCAACAACGTATTCGACAAGGAATACATGTCGACCTGCGACGGTACCTATTGCTACTACGGCGACCGCCGCAACGTCATGGCCAGCGTGAATTACAAATTCTAAGAAGGGAAATCCCTCACCCAAGGGCCGCCTGAACCGCGGCCCTTTTGCCTGTTGGAGCCTTGATGAAAAGCAAGACAATCCGCCGCTGGTCCTTTATCCACACCTGGACCAGCCTGATCTGCACGGTGTTCCTGCTGATGCTGGCGCTTACCGGCCTGCCGCTGATCTTTCACCACGAGATCGACCACCTGCTGGGGGACTCCCCCGAGCTGCGGCAAATGCCCGCCGACACCCCGCACCTGGACCTGCAACAGCTGGTCAAGGCCGCCGAAGCCCACCGCCCCGGCGAAGTCATGCAGTACTTCGGCTGGGACGAAGACGAGCCCAACGGCGTGATGGCGATCATGGCCAAGACCGCCGGCACCGAGCCCAATTCCTCCCACACCTTCATGCTCGACGCCCGCACCGGCGAAGCCGTGGCCATGCCTTCGGCCAATGGCGGGTTGATGATGGTCATGCTGCGCCTGCATGTGGACATGTTCGCCGGGCTGCCGGGCAAGCTGCTGCTGGCCTTCATGGGCCTGCTGTTTGTGCTGGCGATCATCTCCGGCACGGTGCTCTACCTGCCGTTCATGCGTCGCTTGAAATTCGCCAGCGTGCGCCAGGACAAATCCACCCGCCTGCGCTGGCTCGACCTGCACAACCTGATTGGCGTGGTGACCTTGACCTGGGCATTGGTGGTGGGGGTGACCGGGGTCATCAGCGCCTGCGCCGACCTGATCATCGCCGCCTGGCGCAACGACAGCCTCAGCGCCATGGTCGCACCCTACCGCGACGCCCCGCCGCTGGCCGCACTGGCACCGGCCAGCCGCCTGCTGGATATCGCCCGGGACGCGGCTCCGGGCATGCAGCCGGACTTCATCGCCTTCCCCGGTACGCGCTTCTCCAGCGAGCACCACTACGCGGTGTTCCTCAAGGGCAGCAGCCACCTGACTTCGCACCTGCTGACCCCGGTGCTGATCGACGCCGGCACCCTGCAGGTCACTGCCGTGGGCACGCGCCCCTGGTACATGGATGCCATGGGCATGTCCCAGCCGCTGCACTTCGGTGACTACGGCGGCATGCCGATGAAGGTGCTGTGGGCGACCCTGGATGGACTGACCATCATTGTCCTGGGCAGTGGCCTGTACCTGTGGACAGTCCGCCGGCGTGCTGCGAAGTCGGTTGCGCAGGTGCGCCCATGAAGCCTCGGCCATCGAACTTCTGGAAAGTCTTCAGGGTGCCGCTGGCCCTGGCCCTGCTCAGCGCCGGTGGCCTGTTCGCCGCGCTGCTGGGGGATGGGTTCTGGGACAGCCTGAGTTGGCTCGGCCTCGGCCTGCCGGCGCTGATCGCCCTTCGGGGCTTGTTCAGGCGCGGGCGAGCGGCTTGACGGCAGCCGAGGGAAAACCGCGCCACAGATACACCGACAGCCCCAGGCTGATCAGCAGCACCGGAATGAACACGCGGTTTTCCAGCAGCGCCTCAGCCGCGACCAGTACGCAAAACAGCGCCAGCCCCAGCAGTGGCACATAGCTCGCCGCCAGGCTCCAACGCCAGGGCCGGGTCACCGGCTCGGGGCCACGCAGGCCCAGCAGCCCGCACACCAGAGCCGGCAGGGCCAACGCCGGCAGCGCCCAGTACCAGGCCATATAGGCAAACGCCATGATCAGCTCGGGCTCACCCTCGCCATGGCGACGAAACTCGTATTGCAGGGCCAGGTACACCGCCAGCCCACCCAACAGAGTCAGGGCCAGACTGTACAGCCCGTGCAAAAGATAGGACCTGCGCATTCATCACTCCTTGTCTGTCCCTTATGCCGCCCCTGTGGCCAGTGCCACAGGCTGCGCTAAGATCCTCGGGCCGCGAGCCTGTGCTCCGCTCCCAACCGCGAGGAATATTCATGTCTACCCCAAGCATGACGCTGTTCCACAACCGGGCATCACCTTACGTACGCAAAATCATGGTGCTGCTGCACGAAACCGGGCAGCTCAACCGTGTGGCCCTGCAAGCCTGCCAACTGACCCCGGTAAACCCGGACAGCGCGCTGAACCAGGACAACCCCCTGGGCAAGATTCCTGCCCTGCGCCTGGCCAACGGCCAAGTGCTCTACGACAGTCGGGTGATCCTCGAGTACCTGGACCAGCAACATGTCGGCAACCCACTGATTCCCCGAGAGGGTTCGGCCCGCTGGCGGCGCCTGACCCTGGCGGCCCTGGCCGACGGGATCATGGAGGCCGCCGTGCTGGTGCGTTACGAGCTGACCCTGCGGCCACCGGAACACCACTGGGCGCCGTGGCTCGAAGGCCAGCGTGACAAGATCCGGCGAGCCCTGGCAGTGCTTGAGGCCGAGGCGCTGGCCGAGCTGACCAGCCACTTCGACGTGGCCGCCATCAGCGTCGCCTGTGCCTTGGCTTACCTGGACTTCCGCCATCCGGACCTGGAGTGGCGCCAGCAACAGCCCGGCCTCGCTGCCTGGTACTTCGAGGTCAGTCAGCGGCCTTCGATGCTCGAGACCCGACCGCCGCTCTAATCGGTCAGGCGATCGGGCCTTTTCGCCGGCAAGCCGACTCCTACAGCACGGGGCGTGGCTTGCTGGCGCACCAGCCACCACGCCTCCAGCGGAAACAACTCGCCAATGCGCAGCGTCAGGCTTTCCCGCAGACGCTGATCCTCGCGCAACCCCAACGACCTACTCACGCACCACCTCCAGATCGAACTGCAAGGGTGCCGGCTCCTTGCGCAAGCCAATGCCATACCAGTCCAGCTTGCGAGTCAGCACCATGAACACGCCCAGCAGACCAAACAGCAGCAGCGAACCCATCAGCAGCGCGTAGTCCTCGGCGCTGAGCAGGCCGTAGAGCAAGCCATACAAAGCCGCCAGCCCCGCCGCAAAGGCCGCACCATTGCGCCAGCTGTGCAGCACATGGCTGACATAGAAACCGATCAGGCCGACACAGGCCGCCGCCGACAGGCCATACGCCAGCTCGAAGCCCAAGTGCTCGGACAGCGACAGCAGCAACAGGTAGAAGAACGCCAGGGCCACGCCCACCAGGCCGTATTGGATCGGATGGACCGACAGGCTCTTGAGCACCTCGAAGAGGAAGAACCCGGCAAAGGTCAGGCCGATGAACAGCAACGCATATTTGATCGCCCGATCGCTTTTCAGGTACTGGTCCACCGGGTCGATGAAGCTCACGCCAAAACTGCGGCCATTAAAGTCGCGACACTCACTGGTGATCACGCAACGATCCAGGGCCTGCTGCAGGTTGGTGGAGAAGAACGAGGTCTGCCAGAGCGCCGAAAAGCCCTGCTCGGTGACCTCCCGCTGCACCGGCAGGTAGTTGCCGACAAAGCTTGGGTGAGGCCAGTTGGCCGTCAGCAGCACCTTGCTGGTCTTGCCCACCGGCAGCACCTGCAACTGCCCGGTGCCCTGCAGGCGCAGGTCGAAGGCGAAGTCCAGGCGGGTGCCTTTCTTCAGGTCCAGGGGCGGCAGCATCACGTGCACGCCTTCATCCAGCCAACTGACGAAGGTGCCCGGGGCGAAGTCCAGGGTTTGGCCATTGAGCTGCAGTTGCAGGGCGTTTTCGATACCGCGGATATCACTGATACCCACCGCCAGGAATGGCTGGTCGAACTGGTAGTCGGCGAAGTTTTCCTTGATGCCGTACTGCTCGGGAACCACAAAGTGGCCACTGATGTGGTTGTCGGCATGGAACAGCCGCGCCTCATAGATGCCCCGGGCCCGCAGCTCGGTCTGGGCCTTGCCGTCCAGCTCGAAATGCTCCGGCAGGAAGAACAGCCGCCCTTGCTCCTCGCTGGTTTCCTGGTAGCGTTTCTTGGTTTTTTCGTCGGTTTTCCAGGTGCGCACGGTCTGGCGGTAATCCACCACCATCACCGGGCCGCTGATCTGCTGCTGGGTGCTGGAGCTGCGGGCGATATCGTCGAGCACGCCGTCGCGCAGGGACTGCCGCTCGCCGATCAGGCCACTGATCATCAAGAGCGGGATCAGCAACAGCAGGATCAGCAGGCCGATGGCCCCGAGTTTAAAGGTCAAGTTACGGTTCATGAGGCTCTCCCGGTTCGAATGGGGGAGAGTCTGGGACGCGGCCATGGGGGTTTTATGGGGACAATGTGGAGACTCTGTGGAGAATCCCCAGGGCCTGTGTGGCGAGGGCGCTTGCTCCCTCGTCACATCCCCCCTTCAAGTCCGCTTGATCAGGGCAGGCGCACGCTCACCTGTACCCCGCCTGGGACGTTGGCAATGTGCATCTGGCCGCCATGCAGTTGCACCACTTCCTCGACGAAGTTCAGCCCCAGGCCCGTACTCTTGCGCCCGCTGTCCGGGCGCGGCAGGGAATAGAAACGCTCGCACAGGCGCGGCAGGGCGTAGTCCGGAATCGGCTCGCCCTGGTTGAACAGGACCAGTTCCACGCCCTGCTCCACACGTTGCGCGCTGCAACGCAGCAGGCCGCCCACGGGACTGAAGTCCAGGGCGTTGGTCAGCAGATTGCCCAGGGCCTGGCGTAGCAGGAACGGCTCGCCGGACCAGGCCAGGTCCGCCGGCACCGTCAATTCCACCTGCAGCTGTTTGCCTTCGATACGCCCGTGCTGGCTGTCGAGCAGTTCCTTGCACAAGGGCGCCAGGGGCACGCTGATCCGCTCTTCCAGGCCCTGGCGCTGTTCCACTTGCGCCAGGTTCAACAGGCGCTCGATCAGCTGCTGCATGCGTGCGCTTTCGCTGTCGATATTGCCGACGAAGCGCTGGCGCTGCTCCAGGGGCATCTCGCTTTGCAGCAGCTCCGCCGCGCCGCGAATCGCCGCCAGGGGGCTCTTGAGCTCGTGGGTCAGGGTGTGCACGTAGCGCTCCACATAGGCCTTGCCTTCGAGCTGGGTGCGCATGTGTTCCACCGCCGTCGCCAGTTGCTCCAGCTCGCCGCCGCGATAGTGCGGCAGCTCGGCGCGACGGCCTTCGCTGACCGCCAGGGCGTAAGCGGTCATGCGTCGCAGCGCTGCGCTCAGCCACCAGGACAGCAAGGCACCAAACAGCAGGCCCATGGCGATCAGCCCGGCGCCGTACCACAGCAGGCGGCGTTCGGTGCGGTCGACATAGGGCTGCAGGGAACTGTTGGGCTTGGCCACGGTGACCACGCCGATGATCTGGCCGTTGTCACGGATCGGCGCGCCCACGTGCATCACCGAGGAGTTGGGATCGTCGGCCAGCGAGCGCGACGAACGGGCGCCGTACTGGCCACGCAGGGTCAGGTACACGTCATTCCAGCGCGAATAATCCTGGCCCACCGCCAGGCCGCTGGAGTCCAGGACCACGATGCCCTTGGCGTCGGTGACGTAGATACGGTGGTTGACCTGATTCTTCGGCAGGCCCCAGATGGTCGCTGCCGGTTGCCGCTCGCCGTAAGCGCGCAGCAGCTGCGGCCAGCGGTTTTCGCTGAGGGTGCCGGCCTTGAAATCGTCCCGCAGGATCTCCGCCAGCAGGTTGGCGGTGTCCACCAGGGTTTCCTCGGTGGACTGGCGCACGCCGGGGCGGATCTCCTTCATCACCGTGCTCAGCACGAAATAGCCAGTCAGGCTGATGAACAGCAGATAGACCAGGAAGATGCGGATGCCCAGAGTCATCAGGCGTGACTCGGGCTGTAGCTGTAGCCCAGGCCGCGATGGGTCTGGATCGGCTCGGCCTGGGCCGCCACCAGGCGCAACTTGGCCCGCAGGCTTTTGATGTGGCTGTCGATATTGCGCTCGTAGCCCACATCCGCCACCACCCCCAGGGCGTCCAGCAGTTGCTCGCGGCTGAAGACTCGCTCGGGCTGCTCCAGCAGACATTGCAACAGACGGAATTCATGCCGGGTCAGGCTCAGGGGCTGGGCCCGATAACTGATCTGCACCCGTTCCGCGTCGATAGCAAACAAGGCCATCGCCGGTTCGGGGACGGCTCGCGGGGTCATGCGCTTGAGGATCGCCTTGACCCGCGCCGCCACTTCCCGCGGGCTGAAAGGCTTGACCACATAGTCGTCGGCACCGATCTCCAGCCCCACCACTCGGTCGATCTCACCGTCCCGGGCGCTGAGGAACATCACCGGCACCTCGCTGAAGCGGCGCAGCTCCTTGCAGGTTTCAAAGCCGCTGATATCCGGCAGACCGATATCGAGGATGATCAGGTCCGCCGGGGTGGCCCGCTGATAGTCCAGGGCCCCGCGGCCCAGGCTCAGCCAAGTGGTGGTGAAACCTTCGCCTTGCAGGGCAAAGATCAGGGTGTCGGCAATCGCCGCTTCGTCTTCGACAATCAGGATATGGGGCATGGCATCCAAGCACGCAAATTCAGTGGGCGAACGGTGCCGGATGCCCAGTAAGCCGTCAATCAGCAGTCGGGCTTGTCTGCGGTATAACGCCGCGCCGGGTTCACCGCCGCGCCGAATTCACGCAGAGCCTTGGCGCCGATCAGCAGCGGGTAGTTGAAGCTGCTGCGGTCGGTGAGGTTGACCTCCACCGTGCGCTTGACGTTGCCCAGGCACATTTCCAGTTCCACCACCGGGCGCTTGGCCGACTGCGGTTCTTCAACCTCATCGCCCTCGTCGGAACGGCTCTTGATCTTGCTGATCCGCGCCACCTTGTGTTCATAGACCTTGCTCCCGGCATCCTTGGTGGCCAGGCGGAAACGCACCCAGTCCTCGCCGTCGCGGGTAAAGGTCTGGATATCCTTGGCCGACAGCGAAGCGGTCAGGGCTCCGGTGTCCATCTTGGCCTGCAGGGTTTCGCCGATTTCCGGCAGGCGGATGTATTCGTAACGGCCATACAGCGTCGGCTCGGCGGCCATCACCGGCAGCGCCAACAGAGAAACAAGAGCAAGGACAGATTTCACGACAGTGGATTCCTTGTGAGAGGGGCAGCGGGATTTTAGACCGCTGCCAACGAATTGGTTCTACCCCTGCCCTGCAGGAGCCGGCTTGCCGGCGAAGAGGCCCAGCCTGCCCAACACCCTACCCGTCCCCAAGTGAAACATTCGTCAGCACACTAGCATTTGGCCTGTCCGGCGAAGCTGCTTATCATGGCGCGCCCAAAAGATTGTAAAGAGTGCCTTATGCGCCGCCTGCTCACCGGCTGTTTCGTCACCCTGCTCCTGCTGCTCAACACCCTGGTGCTGTTCGGCCCGCTGATGGTGTTTGCCCTGCTCAAGCTGGTCCTCCCGGGGCGCCTGCGGGACTACGCTTCCGCGGCGGTGATGTGGATCGCCGAAACCTGGGCCGAAATCGACAAGCTGATCTTTGCCCTGTGCATCCCTACCCGCTGGGACATCCGCGGCGGCGAAGGCCTGCGTGAAGACACCTCCTACCTGGTGGTGAGCAACCACCAATCCTGGGTCGACATCCCGGCGCTGATCCAGACCCTCAACCGGCGCACGCCGTTCTTCAAGTTCTTCCTCAAGAAGGAACTGATCTGGGTGCCCTTCCTCGGTCTGGCCTGGTGGGCCCTGGACTACCCCTTCATGAAGCGCTACAGCAAGGCGTTCCTGGCCAAGCACCCGGAACTGCAAGGCAAGGACCTGGAAATCACCAAGGCTGCCTGCGAGCTGTTCAAGCGCCAGCCAGTGACCGTGGTCAACTACCTGGAGGGCACCCGTTTCACCCCGGCCAAGCGCCAGCAGCAGAACTCCCCCTTCCAGCACCTGCTCAAGCCCAAGGCTGGCGGCGTGGCCTTCGTTCTCGCAGCTCTGGGTGAACAACTGGACGCGGTGCTGGATGTGACTGTGGTCTATCCACAAGCACGCACCCCCGGTTTTTGGGACCTGATCTGCGGCAGCGTGCCCAAGGTGATCATCGACATCCGTACCCGCGAGCTGGACCCGTCGCTGTGGCACGGCGATTACGAAAACGACCCGGCGTTCCGCCAGCAAGTGCAGGACTGGGTCAACCGGCTATGGACCGACAAGGACCAGCGCATCAGCGAACTGCTGAGCGAAAACCGCTGATCAATCGATGATCACGTGGGGCAGGAAGCGGCTGCTGTCCTTGGTGATCGGCGAGTTGTCCTCACGAATGCCAATCCCCGCCGGCTGATCGCCGATCACCCAACTGCCGATCACTGTGTGATTACCGGCAAAGGTCGGCAGCGGCTGAAACTGCTGGCGGATACAGGGGCCACCACCGTAGGGCCCGGCTTCGATCAAACGCTCGCCACCCGCGGTGCAGATTTCCACATTGGCCCCTTCACGGGAAAAGAACGGCTTGCGCACCCAGCCCGCATTCAGGCTGGCGCAGGGGGCGTCGTCGATGAACGACGGCAGCAGGTTCGGGTGCCCCGCGTGCCGCTCCCAGAGCAGGGCCATGGCGCCCTTGTTGGACAGGATCGCCTTCCACGGCGGCTCGACAAACTGCGTGCCGCTGCCGGCAATCGCCGGGCCAAAGGCTTCGTTGAACAAATGCTCCCAGGGATAGAGCTTGAACAGGCTTTCAATGGGCGTGCCCAGCAGGTCGACAAAACGCCCGCCGGCATTCAGGCCAATCGCCTCGATATCGATCAGCCGCGTACCCAGGCCGGCCTGACGGGCGATGTCCCGCAGGTATTCGACGGTGCCGCGATCCTCAAGCGAGTCCCTGACCGAGGCGAAGTGCATCGGCGACTTGAAGCCACCCTGGACGAAGGCCTGGAGCAGCTTGTCTTCGATGCTGTTGAACTGATCGCAGCCCGCCGGCAGTTGTCCGCGCTGCATCTGCTGTTCGAGCCAGACGTACTGGAAGAAGCTCGCCTCATACAGCGAGGTCGGCGTGTCGTAGTTGGTTTCCAGGAGCTTGGCCGGACCTGCGCCGTCGTAGCACAGGTCCATGCGCCCATAGAGATGGGGCTCGCCCTGCTTCCAGGACTGGCGGATCAACTCATGGAAGGCCTCGGGGATGGCCAGGCGCTCCAGCAACTCTTCGCTGTCCACCACCTCGGCCACCAGGGCCATGCACAGCTCGTGCAGTTCCTGGGTCGGGTCTTCCAGGTCGTCCTCGATCTGTCGCAGGTTGAAGCGGTAATAGGCCGACTCGTCCCAGTAAGGCTCGCCGTCGAAGGTGTGGAAAGCGAAGCCCAGTTGTTCCGCCGTGGCCTGCCAGTCCGCCCGCGGGGTGCTGGGGATGCGTTTCAAGAACCGAAGCTCCAACTGCTGTGGCTGGAGGAACCGAAGCCGCTGCGGCTGACCACTTCATGGGCACCGGCCAGGGAGTTGCCGGCGCTGGTGAAGTGTTCTGGGCTGGAAATACCGAAGCGTCCACCGTTGGCGCCGGAGAAGGTCTTGCCGGCCTCCACCTGCTGGCTGAGGGTGCTCAGTCGCGTACCGCCGCGACCGTCGCGCTCCTGATACAGGGGCTCGCTGAAATAGCGCGGCTCCGGGGTCGAGTCCAGGCCGATCCAGCGCCAGAAGCTGGAACCGGTGCTGGAGGAGTTGCTGCTACGGCCACCACCACCACCACCACCACCACCACCACCACTGCTGCTGCTACCTGAACTGCTGCTGGAGCTGCTCTGTTGCTGTTCTTCCTCGGGCTCGACCGGCACCGTGCGCTGAGTGGTCAGGGCAAAGCCGCTGGAAAGCGGCACGTAGGCGCGGTTGTCCCGGGAGACCATGCACTTGCCCGTGAAGAACTCCTCCTCACAGCGTTGCAGATCCAGGTAACGCGGGGCCACGCTCTCTCCACGCTCGCTGGCATCAGCCCGAGCCGCCTGGCAGATCGCCAACGGGATCTGTGCTCGCTCGCATTCACTCAGACTGGTGAAGTTCTGGGTTTGGCGCACTTCCCGGGTCGCCTGGGGCTGACCGTCACAGGCGGCCAGGGCGAACGGCACGCTGCCCAGCAGCACCAGGCGCACACTTTTACTGCGCTTCATGCCGACGCCCTCAGACCGATGGGGTCATGCAGGCCGCATTCAGCAGGCCGACACCGACAGAGACCGAAGCCACCAGGATCGCTGCGGCGTTTTCCTGGTTGGCGATGCGCTGGGACAGCCCCTTGAGGATCAGGCTGACCACAAAGAACGCCAGCAACTGCACCACCGAGGCGACGCCGGCCCAGAGCAGGAAATCGATGATCGAAATGGAATGGGAAATTGCGCTGGCCACCGGAATCGCAAAGCCCAGCAAGGCACCGGACAGGGCGATCGACGCGGCACTGTTGCCCTGGCGGATCAGGGCGAATTCGTTATAAGGCGTCAGGCGCGTGTAGATGAACGCGTAGAGGGCAAAGACCAGGGCAGCGCCCAGCATGTAGAGCATGAAACCGAGCACCGCATCGGCGGGCAGAGACATCTTCAGTGCATCCATGAACATCGCGTTCAAGCTTCCTTGGAAAACGGGGCGCGAGATATAGCACAGGCCCGATTCGACGAAAACTCCAGGAAAGGTAAAGACGAGTGCATCAACAATCAGGAAAAGCCCCAACGCGCCCGGCGCCGGGGCTGCAGGGCGTTACTTGGCCACGCCCCAGATGCCGCTCAGGCTTTGCAGCAGAGAACCGCCGACGCCCTGCTGGCCCAGGTACTGCAGGATCAACGGGGCAAACTGGCCGATCATGCCGCTGTCCATGCCCAGGGCACCAAAGGCGTTGTTCAAGTCATTGGTGTCCTTGACGTTGCCCAGGGCGCTGTCCAGGCCGGCGGTTTTACCGGAAGACTGACCGAGCAGGCCGCCCAAGGCGCCCAAACTGCCCAGGGCGTTGCTGCCCGAGAGCTGGTCCAGGCCCGGTACGCTTTTGCTCAGTTGTGAATAGTCCGAACTGCTCAGTTGATTCTTCGCCAGGCCGAGCATGGCGCCGGTGCCGCCGACGGCTTGCTCAGGGGTGACATTGAGTTGCGACAGGGTGCCCAGCAGACCGGCGGTCTGGGAGGTCGGTGCGGCAGCAGCGGCCTTGTCGCCGCCCTGCATGCCGGCAATGGCATTGGCCGCATCGTTCAGGCTGAAACCGCCGGCCAAAGCCGAACCGGCTGCCAGGGTCATCAGGGTAGCCAGGGCGAAACCGCGTGGAATATTCATCGAAACAACCTCATGGGGCGAGAAACCACCCGGATTCGGGCAGCGGGAAAACAGTGTTTTGACTGAGGCCGACGGCGAATGTTCCGACACCCACCCTGCCGTCCGGCGGCTGCATCCAGGCCCGCTGCTGCTACGTATATCGTTCACAAGCGCCTATCCCAGCCCCGGCACGAGGCAACAGGACGTGAATGGAACAACCGCCCCCCCTGGACTAATCTTTGGCTGCGTCAGTCGGCGTCTGTCGTTGCCCCTTGCCCCAGTTCCTGCCAGGAGAACCGCTATCTCGACCCTCGACACCGATCAGCTGCGGCACCTGCTGGCCCAGTGTTCACTGGGCGATCGCCGGGCCTTCGAAACCCTCTATCGCAGTGTTGCGCCACGCCTGCACGGCGTCGCCCTGCGCTTCATGGGCCGCCGCGATCTGGCCGAAGAGGTGCTGCAGGAAAGCTTCGTGCGCATCTGGAACAACGCCGTGCGCTACCAGCCGCACCTGTCCGCGCCCCTGACCTGGATGATCAACATCACCCGCAACCAGGCCATCGACCAGTTGCGCAAACACCGCGAACGGCCGTTGGGCGAGTTCGAAGAACAACAGCTGGAGGATCAAAGCCCTTCAGCCCACGAACAACTGGACAGCGCGCGCCAAGCCCAGGCCCTGAACCGCTGTCTGGAAAACCTCGACGGCATGCAACGCCAATCCATCACCGTGGCCTACTTCCAGGGCCTGTCCTGCTCGGAGCTGGCCGAACACTTGGCGGCGCCCCTGGGCTCGGTGAAATCCTGGATTCGCCGGGGCATGGAACGCCTGCGCCGGTGCCTTGAAGCATGAACTATCAAACCCCTGAACGACGCCGCGCCCTGGCCGCCGACTACGCCATCGGCCTGATGCAGGGCGCCGCACGCCGGCGCTTTGAAATGCTCTTGCTGGATGACACCGCCCTGCGTGAAGAACTGGCGCAGTGGCGGGAAAGCCTGTCCCCTTTGACCGACGCCTTGCCTGAAGAGGTGGTGCCGGAGCGGGTCTGGGAGGGTATCCAGGCACGCATCGAACCCCAGGTCCTGCATGTACCGAAGAAAAATCCACTGTGGATGCGCCTGCGCCTGGCGATTGCCGCCTGCGCAGTCGTGGCGACCCTGTACATCGGCTTTATCCAGCAAAGCGATCAGGTGCGCTACAGCGCCACCCTGCTCAGCGCCGACCAGCAACCGGCGCTGCGGATCAAGGCTCACGCCCAGTACCTGCAAGTCGAACCCCTGACCCTGGCGGCTGTTGGCCTGGACCGCAGCCTGGAACTCTGGGCGATCCCTGCCGACGGCCAGCCGATTTCCCTCGGCGTGGTGCCGGTGGGGGGCAAAGGCAAGATCAACCTGAGCCCGGCCCAGCGCGAGCTGCTGGGCACCCCGATCGCCCTGGCGGTGAGCCTCGAACCCCACGGCGGCTCGCCTACCGGGCAACCCACCGGGCCGGTGCTGTACCAGGGACAACTTACAGTGCTGTAACCGGCACCCGCTGGCGTAGGAGCGGGCTTGCCCGCGAACGCCCTCAAGGTAAACTCCGCGCCCAGGCCCCCACCCACGCCTTTGCAGACAGCCCCCCTGCCTGCCATGGAAGACCCCGCGCCACCTGGCGCCATCAACCGAACGGACTCTTATGAGAGCTGCGCTATACAGCTGCATCCTGCTGGCCCTGGCAACGGCCCTGTTCCTCTGGCGAATCGGCACCCCGGTCGATAGCAGCCAATGCACCGACGCGGCCCCGGGCCTCCTGACCGGCTTCATCCGCCAGCACTTCAGCGATCGCCAGGGAGCCGACTGGCGCGACGACGGCAGTGCCTTGGGCATTCTTGGCGTTGCCGAGGCCCAGGCGTTCGCCCGCCAACCCGAGCGTTACTACTGCGAAGCCCTGAACCTGCTGCAGGACCCAGAGCGAACCCAGACGGAAAAGGTGCATACCACGGCCCTGATGCTGTCCCTGCCCCTCGACTACTACCTGGACCTCATGGACCGCAGCCACCAGCTGTACCAGCGCGGCGCCATGGACCGCCCCGTCCTGACCCTGGTGCTGATACCAAGAGGCACGGCGCTGAACTACTGGTGGCTGCCCCAGTGGCGCTCGCGCTTCCAGCGGGATGCGCCAGGCATCCTGGCCGAGACCGACATAAAGGAAATCCTGAGTGGCGAACACTGGTTCGACTACCCGGGTAGAGGCTATTGACTCACCATCCGCAACCGTTACCGAGCACTCGCCGAACAACCGACAATTCCTGCAAGACATCAACCGATGGCTGCGACCTGATGGATGTGCTGGGACGGCGCTTGTGCGCCACACTGATCGCCTGATTGAAAGTGCCCTCGCCCCAGAAGAAAAAAACGCCGCGTTCTCGGCAAGAGAAGGCGGCGTTTTAAGTGACTGACAGGCTTCAACCCAAAGGCTGACTGTCCTCAGGCAGCGCTGAACAGCTTGTGCGGGTCGATGACGAATTTCTTCGGCACGCCGGCGTCGAACTCGCCATAGCCGCGCGGGGCGTCGTCGAGGCTGATGACTTCAACCCCCACCACGTCGGCAATGTTGATGCGGTCCCACATGATGGCCTGCATCAGTTGGCGGTTGTACTTCATCACCGGGGTCTGGCCGGTGTGGAAGCTGTGGGACTTGGCCCAGCCCAGGCCGAAGCGGATGCTCAGGCTGCCCATCTTCGCCGCGGCGTCCACGGCTCCCGGGTCTTCGGTGACGTACAGGCCGGGAATGCCGATCTTGCCCGCCACCCGCACCACGCCCATCAGCGAGTTGAGCACGGTGGCCGGGGCTTCGTGCTGGGCACCGGCATGGCCGTGACCACGGGCTTCGAAGCCCACGGCGTCCACTGCGCAGTCGACTTCCGGCTCACCGAGCAAATCGGCGATCTGTTCGTGCAGCGGGGTGTCCTTGGACAGGTCGGCAATTTCAAAACCCTGGGCCTTGGCGTGGGCCAGGCGCACCGGGTTGACGTCGCCGACAATCACCACCGCCGCCCCCAGCAAGCGCGCAGAAGCGGCGGCCGCCAGACCGACCGGACCGGCACCGGCCACATAAACGGTGCTGCCCGGGCCAACGCCAGCGGTGACGGCGCCGTGATAACCGGTGGGCAGGATGTCGGAGAGGCAAGTCAGGTCGCGGATCTTCTCCATGGCCTTGTCGCGATTCGGCAGTTTCAGCAAGTTGAAGTCGGCGTAAGGCACCAGCACGTACTCGGCCTGGCCACCGGTCCAGTCGCCCATGTCGACGTAACCGTAGGCACCACCGGCGCGGGCCGGGTTGACGGTCAGGCAGACCCCGGTGTGTTGCTCCTTGCAGGAACGGCAGCGCCCGCACGCCACGTTGAACGGCACCGAAACCAGATCGCCGATCTTCAGGTTCTCGACGTCACTGCCCTTCTCGATGACTTCGCCGGTGATTTCGTGGCCCAGGACCAGGCCGACCTGGGCGGTGGTACGGCCACGGACCATGTGTTGGTCCGAACCGCAGATGTTGGTGGAGACCACGCGCAGGATGACGCCGTGCTCAATCTTCCTGCCACGCGGGTCCTGCATTTTTGGATAGTCGATTTTCCGTACTTCGACCTTGCCGCTGCCGAGATACACGACACCACGATTACCAGACATGCTTTCACCTCGCTGTTGTTGTTATGGAACCGCGTTACCCACAGGGGAAACACGTGGATTGCTCGGGTACAGATGCTGTTTCGTTTTCAAAATCGCTTTCACGCGAACAGGCGCAACGCCTGTAGGAGCGAGCTTGCTCGCGAAGGGCTGCGCAGCCGCCCCAAGAATCATCAGAGCACCACCGTGCGGTTGCCGTTCAAGAACACCCGCCGTTCGATGTGATAACCCACCGCCCGGGCCAGGGTCAGGCCTTCGATGTCCCGGCCCTTGGCAATCAGGTCTTCGGGGTAGTAACTGTGGTCCACCACTTCCACGCCCTGGGCGATGATCGGGCCTTCGTCCAGGTCGTTGTTGATGTAGTGCGCGGTGGCGCCCACCAGTTTCACGCCCTTGTTGTAGGCCTGGTGATAAGGCTTGGCGCCCTTGAAACCCGGCAGCAGGGAGTGGTGGATATTGATCGCCTTGCCATCGAGCTTGCGGCACAGCTCCGGCGACAGCACCTGCATGTAGCGGGCAAGAATCACCAGTTCGGCACCGGAGTCCTCGATCACCTGCCACACCTGACGCTCCTGGGACGGCTTGTCGTTGGGGTCGAGGGGGAAGTGGTGGTAGGGAATCTGGTGCCAGTCGGCCAGGGGTTTGAGGTCCGGGTGGTTGGACACCACCGCCACCACGTCCATGGGCAACTGGCCGATGCGCTGGCGATAGAGCAAGTCGTTGAGGCAGTGGTCGGCCTTGGAGACCATGATCACCACCTTCGGCCGGTAGTGTGGCGCGGTCAGTTCGAAGTTCATCTCGAAGGCCTTGGCTCGCTGCGCCAGGCCATCGCGAAAGCCCTGTTCGTCGAGGCCGTCGGGCTGGCGAAATTCCACGCGAATGAAGAAGCGGCCCGAGAGCCGGTCATCGAAGGAATGGTGCTCGGTGACGTAGCAGCCCTGCTCGAACAGAAAGCGGGTCACCGCGTCCACCGTGCCGAGCACGCTGGGGCAATCGGCGGTGAGAATCCATGTATCGGGGGCGCGGCTCATGGGCAGTAACTCCTGTTCGTTGGGGCAACCGCAGCGCGGTCGATTCTCTACCAAGCCAAGCTGGGTTCAGGCCTGCACGCTAAGGCCATATTCGGCCGCGGCATCCTGCAGCCACATCCACCAGTAATCGGAAAAGCTGCGGCGTACCAGCAGTTCCCAGGTGTCTTCGCCTGTACGGCGAATCACCAACTGCGACTTGGCGAACACCGTGCCCACCGCCTTGCCCACCGGAAAGTTGTTCGGGTGCACGTCGTAGCTGGTGGACTTCATCAGCACCTGACGCACGTTGGGGCCGGACAGTTCGAGGATCTGCTGGCCACCGCTGACGTTGACGATCTGGATATGCAGGTCGCCCAGGGCTGCGCGCAGGTTCTGCTCGGCGGCGAATTCTTCACCGCTGGGCACGATCAGCAACCACTCATCCGGGCCCAGCCATTGCAGGCTGCTGTCGCCCTTGACCACCACGCTCAGGGCGCCCGGCAATTCGATTCCCAGGGCCTTGTGCACGCCGGCGGCGAAGGCCGGATCGTGGCCGTCGCCACGGATCGTCAGGTGGCCGAGGAGTTTTTTCTCGCGCAGGATCACCCCGGCGTTCTTGCGGCCCTTGCCCACCAGGCTCGGCAGGTCGGCGTGGTGCAAGGACGACTCGGCCTTGGCCCCGCTGGTAGGGCGCTGTTGGTAAACGTTGACTGCGGTCATAGAGCACCTGTCCTGAATTCTGTTGATAACGCCAGCCCTGTGGGGCGGCTGTCGGCGAAGAGGCGCTTGGGCCTTGTGCCGGCCCTGAGGCCGCCTTCGCCGGCAAGCCGGCTCCTACGTGAACCGTGTTGTGCCTTAGATGTTCTGACGATCGCCTTTGGGGTCGAAGAACACCGAGGAAACGATTTCCGCCTCGATCACCCGGCCATCGGCCAGGGGCGCGAAGACCCGCTCGCCCAAGCGCTTGAGGCCGCCCTTGACCACGCCCAGGGCGAAGGAATAACCCAGGGAGTTGTGGGCGTAGCTGGAGGTCACGTGACCGACCATGCTCATGGGAATCGCCTGCTTGGGGTTGAACACCAGTTGCGCGCCTTCCGGCAGCCACTGGGTCGGGTCGATCGGCTTGAGCCCCACCAGTTGCTTGCGCTCCTCGCGCACGCAGTCTTCCCGGTTCATCCCGCGCCAGCCGATCCACGAGAACGGCTTGGTCCGGCCCACGCACCAGCCCATGTTCAGGTCGTCCGGGGTCATGGAACCGTCGGTGTCCTGGCCAACGATGATGAAACCCTTCTCGGCCCGCAGCACGTGCATGGTCTCGGTGCCATAGGGGGTCAGGTTGTACTTCTTGCCAGCCTCGACGATCTGCTCCAGCACGCCCATGGCGTAGTCGGCCTGGACGTTGACCTCGTAGGACAGCTCGCCGGTGAAGGAGATACGGAACACCCGCGCCGGCACGCCGCCCACCAGGCCTTCCTTCCAGGTCATGAACGGGAAGCCGTCCTTGTCCAGGTCGATGTCGGTGACTTCGCTCAACAGCTTGCGGCTGTTGGGGCCCGACAGGGTCATGGTGGCCCAGTGGTCGGTGACCGAGGTGAAGTACACCTTGAGGTCCGGCCATTCGGTCTGCTGGTAGATCTCCAGCCACTGCAGCACGCGAGCCGCGCCGCCGGTGGTGGTGGTCATCAGGAAGTGGTTGTCGGCCAGACAGGCAGTGACGCCGTCGTCGAAGACCATGCCGTCTTCCTTGCACATCAGGCCGTAGCGGGCCTTGCCCACGTCGAGCTTGGTCCAGGCGTTGGTGTAGATGCGGTTGAGGAATTCACGGGCGTCCGGGCCCTGGATGTCGATCTTGCCCAGGGTCGAGGCGTCCAGCAGGCCAACGCTGTCACGCACGGCCAGGCATTCACGCTTGACCGCGGCGTGCAGGTCTTCGCCGTTTTTCGGGAAGTACCAAGGGCGCTTCCACTGGCCGACGTCTTCGAACTCGGCGCCGTTCTTCACGTGCCAGGCATGCAGCGCGGTGAAACGCACCGGCTCGAAGATGTGCCCACAGTGACGACCGGCCACGGCGCCGAAGGTCACCGGCGTGTAGTTCGGACGGAACATGGTGGTGCCCATCTGCGGGATGCTGACGTTCAGCGAGCGGGCAGCAATGGCCAGGCCGTTGACGTTGCCCAGCTTGCCCTGATCGGTACCGAAGCCCAGGGCGGTGTAGCGCTTGACGTGTTCCACCGACTCGAAGCCCTCGCGGGTCGCCAGTTCGATGGCGGCGGCGGTAACGTCGTTCTGCAAGTCGACGAATTGCTTCGGCGCCCGGGCAGTGCCTTTTTCATGGGGCACCTGGAACAGCGCCAGGGTCGGTTCTTCAAGACGGGCCAGGGCTTTGGGCAGCACGCCCTCCACGCTCTGGAAGCCAGCTTCGCTGGCGGCGCGTACACCGCCCTCGAAACCATCGGCCAGGGTGTCGCCGAGGCTGTAGACGCCGTTGATGCCACCGACGCACACGCGTTTCTGCGGCGCTTCACCGGGCACAAAACCGAGGATGTCTTCACGCCACACCGGCTTGCCGCCCAGGTGCGAAGCCAGGTGCACCACTGGGCTGTAGCCGCCGGAGCTGGCGATCAGGTCGCAATCGAGCCATTCGCCAGGGCTGGTGACCTTGTGCGCCTTGACGTCGATGGCCGCTATGCGCGCGCCGGTCACGTGTTTGCTGCCACGGGCTTCGATCACCGCACTGGAAGTGAGGATGCGGATGCCCTTGGCCCGGGCTTCTTCCACCAGAGCGCCGCGGGGGTTGTGCCGCGCATCGGCGATGGCCACCACTTGCAGGCTGGCGTCGAGCCAGTCCAGGGCCACGCGGTAGGCATGGTCGTTGTTGGTGGACAGCACCAGCTTCTTGCCCGGGGCCACGCCGTAGCGGCGCACGTAGGTGGACACGGCACCGGCCAGCATGTTGCCCGGCACATCGTTGTTGCCGTAGACCAGCGGCCGCTCGTGGGCGCCGGTGGCCAGCACCACACGCTTGGCGCGAACCCGGTGGATACGCTGGCGCACCTGGCCGATCGGCGCACGGTCGCCGAGGTGATCGGTGAGACGCTCGTGAATGGTCAGGAAGTTATGGTCGTGGTAGCCGTTGACCGTGGCCCGTGGCAGCAACAACACATCCGGCAGCGACTTGAGTTCGGCGACCACGCTGGCCACCCACTCCACCGCCGGCTTGCCGTCCAGGCTTTCGCGACTGTCCAGCAGGGTGCCGCCGAACTCTTCCTGCTCGTCGGCCAGGATCACCCGGGCGCCACTGCGGGCAGCGGCCAGGGCTGCCGCGAGACCGGCGGGGCCGCCACCGACAATCAGCACGTCGCAGTGCTGGTTCATGTTGTCGTAGGTGTCCGCATCGTTCTCAGTGGGCGAACGGCCCAGGCCCGCGGCCTTGCGGATGTACTTCTCGTAGGTCATCCAGAACGATTGCGGGTACATGAAGGTTTTGTAGTAGAAGCCCGGTGGCATCAGCTTGCCGCCGACCTTGCCGAGAATCCCCATCATGTCGTTGTTGACGCTGGGCCAGCCGTTGGTGCTGGTGGCCACCAGGCCCTGGTACAGCGCCTGTTGGGTAGCGCGCACGTTGGGGATCTGGGTGGCTTCGGTGGCGCCGATCTGCAGCACCGCGTTGGGCTCTTCACAGCCCGCGGCGAAGATGCCCCGGGGCCGGGAATACTTGAAGCTGCGACCGATGATGTCCACACCGTTGGCCAGCAGGGCCGAGGCCAGGGTGTCGCCCTCGAAGCCTTTGTAGGTCTGGCCGTTGAAGGTGAAGGTGAGGACTTTGTTGCGGTCGATGCGTCCGCCGTTGGACAGGCGATTGGTCTGGCTCATACCTTCTCTCCAGCAGCCTTGGCGGTGAACTGCGGTTTGGTGCCAATCTTGTAGGTTTCAAGAATTTCGTAGGTGACGGTGTCGCGGGTGGCGTTGAAGTACTGGCGGCACCCGGCGGCGTGAATCCACAACTCGTGGTGCAGGCCGCGGGGGTTGTCGCGGAAGAACATGTAGTCGCCCCACTCCTCGTCGGTGCAGGCGTTGGGGTCCAGGGGCCGTGGAATGTGCGCCTGGCCGGACGAGTGGAACTCCTCTTCGGAGCGCAGTTCGCCGCAGTGAGGACAGAAGATATGCAACATAGGTATTTGTCCTTTTAGTGGGCGACCGCAGCAGCGCCGTGTTCGTCGATCAGCGCACCGTTGTGGAAACGGTCGATGGAGAAAGGAGCGGCCAGAGGATGCATCTCGCCCTTGGCCAGACTGGCGGCAAACACGTTGCCCGAGCCCGGGGTGGCCTTGAAGCCACCAGTGCCCCAACCGCAGTTGAAGAACATGTTCGGCACCGGCGTCTTGGAGATGATCGGGCAGGCGTCCGGGCTGGTGTCGACGATGCCGCCCCACTGCCGGTTCATGCGCACTCGGGAGAGAACCGGGAACATCTCGACGATGGCCTGGATGGTGTGCTCGATCACCGGGTAGGAGCCGCGCTGGCCGTAGCCGACCCAGCCGTCGATACCGGCACCGATCACCAGATCGCCCTTGTCCGACTGACTGATATAGCCGTGCACCGCGTTGGACATGATCACGCTGTCGATGATCGGTTTGATCGGCTCCGACACCAGCGCTTGCAGCGGGTGGGATTCGATCGGCAAACGGAAGCCCGCGAGCTTGGCCATGTGCCCGGAGTTACCGGCCGTGACCACTCCGACGCGCTTGGCGCCGATAAAGCCCTTGTTGGTCTCGACGCCGATGCACACGCCGTTTTCCTTGCGAAAGCCAATGACTTCAGTCTGCTGGATCAGGTCCACGCCCAGGGCGTCGGCGGCCCGGGCGAAACCCCAGGCCACGGCATCGTGACGGGCCACGCCGCCACGGCGCTGGACCGTGGCGCCAAGCACCGGGTAGCGGGTGTTCTTCGAGCAGTCCAGGTAAGGGATCTCGTCCGCTACCTGCTGGGTGTTGAGCAGCTCGCCGTCGATGCCGTTGAGGCGGTTGGCGCTGACCCGACGCTCGGAATCACGGATGTCCTGCAGCGTGTGGCACAGGTTGTAGACCCCGCGCTGGGAGAACATCACGTTGTAGTTGAGGTCCTGGGACAGGCCTTCCCACAATTTCATGGCGTGCTCGTAAAGCTGCGCCGACTCGTCCCACAGGTAGTTGGAACGCACGATGGTGGTGTTGCGCGCGGTGTTGCCGCCGCCCAGCCAGCCTTTTTCCACCACCGCGACGTTGGTGATGCCGTGTTCCTTGGCCAGGTAGTAGGCGGTCGCCAGGCCGTGCCCGCCACCGCCGACTATGACCACGTCATAGACTTTCTTCGGGGTCGGCGTGCGCCACATGCGCTGCCAGTTTTCATGGTGGCTGAGAGAGTGCTTGAAGAGGCCGAAGCCCGAATAGCGTTGCATAGTCATTGCTCCAGTTGCGGCTCTCAGCGGTAAACCGGGAAATCAGCGCACAGGGTCGCCACCTGGCGAGCGACATTGGCCTCGACGTCGGCATCGCCGAGGTGGTCGAGGATGTCGCAGATCCAGCCAGCCAGTTCAATGCACTGGGTGACCTTGAATCCGCGGGTGGTGACCGCCGGGGTGCCGATGCGCAGGCCGGACGTCACAAACGGCGACTGCGGGTCGTTGGGCACGGCGTTCTTGTTCACGGTGATGTGGGCACGGCCCAGGGCGGCATCAGCATCTTTGCCGGTCAGGCCCTGGCGAATCAGGCTGACCAGGAACAGGTGGTTGTCGGTGCCGCCGGACACTACATCGTAGCCACGTTTGATAAATACGCCGGCCATGGCCTGGGCGTTGTCGATCACTTGCTGCTGATAGGCCTTGAAGCCCGGCTCCGACGCTTCCTTGAAGCACACCGCCTTGGCGGCGATCACGTGCATCAACGGACCGCCCTGGGCACCCGGGAACACCGCAGCGTTGAGTTTCTTCTCGATCTCTTCGTTGGCCTTGGCCAGGATCAGGCCGCCACGGGGACCGCGCAGGGTCTTGTGGGTGGTGGTGGTGACCACATCGGCATAGGGCAGCGGGTTGGGATACAGACCAGCGGCGACCAACCCGGCGACGTGGGCCATGTCGACGAACAGCAGTGCCCCGACCTTGTCGGCGATCTGCCGGAAGCGCGGGAAATCCAGGGTCTTGGAGTAGGCCGAGAAGCCGGCGACGATCATCTTCGGCTTGTGTTCAACGGCCAGGCGCTCGACCTCGTCGTAGTCGATCAGCCCGGTGCGGGTATCGATACCGTACTGCACGGCGTTGTACAGCTTGCCCGAGGACGACACCTTGGCGCCGTGGGTCAGGTGGCCGCCATGGGCCAGGCTCATACCGAGGATGGTGTCGCCGGCCTGCAGCAGGGCCAGGTACACCTCGCTGTTGGCCGAAGAACCGGAATGCGGCTGGACGTTGGCGTAGTCGGCACCGAACAGCTGCTTGGCACGCTCGATGGCCAGGGCCTCGACCTTGTCCACATGCTCGCAGCCACCGTAGTAGCGCTTGCCCGGATAGCCTTCGGCGTACTTGTTGGTCAGCCCGCTGCCTTGCGCCTGCATCACCCGCTTGCTGGTGTAGTTCTCCGACGCGATCAGCTCGATGTGATCTTCCTGGCGTTGTTCCTCGGCATTGATCGCCGCCAGCAGTGTATCGTCGTAACCCTGGATCTGGTCTTGCTTGCTGAACATCACGTCTCTCCCAGCGGCGGCGGTGCGCCTTTCGTCTCGGTGAGGCCAGCCTTAAAGCTGTGCCCTTTGGATGCGATGGTATGACCGGCAAGGGGAACTCAAATGCCTATGGACGCCACACAAAGGTGCGTTTACGACATGCCCTGGCGCCCACGGACAAATGCCTGCCCGCGCCACCCGCCAACGGCTCTGGATCGGGCCTGTCCCTCCCCCGCCCCGCCACGCCCCTCCCCCGCAAGAGCTGGCTTGCCAGCGAACAGCCCGCCAAGCCAGGCACAAATCCGACGGACGCCTTCGCCGGCAAGCCGGGTCCTACAAAAACGGCGCCCACCTCTCCGTAGGAGCTGGCTTGCCAGCGAACAGGCCCTCAAGCCAGGCGCAAGTCCGCTGGACGCCTTCGCCGGCAAGCCGGCTCCTACAAGGAGGCGCGCAGGGCCAGTAGAAGAAGAAAATGCAGGGGATACAGCCCATACGCCCAACGCCGCATCGCCGGCGCCGGGCAACCGCGCAAGACCCGCAGCAGCATCACCCCCAACAATGGCGCCAACAGACAAGCGGCGATACCGCAGGTCGCCACCCAATTGCCCAGGCGCGCCGCCGGGAACAAGGTTTCCCATTGGTTGGCCGCCAGACACAAGGCCCCCGGCAACAGGCTGAAATACCAGGACCGACGCAGCACCAGCACCAGGGCCAACGGCAGCAACACCCCGAGCGCACCAAACATCAGCCAGCGGGAAAACCCCAGCGCCAACAGCAGGGCCGCCAAGCCAAGCGCCAACGCCAGCCCCCTGGGCCGCTGCCAGCCCCGGGCCACCAGCAGCCCCAGGGCCAGGGTCGGCAATACATTCAAGGTGTCGGGATCAGGAACGAACAGGCGATAGGGAATCTCACTGAGCCCGCTGAACAGCAGCAACCAGCCTAGGTAGCGCCATTGCCCGGACGGGCGCCCTTCGCGCTCGCCCAGGCGCATCAGATTCACCGCCATTGCCAGACAGAACCAGGGAAATGCCAGGCGCCCAGGCACATACAGCCAGTCCAGGCTCAGGCCTACATAACGCAGGTGATCGAGAACCATGCTCAGCAGCGCCAGCCACTTCAGCGCATCCAGCGCCCCATCGCGCCGGCCGTTGTCGGTTTTCAGCATCGCTTCACGCATAAATCCTTATGGGCCATGCATTATTCCGGCATAAACAGAGCGTGTGCTGGGCCATTATTCTTGGGTAAAGTGCGCACCATCATCGACCACGGAGCCGGCCATGACCGACAAGAGCCAACAATTCGCCAGCGACAACTACTCCGGCATCTGCCCTGAAGCCTGGGCCGCCATGGAGCAGGCCAACCACGGCCACGAGCGCGCTTACGGCGACGATCAGTGGACCGCTCGCGCCTCGGATCATTTCCGCAGATTGTTCGAAACCGACTGCGAAGTGTTCTTCGCCTTCAACGGCACCGCCGCCAACTCCCTGGCCCTGTCGTCGCTGTGCCAGAGTTACCACAGCGTGATCTGCTCGGAAACCGCCCACGTCGAAACCGACGAATGCGGTGCACCGGAGTTCTTCTCCAACGGTTCCAAGCTGCTGATCGCCGGCACCCAGAACGGCAAGCTGACCCCGGAATCGATCCGCGAGATCGCCCTCAAGCGCCAGGACATCCACTACCCCAAGCCGCGAGTGGTGACCCTGACCCAGGCCACTGAAGTAGGCAGCGTCTACACCCCGGAAGAAGTCCGTGCCATCAGCGCCACCTGCAAGGAACTGGGGCTGAACCTGCACATGGACGGCGCACGCTTCTCCAACGCCTGCGCCTTCCTCGGCTGCACCCCGGCGGATCTGACCTGGAAGGCCGGGGTGGACGTGCTGTGCTTTGGCGGCACGAAAAACGGCATGGCCGTGGGTGAAGCGATCCTGTTCTTCAACCACAAGCTGGCGGAAGACTTCGACTACCGCTGCAAGCAGGCCGGCCAACTGGCCTCGAAAATGCGCTTTCTCTCAGCGCCCTGGGTCGGCCTGCTGGAACACGACGCCTGGCTCAAGCACGCCCGCCACGCCAACCACTGCGCGCAACTGCTCGCCAAGCTGGTGGAGGACATTCCCGGTGTTGAGCTGATGTTCCCGGTGCAGGCCAACGGCGTGTTCCTGCAGCTCTCGGAACCGGCGATTGCCGCGCTGACCGCCAAGGGCTGGCGCTTCTACACCTTCATCGGCAAGGGTGGCGCGCGTTTCATGTGCTCCTGGGACACCGAAGAAGAGCGCGTGCGCGAACTGGCAGCCGACATCCGCACCGTGATGAGCGCCTGACCCACAAGCCAGGCGTCGATCCCGTCGACGCCTTCGCCGGCAAGCCGGCTCCTACAAGGGCCCGCGCCCTCTCCACTCCCGTAGGAGCTGGCTTGCCAGCGAAGAGGCCCGCAACCCGGGTGCCGATCTCGCCGACGCCTTTGCCAGCAAGTCCCCCTCATCAGTTCACAAATTCCTGAACTGATTATTTGCCGCCACTGATTCAACAACCGCTGCGTTTGTCCGAGACTCCGGGGTCGACCTATAAAAACAAGGCTGTAGCCCATGACGACCTCTTCTTGCGTCACCGAGAAAGCCCATCCTCCGGGCCTTGCCATCGAAACCCGTTCCATCGACTACGTGCCGCGCCATGAACGCCACGGCAAGGTCTGGCATCAAGGGCCCTTCTGGTTCACCGGCAACTTCGTACTCACCACCATGGTCACCGGCTTCACCGGCGCGGCCCTGGGCCTGAGTCTGCCCTATGCCATTCTGGCGATCGTCATTGGCGTGTGCCTGGGCACCTTCTGCATGGCCTTCCACGCCAACCAGGGCCCGCGCATGGGCCTGCCGCAGATGATCCAATCCCGCGCCCAGTTCGGCCTGCGGGGCGCCATCGTGCCATTCACTGCGGTGGTGTTCGTCTACATCGGCTTCAACGTGTTCAACGTGATCCTCGCCACCGACGCCATCAATACAGTGATCCCCGGCGCCCGGGCGCCCTGGTACACCCTGATGATCGCCCTGGCGGTGCTGATCGCGGTGGTTGGCCATGACCTGCTGCACACCGTGCAACGCTGGCTGACCTACGTGATGATCAGCGTATTCGCGGTGCTCACCGTCAGCGCTCTGCTGACCCTGCAGGCCGACTCGGCCCTGGCCGACCCGCACTTTTCCTGGTCGGCATTCCTGATCCAACTGTCGGCCGCCGCCGGTTACCAGATCAGCTATTCGGTGTACGTGTCCGACTATTCGCGCTACCTGCCGCACCAGACGCCATCGCGCCAGGTGATCTTCTGGACCTACCTGGGCGCCGCCGGCTCGGCCCTGTGGCTGATGTCCCTGGGGGCCTTCCTGGCCTCGGCCCTGCCCTCCCCCGATGCCATCGCCAGCGTGCGCGAAGTGGGCAACCGCCTGATTCCCGGCTTCGGTACTTTCACGGTACTGATCGCGGTGCCGGCACTGGTGGGCATCATGGCGGTCAACTGCTACGGCGCCATGCTCACCGGCATCAGCGCCGTCGACGGCTTCAAGTCGATCAAGCCCAACCTCAAGAGCCGGGTGACCGGCATCCTGCTGGTGGCGGTGGTGATCTTCCTGATCGCCATGAACATTCCCGAAAGCTACCTGGGCAGCTTCAACACCTTTGTCCTGCTGATGCTGTATTTCCTGGTGCCCTGGACCGCGGTCAACCTCGCGGACTTCTACCTGGTGCGCAAAGGCCGCTACGCCATCAGCCACATCTTCAATCCCGCCGGAATCTATGGCCGCTGGTCCAGCGCCGGGTTGCTGGCCTACTTCCTCGGCCTGCTGGCGATGGTGCCGTTCATGTCCCTGAGCTTCTACCGGGGCCCGCTGTCCCAGGCCCTGGGCGGCGCCGACATTGCCTTCGTGATTGGCCTGGCGGTGGCCGGGCTGGTCTACTGGGCCCTGACCCGCAACCTGGACCTGGAAGCGGAACGCCTGGCCATCCAGGCCAGCGAACAGCAACTGGAAGGAGGCGCGCAATGATCCCCCAGACATCCCTGAAAGTGGCCTGCCAGCAGCTGGCACCACGGATCGGCGACCTGGACTACAACCGCACCCTCAGCGCCGAGGCCATCCGCCAGGCCGCCGCCCGCGGCGCCCAGGTGGTGGTGCTGCCGGAACTGGTGCAAAGCGGCTACGTGTTCAGCGGTCTGGCCGAAGCCCTGGCGCTGTCCGAACGCCTCGACGGGCCGACCCTCAGCCTGTGGAAATGTCTCGCCCAAGAGCTGCAGGTGGTGATTGTCGGCGGCTTCTGCGAGCGCCTGGACGATGATCGGGTGGCCAACAGCGCCGCCCTGATCGAGCCGGAAGGAACGCTGACGGTGTACCGCAAGGCCCACTTGTGGGATCAGGAGAACCTGATCTTCACCCCGGGTGACGAGCCGCCGCCGGTGGTGGCCACGCGCTTCGGGCCGATTGCCATGATGATCTGCTACGACCTGGAGTTCCCCGAGTGGGTGCGCCTGCCCGCCCTGGCCGGGGCGGCGCTGCTGTGCGCGCCGGTGAACTGGCCGGACGGCCCGCGCCCGGTGAGCGAACGGCCGGCGGAGATGGTTCGGGTACAGGCCAATGCGGCGGTCAATCGGATGTTCGTTGCCGCTTGCGATCGCTGTGGCGAGGAGCGCGGAGTGAACTGGGTGGGCGGCTCGACCATAGTCGATGCCGATGGCTATCCGTTGGCGGGCAAGGATCGGGAGAGCCGGGAGCAACTGCTGCTGGCGGATCTGGACCTGGCCCAGGCCTGGCACAAGTCCATCAGTGAACATAACCACGTGCACCTGGATCGGCGTCCGGCGTTGTATCAGTAACCGGGTTGCCCTTGTTCGCTGGCAAGCCAGCTCCTACAGGAAACGGGTGTAGGAGCCGGCTTGCCGGCGATCAGAACTCCACGCGCACGTCGCCCTTGGGCACGCTGCAGCAGGACAGGATGTAGCCTTCGGCTTCGTCCTCCTCGGTGATCCCGCCGTTGTGTTCCATCTCCACTTCGCCGCCCAGCTTGAGCACCTTGCAGGTGCCACAGATGCCCATGCCGCAAGCCTTGGGAATCATCAGACCAAGCTTGGCCGCCGCCGCGTGCACGGTTTCTCCCGGGGCCACACGGATGCTCTTGCCGGAAGCGGTGAACTCCACCTGATGCAGGTCGGCAATATCCACTTCCGGCGCTTCGGCGGCTTGTTCGGCATGCTCCACAGCGTCAGCCCGGGCTTCGGCCGGGGTCGCACCGAAGGATTCCTCGTGGTAACGCGCCATGTCGAAACCGGCGGCTTCCAGCAGGCGCTTGACCGCACTCATGTAGGGCGTCGGCCCGCAGCAGAACACTTCCCGCTCAAGGAAGTCCGGGGCCATCAACTCCAGCATCTTGTGGTTCAGGTAACCGCGATAACCGGCCCAGGGCTCGCCCAGACCGTGTTTCTCGCAGATCAGGTGCAGGCTGAAGTTGTCGATCCGCGACGCCATGTGTTCCAGCTCGCGGTGGTAAATGATGTCTTTGGGTGAGCGGGCGCTGTGGATGAACACCATGTCGACGTTGCCGTTGGTGTCGTAGAACCAGCGCGCCATGGACATCACCGGGGTGATGCCGACGCCACCGCTGAGATAAAGCACTTTCGGGCTAGGGAAATCGATGGCGTTGAACAACCCCACCGGCCCGTGCACCGCCAGTTCCTGGCCTTCGTGCAGGGTGTCGTGGAGCCAGTTTGAAACCTTGCCCCCGGGCACGCGCTTGATGGTCACCGAGAAGCTGTAGGGCACCGACGGCGAGCTGGAAATGGTGTAGGAGCGCATCACCGGCTGGCCTTCGATTTCCAACTCCAGGGTGACGAATTGCCCCGGTTTGAAGAAGAACATGATCGGCTGGTCGGCCATGAAGCAGAAGGTCCGCACATCCCAGGTTTCCTGGATGACTTTGACGCAACGGACGATGTGACGGCCATTGGCCCAGGTCTGGGTGGTTACCGGGTTGAGGAAGGTGTTGGACATGCTGTTCTCCACGGCCGACTGTCGGCGTCTTGTCAGCGATTCTGCGTAAGGCTTCTCGCGCCCATTTACCTATCTGCGACATTCACATGCTTATCGCGACCAGCCCCCAGTTACAGGGGCTCCCCCGTCGGGAACAGATTGGGCCATGTCGCCCATGGATAAGGTTCAAGGCGCCTGCGGACCCACACTCGCCTCAAACACGACAGCCGATTTTTCGTGACTTGCGTAGCACCCACCGTAGCCACTATTTAATTCGCCGGCCGCACCGAACGGCCATGAGGACTTGAACGATGGACGTCACCGCAACCCTGAGCTTGGGCGATCCACTGGAACCCGCACGCAAGGCCACTGCACAGATGCTGCAGGAGCGCGAGCGGACCTTCTCCCTGCCGCAGCCCTTCTACTGCGATGAAAGGCTGTTCGATATCGACATGCAGGAGATCTTCCAGAAGGAATGGCTGATCGCCGGCATGACCTGCGAGATCCCCACCAAGGGCAACTACATCACCCTGCAGATCGGCAAGAACCCGATCATCGTCATCCGTGGCGCCGACGGCGTGGTCCACGCCTTCCACAACGTCTGCCGCCACCGCGGTTCACGGCTGTGCACCAGCGACAAGGGCAAAGTGGCCAAACTGGTCTGCCACTACCACCAGTGGACCTACGAGCTGGACGGGCGCCTGCTGTTCGCCGGCACCGAGATGGGCGCCGACTTCGACATGAAGCAATACGGCCTGAAACCGGTGAACGTGAAGACCGCCGGCGGCTACATCTTCATCTCCCTGGCAGAGAATCCGCCGGCCATCGACGACTTCCTCTCCACGTTGGCCCATTACATGGAGCCCTACGACATGGAGAACACCAAGGTGGCGGTGCAGACCACCTTGCACGAAAAGGCCAACTGGAAACTGGTGCTGGAGAACAACCGCGAGTGCTATCACTGCGGCGGCTCGCACCCCGAATTGCTGAAAACCCTGCTGGAATGGGACGACGTCACCGACCCCCGGGCCGACCAGGCGTTCAAGGACCACGTGGCCGCTTCCGCCGCCGCCTGGGAAGCCGAAAAGATCCCATACGCCCACGCCAGCTTCGGCCTGCGCAATCGCATCGTGCGCATGCCCCTGCTCAAGGGCACCGTGTCCATGACCATGGACGGCAAGCAGGGCTGCGCCAAGCTGATGGGACGGATCAAGAACCCGGATCTGGGCTCGATGCGCATCCTGCACCTGCCGCACTCGTGGAACCACTGCATGGGCGACCACATCATCGTGTTCACCGTGTGGCCCATCAGCGCCCAGGAAACCATCGTCACCACCAAGTGGATCGTGCACAAGGACGCGGTGGAAGGCGTGGACTACGACGTCGAGCGCATGCGCCAGGTGTGGGATGCCACCAACGCCCAGGACCGGCGCCTGGCGGAAGAAAACCAGCGCGGCATCAACTCCACCGCCTACCAGCCGGGTCCGTACTCCAAGACCTACGAGTTCGGCGTGGTCAACTTCGTCGACTGGTACAGCGAGCGCATGCTGAGCAACCTCGGTGCGGAACCGGCGCCTTACCTCAAGGGCGTGCCGGTCCACGGATAAACCCCGCCGCGCGCAATCAGCAATAAACGCTCAGACAAGAGCCCGGGGGCGGGGTGCGCCCGCCCCCGGGTGCTGCCGTTACAGCCGGTCGTTTCAAGCAAGCGGCCAACTGATGGCGCCGTTCTCGCCAACAAACGCCTCGGTGAGCGTCTCGCCCTGCAACTTCACCCTCACGTAACCGTTGCGCACCCGCAGCGGATAGTTCGGATCATCTGCCGACAAGGTTTCCGACCATTGCACCTGAGGGTTGCCCTTCAGCTCGCTGGTGGGGCCATAGGGGATCGCGCCGTGACCGATGCAGCGTCCGTACATGCCGTTACTGGGCGCGTAGCAGATGCCATTGTGCAGGTGCCCCCAATACCAGTAGTCCGGCACCCGCCCCAGAGCCGCGACCACCTGTTTGTACAGCGTGGTCTGCTGCTGACCGCTGATGTCCAGCCCCTGGTGATGACTGAGCACGATGATCCTGCGCCCCTGCCCCTTGCTGGCCACCAGGTCCTTGAGCCATTGCTGCTGCGGGGCATTGAGGTTGCCGTCCATGTACAGGTTCATTTCGTCGGCGGCATAGGCGCTGTCCAGACCGACGATCAGCCAGTGGCTATTGAACAGGGCAAAGTAGCTGGTGCCTTGCTGCCTGGGGAACAGCGCCTGGATCTCGGCGAAGTAGCCATGGGCACCGCTGTACATTTCGTGGTTGGAGTTGAGGCTGAAGGACGCCTGGCTGCCCATGGGCCAGTCCGTGAGGTCGGCGTCCTCCTCGCTGCCGGTACCGGCGTAATACACATCTCCCAGGTGGATGGTGAAGTCCGGCTTGTCCTGGGTGATCAAGTCCGCCACGCGCTGCGCTGCCGAATCGGGCTGGAAATATCCGGTGCCCCAATCCCCGGCCATGTCCAGCAGCACGTTGTCGGCCATCTCGATCAGCGCCGGGGTGGTGCCGAAGGCCGCGTGCTTGCGCAGGTTCTCGATCCAGTTGAGCAAGGCTTCGCTCCAGCGCAGGTCCAGCAGCTCCCATTGGCGACAGCCCAGCAGGGTGCCGTCCTTCATCACCTGGGTCTTCAGCTCGTCCACCGTTTGCGGCAAGGGCGAGGCGTTCCCCAGGTGCAGGACCGACAGACCGTGGGCCAGTTCCCAGGGCACCGGCGCCTGACCGGGGGGCAAGTCGCCGTGGATCAGGGCGTACTGCGCCTGGTCATGGGCGCGCTGCAACAGTTGCACGATCGCCTGCAGTTCCGCCGGCTCGAGCTGGCTACGGAGTTTTTTCCAGGCCAGGTCGAGCCTGGCCAGCAGCCCGTCGACCCGGGCTTTCACCTGTTCGTATTCATGTTCCAGATTGCTCACAAATGACATGCTGGCATCCCTCTTGATGGTCCCTTTGCACAAACGCCGGACGGGCGTCACAGGGTCTTCATGTATTCGATCAACTGCCATTTCTGCTCTGCGGAAAGCTGCGTGCCGTACAGATGGCCGCTGTTGCTGTTGCCCTCCAGGTGGGTGTCGTACTTGAAGTGGCCCGGCCCCTGCACCGTCGCACCGCTGGTGATGAAACCGACCTTCTGCGGGTCATACACATCCGAGCCGGTGTAGAACACCTGGGGCCTTAGCTCCGGTGCCTGCAACAGGTCCCAGAGGCTCGGCACCGAGCCGTTGTGCAGGTACGGCGCCCGCAGCCAGACACCGTCGGTGGGGGTGTTGCTGTAGCTCTGGGTCTTGCGATAGGCACCGAAGTCGAAAGGCGGCTTCTTGAAGCCATGGAAGGCTTGCACCAGGCCGGTGGTGAAGGAGTCCAAGCGGTGGGGATCGGTGCCCAGCGTCTGGATACTGGTGGTGACCTGCCCGGTATCGGCCTTGCCGAAGTCATGACAACCGGAGCAGTTGGCCTCCCACAGCGGCTTGCCCTGAGCGGCCTTGGCCTGATCGATGGCAAACGGCCAGGTCGGCGGTTTGTGCCCCAGCAGCCAGTTGGTGACCCGGTTGAAACTCTGCGGCAGCACCGATTCCGGGGTCGCACCCACCGCCATCGCCGCCGCGTAGTTGCGCTCGCGAATCTGGTTGTTGTTGCCGTCCCAGTGCAGGTACATCGATTCCCGGGGCTTCTGGTTCCAGATCTGCGGCAGGTCCACGGTGCCGATGGTGGAATCGTCGGGGAAGCCGAACACCACCATCTTGGTCGGGTTGAAGGTGTCGGTGCGCCCCGGGCCTTGCTGCGGCCGCAGCTTCTGCCAGGCATAGGCCTGCTTCTGCTTGAGCAGCGCGCTCTTGGCCATGGGGATGATCAGGTAGCGGTTGTACAAGCGCTCGACAAAGCCCAGCTGGAACTTGGCGTTGATCGCGTTCATCACCGCATCCACGGTGAATTTCGGATCGCTGGCACAGTCGTAGGCGAACCACTGGAAGGCCTGGAGCTGCATCAGGTTGGCCGGTGCAGTGGGCACCACCTGGGACACATCGCTGGCGCTGGCCCGGTAGGCACCGGTGTGGCACAGGGCACAGTTGGGTTCAACCGTCGGGTAGCCCAACTGCCGTTTGGCCATGCCCACCGGCAGGTCCCGGCCGTTCTCGTAGAGAAAGCCGAAGACCTCGTAGCCACCGGGCCGGGGCAGTTTCTCCGGGCACAGTTGCGGCAGCACGGCGAACAGGTAGTAAGGAATCCGCGCCTCGATCCCCAGGCCGATGGCGGCGTACTTGAAGTGATCCTCATCGGAGGCTTCCGGCGGCTGGGGCACCTCGCGAATCATGTTGACCCAGGTGGCATAACCGACCACCCCCAGGACCAACAGCAGGACCAGGCTGCCCACGCGAAAGCTGTGGCGCTTCCAGCAGGCGGCCCAGTACTGGCGCCAGTCGTGCAGCCCGGCACAGAGCAAGGCCCAGGGCCGGTTGGCCGGGGCACTGCCCAGGTACAGCAGGATGCCGAGGATCAGGAACATGCTGAGGTCGCCCATCAGCATGGGCACGAACACCTGGGCCTGGTTGCTGGTGTCGATCAGGTAGATCCAGAACGCCACGGCGATCAGCCGCGACAGCACGCACAGCCAGGAATGCACCACAAAGCGCGGCGCGTTGCAGCCCGAAGGCATGTAGAACAGGCTGATGCCCACCAGCAGCATACCGGTGTTTTCCAGCCAGGGGTCGGACAGCACCGGCGGCAAGCCGACCACCGCGGTCAGCAGCGCCGGGGCAAACAGCGCCGGCAGGGCGAACACCATGTTCATGGCGATGCCCAGCCAGATAAAGCGTTGGAACCAGCGGATATAAGCGTTCATCTGAACCTTCCCTGCATCCATGTGTAGCCGCTGCCGCAGGGCAGGCTCCAGGAGCCTGTCCTGCGGTACCTATCGCCAAGCCCGGTTGCGGCACGGGCGCACCGCAGGCCGCGAGCCGGTCGTCGTCAGCCCAGGGCGGTCTTCTCCAGGTGCGCCAGCATCAGCGGGTACACATCCACCACGGCGTTCTTGCCGAAGATGCAGTCGATGTGTCCGTAACCCGGCACCACGTGGCGGCTGAACAGCTCGGGGCCATGCAGCTGGCACAGGCGCTCATAGGTCTTCTGGGTGCTTAACGGCAGGTAGCACTGGTTGTCGGCGCCGCTGATAAAGCAGATCGGCAACTTCAGCCGGTCGAAATGCGGCATGTAGACGTCACGCCCCTTGAAGTCCACCAGGTGCCCCTTGCGACAGATCAGTGCCAGATGCTCGAAGGTCTCGATATTGGAGGCGCCGAACAGCTCGTGCAGGTTGTCGTGCAAGGTCTGGTTGAGGGTGTCGTGGCGGTACAGGGAGGCGTACATGAAGGTGATGCGGTGGCACACCGGATTGGTGCAGTAGCCCTGGGCCTCGATCCGCGCATAACCGTTGAGCGCCGTATCGTAGAGCCGGTTGAACAGGCTTTCCTTGCTGTCGGCGTAGGCCGTCAGCGACCTGATGCCGATGGCGTCGAGCATGCCCGGCAGGTGCAATCCGGCCTTGATCCCGGTAGCGGTGGCCACCACGGTGTCGGCGGCAATCTGCGAGCAGACCACCGAACGCACGTCCTGCAGGCCCGCCAGCAACGACATGAAGAAGGTCGTGGCGCCGTAGCAATGCACCACGCATTGCACGTCACGGGCCCCGGTCGCCTGCTTGATCTGGCCGATGGCGGCCTTGAAATCATAGGCCGCGATCTGGTCGCCATTGCATTCCTGCTTGCTCGCCGGCAGTAGGATGCTGACCCGGAAATCCAGGAGCCAGACGTCATAGTCGTGCTTGCACAGGTACTCCAGCAGGTTGGTCTGGATGGTGTCGGTGGAGAAGATGTTGGAGCCCACGCCCAGGCCGTGTACCAACATGACCGGGCCTTTGCTGCCGGCCTGGTAGCGGGTCAGGCGCAGCTGCACCCGGTCTTCGGTTTCGAAGAACTGCACCGTCGGCACCGGCGCATCCAGGGGCCGCTTGATCCGCGGCGGCGCGTCGGGATTGAAGTAGATGTCCCCGGCGAATACGCCGCCGTAGCTTTCCCAGAGAATCCCGGCGAAGAACTTGCCGAAGCGCGCCAGGGCCTCGATGCGCTCACGCTCGTTACGCGCATTGAGCACTTTCATGGTGGTCATCTGCTTGGCGAAGTCCGCCGGCAGAATGTGCATCACCCCGGAGCCGAGCACCGGGCCGCTCTTGTTCTGGCCGCGGTACAGGGTCACATACAGGGTGCTGGTGTCGGGCCAGATGTTCAGCACGCCGTGATCCTCGGGCACGGTCTTGAAAGCACTGAAGTAGTACTCGTTACCGTCCTCGGCGGTCAGGCGCATGTCGTAGTTCATGTGGCGCACGCCTACTTGCTGCTGGAATTCCTCGAACAGGTTGAACACCCCGTGGCTGGCCACCAGGGGCTGTGCCGACAGCGCCGGAGCCTCCAGGGTGCCCACCAGGGTGGCGGCGTGCTCGGGCTCCTTGATCATCCGGTTGAGGTCGTTGGCCGTGATGGTCAGGGTGAACTCGATGGGGGAGTTCTGCGCCTCGCCGCGCTTGGCCGCCTCCTGGTAGAGCGCCAGATCGGTGCCCTGGGGCTGGGTGAAGGCGGTGGAGAAATAGCCCTTCATGGTCTCGGTGAACTGCACGCCCAGGGTCGGCGCCGGCACCGCCTTGCTCGGGGCCGAGGGCAGGCTGTAGTCGATCTTCCAGCCGCGATCTTCGGCCAGCAGGCGCATGTTGCGCTCACTGACCGCCGAAATGGTCAGCAACGGATTGACCGCCAGCGAGGTGGGAATCACCGCGCCGTCCGCCACATACAGCCCGGGATAGACCTGGCTGCCGCTGACGCCGCTGAACACTTGGCCCTTGTGGTTGACCACCCCCTGGCCGGCGTCTTCGCCCATGACGCAGCCGCCCAACGGGTGCACCGAGACGATGCTGTGCTTGAGCAGCTTGGTCCAGATCGGGTTCTCCACCCAGACTCCGCCCAGCGCCTTGGTGCTCTGGTACAGGCGCTCGTTGCCGAGAATCACATTGGGTTGCTGACCAACCCCGGGCCAGTCGATGCGCAGCTGATCCTTGGCGTCCAGCAGCATGCGGCCGCGCCCATTGTCATGACTCATGATCAGGTAGGTCTGCATGTTGTGCAGCGCGCCGTAGTAAGGCCCCCGCAGAAAGCTTTCGGCCTCCCGCGCCTTGTAGCCCAACTGGCCGCTGAGGCTCTGGTCGGTGGCCTTGCCCAGGGTGCTGGCGAACAGCGCCATGCTGGGCACCATGGCCCGGCCCAAGGCGCCGGGAATCGACCCCTCCTCGATGACCATGCGGCTGCGCCAGTCGCCTTCGGTGCGCATGTCAATGATGGAGGTGATACACGGCCCCACGGGTTTGAGCTCACTGGCCGAATGGGTGCCGAAACCGATGCCGTTGATGGTTTGCTCACAGTTATGGCCGAACCCGAGGATGTCGCCGTTGCCGCTCATGTGCTCACCCAACTGGTCCGAGGTGGACAGGCCCTTGGCCTTGGAGCGCAGGAGGATTTCCGTGGAACCCAGAGTGCCGGCACTGAGCACGACGATGTCGGCCTTGACGAACAGGGTCGGCGCCGAGAACTTCTCGCGTCCGCTGTCCAGGTATTGGAAGTGCACGATCCAGCCATCCCCCTCCTGCTCCAGGTAACGCACCTCGGCCTGGCAGAAAATCTCGGCGCCATGATTGCTGGCATCCGGCAGGTAATTCATCAAGGTGGTGTTCTTGGCCTTGTTGTTACAGCCCGAGACACAGTCGCCACAGTGGTTGCAGGGCAGTTGCTCGACCCCGACATGGTTGAGGTTGTTGGGCAGCTTGGCGAAGGTCACGTTGATCGGCGGCTTGTAGAAGTGCGCGCCCTGCTTGAGAAACTCCGCGGACTTCTGGTTGGCCTGGAGCTTGGGCAAGGTGGGCGCCGAGTCGGGATAGGGAGTGGGCTTGAGCATCTCCCGGGCCCGGGCATACCCCTCCTTGAGCAGGGTATCGCGATGCTCGCGTACCGCCCGGGGCCAGCGCGGATCGTCGAAGACCCCGGGCTCGGGCTCAAGGGCGACGTTGGCATTGATCAGCGATGTACCGCCCAGGCCGCAACCCACTACCACGTTCTGCTGGGCATTGACGTGCAGATCGAAGAGCCCGGTACGCGAGCCGATATGGCCGTCGGGATCATGCACCTGCAACTCCTCGGTGGCCGTGGTCAGGGTGTTGGGGTACTCGCCAGGCTGGATCTCCCGCCCTCGCTCCAGCAGACAGACCCGCCGACCAGCCCGGGACAATCGGGAAGCGGCGATGCCCCCCCCGTAGCCGGAGCCGATGACAATAACGTCGTAGTGTTCCTGGATCTCGCTGATGGGGGTCGCGATCCGAGTCATGGCGGGGTTCCTCTCAGGCAGATGGGGCAACTCTGTGGTCGCCTCTAATGGGTAAAACCGATCGCGCAGCAGGCAGCCGAACGGGCAGGCCTTGGCGCCAGAAACACAAACAGTGGAATCAGTGATGGAGTCGGAGCCGTTAGCTCGCGGGCAAGGCTATAGACGAGCGCGCTGATTGGCGGCGCGGCGACGGGTACGTCGAGGTAGGGAAGTCCGGATCGGGGAAACCTGCGATAAACGACAATCCATTGCCTGCGCTCCCCCAACCGTATGTGGATAAGTAGCTGCTAAGTCCTTGTGCCATCAGTGAAGACAGGCCACTTGTCACTGTCAAGAAAGCCATTAGAACTGTATGAAATTTGATCTATTGCCGCACACGCTATGGATTACAAGGGGTACAGCCTTCCGCGAACATGTTATCCACACCTTGGCCCACAGCAACTGTGGGCAAGTGAGCGGGCATTGGGGATATTTCAGTGGGCAATGCCAAGAAAATCCGTGACTTATGGGAAAACAGCGGTTTCTCCAGCGTTTGATCAATTATTGAACAAACCTCTGAGACCCCCGTATTCAAAGGCCTGTAGCGGAAGGCGAACACCTTATCCACAGAACGGCCAACAGACTTTGGGGGCAACTGGGGCCAGAGGCGCCAGCGACTGTGGAAAACCCCTGGAAGCCGCGAAATATCGGGGCTTTACCCGAATAATCGAGCCTGAACAGCGTATTTGGATGTTTTTCGATCAACCCATTCAAAGCCAGGTTCTGCGGGGCCTGCAGCGGTAAGCGAACATCTTATCCACAGAAGCGCCAACAGACTTTGGGGGCAAGTGCTGTGCAAAAGTCTCTTCGGATAATTCCCTGCCCTGGAAAAAAAGCCATAAAAATCGCCAGCTTAGGCTGGTCAAATTTCGTACAGATGGCTGCAGGGCTTGTTCCACATGGGCTTGAGCAAGGCGCGAACACCTTATCCACAGGTACGCACACAGGGATTGTGAGTAACCCATCGCGACTCTTGTAGGCGCTGGCTTGCCAGCGAATGGCGCTGCCCAGAAATGTGCAAAACCATGACGGCCTCTTCGCCGGCAAGCCGGCTCCTACGGTGGGTACAGGCGCGATTTCCCCTGTAGGCGCTGGCTTGCCAGCGAATGGCGCTGCCCAGAAATGTGCAAAACCATGACGGCCTCTTCGCCGGCAAGCCGGCTCCTACGGTGGGTACAGGCGCGATTTCCCCTGTAGGAGCTGGCTTGCCAGCGAATGGCGATGCCCAGAGATGTGCAAAAACATGACGCCCCCTTCGCCGGCAAGCCGGCTCCTACGGTGGGTGCAGGCGCGATTTCCCTTGTAGGAGCTGGCTTGCCAGCGAACGGCACTGCCCAGAGCTGTGCATAAACCTGAGCTCAGCGGACCACGCCTTCTTCGATGAGCAATTTGAGAATCGCTTCGGCCCCGGCTTCCGGGCTGACGCCCTTGAGCACTTGCCCGGTGCCGCCGCTGGCCTTGGCGGTGGCGGCCTTCATGCGATCCGCGCCGCTCTTGGCCTTGATCACTTTCAGGCGCTTGGGCCGGGGTTTGGCCGGTTGCAGACTGGAGACTGTGAGTAACTCGTCTTCCACCACCACGACCTGATCGGCCTGCAACAGACCACGGCGCGCCGGGCCATAGGCGCTCTGGCGCGGTTTCGGCGCGGCGTTATCCACAGTGGCGAGGAATGGCAGGTGCACCTTGAGTCGCCGCCGCTGGCCTCGGGGCAAAGCTTGCAGGACGTGGGCCACGCCATCGGTCAGGGATTCGACGTGCGCCAGTCCCACCACCAGCGGCCAGCCCAGGCTCTCCGCCAGCAGGAATGGCAGCATGCCGGAGCCTTCGCCGGTTTCCGCCTGGCTGCCGGTGAGCACCACCTGAACGCCCGCGTCGCGCAGGTACTGGGTCAGGATCGGCAGGGCATCGGCGCCTGCCGGCTGTTCCAGCACATGCAACTGCTCCAGCCCCATGCCCAGGTAAGCCCGCAGAGCCGGCTCGGCGACGTCGCCGGCATGCAGCACTTGCAGCTTGTCCCCAGCCAGTTGCAGGCCCAGTTCCACCGCCCGGGCGTCCTGTTCGGCACGCCGCGGGCGACCGGAGGTCGGGTGCGCACCAATCGATACCAGGCTGATCACATTGCTGTTCATAACGTCCCCTTAAGCCGCATCGCGCTTGGCGTCGTTGCGGTAGGCCGCCACCGCCGCGATCAAGGCCTTGAGAATTTCCGCGCTGTCGCCAATCACCGACAGGTCGGCGCGTTTGATCATGTCGCAGCCCGGGTCGAGGTTGATCGCCACCACCTTGTCGCAAGCACCAATGCCCTGCAGGTGCTGGATTGCCCCGGAAATCCCCACCGCCACGTAGACCCGCGCGGTGACCCAGATGCCGCTGGCCCCCACTTGCCGGTCCCGGGCCATGAAGCCGTCGTCCACCGCCACCCGCGAGGCGCCTTCGGTGGCGCCCAGGGCCGCGGCGGTCTGGTGAAACAGTGGCCAGTCCTTGACCCCGTTGCCCCCGGAAAAGATGAACTCGGCCTCGGCCATGGGAATCGCCGCCGGGTCCACCGCCACCGCGCCCAAATCCTCGATCCGCGCCAAGCTGCGGGCCACGCTTGTGGATAACTCCACCGGCAAGGCTTCGTGGCGGGTTTCGCTGACCGGCTCGGCACATTCGGCCGCGGCCAGGATCAACCGTGCCACTGGCCGCGCCAGGTCCTGTAGACCGGCACCGGCACGGCCGATGCACTGGCCGTCCTTGACCTGCCAGACCCGGGTCGCCGGGCGTTCGCCCAGGGCCGCGGCAAAGCGCCGGCCCAGTTCGCCACCCCCGGTGCGGCTGTCAGGCAGCAGCCAATGGCGCGGGCTGAACTGGTTATCCACAGCCCGCAGGCCCTGTACCCGTTGTTCCGGTGCATAACCGTCGAACTCGCTGCCTTGCAGCACCAGCAGGCGGTCGACACCCGCCGTGGCAAAGGCCGACTCCTTGTGCTCGCCAAACACCACCGCCAGCACCGCGCCGTCCTCGCCCGCCAACTGATGGGCCAGGCCCAGCAGATCGCGGTCGTGACTGCTCAGGCGGCCGCCAACCATGTCCGGCACCACGCTGATGTAGAACGCCGGCTGCGCCACTTGATGCAGCGGCAACTGCACCTCGGCCGCCGCCGTGCGCTTGGCGCCGCCGCCCTGCTGGGCGCCACTGCGGTCGATGCGCTTGAGGCCGTTGGGGCCGATGAAACCGATGCCATGGGGATTCTTGCGGATCAGACCATTGGGCCCCATCCAGCTGTGTTGCGCCGGCTGCATGGCCGCGTGCAGCGGGTGCAGGCGGTTGCGGGCAATCCATTCGGCCCGGGGATCGCGGCGGATAATGTCGCTCATCAGTGCACCTCCGCAGGTTCAGGTTTCACCGACGCCGGCGCTTTGCCCGGAGCGGCGTCTTCGAGCAAGGCATCGGCCACCAGTTCGGCGATGTCCTTGATCATCGGCCGCGGCTCCACCACCCCTTCGAGCATGGCGGTGCACTGTGGACAACCCACGGCTACCAACTCGGCGCCGGTCTCGCGGATGTCTTCCATGCGCATGTCGGGTATCCGTTGCTTGCCCGGAATGTCGGTGATCGGCGCCCCGCCGCCACCGCCGCAGCAACGGGAACGGAAGCCCGAGCGCTGCATTTCCTTGATCTCGATGCCCAGGGCCCGCAGTACGTCCCGAGGAGCTTCGTACTCGCCGTTGTAGCGGCCCAGGTAGCAAGGATCGTGATAGGTCACGCTGCTGCCCTTGTGCTGGCCCAGGTTCAGCGCACCGGCACCAATCAACTCGGCCAGGTAGGTGCTGTGGTGCTGCACGAGGTAGTTGCCGTTGAAGGCGCCGTACTCGTTTTTCAGCACATGGAAACTGTGGGGATCGCAGGTAACGATGCGCTTGAAGCGGTACTTGGCCAGGGTCTGGATATTGCGTTTGGCCAACAGCTGGAAAGTGGCTTCGTCCCCCAGGCGTCGGGCCACGTCGCCGCTGTCGCGTTCTTCCAGGCCGAGCACGGCGAAGTCCACCTTGGCCGCCTTGAGCACTTTGACGAAGGCGCGCAGGGTGCGCTGGTTGCGCATGTCGAAGGCGCCGTCGCCGACCCAGAACAGCACGTCGGTGCTTGGTTTTTCGCTAAGCAGGGTCAGGTTCAGGTCCGCCGCCCAGTTCATCCGCCCACCGGGGTTGAAGCCGCCGGGGTTGTCGGTGGCGATGAGGTTCTCCAGAACCTCGGCGCCCTTGTTCGGGGTCGCGCCTTTCTCCAGGGTCAGGTGGCGACGCATGTCGACGATGGCGTCGACGTGCTCGATCATCATCGGACACTCCTCGACACAGGCGCGGCAGGTGGTGCAGGACCACAGGGTCTCGGCGTCCACCAGGCCGTTGACGATAGGCTGGTGCGGGTTGCCGCCATGTTCGCCAATGGCTTTGCCACTGCCGTCAAGGGATGGGTACGGGCTGCCGGCGAACTGTGCGTCGGTGCCGCCGGCCAGGCCGACCACCATGTCCTGGATCAGTTTCTTCGGGTTCAGCGGCTGGCCGGCGGCGAAGGCCGGGCATGCCGCCTCGCACTTGCCGCACTGCACGCAGGCGTCGAAGCCCAGCAGTTGGTTCCAGGTGAAATCCTTGGGCTTTTCCACCCCCAAAGGCGCGCTTGGGTCTTCCAGGTCCAACGGCTTGAGGCCAGTGGAGCGTCCGCCACCAAAGCGTTCCGCGCGCCGGTGCCAGGCCAGGTGCAAGGCGCCAGCGAAAGCGTGCTTCATCGGCCCGCCCCAGGTCATGCCGAAAAACAGCTCGGACACGCCCCACAGCACACCGACCGCCAGAATCGTCGCCAGCAACCAGCCACCGAAATGTTCCGGAAGGATGCCAGCCACCGGCAAAGTCACCAGGAAAAAACTCACCGAGAACGCCAGCAGGCTTTTCGGCAGGCGCATCCACGGGCCCTTGGACAGGCGTGCCGGTGGATTACGCCGACGCTTGGCGACGAACAGCGCGCCGACGAACATCAGCGTGGTGGCCAGCAGCAAGGCGTAGCCGAGGATGCGGTTATGCAGACCAAAACCATGAACCAGGATCGCCAGCACCGCCGCCAGGACAAAACCGCCCGCCGTGGCCACGTGGGTGTTGGCCATGTATTTGTCCCGAGCCACCACATGGTGCAGATCCACCATGTAGCGCTTGGGCATGGCCAGCAGCCCGCCGAGCAGATCGACCTTGGAGGCTCGCCCCCGGCGCCACATGGCCACGCGTCGCAGCGCGCCGAGGACCGCAAGGCCGACGGCGGCGAACAACAGAATGGGAAGAAGGGTGTTCAACATGGTGGAGCTCCCAAAGACCTGGGGCCTTGTAGGAGCTGGCTTGCCAGCGATCAGGCAGCTCGCGGTATCTCGCCAGTGCCGATCGCCGGCAAGCCGGCTCCTACAGGAATTGGCTTAGAAATCCTTGCACAGGCGCAGTGCGTCGTAGATCGCGGCATGGGTATTGCGCTGGGATACGCAGTCGCCGATGCGGAACAACAGGTAGCCCTCCCCGGTCTCGCTCAGGCACGGCTGCGGCTTGATCGCGAACAGCGCCTCGACGTCCATCTGGCCCTTGTTGCGCGATCCTTCCTTGAGCCCGTAGTAGAGTTCTTCGTCAGGACGCACGCCGTTCTCCACCACCACCTGGTCCACCACTCGCTCTTCGCGGGCGCCGGTGTATTCGTTCTCCAGCACCGCCACCAGCTTGTCGCCCTCGCGGTAGACCTTCTCCAGGGTCAGGTCCCCGGTCATGATCACTTCCTTCGGATACAGGCTGCGGTAGTAGGTGGGGAACGAGGTGCCGCCCACGGCGATACCCGGCTTGATGTCGTCGGTGACGATCTCCACTTGCGAGCCCTTGTCGGCGATGAAGTCGGTGACCGACATGCCGGTGAACTCACAGATGGTGTCGTAGACCAGCACGTTCTTGCCCGGCGCCACCTTGCCGTCGAGGATGTCCCAGCTGCTGACCACCAACCCTTGGTCGGCGCCCCAGTGCTCGTTCTGCTCGATGAACGGATGGCCGCCCACCGCCAGCACCACCACGTCGGGGCGCAGGTCGAGGATGGTCGCGGTGTCCGCGGCGGTGCCCAGGCGCAGGTCGACTTTCAGCCGCGCCAGCTCCAGTTGGTACCAGCGAGTGATGCCGGCAATCTGGTCCCGTTGCGGGGCTTTGGAGGCGGTGGTGATCTGCCCGCCAATGGCCTCTTTCTTCTCGAACAGGGTCACGTCGTGGCCACGTTCGGCGGCGACACGGGCGGCTTCCATACCGGCAGGACCGGCACCCACCACTACCACCTTGCGCTTGATGCCGGTGGTCTTCTCGATGATATGCGGCACGCCCATGTATTCACGGGACGTGGCGGCGTTCTGGATGCACAGCACGTCCAGGCCCTGGTACTGGCGGTCGATGCAGTAGTTGGCGCCGACGCACTGCTTGATCTGGTCGATCTGGCCCATCTTGATCTTGGCGATCAGGTGCGGGTCGGCCATGTGGGCGCGGGTCATGCCCACCATGTCGACGTAACCGCCTTCGAGAATCCGCGTGGCCTGGTTGGGGTCCTTGATGTTCTGTGCGTGCAGCACCGGGACCTTGACCACTTCCTTGATGCCCGCCGCCAGGTGCAGGAACGGCTCCGGCGGGAAGCTCATGTTGGGGATCACGTTGGCCAGGGTGTTGTGGGTGTCGCAGCCCGAGCCGACCACACCGAGAAAATCCAGCATGCCGGTGTCGTCGTAGTACTTGGCGATCTGTTTCATGTCCTCGTGGGACAGGCCGTCCGGGTGGAATTCGTCGCCACAGATGCGCATGCCGACGCAGAAATCATCACCGACTTCGGCGCGCACGGCCTTGAGCACTTCCAAACCAAAGCGCATGCGCTTCTCGAAGGTGCCACCCCATTCGTCGGTGCGCTTGTTGACCCGTGGGCTCCAGAACTGGTCGATCATGTGCTGGTGCACCGCCGACAGTTCGACGCCATCCAGACCGCCGGCCTTGGCCCGGCGCGCAGCCTGGGCGTAGTTGCCGATCACCCGCCAGATCTCTTCCGGTTCGATGGTCTTGCAAGTGGCGCGGTGCACCGGCTCACGTACGCCGGACGGCGACATCAGGGTCGGCCAGTTGAAGCCGTCCCAACGGGAGCGCCGGCCCATGTGGGTAATCTGGATCATGATCTTGGCGCCATGCTTGTGCATGGCGTCGGCGAGGTTCTGGAAGTGCGGAATGATGCGGTCGGTGGACAGGTTCACCGAGCTCCACCATTCCTGGGGGCTGTCGATGGCCACCACCGAGGAACCACCGCAGATGGCCAGGCCGATGCCGCCCTTGGCCTTTTCTTCGTAGTACTTCACATACCGTTCGGTCGTCATGCCGCCGTCAGTCGCGTAGACCTCAGCGTGCGCGGTGCTCAGCACACGGTTGCGGATGGTCAGTTTGCCGATCTGGATCGGCTGGAACATCGCTTCGAAAGCCATTTTTCTTAACTCCGCTTACAACGGTTTGACGACGAACAGGCCATCGTCGTGGCCTTCTTCGGAACCACCGTAAACCTGCTCTGCCACGGTGCGGATCTTGCTGCCACGGGCTTCCAGGATCTGGTCCATGGCACCGGCGAACCAGCCGGTGAACATGTAGTCCACCTTGCGCCCGACCTTGCCGTACACGTAGACGAACGCCGAGTGCTCGAGCTTGACGCTGGCGGTGCCTTGATCCAGGTCGATGTCCTGGATCTTGAACAGGCCCCAGCCGCGCTGGGACAGACGCTTCATGTAGTGCTCGAACACCGCGACGCCTTCCAGGCCGTGGCATTCGGCTTCTTTTTCGCACCAGTGCCAGGCGGACTTGTAGCCGGCCTTGTAGAGAATCTCGGCGTAGGCATCGCTGCCCAGGACTTCCTCGATGCCCATGTGGTTGTTGACGAAGAAATGCCGTGGCACGTAGAGCATCGGCAGGGCGTCGGAGGTCCAGACACCGGTTTCGCTGTCGACTTCGATAGGCAATTGCGGGGCGATCTTGGCCATGGAAACGTGACTCCAGAAATTCAGTGAATGCCCCTGCGCGAACGGCAGGGGGAAATCGGATAAGGGGGCTGGAGAGGTTTACTCGCCCCAGACGTCCTTGAGGACGTTGACCCAGTTCTCGCCCATGATCTTGCGCACCACGCGCTCGCTGTGGCCGCGTTTGAGCAGGGTCTCGGTGAGGTTGGGGAACTCGCCCACGGTGCGGATGCCCAGGGGGTTGATGATCTTGCCGAAGTTGGTCAGCCGGCGGGCGTAGCCCTTGTCGTGGGTCAGGTACTCGAAGAAGTCCTGGCCATGGCCCTGGGTGAAGTCGGTGCCGATGCCGATGGAGTCCTCACCGACGATGTTCATGGTGTATTCGATGGCTTCGGCGTAGTCGTCGATGGTGGAGTCGATGCCCTTGGCCAGGAACGGCGCGAACATGGTCACGCCAACGAAGCCGCCATGGTCGGCGATGAACTTCAGTTCTGCATCGGACTTGTTGCGCGGGTGCTCCTTGAGCCCCGACGGCAGGCAGTGGGAGTAGCAGACGGGCTTCTTGGATTCGAGGATCACTTCCTCGCTGGTCTTGGAACCGACGTGGGACAGGTCGCACATGACCCCGACGCGGTTCATCTCGGCGACGATCTCGCGGCCGAACCCGGAGAGCCCGCCATCACGCTCGTAGCAGCCGGTGCCCACCAGATTCTGGGTGTTGTAGCACATCTGCACGATGCCCACGCCCAGCTGCTTGAACACCTCGACGTAGCCGATCTGGTCTTCGAAAGCGTGGGCATTCTGGAAGCCGAAGAGGATACCGGTCTTGCCCACCTCCTTGGCCTTGCGGATATCCGCAGTGGTGCGCACCGGCATTACCAGGTCGCTGTTTTCGCGGATCAGTTTCTGGCTGGAGGCAATGTTGTTGACCGTGGCCTGAAACCCTTCCCAGACCGACACGGTGCAGTTGGCTGCGGTCAGGCCGCCCTTGCGCATGTCTTCGAACAGCTCGCGGTTCCACTTGGCAATGATCAGCCCGTCGATAACGATGCTGTCGGCGTGTAATTCGGCTGGGCTCATCAGGCTGTCCCCTTATTGGCGATTCATGCGCCGAATCGTCTGCCGGCGCTTTGGGGTCAGCATATGCTTGAGGACCAGGGCGCCCCGGTGCAAAAACGACAGGGGAATTGCCGAAAGCGTCAAGACCCGACAAAGGGCCGGATGTGGGGGCGTGGCGCCCTCTGTTCTTTGCCTGGGGCTTGCGCCAGAATTCGCCGTTCCAACGAAAGCTTCACTGGATTAGAGGCAGCGCTGCAATGAAACCGATCTTCCTGGCCTTGGTTCTGATGGCGACTGGCGTGCAGGCGGCCGAAGAAACCGACAGTTCTCCCTGCGACGGCGTGGAAAACGACGTGCAGACCCTGGAATGCGCCACCTACAACCGGACCACCGCCGAGCAGTTGCTGGCTGACAACGTGCAGAGCCTGCTGGAACGCCTCGGTACCTTGTACGGCAACGACAAGGCGCAACTGAGCGACATCAGCGCCAAGGTCAAGAACGCCCAGCAGTTGTGGCAGAAGCAGCGCGATGCCGACTGTGCGGTGGAGTCCTTCCCGGCCAAGTCCGGAACCAAGGCCTACACCATCGCCACCAATGATTGCCTGGCGCGGATGAGCGACGAGCGCTCGGAGTTCATCGAGTCCATCGCCCAGGAATGATCCGCCCCCTGTAGGAGCGGGCTTGCCCGCGAAGCATGCCCGACCCCGCCCCATGTCGCGGCGGGAAAAGCTTCGCGAGCAAGCTCGCTCCTACGCAGGTCACGGAGTCAGGCGCCGCCGCGAAAGCACGAGACGCCCCAGGCCGTCAGCTTGAACGGCAGGTGGTAGTGCTGGCGCGGGTCATCCAGGCCGAAGCGATACACCAGCACATCGAGAAACGGCACTTGCCCCGAGACCTGGCCCTGGGCTCGATAGAACGCCGCCACGTCCAGCTCCACCTCGTAGACGCCCCGGTCGAAGCGGGCCGCCAGCTCGCTCAACGGGGCCAACAGGCCGTTGTCGGCAATCTGTCCTTCACAGAGCCACTCCTCGCCCAGGCGGCGCACCCGAACCTGCATGCCCGCGGCCACCTTGCCGCTGGCGACATCCACCACGTGGATGGACACTCCGCCATTCATTTCCAGAACCCCACATGGGCCTGGGCCGCTTCGTTTTCCAGCATCGGCCCCAACACCGGGATCTGCCGCTGCCCCCGGGCAAAGACTTCACGGCATGGCAGGGAGAAGGTCGGGTTTTCCGGGTGATCGCCGGTCAGTGCCAGCAAGGCATGCTCGGACAAGGCGTAGACCACCCGGCCAATGCCGGTCCAGTAAATGGCCCCGGCGCACATGCAGCAAGGTTCGGCGCTGGTGTACAGGGTGCACTGGGCCAGCTCCTCGGGGCCCAGGAGCCTGGCGGCCTTGGCGGCAGCGGCGAGTTCGGCGTGCTGGGTCGGGTCGCCTTCGGGGGGCATGGAGTTGTTGCCGGCACTGGCAACGATCTTGCCGTTGCGGTCCGCCACCAGGGCGGCGAACGGGTGGCGGCCACGGGCCTTGGCCTCTTCGGCCAGCGCAATGCTCTGACGCAGCAGTTGCAGGTCCAGTTCGCTGACACCGGCAGGGATAGGGGAGAGAATCTGGGTCATCTTGACCTCCTTTTCATGGACAGGAACCCGCCGAAAAAGACGGGGCTGATAGCCGTCTTCAATCGCCAAGCCCGGCATGAGCTGCCAGTTCTTCGGCGGCAGACGTGCGGGGATTGAGCAACAGGTTGAGCACGATGGCGGTGATGGCGCCGAGGAAGATGCCGCTTTCCAGCAGCAGCTTGAGAGGGCCGTGGGCATGGGCGAACAACGCTGGAAAGGACATCGGCAGCACGCCGACACTGACCGACACCGCAACGATGATGCCGTTGCGCGTCCCCTCGAACTTCACCCGTGACAGCTCCTGGATGCCGGCCACGGTGGTCATGCCGAACATGACGATGGCGCAGCCGCCCAGTACCGGGGTCGGCACCGCAGCCACCAGCGCCCCGAGCTTGGGAAACAGCCCCATGAGCACCATGATTGCGCCGGCTGCCGCCACCACGAAGCGGCTCTTGATCTTGGAAAGCGCGATCAGTCCCGTGTTCTGGGTAAAGGCGTTGTAAGGGAAGCTGTTGAACAGGCCGCCGAGCATGGTGGACAGACCGTCGGCGCGAAAGGCGTTACCCAGGGTGCGCTGGGTCATGGGCTTGCCGGTGAGCTTGCCAATGGCCAGGCAGTTGCCGGTGGTCTCGGCCATGATCACCAGCATCGCCAGGGTCATGATCAGGATCGGCATCAGGGAGAATTGCGGAGCTCCGAAGGCCATGGGCGGGCTCAGCTCGAACCAGGCCGCTTCACCCACCTGGGCAAAGTGCGTCATGCCGAAGGCCGCAGCGATCAGGCTGCCCACCAGCAGCCCGATCAGCACACTGAGGTTGCCGATAAAGCCCGAGAACTTGCCGTAGATCACCAGGGTCACCGCCACCGTGGCCAGCCCCAGCAACAGGTTGGCCGGTGCGCCGAAATCCTCGGCGGCGGGGTTGCCGCCCCCCAGCCAGACGGCCGCCGCCGGCATCAGGGAAATGCCGATGATGGTAATCAGACTGCCGATCACCACCGGGGGAAAGAACCGCAGCAGACGGCTGAACAGTGGAGCCATGGCGATGGTGAGAAACCCGGCAGCGATCACCGCGCCGAACACCTCGGCCAGGCCGAACTGCTTGCCGATCATGATCATCGGCGCCAGGGCGATGAAGGAGCAGCCCTGGATCAACGGCAAGCGTGCGCCGAACCGCCAGAAACCCAGGGTCTGGATCAGGGTGGCAATGCCGGACGTCAGCAGGTTGGTATTGATCAGTAACACCACCTGGGCCGCAGTCAGGCCCAGGGCATTGCCTAGAATCAATGGCACCGCCACCGCACCGGCATACATCACCAGCACATGCTGCAAGCCGAAGGTGAACAACTGGCGGACGGGCAGGACCTCGTCCACTGGGTGAACCCGGGGAATGTTCATGTCGCAGATCTCCTGAAAGTGCAGCTCTTGTTGTTGTTCTGGCAGGCATCCGGGAGCAATGCCCCGGCAGGATGTACGAACGTCGGCGCCCATGATCTGTGCTTGAATACGATGAAACAAATGAGCAGCCATCGTTTTTAACGATGGATTGGACAACCCTGTCCTGGGGTCGGGAGACGCGATGCGCTTTTCACTGGAACAACTGCAGATGTTCGTTCAGGCCGCACAAACCGGCTCGTTCTCGGCCGCTGCACGCAAGCTGGGCAAGACCCAGTCCACGGTCAGCGTGGCCATTGCCAACCTGGAGGCCGATCTGGGGGTGGAGTTGTTCGACCGCAGCAGCCGCAGCCCGGTGCTGACCGCCAGAGGACAGAAAATGCTGCTGCAGGCTGAGGCGGTACTGGAGCGCTGCCTGACCCTGCAGGCCAATGCCGAGGGTCTGTCGCAGGCGCTGGAGCCGCAGTTGTCCATCGTGATCGAAACCCCGTACGGCCCGTTGATGCCGGCCTTGCGCGAGTTCGAGCAGGCCTTCCCCTATGTCGACCTGCTGATCCGTCACCCGCTGTCCGGAGATGCCAGCGAGCTGGTGGCCCGTGGCGATGCGGTGCTGGGGATCGCCTTTTCGCAACCGGGTTATCCCCAGGAGCTGGAGTTCCAGCAGATGGGCAAGCTGATCATGTTGCACGTCTGCCACCCGGATCATCCCCTGGCCCGTCTGGACAACGTGACCTTCGACGACCTGCATGGGCACCGGCGCCTGGCCTTCAGCGCCCATGCCGACAAGCTGCCCAGCAGCGAGTACCTGCGCTGCAGCCAATTGTGGCAAGCGGAAAACTACCTGGCGCTGCTGGAGATGGTCCGCTCCGGCCTGGGCTGGGCCACCCTGCCCCGGCAACTGATCCAGCGTGAACTGGCCCAGGGCGAACTGGTGGAACTGCAACTGGGCGCCTATCCCCACACCGACTGGCTGGTGGGCGTGGACCTGCTCTGGGCCCGACAACGAGTGATGGGCAAGGCCGAACGCTGGCTCAAGGAACGCCTGTTACGACACAAGGTGTACGAAGTGGACCGGCGCGGGCAGTCCACGACCTGGTAACGGCGGCACGGGCAACAAAGGGACAAGGTTCCGAGCTTGGCCCGACCCCGCAAGAGCACCCGGAAAAAATTGCCGCCGTCTTCGCTATACGCGCCGACCAGCTGGAGCTGTAAGCTGCGCCCCACTCAACGATTGAAAGGGTTACTCATGAGCATCTGCGGTATCGAGATCAAGGGCAGCGAAGCCATCTTCGCCCTCGCCTCCCTGCAAGACGGCGCACCGCAACACCAGGCGCTGGCCATCAAGAAAATCGCTCTGGAAGACGACGATGAAGCGGGCAACGTCCGGGCCTTCGCCGCCCAGATCGGCGCCTTTGTCCGTGAGCACGGGATTACCCGCATCGCCATCAAGAAACGCAGCAAGAAAGGCGAATTCGCCGGCGGCCCTACTACCTTCAAGATCGAAGGCGTGCTGCAGCTGCTGGAACACTGCGAAGTGACCCTGCTGTCGCCACAGACCATCAACGCCCAGTACAAGAAGCACGACTTCAGCCTGCCGGCGAGCCTCAACAAATACCAGCACGAGGCCTACAAAAGCGCCTGCGCCGCCTTGCTGAAAAAATAACCGGTAGCCGCCGGCTTGCCGGCGCAGAGGCCGCTATACGCTGCGCCGATAATGCTGCAGCCAGTCGGCGAATGAATTGTCTTCCAGGGCATAGGCGCCCCGGCTGGACTTCCACACCAGCTCCTTTTCCCGCAGGGCATCGATACAGGCTTGCACCGTCTGGGTGCCCGGTTGCGTATCGCTGCCCATGGCCTGCAACGCCTTGGCCACCGCCGCCAGGGTGTCGTCGGTAAAGGGCGCGAACGGCAGGTTGTTGCGCGAACGCTCCACCATCACTTCCAGCACCGCCCGCTGGGACAGGGTCAGACCGTTCCAGGCGCTTTCGAATTCGCTCCAGACCCCGGCTCGCAGAACCTCGGCACTGCTGCGCAACAACTCGTTGAGCTGGCTCGCCTCCCCCAGTTCCAGGGCCACCTGGCCAATGATGCTGCGAAGCATTTCCGGACGCCGGCCAACCCATTCGAAGGCCTGGTCCAGATCATCGGCATTGAACTGATTGGTGGGCGCCAGATGAGCGTTCAGATGGGCGGTGTAGGCCTTGGTGAAATCCCGTCCCAACAGCGGGAACGGGGTGATGCTCGAACCGAAGAATGGCTGGTTACGGTTGAGCACCAGATGGGCCAGCTTGTCGCGATTGGACCCGGTGAACACCAGGCGCAGGCCACTGGTGTCCATGTCCCGTCCCTGATTGAGCTGATCCCGGGCCGCCTTGAGAGCGAACATAGCATTCAACCCGGCCTCCGAGCTCAAGGCATGCTGGGCCTCGTCGATCACCAGGACCACCGTCTTGCCCGCGGCGCTGTGGAGCAATTCCAGGGCCTGGGTCAGGGTCGCGCCTTCGGGCAACTGGGACTTGCTGAAGTCCCAGGACAGGGTGCGCAGAAAGCTGAGCTTCTCCACCCCAAGGGACTTGGCCAGTTTGCGAATGCCTTTCTCGAAAGGCACCAGCGCCCCGGCAATGGCCGCGGCGATCAGCTCGGCAGGGTCTTTTTCGCGATTGGCCCAAAGGTCGACATAAACCGCCAGCCAACCACGGCTCTGGCACTCGGGCAGCAGGTCCTCTCGCAGAAAGGTGCTTTTCCCGGTGCGCCGAGGCGCCGCCAGGAACAGCCCCGAGCTGTAATCCTGAATCCCCGAGCCCACCAGGCCATCGGCAATATTGAGCGCCAGTGCAGGACGACGAAACACGAAACCGGTGTTTTTCGACATGGTTTTATACTCAATTATTGCCAGAACTATAATTTATAGTCGCGAGTATAATTGACTATAAACCCCTGTCAAACCGACTCCCGGCCGCTCCCTTGCAGGCGTCGGTCTTCACGGGGGCAGTGCACGAAACGCGCGCGGTAACTGCGGGTGAAGTAGGACGGCGACTCAAACCCACAGGCGATGCTCACCTCCAGCACGCTCATGTCGGTCTGGCGCAGCAGCTGTCGGGCCTTCTCCAGGCGCAGGCCCAGATAGAAGTTGCTCGGGGTGTCGTTCAAGTGCAGGCGGAACAGCCGCTCCAGCTGGCGCCGGGTCACCTTGATCGACTCCGCCAGGGCCAGGGTGCTCAGGGGCGGCTCGCTGTGCTGCTCCATCTCGCCGATCACCTGCACCAGTTTCTTGTTGCTGATGCCGTAGCGGCTGGCGACTTCCATGCGCTGGTGATCCTTGCGCGGGCGGATGCGCCCGAGCACGAATTGTTCGCTGACCTGGATCGCCAGTTCCGGACCGTGGGCCTGGGCGATCAGGTCGAGCATCATGTCGATGGACGCGGTGCCGCCGGCACAGGTGATGCGCCGCCGATCGATCTCGAACAGCTCCTGGGTCACGCTCAGCTGTGGATAAGACTCCTTGAAGGCCTCGATGGCTTCCCAGTGCAGGGTTACCCGGTGCCCTTCCAGCAACCCGGACTCCGCGAGAATCACGCTGCCGGTATCGATACCGCCGAGGGTCACGCCCTCCACATCCAGGCGCCGCAGCCAGTGTTCCAGAGCAGGACTCAGGAACTTCAACGGCTCGAAACCGGCCACCACCCACAAGGTTGCGCCCTTCTTCAGCGGCTCCAGGGCCGCATCGACATTCACCGACATCCCGTTGCTGGCCAGCACCGCGCCGCCATCGGCGCTGAGCACCTGCCAGCGATACAGCTCGCCACGAAAACGATTGGCCACCCGCAGCGGCTCGATGGCGGAAATGAAACCGATGGCGGAGAACCCCGGCATCAGCAGGAAGTAGCAATCCAGGGACATGCAACGCACTCCGGTGACGGCCAGCGTGGGCCCTGTGATACGCCAAATGCCCCACAGCCACAAGAGGCCAGGTCGCTGCAGTGCAAGAGTCGGTCGCCGCTGTGCGTTTACCGCCTGCGACGCCTGCGTACCTTGGCATCACCGACGCACAAAGACGCCGGGACCGACAATAACGACCTGCCGAGGGAACCACCATGAAACGACTGATCAGCCATTGTGTGCTTGCGCTAAGTGGTAGCGTTTTTCTGAGTTCAGGGGCCATGGCCGCCGACGCCGCCAGTTGCCAGAACGTGCGCCTTGGGGTGGTCAACTGGACCGACGTGATCGCCACCAGCGCCATGACCCAGGTCCTGCTCGACGGTCTCGGCTACAAGACCAAGCAGACCAGCGCCTCGCAGCAGATCATCTTCGCCGGCATCCGTGACCAGCGCCTGGATCTGTTCCTCGGCTACTGGAACCCGCTGATGACCCAGACCATCACGCCGTTCGTCGACGCCAATCAGGTCAAGGTCCTGGCCGAGCCCAGCCTCAAGGACGCCCGCGCCACCCTGGCCGTCCCCTCCTACCTGGCCGACAAGGGCCTGAAGACCTTCGCCGACATCGCCAGGTTCCAGAAGGAGCTGGGGGGCAAGATCTACGGCATCGAGCCCGGCTCGGGGGCCAATACCCAGATCAAGGACATGATCGCCAAGAACCAGTTCGGCCTCGGCAAGTTCCAGCTGGTGGAGTCCAGCGAGGCGGGCATGTTGTCGGCGGTGGCCCGAGCGGTGAAACGCAACGAAGCCATCGTGTTCTTCGGCTGGGCGCCGCATCCGATGAACGTCAACATCAAGATGACCTACCTCAGCGGCAGTGAAAACGCCCTGGGGCCCAACGAGGGCCAGGCCACGGTCTGGACCGTCACCGCACCGACCTATGCCGAGCAGTGTCCGAACGTGCACCGGCTGCTGACCAACCTGACCTTCAGCGCCGAAGACGAGAGCCGGATGATGCAACCGCTGCTGGATCACAAGGACGCCCTGGAATCTGCCAGGCAGTGGCTCAAGGATCACCCTCAGGACCAGCAGCGCTGGCTTGACGGGGTGACCACCTTCAATGGCAAACCGGCCGCCGAACACCTGCAACTGACCAACAAGTAAGCACCGCCACCAGCGCCCCGCAGCCCGCCCAGGGCTGCGCACGGCCACCTCATGCCCCCAGCAAACATGCCTGTAAGGAATCGCCCCATGAACCACGACGTCATCATCACCTGCGCACTCACCGGTGCTGGCGACACGACCGCCAAGAGCCCCCATGTGCCGGTCACCCCAAAACAGATTGCCGCCGCCGCGGTAGAAGCCGCCAAGGCCGGCGCCACGGTGGTTCACTGCCACGTCCGGGACCCTGCGACCGGCAAGTTCAGCCGTGATGTGGCGCTGTACCGCGAAGTCATGGAGCGCATTCGCGAGGCCGAGGTCGACATCATCGTCAACCTCACCGCCGGCATGGGCGGCGACCTGGAGATCGGCGCCGGCGAGCATCCCATGGAGTTCGGGCCCAACACCGATCTGGTCGGGCCGCTGACCCGCCTGGCCCATGTCGAGGAACTGCTGCCGGAGATCTGCACCCTGGACTGCGGCACGCTCAACTTCGGTGACGGCGACACCATCTACGTGTCCACCCCGGCCCAACTACGGGCCGGTGCCAAGCGCATCCAGGAGTTGGGGGTGAAAGCCGAGCTGGAGATCTTCGACACCGGGCACCTGTGGTTCGCCAAGCAGATGATCAAGGAAGGCCTGCTGGACAACCCGCTGTTCCAACTGTGCCTGGGCATTCCCTGGGGCGCCCCCGCGGACACCACCACCATGAAGGCCATGGTGGACAACCTGCCGGCGGAGGCGGTCTGGGCCGGTTTCGGTATCGGGCGCATGCAGATGCCCATGGCCGCGCAAGCGGTGCTGCTGGGGGGCAACGTGCGGGTCGGCCTGGAGGACAACCTGTGGCTGGATCGCGGCGTGCTCGCCACCAACGGCCAACTGGTGGAACGGGCCACAGAGATCCTCAGCCGCCTCGGCGCCCGGGTCCTGACCCCGGCCGAAGGCCGCCAGAAAATGGGCCTGAAGCAACGCGGCTGACCCTAATCCACCTCTCCCCCCGTAGGAGCGAGCTTGCTCGCGAAGAGGCCGTCACATCCGAGCTCGTAGCAGCCGGCTTGCCGGCGAAGAGGCCCGCAAGGCCGCCAACCGCTTCGCTGGCAAGCCCGCTTCTACCGACTCTTTTTTCAGGAAGACGCGATGACTTTTATCACCAACATCAAAACCTTCGCCGCTCTGGGCAGCGGCGTGATCGGCAGCGGCTGGGTAGCCCGTGCCCTGGCCCACGGCCTGGACGTAGTGGCCTGGGACCCGGCCCCCGGCGCTGAAGCGGCCCTGCGCAAGCGGGTCGCCAACGCCTGGGGCGCCCTGGAACAACAGGGCCTGGCACCTGGCGCCTCACAACAGCGCCTGCGCTTTGTCGCCACCATCGAAGAATGCGTGAAAGATGCCGACTTCATCCAGGAAAGCGCTCCCGAGCGCCTGGAACTCAAGCTGCAACTGCACAGCAAGATCAGCGCCGCGACCAAGCCAAACGCCCTGATCGGCTCCAGCACCTCGGGCCTGCTGCCCAGCGAATTCTACGAAGGCTCGACCCACCCGGAACGCTGCGTGGTGGGTCACCCGTTCAACCCGGTATACCTGCTGCCACTGGTGGAAGTGGTGGGCGGCAAGCACACCGCACCCGAGGCGATACAGGCGGCGATCCAGGTCTATGAATCCTTGGGCATGCGTCCACTGCACGTGCGCAAGGAAGTCCCGGGATTCATCGCCGACCGCCTGCTCGAAGCCCTGTGGCGCGAAGCCTTGCACCTGGTCAATGACGGGGTGGCGACCACCGGGGAAATCGACGACGCGATCCGCTTTGGCGCCGGCCTGCGCTGGTCGTTCATGGGCACCTTTCTCACCTACACCCTGGCGGGAGGCGACGCCGGCATGCGCCACTTCATGGCCCAGTTCGGCCCAGCGCTGCAACTGCCCTGGACCTACCTGCCGGCCCCGGAGCTGACCGACAAACTGATCGATGACGTGGTCGAGGGCACCGCCGAGCAACTGGGCACGCACAGCATTGCGGCCCTGGAGCGCTATCGTGATGACTGCCTGCTGGCAGTGCTGGAGGCGGTGAAAACCACCAAGGCCAAGCACGGCATGCACTTTCACGACTAACCCCAATCACTGTAGGAGCTGGCTTGCCAGCGAATAGGCCCTCAAGCCAGGCGCACACCCAACGGACGCCTTCGCCGGCAAGCCGGCTCCTACATTCATCCGGTGATCCTATGCCTGCCTTGACCACCTACAGCACCCGCATCATCAGCGACTGGGTCGACTACAACGGCCATCTGCGCGATGCCTTCTATCTGCTGATCTTCAGCTATGCCACCGATGCCCTGATGGATCGCCTGGGGCTCGACAGCGACAATCGCGAAGCCAGCGGCCACTCGCTGTTCACCCTGGAACTGCACCTGAACTACCTGCACGAGGTAAAGCTCGACACCGAGGTCGAAGTCCATACCCGGATCATCGGCCACGACCGCAAGCGCCTGCACCTGTATCACAGCCTGCACAAGGTCGGTGATACCCAGGAACTGGCCGGCAACGAACAGATGCTGCTCCACGTCGACCTCGCCGGCCCCCGTTCCGCGCCGTTCAGCGAGCCGCTATTGCAGCGCCTGCAAGCCATGACAGCCGAGCAGGCCGACCTGCCGCGCCCCACCTACATCGGCCGGGTGATTGGCCTGCCTACGGAAAAATGACAACCAGCCCGAACAGGAGATCGCCGTGAACATCGCCGCCCTTGCCGACTATCGCCGTTATCCGCTGATCAGCCCGTTGAGCAGCGTCCAGATCCTGCCGGACCGGGTCCAGGTGCACTGGGCCGATGGCCGCCTCAGCCCCTTTCATCATCAATGGCTGCGGGACAACTGCCCCTGCCCGGAATGCGTCTACAGCGTGACCCGCGAACAGGTGCTGGAAATCGTCGATGTCGCCGAGGACCTCGGTTGCCACGGGGCGCACATCGATAGCCAGGGCTGCCTGTGCCTCGACTGGTCGAGCGGCCACCACAGCCGCTTCGATCCCGGCTGGCTGCGGGCCCACGCCTATGACGAGCAATCCCGCAAGGAACGCCGCGCCCATGCGGCGCACAGCCGGTTGTGGGACAGCACCCTGCAGTTGCCGGTATTCGACTATCAGGCCCTGATGGACGATCCCGAGGCTCTGCTGCAATGGCTGCTGGCCCTGCGCGACACCGGCCTGACCCAGGTCCGGGGCGCCCCCACCGAGCCGGGTTCGCTGGCGCTGATCGCCCGACGTATCTCGTTTATCCGCGAGAGCAACTTCGGCGTGCTGTTCAACGTGCAATCCAAGGCCGACGCCGACAGCAACGCCTACACCGCTTTCAACCTGCCGCTGCACAGCGACCTGCCTACCCGCGAACTGCAACCGGGGCTGCAGTTCCTGCATTGCCTGGTCAATGACGCCGTGGGTGGTGAAAGCATCTTCGTCGACGGCTTCGCCATCGCCGATGCCTTGCGCCGTGAAGACCCCGAGGCCTTCCTGACCTTGTGTGAAACACCCGTGGAGTTTCGCAACAAGGACCGCCACAGCGACTACCGCTGCCTGGCGCCGATCATTGCCCTGGATGCCCTGGGCCGGGTGGCGGAGATCCGCATGGCCAACTTCCTGCGGGGGCCCTTCGACACCTCGGAGCAACAGATGCCCCGGCTGTACCGCGCCTACCGCCGGTTTATCGCCATGACCCGGGAGGCGCGGTTCCGGGTAATCCGTCGCCTCGACCCGGGCCAGCTCTGGTGCTTCGACAACCGTCGTACCCTGCATGCCCGCAACGCCTTCGACCCGTCCAGCGGCGCCCGGCATTTCCAGGGTTGCTACATCGATCGCGACGAGCTGTTATCCAGAATCCTGGTGCTACAGCGCTGATCGCCCTACCTGCTGCCCGGCTCCCGCACAGGAGCCGGGCAGCGGTGCAACGTTCCCCGGGCAAAAAAAAGCCCCGATCAAGCCGTGACAGGATCGAGGCAGGGACTACTTCTGAGGAGCTGCAGTGAGAAGGTGACCAAACCGTCACGACGCCAGCTGGTTTCAGTCTGCCCACTCTGCCTGCCCGCGAGTTAGCCGAGAGCGACCTGCTCATAGGTATTAGGGCCACTACAAGCGTTCAGATGTCCTCGGTATAGAACACCACCGTCACGTAGAAATAGCCGATCTTGTGCCAATCCCGGCGCTGGTTGTAGGGCGTCTCTTCCGAGCCCATGCCGACCTGATAATTACGCCCGGTCCTTTTATCCCTATAGGACATGAACCCCTTCGTTTCCCAGCCACAGCAGACAAACCTAAGCCCCTCCTGCAACCCCAACTCCCGTTGCAGATAACGCTCTACCTCATGGGCATCCTGACCCTTGACCCGATACCTGGCGGTCAGCGGTGCGCCCTGATCCTGCGGCTGCGACTCACATTGGAAAAACTCCAGGGACTTCGGCGGATCGCTCATGGCCCGCAAAAAATCGCCACACGCGGTGGCTGCCGCAGCCACGCTGCAAACCATCCACAACAAACAGGCCAAACCCAGGTTGAACAGCACTTTCATCCACTACAGCTCCCTATTCTTTTGCCCCAACGGCCATCCTGCCCACCCCCACCGCTTGCAGCTGGCGAGCTTGAGCGGCAGCACGGCTCAATATCCACCCTTATGCAAGCCCGGGCCATCACACGCAAGCGCCGCGAGACTTGATCGACCGCCTTTTCCAGGCGCTGTTGCAACCGGCCATGACCATCGAGTTAGCCGAAAACGACCTGTTCATAGGTAATCGGGCCATCGCGACCATCTGCCCTTGCCGTCACCCGGACGGCCTACCAGAATCGACTGACGACCACGTTACCTGAATAAGGATGAGCGTCATGATGCATGCGGATTTGATTGATCAGGACGACCTGCTGGGACAACTCCGGGCCCTGGGTTTCGAGATGCCCGCAGGCGCCAGCGCCGAGCAGGCCTGTGAGTGTGCGGTGCGGGGTTTGAGCGATGCGCGGGCCAAGGCGCTCAAGGGCATGGTGGAGCAGATGCTTACCGGCAATGCGACCATTCTTCCCGCGGTCCGCCAGGCCATCGATCGCCAGTTGCTGCCGGCCCTGGCCGAGTACCTGCAGCAAAAACGCGCCTGAGTCTCCCTGTGCCCTGAGCGGATTGCTAGAGTGCGCGTCCCTCTGGCGAAAACAGGCAAGCACTCATGATAGCGATACAACCCGGCTCATCCGCCGACGCGCCCGGCTGGCTGCAATTGCGCCTGGGCCTGTGGCCTGACTGTGCGCCCGACGAGCACCAGGCCGAAATCCGCCAGATGCTGAACGCCCCCCAGCGCTATGGCTGCTGGCTGGCCTTTGCCGAGAACGGTGAAGCCATCGGCCTGGCCGAGGCGGCGTTGCGCCACGACTACGTCAACGGCACCGAGAGTTCGCCGGTGGTGTTTCTCGAAGGGATCTATGTGGCTCCCGAGCACCGTCGCCGGGGCGTTGCCCAGCAACTGATCGAACAGGTCAGCCAGTGGGGACGCCAGGCCGGGTGCGTGGAGATCGCGTCTGACACCAGCCTGGACAATCTGGTCAGCCAGACACTGCACCACGCGCTGGGCTTCGAGGAAACCGAACGCGTGGTGTACTTCAAGAAGCGTCTGTGACTACAGACGCACGCTGGCGAAGGTCGACTCGTTGCGCGCCTGGCTCAAGGCCGACAGCGGGCCGGACAGCGGCGCCAGGACCATGGCTTGCGGCAGCGGCATCATTGCCACCTGCTGGGTGGTGTTGGAGCCGATGCGCTCGTCACGAGGCGGAATGCCAAAGTACTCGCGGTAGCACTTGGAGAAGTGCGGCGTAGAGACGAAGCCACAGACCGAAGCCACTTCGATGATCGACATCGGCGTCTGCTTGAGCAGTTGCCGGGCACGGATCAAGCGCAGCTTGAGGTAGTAGCGCGACGGCGAACAATGCAGGTACTTCTGGAACAGCCGCTCCAACTGTCGCCGGGAGACGGCCACGTAAACCGCCAGTTCGTCCAGATCGATCGGCTCTTCGAGGTTGGCCTCCATCAGCGCAACGATTTCCTGGAGCTTGGGCTGGTTGGTGCCGAGCATGTGCTTGAGCGGCACGCGCTGGTGATCCTGTTCATTACGGATGCGTTCGTAGACGAACATCTCCGAGATCGCTGCCGACAACTCACGGCCATGATCGCGGCTGATCAGGTGCAGCATCATGTCCAGCGGCGCGGTGCCACCGGAGCTGGTGAAGCGGTTGCGGTCGAGGGTGAACAGGCGGGTGCTCATGGCGACCCGGGGGAAGGCTTCCTGCATCGACGCCAGGCATTCCCAGTGCACGCTGCAATCGAAGCCGTCCAGCAGGCCGGCGCAGGCCAGGGCCCAACTGCCGGTGCACACCGCGCCGAGGCGGCGCGACTGGCGGGCCTGGCTTTGCAACCAGGACACATGTTCACGGGTCACGGTGCGCTGGATGCCGATGCCACCGCAGACGATCACGGTATCGAGGCTGGGGGCTTTGTGCATGGCCGCGTCGGGGGTGATTTGCAGGCCATCACTGGCCCAGACCTGACCGCCATCGACGCTGAGGGTGGTCCAGCGATACAGCTCGCGGCCGGACAGTTGATTGGCCATGCGCAGGGGTTCGACTGCGGAGGCCAGGGAAATCAGCGTGAAATTGTCCAGCAGCAGAAAGCCGATGGATTGAGGCGCACGGTTCTGGGGTTGGGCCCCGGAGTTGAACGACGTCATCGCGGTATCTCCTCACACAAAGCGGGTGATGGCCTCAGGCGGAGGCTCTTTTTATGTGCCCTGCTGCTCAAGAGAGGCGGGCTTGAAATTCACAGAGCAATTGCCATGCCTAAAGTTGAATGGGCATTCAATAACTCCTGAAAACGACGTCGCGACGTGTCTACATAGCCCTTGTCAATGTGCGGATAAGAAGCGCCGGAATCACCGCGCAGAAGGCGGGCGCCAGAGCGGTGAGCAGTTAGGTAGCACTTGCGCGACCGATGCGTCGGGCCAGGACTGGCGAGTGTCACTCAAAGCACAACCGGCCGACGGACGCAGAGGTCCATCAGCCCGGTTGGCCACTTGTCTATTCACGACGCGCTAAAAGGTGGCGCGCCCCTCCCCTGATGAGCAATTTGGGCGCGCCGCCAGCCCTGTGCAGCCGCCGGCGTACCGCTGCATGCGGGCTCAACACTCCACTGCACTCACCGCCAGCCCGCCGCGAGAGGTCTCTTTATATTTGTCATGCATGTCCGCCCCGGTATCACGCATGGTGCGAATCACCCGATCCAGGGAGATGAAGTGCTGGCCATCGCCGCGCAAGGCCATCTGCGCGGCATTGATCGCCTTCACCGCGGCAATCGCGTTGCGCTCGATGCAGGGCACCTGCACCAAACCGCCCACCGGATCGCAGGTCAGGCCGAGGTTATGCTCCAGGCCGATTTCCGCGGCGTTGCACAACTGCTCGGGCGTGGCCCCGAGAATCTCCGCCAACCCCGCCGCAGCCATGGCACAGGCCGAACCGACTTCGCCCTGGCAGCCGACTTCGGCGCCGGAGATCGAGGCGTTCTTCTTGCACAGGATGCCGATGGCCGCCGCGCCGAGAAAGAAGTCCACCACGTTGGCGTCGGTCACGTCCTCGCTGAACTTCATAAAGTAGTGCAGCACCGCCGGAATGATCCCCGCTGCGCCATTGGTGGGGGCGGTGACCATGCGTCCACCGGCGGCGTTCTCCTCGTTCACCGCCAGGGCGAACAGGTTGACCCACTCCATGGCGCTCAAGGTCGAGCCGATCACATTGGGTTTGTTGAGCTCCTGCAGGCTGCGATGCAACTTGGCCGCGCGACGGCGCACATTGAGCCCACCGGGCAGGATGCCTTCGTGCTTGAGCCCCTGCTCCACACAATCCTGCATGGCCCGCCAGAGCACCATCAGCCCGCTGCGGATTTCTGCCTCCGAACGCCAGACCTTCTCGTTGGCCAGCATCAGTTCGGCGACCCGCAGGTTGTGCTGCTGGCACAGGCTGAGCAGTTCCACCGCACTGGAGAAATCGTAAGGCAGCTCGCTACGGTCCAGGTCTGCCACGCCGCTGCTGGCCTGGGCCTGGTCGACGACAAAACCGCCACCCACCGAATAGTAGGTATCGCGCAACAGCTCCCCGCCTTCACCTTCAGCCACCAGGGTCATGGCATTGGGGTGAAAGGGCAGGTTCTCGTCCAGCAGGCGCATGTCCCGGGACCAGATGAAAGGCACAGGCAGCCGTCCGTCCAGCAACAGGGTCTGAGTTTCCCTGAGCTGTTCGATGCGCGGGCCGATCAACGACGGATCGATTGCATCCGGCCACTCTCCCATCAAGCCCATGATCACGGCGTTGTCGCTGCCATGGCCAATGCCGGTGGCTGACAGCGAGCCGAACAGTTGCACCTCGATCCGCCGCACCGACTCCAGCAGATGGCGTTCCTTCAATACCTGGACGAATAACGCCGCGGCGCGCATGGGCCCGACGGTGTGGGAACTGGAAGGCCCGATACCGATCTTGAACAAGTCGAAAACACTGATAGCCATTACTGCGTAACTCCTCGATGAGCACAGTCCAGGCGCTGAAAACGCCCACTGACGGAGCTGCTACGCTCAAGCTGCAATCCGCCGAGAAGGGCGCATCATCAGGCTTTTACAGCGACTCGCGACGTCTGACACCGACTCACTCATGTCCACCAACGCCGCCTGGCGCGAGGCTCGGGTTCTGGGCGTTTTTTGCGGCTCAGATGCAGGAAAAAATGCCCAAAAACACTGTAAGCGACCTCACCGACACTGGATGCGACCCTCCCTGTACTGGATACGACGCACCCTGTAGGCGACAGTTTTTCACTGGTACATGATCAGTCTCGACTCGATTGCAAGGCACGGTGGTAGAGCTGTCCCCGGCACACCAACCGCCACACTTATAAGCGCGGTCCATACGCCGCCAAAAAAACATCCAGGAGTCTCCCCTATGAAAGGTTCCCCGTCGTTGTTGTTGGCCGCCATGCTGAGTCTGCCGCTTCTGGCACAAGCCGCAGAACCGGCGCAATGCAGCACCGTAAACTTCTCCGATGTCGGCTGGACCGATATCACCGTGACCACCGCCACCACCAGCGTCGTGCTCAACGCCCTGGGCTACAAGACCAAGACCACGATGATTTCCGTGCCGGTGACCTACAAGTCCCTGGCCGACGGCAAGAACATGGACGTGTTCCTCGGCAACTGGATGCCCACCATGGAAAACGACATCAAGCCCTACCGTGATGCCGGCACCGTGGAAACCGTGCGCGCCAACCTGGAAAACGCCAAGTACACCCTGGCAGTACCCGAGTCGCTGTATGACAAGGGCCTGAAAGACTTCGCCGACATCGTCAAGTTCAAGAAGGAGCTGGACGGCAAGATCTACGGCATCGAGCCGGGCAACGACGGCAACCGCACCATCCAGACGATGATCGACAAGAACGCCTTTGGCCTCAAGGACGCAGGGTTCAAGGTGGTGGAGTCCAGCGAGGCGGGCATGCTGTCCCAGGTCGAGCGCGCGCAGCGTCGCGACACTGCGGTGGTGTTCCTGGGCTGGGAACCGCACCCGATGAACACGCGCTTCAAGATGAAGTACCTGACCGGTGGCGACGACTTCTTCGGTCCCAACTTCGGCCAGGCCACCATCTACACCAACACCCGCAAGGGCTATACCACCGAATGCAGCAACGTTGGCCAGTTGCTGAAGAACCTGTCGTTCACCCTGAACATGGAAAGCACCCTGATGGGCAACGTTCTGGACGACAAGATGAAGCCTGACGCGGCCGCCAAGGCCTGGCTGAAGAAGAATCCACAGGTGCTCGATACCTGGCTCGCTGGCGTCACCACCATTGACGGTAAACCTGGCCTGGAAGCCGTGAAAGCCAAGCTTGAACAAGCTTCGAATTAAGTAACTCGCTTACGCCGGGCGGGTTCGCCTGCCCGGGCTGTTTTTTCCTTGCATGCGGACGTTCAATACCATGCTCACTGATCAGAAAATCCCCCTGGGCCAGTACATCGCGGCTTTCGTAGAGTGGTTGACGAAACACGGTGCCAGCACCTTCGATGCGATCGCTACCACCCTGGAAACCATGATCCACGGCGTGACGTTCGCGCTGACCTGGTTCAATCCCCTGGCCCTGATCGGCCTGATCGCCCTGCTGGCGCACCTGATCCAGCGCAAATGGGGCCTGACTGTATTTGTCGTGCTGTCCTTCCTGCTGATCCTCAATCTGGGGTACTGGCAGGAAACCATGGAAACCCTGGCCCAGGTGCTGTTCGCCACCCTGGTCTGCGTGCTGATCGGCGTGCCCCTGGGAATCGTCGCCGCGCACAAGCCGCTGTTCTACACCATGATGCGTCCGGTCCTCGACCTGATGCAGACCGTTCCCACATTCGTCTACCTGATCCCGACCCTGACCCTGTTCGGCCTCGGGGTGGTGCCCGGCCTGATCTCCACGGTGGTGTTCGCCATTGCCGCACCGATCCGCCTGACCTACCTGGGCATTCGCGATGTTCCACAAGAGTTGATGGACGCAGGCAAGGCCTTTGGCTGTTCGCGCCGTCAGTTGTTGTCGCGCATTGAGCTGCCCCACGCCATGCCGAGCATCGCCGCCGGTATTACCCAATGCATCATGCTGTCGCTGTCGATGGTGGTGATCGCCGCCCTGGTCGGCGCCGACGGCCTGGGCAAACCCGTGGTCAACGCACTCAACACCGCCGACATTGCCCTGGGCTTCGAAGCTGGCCTGGCGATCGTGCTGCTGGCGATCATGCTCGACCGCATCTGCAAACAACCTGAAGCCAAAGTAGGGGGTGACGCATGAGCATAATCCGCTTCGATAACGTCGACGTTATCTTCTCCAAGGACCCACGGGAGGCGCTCAAGCTGCTGGACCAGGGCATGACCCGCAACGAAATCCTGAAGAAGACCGGGCAGATCGTGGGCGTGGAAAAAGCCAGCCTGGACGTGCAGAAAGGCGAGATCTGCGTGCTGATGGGCCTCTCCGGCTCCGGCAAATCCAGCCTGTTGCGCTGCATCAATGGCCTCAACACCGTGAGCCGCGGCAAGCTGTTCGTCGAACACGAAGGCAAGCAGATCGACATTGCCTCCTGCACCCCCGCCGAACTGAAGATGATGCGCACCCAGCGCATCGCCATGGTGTTCCAGAAATTCGCCCTGATGCCCTGGCTGACGGTGCGGGAAAACATCAGCTTCGGCCTGGAGATGCAGGGTCGCCCCGAGAAGGAGCGGCGCAAGCTGGTGGACGAGAAACTTGAGCTGGTGGGTCTGACCCAGTGGCGCAACAAGAAGCCCGACGAGCTGTCCGGCGGCATGCAGCAGCGGGTGGGCCTGGCCCGCGCCCTGGCCATGGACGCCGATATCCTGCTGATGGACGAACCCTTCTCGGCCCTCGACCCGCTGATCCGTCAGGGCCTGCAGGACGAACTGCTGGAACTGCAACGCAAGCTGAGCAAGACCATCGTCTTCGTCAGCCACGACCTGGACGAAGCCCTGAAACTGGGCAGCCGCATCGCCATCATGAAAGACGGGCGGATCATCCAGTACAGCAAGCCGGAAGAGATCGTGCTCAATCCTGCGGACGACTATGTGCGCACCTTCGTCGCCCACACCAACCCGCTGAACGTGCTCTGCGGTCGCAGCCTGATGCGCAGCCTGGACAACTGCAAACGCGTCAACGGCTCGGTGTGCCTGGACCCGGGCGGCGATTCCTGGCTCGACCTGGCCGAGGGCAACACCATCAAGGGCGCCCGACGCAACGGCTCGCAGATGGACCTGCAGAACTGGGTTCCGGGGCAAGCGGTGGAAGAACTGGGCCGGCGCCCGACCCTGGTGGACTCCAACATCGGTATGCGCGACGCCCTGCAGATCCGCTACCAGACCGGCAACAAACTGGTGCTCCACGACAACCAGCAGGTAGTGGGGATTCTCGGCGACAGCGAGCTCTACCACGCCCTGCTCGGCAAGAACCTGGGTTAAGCCGCAGACACAAAAACGCCGCGAGCAATCGCGGCGTTTTGCTTTAACCACCCACCACCTTCTGTAGGAGCTGGCTTGCCAGCGAACAGGCCCTGAAGCCTTGCAGCGCCCTTGAGGACGCCTTCGCCGGCAAGCCGGCTTCCTACAGCGGCTGGAACCGCCCCCTCGGGAGCGGCCCCTGACTTCACTCAGCTATAGACACGGCCAAGGAGCTGCCGATGGCTTTCGAACTGATCGAGCACATCACGGGTGATCTGCTCCTGGGTAAAGCCCATCAAGTCGTATTCCTGGCTGCCGTTGTGCAGGTACACCTCGGCGCGGTAGAAACGACTGCGCACTTCACTGTCCGCCCCTTCCGGCTGGGTCGATTCGCTCGGCGTCGCCAGGTAGCCGTCCAGGCTCACTTCATAGACGAAGGGATTGCCTTCATCCATTTCCACGCGCAGGCCCAGCAGGTTCTTCGACTTGCCCAGGTTGGTCTGCACTTCCAGGCTCAGGTTGCGCAGTTGCACCGCCGCTTCCTGCAGGGCCGGACTGACGTGCTTGTCCATGTAGCGCTGCACCACCGATTGGGTCGGTTGCAGGTCCAGCTGGGTCAGGCGCTCGCTGAAACCACGACGACCGCGCTCAGCCAGTTGCGCCTGCTCCTGCTCGATCTGCACGTCCTGGCGCATGGCCTTGTGCAAGCCGAACATGAAGAAGATCAGCACCACCGAGAACGGCAGGCCGGCCAGCACCACCATGGTCTGCATGGCTTCGAAGTTGCCGGCGAACAACAGGCCGATAGTCACCAGGGTGATCACCGCCGACCAGAAGATCCGCAACCAGTGCGGGGCGTCTTCGTCGACGTTGCCGCCCTTGCACGACAGGTTGGCCATCATCACCGCGCCGGAGTCGGCAGGGGTCAGGAACAGCACGAAACCGACGAAGATCGATACACCGATGACAATCTTCGAGGCCGGGTAGTGCTCAAGCAGCTGGTAGATCGCCATGGACGGCTGTTCCAGCGCCGTCTTGCCCAGCTCCACCGCGCCCTGGTTGACCACCAGGTCCAGGGCCGAGTTGCCGAAGATCGACAGCCAGGCCAGGGTGAAGCCCAGGGGAATCAGCAGCACGCCGGCCACCAGTTCACGCACGGTGCGACCACGGGAAATACGCGCAATGAACATGCCCACGAATGGCGCCCAGGAAATCCACCAGGCCCAGTAGAACAGGGTCCACAGGCCCAGCCAGCGATCGGACTTGGCACTGTCGCCTTCATACACGTAGAGATCGAAGGTCTTGAGCACCACACCGTTGAGGTAGTCGCCGATGTTCTGCACGAAGCCGTTGAGCAGGTGCAGGGTCGGGCCGAACAGCAGGACGAAAATCAACAGGCCGCTGAACAGCACGATGTTCAGGTTGGACAGGCGGCGGATGCCGTTTTCCACACCGGACACCGCAGCGATGGTGGCCACCGTGCTCATGACGATGATCACGATCAGCAGGTTGGTGTTGCTGTGCTCCATGCCGAACAGGTTTTCCAGACCGGAAGACACCTGCATCGAACCAATCCCGAGGTTGGTCACCAGGCCCAGCAGGGTCACGAACATGCCGAAACCGTCCACCGCATGGCCGGCCGCACCCTTGACCCAGCGCTCGCCCACCAGCGGATACAACGCCGAACGCAGGGCCAGCGGCTGGTTATGGCGATAGGCGAAGTACGCCACCGCCAGGCCCACCAGGGCATAGATCGCCCAGCCATGCAGCCCCCAGTGCAGGAAGGTCAGCTGCAGCGCCTGGCGTGCGGCCAGGTTGCTACCGGGTACGCCTTCAGGCGGGTTGAAGTAGTGATCCAGGGGCTCGGAAGCACCGAAGTACAAAAGCGAGATACCGATACCGGAAGAGAACAGCATCCCGGCCCAGGCACCGTAGCTGAAGTCCGGGGTGTCTTGCTTGGTCCCCAGCTTGAGCTTGCCGTAGGAGGAGAACGCCAGGCCCACCACGAACACCAGGTAGGCGGCGATCACCACCATGTAGTACCAGCCGAAGCTGCGAGACAACCAGGCCTGGGCAATGCCCAGCAGTCGGCCGGCCTCTTGCGGGGCGATGATCAGAATCGCGGTCAACAACAGGATCAACGCGGTGGAGGTGTAGAACACCCAACCGTTGACCCGCACCTTCTCCGGTGGGGTCTTTATAAGAGAGGCAGAACTCATTGCGCAGATGCTCCGGGCAGTGCGAGAGAAGGACACAAGGCAACACGGCACCCGATCAATCGGTTAGTTGGCAGCCGATCGTCGGGTGATATAAAGACACCCCGAAAACACCCGAAACCGCAAAAGCCGCGTTGCGCAACCGCATCCGGGGCCGGTGATGAACCTGCAGTTCATCGCCTGAATCCCGGAGCGTCCTGCCCCTTCAACACGTTTGTTCTCTTGCCGGTCCACGCCATGCCGCATGTAAGTTTCGGGCATTTTCGGAGGTCGTTTTTCCGCCATCTGCGAGTAGGAGAAACTCCTCAGGCAGCGACGATTTGTCGCAGATCTTATTCTTTGTTGATTGAACGTTCAATCAAAACAAAATAGACTGGCCCACAAGTCGACCGGCGTAATACGCCTGTCGACAGGCCTAAGGAGAGGTATCAGATGCCCAAGGTCGGTATGCAACCCATACGCCGCCAGCAATTGATCGAAGCCACGCTACAGGCGGTCGATCAGGTCGGAATGGGGGACGCCAGCATTGCGCTGATCGCCCGTTTGGCCGGTGTTTCAAACGGCATCATCAGTCACTACTTTCGGGACAAGAACGGCCTGATCGCAGCGACGATGGGTTACATCATGAGCATGCTCAACGAAGGCGTCAGAGCACGCCGCCAGGCCCTGACGGACGACAGCCCGCGCGCTCACCTGAAAGTGATCATCGAGGGCAACTTCGATGCCAGCCAGGTGAACGGCCCGGCAATGAAAACCTGGTTGGCCTTCTGGGCTTCCAGCATGCACCAGCCCGATTTGCACAGGTTGCAGCGGATCAACGACCACCGCTTGTATTCCAACCTGTGTTGCCAGTTCCGCCGTGCCCTGCCGCTCTACCATGCGCGCAAGGCAGCACGCGGCCTGGCGGCTTTGATCGACGGTTTGTGGCTGCGTGGTGCCTTGTCGGGTGATGAATTCGACACCGACCAGGCGATACGGATCGCTTACGAATACATGGATCTACAACTGGCTAAGCAGGAGCGCTAGAGCACAAAAGAGACGCTCGGCCCCTGACCCGCCACTGATCAACGTGCCCTGAACTTCAGGACACGCCCGGTGGTCAAGCCCACTACTTAATGCACTTGCGAGGACACTATGGCCCGTTTCGAACTGCAAAAACTCTACATCGACGGCGGCTACACCGATGCCGGCAGCGATGCCACTTTCGATGCCATCAACCCGGCCAACGGTGAAGTTCTCGCACAAGTGCAACGTGCGACCAAGGAAGACGTGGAACGCGCCGTGGTCAGCGCCGAAAAAGGCCAGAAGATCTGGGCCGCCATGACCGCCATGGAGCGTTCGCGCATCCTGCGTCGCGCTGTGGAAATCCTCCGCGAGCGCAATGACGAACTGGCCGCTCTGGAAACCATGGACACCGGCAAGGCGTTCTCCGAAACCAAGTATGTCGACATCGTCACCGGCGCCGACGTGCTGGAATACTACGCTGGCCTGGTACCGGCCATCGAAGGTGAGCAGATTCCGCTGCGCACCACTTCCTTCGTCTACACCCGTCGCGAGCCCCTGGGCGTGGTCGCCGGCATCGGCGCCTGGAACTACCCGATCCAGATCGCCCTGTGGAAATCCGCTCCAGCCCTGGCAGCCGGTAACGCGATGATCTTCAAGCCGAGCGAAGTCACCTCGCTGACCACCCTGAAACTGGCCGAGATCTACACCGAAGCCGGCCTGCCGGACGGCGTGTTCAACGTCCTGACCGGCAGCGGCCGTGAAGTCGGCACCTGGCTGACCGAGCACCCGCGCATCGAGAAAGTCTCCTTCACCGGCGGCACCGACACCGGCAAGAAGGTCATGGCCAGCGCTTCCAGCTCTTCGCTCAAAGACGTGACCATGGAACTGGGTGGCAAGTCGCCGCTGATCATCTTCGACGACGCCGACCTGGATCGCGCCGCCGACACCGCGATGATGGCCAACTTCTACAGCTCCGGTCAGGTCTGCACCAACGGTACTCGCGTGTTCGTACCGAGCCACCTGAAAGCCGCTTTCGAAGCCAAGATCGCCGAGCGTGTTGCGCGCATTCGCATCGGCAACCCGGAAGACGAAAACACCAACTTCGGTCCGCTGGTGAGCTTCCCGCACATGGAAAGCGTGCTGGGCTACATCGCCAAGGGCAAAGCAGAAGGTGCCCGCGTACTGTGCGGCGGTGAGCGCCTGACCGACGGCGAATTCGCCAAGGGTGCTTTCGTTGCCCCGACCGTGTTCACCGACTGCACCGACGACATGACCATCGTCCGTGAAGAAATCTTCGGCCCAGTGATGGCGATCCTGACTTACGAGACCGAAGAAGAAGTGATCCGCCGCGCCAACGACACCGACTTCGGTCTGGCTGCCGGCCTGGTCACCAAGGATCTGAACCGCGCTCACCGCGTGATTCACCAGCTCGAAGCCGGTATCTGCTGGATCAACGCCTGGGGCGAATCCGACGCCAAGATGCCGGTTGGCGGCTACAAGCAATCGGGTGTTGGCCGTGAGAACGGCATCAGCTCGCTGAACAACTTCACTCGCATCAAATCGGTACAGGTCGAGCTGGGCGACTACGCCTCGGTGTTCTAAGCAGCAGCCAGCTACAAGCGGCAAGCCAAGGCAACAGCCTGGCTTGCCGCCTGCTCCTCATTCAATGCCAAGCCCGCTTCGCTGCCTTCTCTTGCAGCTTGAAGCTTGAGGCTTGCAGCTCTCCACGGAGGCTCCAATGGCCCAAGAATTCGATTACATCATCATCGGTGCCGGCTCAGCCGGTAACACCCTGGCGACCCGTCTGACTGAAGACGAAGGCGTCACCGTCCTGCTGCTGGAAGCCGGCGGCCCGGACTATCGTTTCGACTTCCGTACCCAGATGCCGGCGGCACTGGCCTTTCCACTGCAAGGCCGTCGCTACAACTGGGCCTACGAGACCGATCCAGAGCCACACATGAACGGTCGTCGCATGGAGTGCGGTCGCGGCAAGGGCCTGGGCGGCTCGTCGCTGATCAACGGCATGTGCTACATCCGCGGCAACGCCATGGACTACGACGGCTGGGCCAAGCTGCCAGGCCTGGAAGACTGGACCTACCTGGACTGCCTGCCGTATTTCCGCAAGGCGGAGACCCGTGACATCGGCCCCAACGACTACCACGGCGGCGAAGGCCCGGTCAGCGTGACCACGCCCAAAGCCGGCAACAACCCGCTGTTCCACGCCATGGTCGAAGCCGGCGTGCAAGCCGGTTACCCGCGTACCGAAGACTTGAACGGCTACCAGCAGGAAGGCTTCGGTCCGATGGACCGTACCGTCACCCCTAAAGGTCGTCGCGCCAGCACCGCGCGCGGTTATCTGGACACCGCTAAAAAGCGCTCGACCCTGACCATCGTCACTCACGCCCTGACCGACAAGATCCTGTTTGACGGCAAGCGCGCCATCGGCGTGAGTTACCTGCAAGGCAGCACCGAAGAGCGCGTGGAAGCCCGCGCCCGCAAGGAAGTGATCGTCAGCTCCGGCGCCATCGCCTCGCCGCAACTGCTGCAACGCTCCGGCGTCGGCCCCCGCGCCCTCCTGGAAAGCCTGGACATCCCGGTGGTCCACGACCTGCCGGGCGTGGGTGAAAACCTGCAGGACCACCTGGAGCTGTACCTGCAGTACGCCTGTACCCAGCCCGTGTCCCTGTACCCATCGCTGCTGTGGTGGAACCAGCCGGCCATCGGTGCCGAGTGGCTGTTCAACGGCACCGGCATCGGCGCCAGCAACCAGTTCGAAGCCGGCGGTTTCATCCGTACGCGTGAAGAGTTCGAATGGCCGAACATCCAGTACCACTTCCTGCCGGTAGCGATTAACTACAACGGCAGCAACGGTGTGAAAGAGCATGGCTTCCAGGCTCATATGGGCTCCATGCGCTCGCCGAGCCGTGGTCGCGTGCAGCTCAAGTCCAAGGACCCACGCCAGCACCCGAGTATCCTCTTCAACTACATGGCCACCGATCAGGACTGGCAGGAATTTCGCGACGGCATCCGCCTGACCCGTGAAATCATGCAACAGCCGGCCCTGGACCCCTTCCGCGGTCGCGAAATCAGCCCGGGCATCGAGGTGCAGACCGACGAGCAACTGGACAAGTTTGTCCGCGAGCACGCCGAGACCGCCTTCCACCCATCCTGCTCGTGCAAGATGGGCACCGACGACATGGCAGTAGTGGATGGCCAGGGTCGCGTGCACGGCATGCAAGGCCTGCGCGTGGTGGATGCCTCGATCATGCCGATCATCACCACCGGCAACCTCAACGCGCCGACCATCATGATGGCCGAGAAAATCGCCGACAAGATCCGTGGCCGTCAGCCGCTGCCTCGCAGCAAGGCCGACTACTACGTCGCGGGCGACGCCCCGGTGCGTGGCAAGCCAATGCGCGATATCACTCCAACCGCGCAGTAAGCAGCACGGGCGCCGACCGCAACGGTCGGTGCCCTTTCTCTGTTCCCCGTATCCCCCAGAACTCCATCCTTGATCGCAGCCTTCGGCAGCGGCTACAGTTCTGCAACTTGCACATCCCCTTTCGTCCCCGAGCCCATCAGCACCTATAACCTGTAGGAGCCAGCTTGCTGGCGAAACGCGCCGGCCCGCTATCGCGCCTCACAAGGAGGTCCTCCATGTTCGACTTTCACCCCCAGCTCAAGCAGCGCTTTGCTGCCTTGCGCACGGGCGCCGAATTCTTTTCCCTGCGCTACGTGCGCGAGTCGGACCAGTACCTGTCAGTGCGCAAGAACATTGCCGAACCACCGAGCCTGGGCCGTGACGAAGGGGCGATGCTGACCGTACGGGTGCGCGGTGTGGAAGCCTACGCCGCCACCAACGACCTCTCGCAAGGCGGCCTGCAAGCCGCCCTCGACCGTGCCGAACAACAGGCTCGGGTGATTGCCGCCCACGCCCTGCTGGACCTGCGCGAGCAACCGGTATCCAGCCACCGTGCGGACTACCTTTCGCCCAACCTGGACCAGCCCTTCCCGTCCCTCAGCGACTGCTACCAACTGCTGGGCGATGAATCGGCTTCGGTGCCCAAGGACGAGCGCCTGGTGAACTGGCAAGTGGGCATCGGCGTGACCCAGGTCGAGCAGATCTACCTCAACAGTGCCGGCGCCGAGCTGCGCCAGGCTCAGCGTTTCGTCTACCCGGGCCTGGATGTCACCGCCTACGACGGTAGCGACAGTCAGACCCGCAGCCTGGGCCGGGAGAATTTCGGCCAGCAGGGCGCTGGCGATGTGATCAGCCGCTGCGGCCTGCTGGGAGCGGCGCCACGGGTGGCCGACCAGGCGTTGCAACTGCTGCTGGCGCCGAACACCCCGCAGGGCCAGCGGGACCTGCTGCTGATGCCGGACCAAATGATGCTGCAGATCCACGAGTCGATCGGCCATCCCCTGGAGCTGGACCGCATCCTCGGCGACGAGCGCAACTACGCCGGCACCAGCTTCGTCAAACAGGAAGACTTCGGCCGCCTGCAATACGGCTCGTCCCTGCTCAACGTGACCTTCGACCCGGAGATTCCCGAGGAGCTGGCCAGCTACGGACATGACGACGATGGCAGCGCCGCCAGCAAGCAGTTCCTGATCCGCGAGGGACTGCTGGTGCGCCCCCTGGGCAGCGCCCTGTCGCAGTACCGCAGCGGCCTCGACGGCGTTGCCAACAGCCGCGCCAGCAGCTGGAACCGCGCGCCCATCGACCGCATGGCCAACCTCAACGTCGAGCCCGGCGACCAGCCACTGGAACGCCTGATCGGCCAGATCGAACACGGCATCCTGATGTCCACCAACCGCTCATGGTCCATCGACGACGCCCGCAACAAGTTCCAGTTCGGCTGCGAATGGGGCCAGCTGATCGAAAACGGCGAGCTCAAGGGCGTGGTCAAGAACCCCAACTACCGGGGTATTTCCGCACAGTTCTGGCGCAACCTCAGCGCCGTCGGCGACCGCAGCACCTTCCAGGTCCTGGGCACGCCCAACTGCGGCAAGGGCGAGCCCAACCAGGTGATCCGCGTCGGCCACGCTTCGCCGGCCTGCGTGTTCAGCAAGATTGACGTATTTGGAGGAGATGCCTGATGACCAGGACGATGAATCAGGCCGAGCAGTTCAAGGCATGGGTGCAGTGGCTGCAGGACGCGATCAGGGAATCGGAACAGTTCACCCTGAGCTACGCTGCGGAGTCTTCGGAGTTCATCCGCTTCAACCACGCCAAAGTGCGTCAGGCCGGGCAGGTGCAGCAGGCCAGCCTGCATTTCAAGCTGATCGACGACGGACGCCACGCCGACTTGAGCATCACCTTGAGCAACGACCCCGAGGTCGACCGTCAGCGCCTGGTCGAAGCCCTGCAACAGCTGCGGGAAACCCTGCCGCTGCTGCCGGCGGACCCGTACCTGATGCTCAATCATGCCCAATGGCAATCCCATCACGTGCAGGACCATCCGCTGCCCAGCAGCGAGCAGGTGGTGGCACAAATCGGCCGCGCCGGGGCCGGCCTGGATCTGGTGGGCATCTATGCCGCCGGCCCCATCAGCCGAGGTTTTGCCAGCTCCGGCGGAGCGTTCGGCTGGCATCAGGCCAACAGCTTCAACTTCGACTTCAGCCTGTTCCACGAAAACGGCGAAGCGGTGAAGGCCAGCTACGCGGGACACGCCTGGGACGACGAAGCCTTCGCCCAGCGCTTCGACCAGGCCCGCCAGCAACTGGAGTTCCTTGGTCGACCGCTGCGCACCCTGGCGCCGGGGCAGTACCGCGCCTACCTGGCGCCGGCGGCCCTGGAGGAGATCATGGGCATGCTGGCCTGGGGCGGGTTCTCGGCCCAGTCCATTGCCAGCAAACACAGCCCTCTGCAGAAACTCTACGCGGGCGATGCCACCCTGAGTCCCCTGGTGTCCCTGGACGAACAGGTCAGCGGCTCCCTGAGCCCGGCGTTTTCCGATGAGGGCTACCCGCGCAGCGACCTGTCGCTGATTGCCGCGGGCAGTGCCAATGCCCAGTTGATCAACTCCCGCAGCGCCGCCGAGTACGACCTGAGCAGTAATGGCGCCGGCAGCGGCGAATACCCCAGCGCACTGAACATGGCGGCGGGCCAGCTATCCCAGCAGGAAATCCTCAAGCAACTGGGCACCGGCCTGTACATCAGCAACCTGTGGTACCTGAACTACTCGGACCTGCCGGCGGCGCGCCTGACCGGCATGACCCGCTTCGCCACCTTCTGGGTGGAGAACGGCGAGATCCAGGCCCCGGTGAGCACCATGCGTTTCGACGACAGCGTCTACAGCCTGCTGGGTTCGCAATTGGAGGCCCTGACCGAGCAACGGGAACTGCTGCTTTCGGCCAGCACCTATGGCCAGCGCCAGACCGCCTCGATGCATTTGCCAGGAGCACTGGTCAGCCGCCTGACCCTGACCCTATAGGAACTGCCCGCAAAGCTGTAGGAGCTGACTTGCCAGCGAACGACGCGACGCCCTGGCCCGAATGCAGCGCGCCCTTCGCCGGCAAGCCGGCTCCTACCTGAACTCACATCGAGGTCCCATGCCCGAACGCCCGCCTCTCGACGCTACCACCGCCCGCTGGGTGCCCTGGGTAGTGGCCATCGCCTTCTTCATGCAATCCCTGGACGGCACCATCCTCAACACGGCGCTGCCGGCCATGGCCCAGGACCTGGCGGAAGACCCGCTGCGCATGCAGGGGGTGATCATCGCCTACATGCTCACCGTGGCCCTGCTGATCCCGGCGTCTGGCTGGATCGCCGACCGCTTTGGCACCAAGAAGATTTTCTTCGGCGCCATCTTGCTGTTCAGCATCGGCTCCCTGCTGTGCGCGATGTCCAACACCCTGTCCCAACTGATCGGCGCCCGAGTGATCCAGGGCCTGGGGGGTGCGCTGATGCTGCCGGTGGGGCGGCTGGTGGTGTTGCGGGCGTACCCGCGCTCCGAGCTGGTGCGCATCATGGGTTTCATCACCATTCCCGGGCTGCTGGGCCCGCTGATCGGCCCGACCATGGGCGGCTGGATGGTGCAGTACCTGACCTGGCACTGGATCTTCCTGATCAACCTGCCAGTGGGTGCGGTGGGTTGCTACGCGGTGTGGCGTTTCATTCCCGATCTGCGGGGCAGCGAGCGCACCCGTTTCGATGGCCTGGGCTTTGTGCTGTTCGGCGCGGCGATGGTGCTGATCACCATCGCCATGGAAGGCCTGGGTGAACTGCACCTGCCGCACCTGCGGGTGATGTTGCTGCTGTTTGGCGGCCTGGCCTGCCTGGCGGCCTACTGGCTGCGAGCCGGGCATATCGACAACCCGCTGTTCGCCCCTTCGCTGTTTAAAGTGCGGACCTTTGCCGTGGGCATCCTCGGCAACCTGTTCGCCCGCCTGGGCAGCGGTGCCCTGCCCTTTCTGGTGCCCCTGCTGTTGCAAGTGGCCCTGGGTTATTCCCCCTCCCAGGCCGGGATGAGCATGCTGCCCCTGGCGGCCGCGGCGATGCTGGCCAAGTCCATTGCCCGGCCATTGATCGAGCGCCTGGGCTACCGCATCGTGCTCACCGGCAACACCCTGGCCCTGGGGCTGATGCTGGCCAGCATGGGGCTGGTCAGCGAGCACACGCCTTATCCGCTGCTGCTGGGCATGCTGGCGGTGCTGGGGGCGATCAACTCATTGCAGTTCACCGCGATGAACACCGTGACCCTGATCGACCTCGACGATGCCGCGGCCAGCAGCGGCAACAGCCTGCTGTCGGTGGTGGCGCAACTGTCCCTGAGCCTGGGAGTGGCGTGTGCCGGGGCACTGCTGGGCGGTTTTACTGCTGAAGTGGGCAATGACGGAGTCGACACCGTACTCGGCGCCTTCCAGCTGACCTTCCTCACGGTAGGAATCATGGCGATGCTGGCGGCGGCGATCTTCCTCCAGCTGTCGCCCACCGATGGCCGCCGAGCGCGCAAGGTCCAGGAGCAGCACATCGAACACTGAACCCACACACCTCTCCCCGTAGGAGCCGGCTTGCCGGCGAAGAGGCCCTTGAGCCTTGCGTCCGCCTTCGCTGGTAAGCCAGCTCCTACCCAGAACCGCCCCTGCGCGGTTGCTCGTCCAGAATTTGCAGGTTGTGGGAGCGAGACTGATACACTGCGCGACATTTTGTTTTGCAGGCCAGTCCCGTGACCACCATCGCCACCGCTTTTAATACTTTGCCCCTGTCCGCCGCCATGCTGGCTAACCTCGACTCCCTCGGTTATGCCCAGATGACGCCGATCCAGGCGCAGAGCTTGCCGGTGATCCTCAAGGGCATGGACCTGATTGCCCAGGCCAAGACCGGCAGCGGCAAGACCGCCGCCTTCGGCATCGGCCTGCTGAACCCGATCAACCCGCGCTACTTCGGCTGCCAGGCCCTGGTGATCTGTCCGACTCGCGAGCTGGCCGATCAGGTGGCCAAGGAAATCCGGCGCCTGGCCCGGGCCGAAGACAACATCAAGGTCCTGACCCTGTGCGGCGGCGTGTCCTTCGGCCCGCAGATCGCTTCCCTGGAACACGGCGCGCACATCATCGTCGGCACCCCGGGGCGTATCCAGCAACACCTGCGCAAGGGTTCGCTGGTGCTTGATGGCCTGAACACGCTGATCCTCGACGAAGCCGACCGCATGCTCGACATGGGTTTCTACGACGCTATCGAAGACATCATCGAGAAGACCCCGTCGCGCCGGCAGACCCTGCTGTTCTCCGCCACGTACCCGGTGGGCATCAAGCAACTGGCGTCGAAATTCATGCGTGATCCGCAGACGGTGAAAGCCGAAGCGTTCCACGACGACACGCAGATCGAACAGCGTTTCTACGAGATCTCCCCGGAAGAACGCATGAGCGCAGTGACCAAAGTCCTGCACCACTTCCGCCCGGCTTCCTGCGTCGCTTTCTGCTTCACCAAGCAGCAAGTGCAGGAAACCGTCGATCACCTGACCTCCAAAGGCATTTCCGCCGTCGGCCTGCACGGCGATCTGGAACAGCGTGACCGCGATCAGGTGCTGGCGATGTTCGCCAACCGCAGTACTTCGGTACTGGTCGCCACCGACGTGGCCGCCCGTGGCCTGGACATCGATGCGCTGGACATGGTGATCAACGTCGAGCTGGCCCGCGATTCGGAAATCCACATTCACCGCGTTGGCCGTACCGGTCGCGCTGGCGAAAAAGGTATCGCGGTCAGCCTCGTCGCACCGTCCGAAGCCCATCGCGCGCAAGCCATCGAACAGCTGCAGAAAGCCCCGCTGAACTGGGATCAGGTCGACAACCTCAAGTCCCAGGGCGGCGCCCCGCTGCAGCCACCGATGAGCACACTGTGCATCGCTGGCGGGCGCAAGGACAAAGTGCGTCCGGGCGATATTCTCGGTGCACTGACTGGCGACGCCGGCATCCCGGGCGCCCAGGTCGGCAAGATTGCGATCTTCGACTTCCAGTCGTATGTGGCGGTTGAACGCACCGTGGTCATGCAGGCGCTGCAGCGTTTGAACAACGGCAAGATCAAGGGCCGTTCGCTGCGCGTGCGTGTTTTGTAACTGATCTTCCATCCAAAGGAGATCCCCTGTGGGAGCGAGCCGGCTCGCTCCCACAGTTTGTTTTGTCGCGCCCCATCAAGAGGACACCGTTTTGCGTTCTACCGAAGTCGTGATCATTGGCGCTGGCGCCGCAGGCTTGATGTGCGCGCTGACCGCGGCCGGCCGCGGACGCCAGGTGCTGTTGCTGGACCACGCCAACAAGGCCGGCAAGAAGATCCTGATGTCCGGCGGTGGCCGCTGCAATTTCACCAACATGTACACCGAACCGGCCAACTTCCTCTCGCAGAACCCGCACTTCTGCAAGTCGGCCCTGGCTCGCTACACCCAGTGGGATTTCATCGGCCTGGTGGCCAAGCACGGCGTGCCCTACCACGAGAAGAAACTCGGTCAGCTGTTCTGCGATAACAAGTCCAGCGACATCCTCGGCATGCTGCTCGATGAATGCGATCAAGTGGGTGTGGACCTGCGCCTGGACACCTCGATCCAGCAGATCGAGAAGCTGGAGTCGGGCTATCTGCTGCAGACCACCCTGGGCCAGGTGCAGTGCCAGTCCCTGGTGATCGCCACCGGAGGCCTGTCGATCCCGACCCTGGGCGCCACCGGTTTCGGTTATCAGGTGGCCAGGCAGTTCGGCCATGAACTATTGCCGACCCGCGCCGGCCTGGTGCCCTTCACCATCACCGACCAGCTCAAGGAGCTGTGCGGCGAGCTGTCGGGCACTTCGGTGGATTGTCTGGTGAGCTGCAACGACCAGAGTTTCCGCGAGAACATCCTGTTCACTCACCGCGGCCTCAGCGGCCCGGCGATCCTGCAGATATCCTCCTACTGGCAGCCCGGCGACAGCGTCGAGATCAACCTGCTGCCAGACCACGACGCCCTGGGCTGGCTGCAACAACAGCAGGCCGAGCGCCCCAACAGCGAGCTCAAGACACTCCTGGGGGAAATCTTCACCAAGAAGATGGCGGGCCTGCTGGCCGATCACTGGTTCGTCTCCAAACCGATGAAGCAGTACACCCCGGCCGAGCTGGCGGACGTAGCGCAAAAACTCGGCAGCTGGCAGTTGGTACCGGCGGGCACCGAGGGCTACCGCACCGCGGAAGTGACCCTGGGCGGCGTCGACACCCGTGAGGTCTCGTCCAAGACCATGGAGTCCCTGAAAAGCCCGGGGCTGTATTTCATCGGTGAAGTGCTGGACGTCACCGGCCACCTGGGCGGCTTCAATTTCCAGTGGGCCTGGGCCTCGGGCTACGCGGCGGCCCAGTACGTCTGAGCCTGATGCGCACGTAGGAGCGAGGGGCGCGTCCTCGCTTCTCCAGTTTCTGGGTGGGAACAGAATTTGCTATCGGATGTGACGGCGGCATTGCGCCGTCGTCAATACTGGCTCAATTTAGCTGCATCGCCCCGGAAGGCCTGTCCCACTCCATGTCATCGACCTCTTTTCGTCAGTCCCTGCGCCGTCTCTGGGCGCTGGATAAATTCAGCTACAGCGTGCGGGTGTTCATCGCCCTGACCGGCAGCATGGCGCTGTGCTGGTACCAGGATGAAATGGGCCTGCTGATTCCGCTGTTCCTCGGCATCATCGCCAGCGCCCTGGCGGAAACCGACGACAGCTGGCAAGGCCGGCTCAACGCCCTGGCCGTGACCCTGGTGTGCTTCAGCATCGCCGCGCTGTCGGTGGAACTGCTGTTCCCCTATCCCTGGATCTTTGCCATTGCCCTGGCCCTGGCCAGCTTCGGCCTGACCATGCTCGGGGCCTTGGGGGAGCGCTACGGCGCCATCGCCTCGGCGACCCTGATTCTCTCGGTCTACACCATGATCGGCGTCGACCAGCGCGGTGGCGCGGTGCTCGACTTCTGGCACGAGCCGCTGCTGCTGGTAGCCGGCGCGGCCTGGTATGGCCTGCTCTCGGTGCTGTGGCAAGCGCTGTTCTCCAACCAGCCGGTGCAGCAGAGCCTGGCCCGGCTGTTCCGTGAGCTGGGTTTCTACCTCAAGCTCAAGTCATCCCTGTTCGAGCCGATCCGCCAGCTGGATGTGGAAGCCCGGCGCCTGGAGCTGGCCCAGCAAAATGGCAAGGTCGTGGCCGCCCTCAACGCCGCCAAGGAAATCATCCTGCACCGGGTGGGCAATGGCCGGCCGGGGTCGAAAGTCAGCCGCTACCTGAAGCTGTACTTCCTTGCCCAGGACATCCACGAGCGTGCCAGTTCGTCCCACTACCCCTATAACGCCCTGACCGACGCCTTCTTCCACAGCGACGTGCTGTTCCGCTGCCAGCGCCTGTTGCGCCAGCAGGGCAAGGCCTGCCGCGCCCTGGCGGAATCCATCCAGCTGCGCCAGCCGTTCGTCTATGACGCCAGCTTTGCCCAAGCCCTGGGTGACCTGCACGCCTCCCTGGAACACCTGCGCATCCAGAGCAATCCGGCCTGGCGCGGGCTGCTGCGCTCGCTACGCGCCCTGGCGGCCAACCTCGGCACCCTCGACCGACTGCTCAGCGACGCCAGCAACCCCGACGCCCTGGCCGATGCCACCGACAGCAGCCTGCTGGACCGCTCGCCGCGCAACCTCAAGGATGTCTGGACTCGGCTGCGCACCCAGCTGACGCCGACCTCGCTGCTGTTCCGCCATGCACTGCGCCTGCCCCTGGCGCTGAGTATCGGCTACGGCATGGTGCATCTGATCCACCCTTCCCAGGGCTACTGGATCATCCTCACCACGCTGTTCGTCTGCCAGCCCAACTACGGCGCCACCCGGCGCAAGCTGGGGCAGCGGATCATCGGCACCGCCATCGGCCTGACCATCGCCTGGGCGCTGTTCGACCTGTTCCCGAGCCCCTTGGTGCAGTCGCTGTTCGCCATCGCCGCCGGGGTGGTGTTCTTCACCAACCGCACCACCCGCTACACCCTGGCCACGGCCGCCATCACCCTGATGGTGCTGTTCTGCTTCAACCAGGTGGGCGACGGCTACGGGCTGTTCCTGCCGCGGCTGTTCGATACCCTGCTGGGCAGTCTGATCGCCGGGCTGGCGGTGTTCCTGTTCCTGCCGGACTGGCAGGGCCGGCGCCTGAACAAGGTGCTGGCCAATACCCTGACCTGCAACAGCATCTACCTGCGGCAGATCATGCAGCAGTACGCCGCCGGCAAGAGCGACGACCTGGCCTATCGCCTGGCCCGGCGCAACGCCCACAACGCCGATGCGGCGCTGTCCACCACCCTGGCCAACATGCTCATGGAGCCGGGGCACTTCCGTAAGGAGGCAGACGTGGGGTTCCGCTTCCTGGTGCTGTCCCACACCCTGCTCAGCTACCTGTCGGGATTGGGCGCGCACCGGGAAACCCAACTGCCGGGGGAAGTCCGCGAGCACCTGATCAACGGTGCTGGGGTCAGCCTGGCGGCGAGCATCGACGAGATTGCCCAGGGCCTGGCCGACAAGACCCCGATCGCCATCCAGAGCGATGCAGAGGAAGCACTGGCCAATGAACTGGAGCAGATGCCGGATGAAATCGACGAAGGCCAGCGCCTGGTGCAGACCCAGCTGGCGCTGATCTGCCGCCAGCTAGGCCCGTTACGGACCCTGGCGGCACACCTGATCAAAGACACCAGCGACACCGCAGAAGCGTAGGAGCCGGCTTGCCGGCGAAAGAGGCCTGAGGACTTACCCCACATTCAGGGCCGCGTTCGCTGGCAAGCCAGCTCCTGCAAGCCAGCCCCTGTTCGGTTACATACCGTGCTGGCGTAGCAGGCGGTCGTAGCTGCCGTCGGCCTTCATGGCGGCGATTTCCTGGTCGAACCGGGCCACGATCTGCGCGTGCTCGGGGTTCTTCAGGCTGACCAGAATATGCAGGCTGTTCTCGCTCAGAGGCTTGGGCAGGAACTCCACGGCATTGCGCACCCGCGGTGATTCCCGAGCCAGGTAGTAACGCGCCACGTATTCATCTTCCAGGGTCAGCTTGACCCGATCCGCCGCCAGCATGCGCACCGCCATGGCGAAGTTGTGCACCGGCACCTTCTGCAGGTCCGGGTCATTGTCGAATTCAGGGGAGTAGGCGTAGCCACGTACCACCGCCACCGGGTACTCATGCAGTTGCTTGAGGTTGCTGTATTCCAGCGGAGCGTCCTTGCGCTTGATGAAGCGCACCCGGTTGAGCATGTACTCCGAGGAGAACTGCCCCAATTGGGTGCGCTCTTCGTTGTACCAGGCATTGACCAGCACGTCGTAGCGCCCCTCGCCAATACCCAGCAGGGCTCGGGCCCAGGGCACCTGTTCGAACTCGCTGGCATAGCCGGCACGGGACAGGGCAGTGCTGACGATATCGGTGGCCACCCCGCCGTTGACCAGGGTCGCGTCAGTAAAGGGGGGCCAGGCGTCAGCGACCAGTCGCAGCTTCTCTGCAGAAGCGCTCTGGCCCAGCAACAGCAATCCGATCAAAGCCAAAGCTCGATGCAATCGCAGCATGCTAAAAGATCCTTAGCGGGCCTAGGGCCCAGCGCGTTCCAGCCGACACTCGAGGGCCCCTACCGGTATTCGACAGGGCAGCCCAGCTCCTAACATTAGCTCATCAATACCGCTGTACAGGACTTGAAAACAGATTACACAAAGAAGACAAATGCCAGTAACAACAATGGTGGCATTTTGACCTAACTCACAGAAACAGCCTCTTGGTAATGCTCGACAAGACATCCCGCGGCGATGTGCTTAGTATTTCGCGCAGCACTTTCTACAGGATATGAAGATGACCATCGAATGGGTCTGCAAGCATCACACCGATCTGGGCAAGGAACAGTTGTACGCCATCCTGCAACTGCGCACCGAAGTCTTTGTCGTGGAACAGAAATGCCCCTACCAGGAAGTGGACGGCCGCGATCTTGAAGGCGATACCTGCCACTTGATGGCCTGGGACGACGACCGCCTGCTGGCCTATCTGCGCCTGTTGGACCCGATCTCCCAGGGCGGCGACGTAGTGATCGGCCGCGTAGTGATCGCCGAACAGGCCCGTGGCCAGGGCCTGGGCCATGCCCTGATGGAGCAGGCGCTGAAACAGGCACAACGACACTGGCCAGAAACCCCGATCTACCTCTCGGCCCAGGCCCATCTACAGGATTACTACGGACGCTACGGCTTCATCGTCGCGGGCGAGGAGTACCTGGAAGACGGCATTCCCCATATCGGCATGCGCCGGGCCTGAGACTCAGGGATAACCCAGCACCGTCTTGATTTGCCGCAGATTGGGCTCGATCCAGCCCTTGTCGATGGCACCCCAACTATGGATCCGGTAGCGCCCGGCATGATTGCGGGCGCCGTCCTGCTGCTCGAACTCGCAGAGGATATCCAGGTCCGCCAGGGCGGCGATGGTGTCCTGGGCCGTGCGTCGAGGCATGCCCGTGACTTCGGTCAGCGCCGGCACACTGCTGGCCAGGCCGCTGTCGATCAGATACGCCACATACAGGCGGCGGTAGAAACTGCTCTTGGTCTTGCTTACATCCATCGCCTACTCCCTTTCACTAAGCACTAATCCGCCGCTCCCGCCTTGGCATGCAGGTCGCGCCAGGTCAGGTAGACCCGCAGGTCGAACTCCAGCTGGTGATAGCCCGGCAGCATATGCTCGCAGAGCTTGTAGAACGCCTTGTTGTGGTCCGACTCCTTGAAGTGCGCCAGCTCGTGCACCACGATCATCCGCAGGAACTCCGGCGCCGCCTCCTTGAACAGGGAGGCGATGCGGATCTCCTTCTTGGCCTTGAGCTTGCCGCCCTGCACCCGTGACACCGTGGTGTGCAGGCCCAGGGCGCGGTGGGTCAGGTCCAGGCGGTTATCGAACAGCACCTTGTCGATGGCCGGGGCGTTGCGCAGGTACTCCTGCTTCAGCTCCAGAGCGTAGCTGTACAACGCCTTGTCGCTCTGCACCGCGTGCTTGTTCGGATAACGCCGACTCAGGTAGTCCCCCAGGCGATCTTCGTCGATCAGCTGGCGCACCTGCTGTTGCAGGGCGACGGGGTAGGCCTGGAGGTATTTGAGTGCAGTCATGAAGGGGCAACGCAAGGTGCAAAGAGCGCCAGTGTAGCGAATTCAGGCCGGCAACGCGCTCCAGTCAAAAGGCTGGGCAAATTGGCTGGCACTGTTGGCAGTCAGGGGGCGAGCCACCAGGAAACCCTGCACGTATTCACAACCGTTGGCCTTGAGCCACTCGTATTGTTCGAGGGTTTCCACGCCTTCGGCAATCACCAGCAGGCCGAACTGTTTGCACAGGTCGATTACGCTGCGGGCGATGGCGGCATCTCGCGGCGAAGTGAGCAGGCGAGCGATCAGGTGCCGGTCAAGCTTGAGGGTGTCCAACTGCAGGTCGCGCAGGTACGCCAAACAGCAACTGCCTGAACCGAAATCGTCCAGGGCGACCCGCACCCCCAGTTCATGCAGCTGTTGCAACTGTTTGCGGGTCTCGTCCAGGTTCTGGGTCAGTGCCGCCTCGGTAACCTCCACCTCCAGCTGACGAGGCTGCAGGCCATGGCGCAACAGCACCTGGCGCAGTTCGGTAACCAGGTTGGGCATGCCGAACTGAGTAGCGCTGAGGCTGACCCCCAGCACCAGGTCCGGGCTGAACACCTGCTCCCAATCCTTGCGCTGAGCGGCCCCCTGTTGATAGATCCAGCTGCCCAGGCGGCTGATCAACCGCGCCTCTTCCAGCAACGGTAGAAACAGCCCCGGCGGTACATCGCCGACACTCGGGTGCCGCCAGCGCAGCAACGCCTCGAATCCCCGCAAGCGGCCATCGGCAATGGCCACCTGGGGTTGATACACCAGGGTGAACTCCTTGCGTTCCACCGCGCTGCGCACGCTTTCTTCAAGCATCAGCCGGGAACGGGCACGGCCGTTCATTTCATGATCGTAGTAACGGTATTGCTGACGGCCGGCACGCTTGGCCTCGTACATGGCGATATCCGCTGCCCGCAACAGGCCTTCCAGATTGGAACCGCAGTCAGGGTAGATGGCGATGCCAATGCTGGCTCCCAGCACCACCTCCATGCCATCGATTTGCTGGCTGATGGACAGGCGCTCGATCAGCTTCTCGGCGATCTTTGCCGCTTGCTCCGGGAAGCTTAGCTCCAGCAGGGCCGTGAACTCGTCGCCGCCCATGCGCCCGAGAATGTCGAACGAATGCAGGCATTCCTTCAACTGTTCGGAGACCCAGCGCAGCACCCGGTCGCCGGCATCGTGCCCCAGGGAGTCGTTGACCCGCTTGAAGCCATCCAGGTCCAGATAGAGCAGGACCAGAGACTTTCCCGAGCGATCGCTGCGCAGCAGGATGTTCTCCACCGTCTGATAGAAACCGCGCCGGTTGAGCAGGCCCGTCAGCGGATCGGTAACGGCCTGGTACTCCAGCTGTTGATGCAGGTGTCGTACCTCGGACATGTCCAGCAAGGTCACCACCATGGCCTTCTGCTCGCTGGGCAGGGGCGCGCAGGACAGGGCCACGCTGAGCTGCTGACCGGGGACGGTACGCAACAGGGCATCATGCAGACGATAGGTCTCGCCCCGGCGGTAGCAGGCATAGAGTTCGGATTCGTTCCAGTCGGGGACGTGGGGCTTTTGCAGATAGTCGAGGAAGGGCGAGCCTTCCAGATCTTTCACCTGGGCATTGAGCAAGCGCGAAACCGCTGGATTGGCGAAGCGCACATGGCCGCCCTCGTCCACCACCAGGATGCCTTCGGCGGCGTTATCCAACACCGAGGCATTGAACGCTCGCGCCACCTCCAGGTCATGGCTGAGGTGCTGCAGGGCCCGGCGATTGCGCTGGTGCTCCAGCAGGGCCTGGACCTTGGGCTTGAGGATCTGCGGATCGAAGGGTTTGAACAGGTAGTCCACCGCGCCACTGGCATAGCCCTTGATCACGGCGTCCTGGGACTGTTCGTTCGCGGTGAGAAAGATGATTGGTGTCAGCCGGGTACGCTGGCTGCCGCGCATCAGGCGAGCCACCTCAAAACCATCCATCCCGGGCATCTGCACATCCAGCAGCACCAGATCCACTTCATGCTCGAGCAACAGGCCCAGGGCCTCGACACCGGAGGCAGCGGTCATCACCTGCCAGTCCTGACGCTGCAACAACGCGCGCATGCTTAGGAGATTTTCAGGATAGTCATCAACGATCAGGAGAGTGGAGTGGCCTTCGGCTACCTCCGGGTGCACGCATTCCATGCTGCTTCTCTTGTCTGTAATAAGACTGAACGGGTGAGAAAACCTGACTAAAACTGTGGACTCACTCTAGACCCGGTTCTTCAAAAGCAGAAGCTGCCATCACGCCATCACTCCACCAATGGCACCGGCTCCCGACTAACGGTCACAGTTTTGCCTCATAAAAACCGGGAAAGATGGCATTTCGACATTTTGCTGACGTCATATATCCGCCGTACGGACCTCGCCCGGCATCAGTTCTGCGCTATAAAGACGCCCGAAGAAGCGCAGGCTAAAGCCCTCGGCGACCTGCTCCAGACCTATCCTTGCGGACCCCTCACCATGATCGATCTGGCAACCTGGAACCTCAGCGTTCCCGTCGGCAGCCCACCGGCAACCATTGACACCCCAACCCTGGTCAAAGGCTTCAAGGACCAGTACTTCCACTCCGACAGCGGCACCCTGTTCTTCTGGTCACCGGTCACCGGCTCGAAAACCGAGAACGCCATTTACCCACGCACCGAGCTGCGGGAAACCTATTCCAACGGCAACCTGCGCAACTGGACCTATCCCGAAGCCGACAACCTGCTGTACGCCACCCTGGCGGTGAAACAGGTGCCCTCGACGGGCAAGATCGTCGTTGGCCAGATCCATGCCTACAACAGCACCAAGCCCCTGGTGAAAGTGGAGTACCAGTACAAGGCCAGCAAAGGCAGCGGCAATATCGTGGCCAAGGTGCGCATGCGTCCGGATGACGACGAAGGCCGGGTCATTACCCTCGCCAAGAACGTGCCGTTGGATCGTGAATTTTCCTACCTGATTCATCTGAGTCCCGGTGGCGCCCTGGGGATCAGTGCGGCAGGCTATCAATGGGATGGCCAGCTGAGCGCCACCTGGCGCGACAAGCCGCTGTATTTCAAGGCAGGGGTTTATGTCCAGGACAACAGCGGCTACACCAGCGAGGGCGGCAAAGTGACCTTCTCCAAGCTGGATATCGACCACAACAAAATCTGACCCCCTTCTCCTGCAGGAGCCGGCTTGCCGGCGAAAGCGCCCTTGAGCCCAGCGCATGCCCAAAGGCCCTCTTCGCTGGCAAGCCAGCTCCTACAAAAAAAACACCTCGACCACCTGTCGGAGCCGGCTTGCCGGCGAAGGCGCCCTTGAACACAGCGCAATCCCAAAGGTCCTCTTCGCTGGCGAGCCAGCTCCTACAAAAAAAACACCTCGGCCACCTGTAGGAGGCGGGAATTGCGGGCACAAAAAAGCCCGCATCGCTGCGGGCTTTCCGGATGACGCTAAGGCTTAGTTGACCTTGGCGTTCAGCTCACCCTTGAGGTAACGCTGGAACATCGCTTCCAGGGAGATCGGCTTGATCTTCGAAGCGTTGCCGGCAGTACCGAAGGCTTCGTAACGCGCGATGCACACGTCGCGCATGGCGGTTACGGTGGCACCGAAGAACTTGCGCGGGTCGAACTCGCTCGGGTTGGTGGCCATCAGACGACGCATGGCACCGGTGGACGCCAGGCGCAGGTCGGTGTCGATATTGACCTTGCGCACGCCGTACTTGATGCCTTCGACGATTTCTTCAACCGGCACGCCGTAGGTTTCTTTGATGTCGCCGCCGTACTGGTTGATGATCGCCAGCCACTCTTGCGGAACCGACGAAGAACCGTGCATCACCAAGTGGGTATTGGGGATGCGCTTGTGGATTTCCTTGATGCGGTCGATGGCCAGCACGTCGCCGGTAGGCGGCTTGGTGAACTTGTAGGCACCGTGGCTGGTACCGATGGCGATGGCCAGGGCGTCGACCTGGGTCTTCTTGACGAAGTCCGCAGCCTCTTCCGGGTCGGTCAGCATCTGGCTGTGATCCAGCACGCCTTCGGCGCCGATGCCGTCTTCTTCACCGGCCATGCCGGTTTCCAGGGAACCCAGGCAGCCCAGCTCGCCTTCTACTGACACGCCGCAGGCGTGGGCCATGGCCACGGTCTGCTGGGTGACGCGCACATTGTATTCGTAGTCGGTCGGGGTCTTGCCGTCTTCGCCCAGGGAGCCGTCCATCATGACCGAGGAGAAGCCCAGCTGGATCGAGCGCTGGCAGACGTCAGGGCTGGTGCCGTGGTCCTGGTGCATGCACACCGGGATATGCGGGAATTCTTCGATCGCCGCCAGGATCAGGTGACGCAGGAACGGCGCACCGGCGTACTTGCGCGCACCGGCCGACGCCTGAACGATCACCGGGGAGTCAGTCTTGTCAGCGGCTTCCATGATGGCGCGCATCTGCTCAAGGTTGTTGACGTTGAAGGCTGGAACGCCGTAGCCGAACTCGGCTGCGTGGTCCAGCATCTGGCGCATGCTGATGAGTGCCATTGTGTGTGTCTCTCCCGGTCGAGGGTCGTTAATCGTGCAAGCCTGCCGTAGCGGCGACTGCTATTCAAGTGATTGCAGATCGGGGGTCAGCCCGCCCTGCTCTATCCGTTAAAACCAAATCTCTACAGCCCTGTAGGAGCCGGCTCGCCGGCGAAAGGGGCCTTGAACCTTGCACAGGTCTGGAGGCCGCCTTCGCTGGCAAGCCAGCACCTACATGGCCTTGCAGCCGCGGCCGATCAGGTCGTTGGTGGCGACCCAGTAGACCAGGCCCTCCTCGCCCTTGACGTGAAACGCCAGCATGTCATCGCTGTACAGCGAACCCGAACCACTGGGCTCAAGCTTCAGGCGCCGAACCTGATCGTCGCCCCCCAGGCGCACATCGACCGCCTTGCGGCTATCGTCGGTGTAGCGCCAGAGCACCTGGGCCTGGCTGTCACAGGTCCAGGTCGTCCAGTTGTCAGTGGTCGGCGACTTGAGCAGGTTCAGGTTGGCGCAACCTGCCAGCAAGCCCAGCATCGCCACGGCGATCAAACCTTTCATCGATGTTCCTCGGCCGGCAGCCCACAGGCCCCAGCGCGTTGCGTTATCCAATCCGACCCGTCAAGGGCAACCCTGTTCCCTGGTCTTTGACGGTGTCTCGTACTTCTCCAGACCCTCAGGGCCCAGGCGCTTGTTAATCACCGGTGCCGTCTCGGCCTGCCAATCGGCCTGGTAGCAGCCCTTGTCCGGCTCGCCGGCCTCATCGGCCGACTTTGCCTGTGGAGTGCCGGAGCACCCCGCCAGCAAAGCCACGGCGATCAACAGTGGCAATGTCTTGACCATCAGAACACTCCTTTGCCCGGCCAACGGGAATCTCAGGCCTTGGCCCGGGCTTCCAGGACTTCAACCGCCGGCAGCACCTTGCCCTCGACGAACTCGAGGAAGGCGCCGCCACCGGTAGAAATGTAGGAGATCTGCTGGGCAACGCCATACTTGTCGATGGCCGCCAGAGTGTCGCCACCGCCGGCAATGGAGAACGCGGCGCTGTCGGCGATGGCCTGGGCCAGTACCTTGGTGCCGTTGCCGAACTGGTCGAATTCGAACACACCTACAGGACCGTTCCAGAGGATGGTCTTGGAGGTTTTCAGCAGTTCGGCGAACTGGGCCGCGGTTTGCGGGCCGATGTCCAGGATCATGTCGTCAGCGGCCACGTCGGCAATCAGCTTGACGGTAGCTTCGGCGCTGTCGGCGAATTCCTTGGCCACGACCACGTCCACCGGCAGCGGTACGCTGACCTTGGCGGCGATGGCGCGGGCGGTGTCCAGCAGGTCCGGCTCGTACAGCGACTTGCCCACCGGATGCCCGGCAGCGGCCAGGAAGGTGTTGGCAATGCCGCCGCCGACGATCAACTGGTCGCAGATCTGGCTCAAGCTATTGAGCACATCCAGCTTGGTGGACACCTTGGAACCGGCAACGATGGCCGCCATCGGCTTGGCCGGGTTGCCCAGGGCCTTGCCCAGTGCGTCCAGCTCAGCAGCCAGCAGGGGACCTGCAGCGGCCACTTTGGCGAACTTGGCCACGCCATGGGTCGAACCCTCGGCGCGGTGCGCGGTGCCGAAAGCGTCCATCACGAACACGTCGCACAGGGCAGCGTATTGCTGAGCCAGCTCGTCGGCGTTCTTTTTCTCGCCCTTGTTGAAGCGCACGTTCTCGAACAGCACGATGTCGCCGGCCTTGACCTCGACACCACCCAGGTAGTCGGCCACCAGCGGCACTTCACGGCCCAGGGCACGGCTCAGGTAGTCAGCTACCGGCTTGAGGCTGTTCTCGGCGGAGAACTCGCCTTCGGTCGGGCGGCCCAGGTGCGAGCAGACCATCACTGCCGCGCCTTTTTCCAGGGCCAGCTTGATGGTCGGCAGCGAAGCCAGGATCCGCGCATCGCTGGTGACAACACCGTCCTTGACTGGGACGTTGAGGTCTTCGCGGATCAGCACGCGCTTACCTTGCAGATCGAGGTCGGTCATCTTCAACACGGTCATGGGTCGCAATTCCTGGGTTACTGTTCTTCAGAAACAGAGAGTTTAGAGTCAGAGCGTGGAGTGGCTGTCTGCAGGTAGTGCCCAGCAACATCCAGCATCCGGTTGGCAAAACCCCATTCGTTGTCGAACCACGCCAGGATGTTCACCAGCCTGGGGCCGGAAACGCGGGTCTGACTGGCATCGACGATCGCCGAATGGGGATCATGATTGAAATCACAGCTGGCGTGGGGCAGCTCGGTATACGCCAGCAGGCCCTTGAGCGGACCGCTGGTGGCGGCCTCGCGAAGGATCCGGTTGACCTCGGTGGCGTCGGTATCGCTCACGGTCTGCATGGTGATATCCAGGCAGGACACGTTGACCGTCGGCACTCGCACAGCTTTGGCCTGAATTCGCCCGGCAAGTTCCGGCAACAGGCGCTCGATACCACGCGCCAGACCAGTGGACACCGGGATCACCGACTGGAACGCCGAACGGGTACGGCGCAGGTCCTCGTGGTGATAGGCATCGATCACCGGCTGGTCGTTCATCGCCGAGTGAATGGTGGTGATCGACACGTATTCCAAGCCGATGGCCTGATCCAGCAGGCGCAACAGCGGCACACCGCAGTTGGTAGTGCAGGAGGCGTTTGAAACCAGCAGCTCGGCGCCGGTCAGGCACTCCTGATTCACCCCATAAACGATGGTGGCGTCGACATCCGCCTCGCTGGCCATCGGCTGGGAGAACAGCACCCGCGGCGCGCCGGCGTCGAGAAAACGCTGGCCGTCTTCACGGGTGTGGTAGGCGCCGGAGCATTCCAGCACCAGATCGACGTCCAGGGACGCCCAATCGATGCCTTCAGGGGTGGCACTGCGCAGCACTTTCACGCAGTTGCCATTGATATGTAGACAGTCGCCATCGACCTTCACCTCGCCGGGAAACCGGCCGTGGGTGGAGTCGAAGCGTGTCAGGTATTCGACACTGGCCATGTCGGCCAGATCGTTGATTGCAACGATCTCGAATCCGGCCGCAGCCCCCCGCTCGAACAGAGCACGCAAGACGCAACGACCAATCCGGCCGTAGCCGTTGAGTGCAACTTTATAGGGACGCGGTTGAGGCATGGGGTTCTCGATCAGGCACAGGCAGACGAACTTGTTATACGCACCCCATCGTAGGAGCTGGCTTGCCAGCGATCAGCGGTGTGCCAGGCAGACCGCGAATCGCTGGCAAGCCAGCTCCTACAAAGGGATCGCGGTGGCTGGGCCACCGCGTGCTTTTTTAGTCTTCCAGCAGCTCTTCAGCCTGGCCCAGGATGTTGTCCAGGGTGAAGCCGAACTCTTCGAACAAGGCCGGCGCTGGCGCCGACTCGCCGTAGGTGGTCATGCCGATCACACGGCCTTCCAGACCCACGTACTTGTACCAGAAGTCAGCGTGAGCAGCTTCGATGGCGATCCGCGCGCTGACCTGCAACGGCAGAACCGATTGCTTGTAGCCCGCATCCTGGGCATCGAACACGCTGGTGCACGGCATGGAAACCACGCGCACCTTGCGGCCTTGCTCAGTCAGCTTGTCGAAAGCCTGGACCGCCAGGCCCACTTCCGAACCGGTGGCGATCAGGATCAGCTCAGGCTCGCCTGCGCAGTCTTTCAACACATAGCCACCACGGCTGATGTCGGCGATCTGCCCGGCATCACGGGTTTGGTGCTGCAGGTTCTGGCGGGAGAAGATCAGCGCCGATGGGCCGTCCTTGCGCTCCAGGGCGTACTTCCAGGACACCGCCGATTCCACGGCATCGGCTGGACGCCAGGTGTCGAGGTTCGGGGTGGTGCGCAGGCTGGTCAGTTGCTCGATCGGCTGGTGAGTCGGGCCGTCTTCGCCCAGACCGATGGAGTCGTGGGTGTAGACGTGGATCACTCGCTGCTTCATCAGCGCCGACATGCGCACTGCGTTGCGTGCGTATTCCATGAACATCAGGAAGGTCGCGCCGTAAGGCACCAGGCCACCGTGCAGGGCAACGCCGTTCATGATGGCGGTCATGCCGAACTCGCGCACGCCGTAGTACATGTAGTTGCCGCTGGCGTCTTCAGCGCTGACACCCTTGCAGCCTTTCCACAGGGTCAGGTTGGAACCGGCCAGGTCAGCCGAACCGCCGAGGAATTCAGGCAGCAGCGGGCCGAAGGCGTTCAGGGTGTTCTGGCTGGCTTTACGGCTGGCGATGGTTTCGCCCTTGGCCGCGACTTCAGCGATATAGGCGTCGGCCTTCTCGGCGAAGTCCGCCGGCAGGTCACCCGCAAGGCGACGTACCAGTTCATTGGCTTCGGTTGGGAAGGCCGCAGAGTAGGCAGCGAAGCGCTGATCCCACTCGGCTTCCACGGCGCGACCGGCTTCCTTGGCGTCCCACTCGGCGTAGATATCAGCCGGGATTTCGAACGGGCCATGGTTCCACTTCAGCGCAGCGCGGGTCAGGGCGATTTCCTCGGCACCCAGTGGCGCGCCGTGGCAGTCTTCCTTGCCTTGCTTGTTCGGCGAACCGAAACCGATGGTGGTCTTGCAGCAGATCAGGGTTGGCAGCGGGCTCTTGCGCGCGGTGTCGATGGCGGTCTTGATCTCTTCCGGATCGTGGCCGTCGACATTGCGGATCACCTGCCAGTTGTAGGCTTCGAAACGCTTCGGCGTGTCGTCGGTGAACCAGCCTTCGACTTCGCCGTCGATGGAAATGCCGTTGTCATCGTAGAAAGCGATCAGCTTGCCCAGGCCCAGGGTACCGGCCAGGGAAGCGACTTCATGGGAAATGCCTTCCATCATGCAGCCATCACCCAGGAACACGTAGGTGTGGTGATCGACGATGTTGTGCCCTGGACGGTTGAACTGCGCCGCCAGGACTTTTTCCGCCAGGGCGAAGCCCACGGCATTGGCCAGGCCCTGGCCCAGTGGGCCAGTGGTGGTTTCCACACCTGGGGTGTAGCCGAATTCCGGGTGGCCCGGAGTGCGGCTGTGCAGTTGGCGGAAGCTTTTCAGGTCATCGATCGACAGGTCGTAGCCGGTCAGGTGCAGCAGCGAGTAGATCAGCATCGAGCCGTGACCGTTGGACAGCACGAAGCGGTCACGGTCGGCGAAGGATGGATTGCTCGGGTTGTGCTTCAGGTAGTCACGCCAAAGTACTTCGGCGATATCCGCCATACCCATAGGGGCACCTGGATGGCCGCTGTTGGCTTTTTGCACGGCATCCATGCTGAGGGCACGAATGGCGTTGGCACGCTCACGACGGCTGGGCATCGCTGATCTCCTGAGGATTGAATAAAACGAAACGGAAAAAAGGCCTGCATTTTCCCTCAGGCGTCTGGCGGGGGCAATGACAGATAGTCACTCAGGCATGTTTTTCCCATGGATAAGCCTCAATCCACTGGAGAAACCCGCTTGCCGTTCGTTGACAAGGCAACGAACAGCTCTGGCAAAGGCCCCCGCAACACCAATATCAAAACTTTTTGATATTGGTGTTGCAGGCGTTTGCAGGCACCTCTAGACTGCGCCCCTATGAACCTGCACGCACCCTCCATTGAGCATGACGATTGCGACGAACTGGCAGCCCTGTGCAAGGCCGGCGGCGATCCTCTACGGCTCAATGTCTTGCGCGCACTGAGCAACGACTCGTTCGGCGTACTGGAGTTGGCTCAGATCTTTGCGATCGGCCAGTCCGGCATGAGTCACCACTTGAAGGTCCTGGCCCAGGCCGGCCTGGTGGCGACCCGCCGTGAAGGCAATGCGATTTTCTATCGCCGTGCCCTGCCCCATACCGAACTTCTGGGGGGCAAGCTCCACGCAGCCCTGCTGGACGAAGTCGACCAGGTACGGCTGCCGGTGGATGTCCAGGGCCGGATCGGCCTGGTGCACCGGCAACGGGCCGCGGCCAGCCAAGACTTCTTTTCCCGGGTGGCGGAGAAATTCCGCGCCCAGCAGGACCTGATCGCAGGACTGCCCCAGTACCGCGACAGTGTTCTCGCGCTGCTGGACAAGCTGAGTTTCAACCCAATGGCCACAGCCATTGAAGTGGGTCCCGGTGACGGTGGATTTCTCCCTGAACTGGCCCGACGCTTTGCCCGGGTAACCGCGCTGGACAACAGTCCGGCAATGCTTGAACTGGCGCGCCAGCTGTGTGAGCGCGAAACATTGGCTAACGTCAGCCTGCAACTGGCCGATGCATTGGATGGCGTACAGCTGACGGCCGATTGCGTAGTGCTGAACATGGTCCTGCACCATTTCGCCGCACCGGCCGAAGCCCTCAAGCAGATGGCCCAATTGCTGCAACCAGGCGGTAGCCTGTTGGTAACAGACTTGTGCAGCCACAACCAGAGTTGGGCCAAAGAGGCTTGCGGCGATCTCTGGCTAGGGTTCGAACAAGATGATTTGGCTCGTTGGGCCACCGCTGCGGGACTGACTCCCGGGGAAAGTCTCTATGTAGGCTTACGTAATGGTTTCCAGATCCAGGTCCGCCATTTTCAGCGACCGGCTGGCGACACTCACCATCGGTAAATTTTAGGAAACCGTCGAGATGAGCGAATACTCCCTTTTCACCTCCGAGTCCGTGTCTGAAGGGCATCCGGATAAAATCGCTGACCAGATTTCCGATGCGGTGCTGGACGCCATCATTGCCCAGGACAAGCACGCCCGCGTAGCGGTGGAAACCCTGGTCAAGACCGGTGTTGCCATCGTCGCCGGCGAAGTCACCACCAGCGCCTGGGTCGACCTGGAACAGATCGTCCGCGACGTGATCTGCGACATCGGCTACACCAGCTCCGACGTCGGCTTCGACGGCGCCACCTGCGGCGTGATGAACATCATCGGCAAGCAGTCCCCTGACATCAACCAGGGTGTCGACCGTGCCAAGCCTGAAGATCAGGGCGCCGGCGACCAGGGTCTGATGTTCGGCTACGCCAGCAACGAAACCGCAGCGCTGATGCCGGCTCCGATCGCGTTCTCGCACCAGCTGGTACATCGCCAGGCTGAAGCGCGCAAATCGGGTCTGCTGCCATGGCTGCGCCCGGACGCCAAGTCCCAGGTCACCTGCCGCTATGAAAACGGCATCGTGGTCGGCATCGACGCGGTAGTGCTGTCGACCCAGCACAACCCGGAAGTGTCCTACAACGACCTGCGCGAAGGCGTGATGGAACTGATCGTCAAGCACGTGCTGCCAGCTGAACTGCTGCACAAAGACACCCAGTTCCACATCAACCCGACCGGCCAGTTCATCATCGGTGGCCCAGTGGGCGACTGCGGTCTGACCGGCCGCAAGATCATCGTCGACAGCTACGGCGGCATGGCCCGTCACGGCGGCGGCGCGTTCTCCGGCAAGGATCCATCCAAGGTCGACCGTTCGGCAGCCTACGCCGGCCGCTATGTCGCCAAGAACATCGTCGCCGCTGGCCTGGCCGAGCGTTGCGAGATCCAGGTGTCCTACGCCATCGGCGTGGCGCAACCGACTTCGATCTCGCTGAACACCTTCGGCACCGGCAAGATCAGCGACGACAAGATCGTCAAACTGGTCCGCGAGCACTTCGACCTGCGTCCTTACGCGATCACCACCATGCTCGACCTGCTGCACCCGATGTACCAGGAAACCGCGGCCTACGGTCACTTCGGCCGTGCGCCACAAACCAAGACCGTGGGTGAGGACACCTTCACCACCTTCACTTGGGAAAAAACCGACCGCGCCGACGCCTTGCGCGCTGCTGCCGGCCTGTAAGCTTCACCTGGCAACATCCAAAGCCCCGCCCGGCTCTCTCGGCGGGGCTTTTTTGTGGCTGAAGGTTTCCTTCCAAAGCCAGCCGACAACCGTCGATACAGGGCTCCGGGCCATTGACGACGAGTGTTGGCGCCCGATGAAACACCCGGCAAACACCTTCGTCCAAGCCCGCCGCCAATCCCCTCTAGCCTTTAGCGCATGCCCATCAGAGCAAGGATGCTCCCCATGCTGCCAAGACTCTTCCTGCTGCTTCTGGCCCTCGCAGGCCTACCCGCCCTGGCCCAATGCCCCAACTGGCCAACGTCCCAGGCCGACCTGGAAATCAGCGCCCTGCAACAACAGCTCAAGAACTGGGACACCCGCTACCACCGGCACGGCCAATCGCCTGTAGCCGACGAACTCTACGACCAGTCCCGTCAGCGCCTGGCCAACTTGCAGCGCTGCTTCCCACAGATACCCGTGACTGCTGACCGGCCGTTGCTTGACGCCCGGGGCAGTATCCCTCACCCCATTGCTCACACCGGAGTGGAAAAACTCCCCGACGACAACGCCGTACAGCTCTGGCTAAAAGGCCGCGAAGGTATTTGGGCGCAGCCCAAGATCGACGGCGTGGCCGTGACCCTGATCTACCGTCAGGGCCGCTTCCACCAGGCATTAAGCCGAGGTGACGGGGTGCTGGGCCACGACTGGAGCGCCAATGCCCGACAGATCCCGGCCATTCCCAAACAATTGCCACAACCCGTGGATCTGCTGCTGCAAGGGGAGCTGTATCAACGACTGGATCAACACATCCAGGCCCGCGCAGGCAGTCTCAATGCTCGCAGCCGGGTCGCCGGATGGCTGGCGCGCAAACACCTGTCGATGGCGGAGGCAGAGCAGATCGGCCTGTTTGTCTGGGACTGGCCCCAAGGCCCCGCTACCTTGAGTGAACGCCTGGAGCAACTGGCGCAACTAGACTTTGCCGAAGGCCGCGAATACAGCCGGCCCATCAACGGGTTCAGCGAGGCCCGGCAATGGCGGGAGCACTGGTACCGTTCGCCCCTGCCCTTTGCCAGCGACGGCATCATTCTGCGACAGAGCCAGCGCCCGGCCGCCGAGCGCTGGCAGGCCAAAGCCCCGCATTGGATTGCCGCGTGGAAATATCCCTACGCCCAGGCCCTGGCCAATGTGCGCCAGGTGCGATTCCGGATCGGCCGCACCGGACGCATCACCCCCTTGCTGGATGTCGAGCCTGTCACCCTCGATGACCGACAGATCCGTCGCGTCAGCGTCGGCTCGCTACAACGCTGGCGAGCACTGGATATAGTGCCCGGCGATCAAGTGGCCATCAGCCTTGCCGGACTGACCATTCCGCGCCTGGAGGATGTGGTACTCAGGAGCCCGCAACGCCAGGCCATCCAGGCTCCGGCCCAGGAGGACTTTCATGGTTTGAGCTGCTGGCAGCCATCTCCCGGTTGCGAGAGTCAGTTTCTCGCGCGACTGACCTGGCTCAGCAGCAGGCAGGGCCTGGACCTGCAGAATATCGGCGAGCAAACCTGGACCAGGCTGGTTGAAACAGGGCGTATCAAAGGCCTGTTGGATTGGCTGACCCTGGATCAGGCAGAGCTTGCTAACATTGCCGGCTTCGGCAAACGCAGCAGCTCTCGTTTGCTCGAGAGCCTGCACCGGGCAAGGCAGCAACCCTTCCCTCGCTGGCTGAAATCCCTCGGATTGCCACCCAGTGGCTCAGCTGACCTGAGCGGGCCATGGCAAACCCTGGCGCGCAAAAGCAGCCAGGACTGGCAGGACGAAGCAGGAATAGGAGCGGAACGTGCTGCGCAACTGACGGCATTCTTTCGTGATTCACAGGTACTGGCCCTGCGTGCCACCTTGAGTGAAGCGGGTATCGATGGTTTTTAATCCGTCATCCTGGGGCGCAGGTTGAACCACCCAGACGGGATTGGGTTCCAACAACCCACTCCCGATACCAGCGTCAATATTTAAATTGGTTATTTTTTGATCTTTTTTTTCACTTGGAGCCTTCCATGAAACTGTTTCCATCCCTCGCTGCCCTGACCCTGTGCAGCCTGATGAGCGCGCCCCTGCTGGCCGCCGAGCAAGCACCGCAACTGACCGGTTGCGCCGCCAAGCGCCAAGCCATCATGACCCAGATCGAACAGGCCAAGGCCCATGGCAACAGCAATCAGCAAGCCGGCCTGGAGCGCGCCCTGAGCGAAGTCACCGCCCACTGCACTGATGCCTCGCTGAAGAAGGATCGGGAAAACAAGGTGCTGGAAGCCAAGCACGAAGTCAGCCGGCGCCAGGCCGACCTGGAAAAGGCCATGAAAAAAGGCGACTCGGAGAAGATCAACAAGCGCAAGGACAAGCTCGCCGAGTCCCGCAAGGAACTGCAGCAAGCCCTGGACGAACTGGACAAGTAAGCGGCGCTTGTCGTGGCGAGGGAACTTGCTCCCTCGCCAGCGCAAACCAGCTTGTCAGAAGCGCCACTCAGTGATTGCGGAATTCTTTGTGGCACGCACTGCAGACGTCTTCAACCTTCTGCACTGCCGGCCCCAGGTTACTGGCCTTGTAAGGCTGAACCTGGCTGATGGTCACCAGTTCGCCGGTGGCCGCCTCGAGGTTGCGCGCCAGCTCCTGGAATCGCGCCTGCTTGCGCCAGACGTCATCGGTGGCGCTGGTGTGATCCTCTTCCTTGACCTCAGGGAAGTGCTTCCAGGGTTCATGGGACAGGCTGTCGAGCTTGACCGCACCTTCGGCAAAACGTGCACCGTCGAAAGGAATCCGCCCACGCAGCATGCCTCCCAGGTCCTCGCCGGTCTTGAGCATCTGTTTGAAGATCGCCTTGCGCTGACCCAGGGGAGAGTTGGGGTCGACACCGCCACAGGCGGAAAGCGTCAGGCAGGCCAGCAATACAACAGAAAGTCTTTTTAGCGTCATGGTGGCTTCAGGTCAGGTCACGGAAACGGCGGCCAGTATCCTCGCCTCCCCGGCAAACACCAATAGCCCTATTAATAATAGGGGTTGTTCGCAGTCACGCAGTCTGTGGATAACTCTTAAAGGAAATACAGCATGAACCCGAGCTTCCCCCGCTGGCGTCGCCACCTGCTCTGGACCCTGCCGGCCCTGGCACTGCTCGCCGGCTGCAACGGCGGCGACAACGGCAAGCCTGCGCCAACTCACGCCTTGGCCACCTACAACAGTGCGCCGTGGGACTCTCTGCCCAGTGTTGCCGATAACGACCTGCTGGCCGGTTTCGGCTCCTGGCGCAGCGCCTGCACCCGCCTCAAAGCCGACCCGGTGTGGGGCGCCACCTGCGCTGCAGCAGCCAACGTGCCACAGACCCCGGCCGCTATCCGCGATTTTCTCAAGGAGCACCTGGAGGTCTATGGGCTGCGCTCGGGCAGCGGCAGCAGCACCGGCTTGATCACCGGCTATTACGAACCGGTGTATCCCGGCAGCCTGACCCAGACCCAGACGGCCAATGTGCCAGTGTACGGCGTGCCGGACGACATGATCATCGTCGCTCTGGACAGCATCTATCCGGAGCTCAAGGGCAAGCGCCTGAGGGGCCGCCTCGAAGGCAGGGTCCTCAAGCCCTATGACGATGCCGCGACCATCGAGACCAAGGGGGTGAAGGCTCCGGTGCTGGCCTGGCTGACTGATCCGATGGACCTGCAATTCCTGCAGATCCAGGGCTCGGGAAGGATCCAGCTGGATGACGGACGCCAACTGCGGATCGGCTATGCCGACCAGAACGGCCATCCCTACCGGCCCATCGGCCGCTGGCTGGTGGAGCAGGGGGAACTGAAAAAAGAAGACGTGACCATGGGCACCATCGCCGCCTGGGCCAAGGCCCATCCGACGCGGATTCCCGAACTGCTGGGCAGCAACCCGAGCTACGTGTTCTTCAATCGCAACCCGGACAGCAACGAAGGCCCCAGGGGCTCGCTGAACGTACCGCTGACCTCTGGCTACAGCGTCGCAGTGGATCGCAAGGTCATCCCCCTGGGCAGCCTGTTGTGGCTGTCCACCACCCGTCCCGACGGCAGCAGCCTGGTACGTCCCGTGGCCGCCCAGGACACGGGCGGCGCTATCACCGGCGAAGTGCGCGCCGACCTGTTCTGGGGCACTGGCGACGCCGCCGGACAACTGGCCGGCGACATGAAGCAGTCCGGCCAGATCTGGATGCTCTGGCCCAAGGGGGCGGCGCTGCCCAAAGTACCGGAAGTTCCCAATACCCCTTAACCCCGTGTAGGAGCCGGCTTGCCGGCGAAGACGATCTTGCGGGTGCCTCTGCCCGCAGCCGGCTCCTACGAAGGCAAGGGTCAGACTGAAACGAAGAAGAAACTGGCGATCAGGCCCATGCCCACGAACCACACCAGGGAGCGCAGGATCGCCCAGTCCGCCAGATAGCAGATCATGTACAGCAGGCGGCTGGTGACAAACAACACCGCCAGCACGTTGATAGTCACGAGTTCGGCGTTACCCGCCACATGGGCGATGATCACCGCCGCAGCGAATGCCGGGGTCACCTCGAAGCCGTTGAGCTGCGCGTTGTGCGCACGCTTGGGCAGACCCTCCAGGGTACTCAGGAACGCCCGTGGGTCATGGTTGTAGCGGAGCCCGTATTTGCCGGCGCCCTTGGCGATGGCGGTACACAGATAGGGCAGAACAATTGCGATCAACACACACCAGAAAGCGACAGTCATGGAGCAAATCCTTTTTTAGAATTTTAGGGAGTGTTCAGAACTTCATCACCAACATGCCAATCAGCACCAATCCACAGGCTAAGAGCCGTGGCCGGCCGAAAGGTTCTTTCAGGTAGCGCATACCGAACAGCACCACCAGAATCACACTGATTTCACGCAGCGCCGCCGCTTCTGCAATCGAGCCCAACTGCATGGCCCAAAGCACCAGAGCGTAGCTGAACAGTACACAGAAGCCGACGCTCAGCCCCAGGCGCCATTGTTCACGCCAGAACTGCACAAACGCGGGCCGTTTCCACACCACGGCCACCAGGGGAAAAGGCCAGGCGCTGAGCAGCGTGACCCAGGTCAGGTAGTCCAGCGGGTGCGACCAGCGGCGCAGGGCCTGGCCATCGATAAAGGTGTAGCAACCGATGCACAGGCCGATCAGCGCCACCACCGGCAGCATGCTCCAGGGCAGGCGCGCGCCACCTCCGCCCTGCCAGAGCAGGCAAAGCATGCCGAAGGGAATCAGCAGGATGCCGAGGATTTGCTGAGTGCTCAGGGCCTCGCCGGCAAAGATCAGGGTCAGGGCCAGCACCACCAGGGGCGACAAGCCGCGCATCAGTGGATAGACCAGTCCCAGGTCGCCTACCCGATACGCCTGGATCAGCAAATAGCGGTACAAGAGCTCGAAGGCCGCCGAGGCAATGATCCAGGGCCAGATTTCCAGCGGCGGCCATTGCAGGAAAAACAGCATGATTGCCACGAACAGCAGCGCCACGCTATCCATGCAGGCCACCACCAGCAATCGTTCACCGCTGAACTTGATCAGGGTGTTCCATGCCGCATGCAGCAGCGCCGCCACCAGAACCAGACTTGTCGCTAGCACCTCGCACTCCCTGTTTGCCTGAAGGTCATCGAATCTCGTGCGGTACAGCCATGCCTGGCCAGAGCGCCCAACCACAGAGGGGGAATCCTCGCATGGCAGCTGCCCGGCTTGCACTGGCCGCCGGCATTTTTGGCAGTGGCGGCAGCGAATTCGGCAGCATGGGCCTGCCCGGGGCTTTTTTCCGTTAGACCTGCAACGTCACCCCCGCGCTGCGGTCAATGGGTGCGACTGAACAGCACTGCCATGGCAAGGGAGCAGATGCCCGCGCCATAACAAACTGTGTCCCGTCCCGCCGCTGGCACATCAAACCTTTGGCCTGAAAGAGTTCAGGCTGCTTTTCCTGTGATCATCCAAAGGAGTCCGGATGCTTGAACTTGTCGCTGCCTTTATCTGCCTGACCACCCTGCTCACCTACGTCAATTTCCGCTTTATCGGCCTGCCGCCGACCATCGGCGTGATGGTCACCGCCCTGCTCTTCTCCTTGCTGCTGCAGGGATTGAGCTACCTCGGCTTCCCCGGCCTGGAGGAACATGTCGAGGAACTGATCGGCAAGATCGACTTCGGCGACCTGCTGATGAACTGGATGCTGTCGTTCCTGCTGTTCGCTGGCGCCCTGCACGTCAACCTCAACGATCTGCGCAGTTACCGCTGGCCCATCGGCCTGTTGGCCACCGTCGGCGTGCTGATCGCCACCTTCGTCATCGGCAGCCTGGCCTACTGGATCTTCGGTCTGTTCGGCTGGCATGTGAGCTTCCTCTACTGCCTGCTGTTCGGCGCACTGATCTCCCCCACCGACCCCATCGCAGTGCTGGGCGTACTGCGGACTGCCAACGCCTCCAAGCCGCTGAAGACCACTATCGTCGGCGAGTCGCTGTTCAACGACGGCACAGCGGTAGTGGTGTTCACTGTACTGCTGGGCATCGCCCAACTGGGTGAGACCCCGACGGTGGGCGCCACTGCCTGGCTGTTCGTGCATGAAGCCATTGGCGGCGTAGTGTTCGGCGGCCTGATCGGCTACCTGGTGTACCTGATGATCAAGAGCATCGAGCAGCACCAGATCGAAGTGATGCTGACCCTGGCTCTGGTGATCGGCGGTTCGGCCATGGCCAGCGAGATCCACGTATCGGCGCCGATCGCCATGGTGGTAGCCGGCCTGATCATCGGCAATCTGGGGCGCAACCTGGCGATGAACGACATGACCCGGCGTTACCTGGATGGTTTCTGGGAGCTGCTGGACGACATGCTCAACGCCCTGTTGTTCGCCCTGATCGGCCTGGAACTGTTGCTACTGCCGTTCAACTGGCTGCACCTGGCGGCCGCCAGCCTGCTGGCCATGGCCATCTTGCTGTCGCGCCTGCTCACCGTGGCCCCGGCAATCCTCCTGCTGCGCCGCTGGCGCAGCGTGCCCCGGGGCACCATTCGCGTACTGACCTGGGGCGGCCTGCGCGGTGGCGTCTCGGTGGCGCTGGCGCTGGCTCTGCCCCTGGGGCCGGAGCGCGACCTGGTACTGAGCATCACCTACATCGTGGTGCTGTCCTCGATCCTGCTGCAGGGCCTGAGCATCGGCAAGCTGGTGCGTCACGTTACCCAGGATGCCCCGGTAGCCAAGACCGAGGCCCACTGATCACTTCTTGATCTGTCGCGGATCGGGCGCCGCTGCCCGATCCGCGTTTTTGTTCGCTGTGCCGCTCTCGCTGCGCACCTGGGCATGGCTGATCAGGGCGAAGATGAAACTGCCACCGATGATGTTCCCCGCCAGGGTCGGCCCGGCGAAAACCTGCCAGAAATCCCGCCACCCCAGCTCGCCGGCAAACACCAGATAAGAGACCTCGGCCGACCCCACCACGATGTGGGTGAAATCCCCCAGCGCCATCAGGTAGGTGATGAGGATGATGATCCACATCTTGGCGCTCTCCATGGACGGAATCATCCAGACCATGGTGGCGATCATCCAGCCGGAGATGATGCCCTTGGCGAACATCTGCGAGCTGTCGTTCTCCATCACCTTGCGGCCGATTTCCAAAAAGGCCTGGTCGGTCCGGCTGTCGAAGATTGGCAGATGCAGCATGACGTAAGCCACCAGCAGGGTGCCGCACAGATTACCCACCAGCACCACGCCCCATAAGCGCAACAACCGCCCGAAGTTACTCAGGCTCGGCTTGCTCATCACCGGCAGTACCGCGGTCAGGGTGTTTTCCGTGAACAGTTGCTGGCGCGCGAGAATCACCGCCAGAAAGCCCGCGCAGTAGCCGAAGCTGGCGATCACCTTGAAGGCTTCGCCATCCGGCAGACGGGAGTTGAGCAGGCCCATGCCCATCAGGGACAGGCCCATGGTCAGGCCGGCCGCCAGAGCCGACCACCACAGGGCGGCGACGCTGCGCTCCAGCTCCTGATCGCCCTGGGTGCGGATGATTTCGTGCAGGACCGCCGCGCGGGGCGGCTGGTTGCGGTCGACGTCCTGCTGCTCCGCGGCCGAAAGACCGGGGGTTTTACCGTCGTTTCGAGTGTCCATGAGAGTCCTGAACCAAGTGGGCCGTATGAGTTACGACATGCGGGGTTCAGGGCTGTTCCGTCCTGCCTGGCGAATGGCATCAAGGCCCTCGCCGGCGAGTGGTTTCAGGCTTCGTCCTTGAACTGGTCCTTGACGTACTTGATCTCGGTGCGGCCATGGGGCGCCGGCAGGCCATCTTCACCGAGGTTGACGAAGACCATCTTCTCTACGGTGAGAATGGATTTGCGGGTGATCTTGTTGCGCACTTCGCAAGTCAGGGTAATAGACGTACGACCGAACTCGGTGGCGGTGATGCCCAGCTCAATGATGTCGCCCTGGCGTGAGGCACTGACGAAGTTGATTTCCGAGATGTACTTGGTAACCACTCGCTGGTTGCCCAGCTGGACAATGGCGTAGATCGCCGCTTCTTCGTCGATCCAGCGCAACAGGCTGCCGCCGAACAGCGTGCCGTTGGGGTTGAGGTCTTCGGGTTTTACCCACTTGCGGGTGTGGAAATTCATATGCACTCCTGACCGTCCTGCCAATTGATGCCCGGCATAATGGCAGACCGGGCAGTCATGCTCTATGCAACATCGACTATGGTCGCGATTAACGATCTTCATCCAGGCAACAGAAACACTTTTGGAAGTCTGGCCCAGGCGGCTATAATCGCCACCGTTTCAAAACGGTCATCTGCACTTGATACCGTTTTCCCGCCACCTGTCCGAGGGGCGCTGCAGCAGGCATGACCTGTCAGGCTCGGATGGGGCGTTGTCGGTACAGGCTTCCCTGTACGGACACTAAACGCACAACGGCGCCCATTCGCACATTACGAATGGAGGCTCTTCATGAGCGCTGTAAACACGCCTGCAGATTTTACCGATTACAAAGTCGCCGACATTTCCCTGGCCGCCTGGGGCCGCCGCGAAACCATCATCGCCGAGTCGGAAATGCCGGCCCTGATGGGTCTGCGCCGCAAGTACCTGACCGAACAGCCGCTCAAGGGCGCGAAAATCCTCGGTTGCATCCACATGACCATTCAGACCGCCGTGCTGATCGAAACCCTGGTTGCCCTGGGTGCCGAAGTTCGCTGGTCGTCCTGCAACATCTTCTCGACTCAGGACCAGGCCGCCGCCTCCATCGCCGCCGCCGGCATCCCTGTGTTCGCCTGGAAAGGTGAGACCGAGCAAGAGTACGAGTGGTGCCTGGAGCAGACCATCCTCAAGGATGGCCAGCCTTGGGACGCCAACATGATCCTCGACGACGGCGGCGACCTGACCCAACTGCTGCACGACAAGTATCCACAGGTGCTGGAGCGCGTTCACGGCGTGACCGAAGAAACCACCACTGGCGTACACCGCCTGCTGGACATGCTGGCCAAGGGTGAGCTGAAGGTTCCTGCGATCAACGTCAACGACTCGGTGACCAAGAGCAAGAACGACAACAAGTACGGCTGCCGTCACAGCCTCAACGACGCCATCAAGCGCGGCACCGACCACCTGCTGTCCGGCAAGCAAGCGCTGGTCATCGGCTACGGTGACGTGGGCAAGGGCTCGGCCCAGTCCCTGCGCCAGGAAGGCATGATCGTCAAGGTTTCGGAAGTCGACCCGATCTGCGCCATGCAAGCCTGCATGGACGGTTTCGAACTGGTTTCGCCGTTCATCGACGGTATCAACCACGGCACCGAAGCCAGCATCGACAAGGCCCTGCTGGGCAAGATCGACCTGATCGTGACCACCACCGGTAACGTCAATGTTTGCGACGCAAACATGCTCAAGGCCCTGAAAAAGCGCGCCGTGGTCTGCAACATCGGCCACTTCGACAACGAAATCGACACCGCTTTCATGCGCAAGCACTGGGCATGGGAAGAAGTGAAGCCACAGGTACACAAGATCCACCGTACCGGCCATGGCGATTTCGACCCACAGAACGACGACTACCTGATCCTGCTGGCCGAAGGCCGCCTGGTAAACCTGGGCAACGCCACCGGTCACCCAAGCCGCATCATGGACGGTTCGTTCGCCAACCAGGTTCTGGCGCAGATCTTCCTGTTCGGCCAGAAGTACGCCGACCTGTCGCCGGCCCAGAAAGCCGAGCGCCTGACCGTTGAAGTACTGCCGAAGAAACTCGACGAAGAAGTGGCCCTGGAAATGGTGCGCGGCTTCGGCGGCGTGGTCACTCAACTGACCAAGCAACAGGCTGACTACATCGGCGTGACCGTTGAAGGTCCGTTCAAGCCAGACGCTTATCGCTACTAAGAGCAGTTGCAAGCGTTGAGCTTCAAGCGGCAAGCCAGGGCCACAAGCCAGGCTTGCCGCACAAAGCCTCAAGCTTTGCCCCTATTTGCTTAAACAGCGTCAGGCAACAGGCTCCAGAATCAGGAGATGAGCGCACCCACGCTTCTCTTGGCGTTTGCAGCTTGTGACTTGTAGCTGGAGGTTGCTTCCATGTCCCAAGATCGTCGCTACAGCTTCGAGTTCTTTCCGACCAAGACCGATGCTGGGCATGAAAAACTGCTCGCCACTGCCCGTCAGCTGGCTGGCTACAACCCCGACTTCTTCTCCTGCACCTACGGTGCCGGCGGCTCGACCCGTGATCGTACGGTCAACACCGTGCTGCAACTGGAGAGCGAAGTAAAAGTCCCTGCCGCTCCGCACCTGTCTTGCGTTGGCGACAGCAAGGACGACCTGCGCGACCTGCTGCAGCAATACCAGGCAGCCGGCATCAAGCGCATCGTAGCCCTGCGCGGCGACCTGCCTTCGGGCATGGGCATGGCCAGCGGCGAGCTGCGCCACGCCAATGATCTGGTGAGCTTCATTCGTGAAGAAACCGGCAGCCACTTCCATATAGAAGTCGCCGCCTACCCGGAGATGCACCCGCAAGCACGCAACTTCGAAGACGATCTCACCCATTTCGTACGCAAGGCCAATGCCGGTGCCGACAGTGCGATCACCCAGTACTTCTTCAATGCCGACAGCTACTTCTACTTCGTCGAGCGCGTGCAGAAGATGGGTGTGAACATCCCGATCGTGCCGGGCATCATGCCGATCACCAACTACAGCAAGCTGGCGCGCTTCTCCGACGCCTGCGGCGCCGAGATCCCTCGCTGGATCCGCAAGCAGCTGGAGGCCTACGGTGACGACAGCGCCAGCATCCAGGCTTTTGGCGAGCAGGTCATCAGCGAGATGTGCGAGCGCCTGCTGCAGGGCGGCGCCCCAGGACTGCACTTCTACACCCTGAACCAGGCCGACCCGAGCCTGGCAATCTGGAACAACCTGAAGCTGCCGCGCTGATCGGCAACGCTTCACCAGGCCCCGGCGCAAACCGGGGCCTTTTTATTTGCCTCAGCCTTGATCTAGAGCGGCTGGAACTGCCCCTAGCAATTGCACGTTCTCTCGTCGTAATCTCCAGCAATGTCCGTCATTGCCCAGCTGCTGACAGCCCTCCTCTGCACTTGCCTGAGCCTCGCCGCCCATGGCGAGAAGCTGCGCGTTGTCACCGAACCCTGGGCACCTTATGTCTATGAGGAAAACGGCAAGGCCCGGGGGCTGGACTACGAAACCACGGCCATTGTCTTTCAGCGCCTGGGGATAGAAGTGGAGTGGCAGTTCCTGCCGTGGAAACGCTGCCTGGCCATGCTGGAAACCGGCCAGGCCGACGGAGCCCTGGATATCTTTCATAGCGACCAGCGCGACAGCACCCTGCTCTACCCCAGCGAGCCTCTCTCGGACGTGGAATTCGTGATGTTCTACGCCAAGCAGCGTCCCCATCCGTTCAAGCACCTGGATGAACTCAAGGGGCTGACCATCGGTACCTCTCCCGGCTATCTGTATAGCGATGACTTCAGCAACTCGACCCTGTTCAACCGCGAGCCGGCACCGACCCATGAAGCCAACTTCGGCAAGCTGCTACTGGGGCGGATCGACCTGCTGATTACCGATAAGCGAGTGGGTCAGCATCTGCTGGACAGCCTGGGCATTCGCGATCAGGTCAGCCAGAACCCCGCGGTCATCAGCCGCCAAAGCCAGTACCTGGCGGTACGCCGCAACGCCGGGATGGACCTATTGGTGCAACGCTTCGGCGCCGAACTCAAGCGCTTCAAGCGCGAACCGGCTTACGCCGAGTTGAGCGCCAAGTACGGAGCGGAACCTGTGCTGCCCCCTGTCAGGTCCTCCTCCACCCGGGAGTCAGAAAAAACCGTTGAGCAGCAGGAAAGCAGCGCACACTGATTGCTCTGTTATACTCCGGCCTCCCGCCAGGCTTACGCCCGGACGCTGGACCCTGTTCAAGGCATCTCCACCCCGCTACGGCGCAGCCAACCGGCCCGCGCGAGCCTGCGATGGATGAGTCTTCAGGCCAGCAGGACCGGACGGGATTGCGTCCTCTTAAACGCGATTCACGCTCGGCAAGATTATCCCTTTGGGCCAAGCCCTCACTAAAACAGGATTACTCATGTCCTTTGCTTCCCTCGGTCTCTCCGAGGCTTTAGTCGGTGCCATTGAAGCCGCCGGCTACACCCAGCCTACTCCGGTGCAACAGCGGGCCATTCCCGCCGTGTTGCAAGGTCGCGATCTGATGGTCGCGGCACAGACAGGTACTGGTAAAACCGGCGGTTTCGCCCTTCCGATCCTGGAGCGGTTGTTTCCCAACGGTCACCCGGACAAATCCCAGCGTCACGGCCCGCGCCAACCGCGCGTACTGGTCCTGACCCCGACTCGCGAACTGGCCGCGCAAGTGCATGACAGCTTCAAGCTGTACGCCCGCGACCTTAAGTTCGTCAGCGCCTGCATCTTCGGCGGCGTCGGCATGAACCCGCAGGTCCAGGCCATGGCCCGTGGCGTCGATGTGCTGGTGGCATGCCCCGGCCGTCTGCTGGACCTGGCCGGCCAAGGCAGCGTCGATCTGTCCCACGTGGAAATCCTCGTGCTCGACGAAGCCGACCGCATGCTCGACATGGGCTTCGTCCATGACGTCAAGAAGGTCCTCGCCCGCCTGCCTGCCAAGCGTCAGAACCTGCTGTTCTCCGCGACCTTCTCCAAGGACATCACGGACCTGGCCGGCAAGCTGCTGCACAACCCCGAGCGCATCGAAGTCACCCCGCCGAACACCACGGTGGAGCGTATCGAGCAGCGGGTGTTCCGCCTGCCTGCCAGCCACAAGCGCTCGCTGCTGGCGCACCTGATCACCGCCGGTGCCTGGGAACAGGTGCTGGTGTTTACCCGTACCAAGCACGGCGCCAACCGCTTGGCCGAGTACCTGGACAAGCACGGCCTGAGCGCTGTGGCGATCCACGGTAACAAGAGCCAGAACGCCCGTACCAAGGCCCTGGCCGATTTCAAGGCCGGCGACGTACGCATCCTGGTCGCCACCGATATCGCCGCCCGCGGCCTGGATATCGACCAACTGCCCCACGTGGTCAACTTCGAACTGCCTAACGTCGACGAAGACTACGTGCACCGTATCGGTCGTACCGGCCGCGCCGGCCGCTCGGGGGAGGCCATCTCCCTGGTAGCCCCTGACGAAGAAAAACTGCTGAAAAGCATCGAGCGCATGACCAAGCAGAAGATCGCCGACGGCGACCTGATGGGCTTCGATGCCAGCGCTGTGGAAGCCGAGAAGCCGGAAGTGCGCGAGCGTCCGGATGTGCGCAACCCGCGCAACTCCCGCGGCCCTCGTGGCGATGGCCCGAACGGTGGCGGTGGCGGCGGTGGTCGCAAGGACAAGGGCAAGGACAAGGGCGGCAAAGACAAGCCGGCCCGTGGCGAGCGCCCAGCCCGCGAGCAGAAACCTCGTGAAGGCACTCCGGCCCGCGAACAGCGCCAGCCGACTCCACGTGCCGACCGGGCACCGGATGAGTTCCTCGACGACGACGTGGATAACTTCGGTAACCGCGCTGACTACGTCAGCCCGTACCAGAACAAGAACAACCAGGGCCGTGGTCGCCGTCCAGGGGCTCCGGCCCAGGGCGCAGGCGCCGGTGCCGGCAATCCGCCACGCGGCGGTGCTGGTGGTGGCGCTGGTGGTGGCCAGGGTCGTTCCGGCAACCCACGCAACAGCAACGGCAGCACCACTGGCACCGCGCCGGCCAAGCGCAGCGGCGGCCCACGCAACGGCGCCCCTCGTGACAGCCAGGGCCGTCGCGACGAATCGCGCAATCGTCGCCCGAACCGTGACGAACAGCCACGCCAGGAACCGGCAGTGCAGAATCCTCGGGGCAATCAGCCGAAGATCATGCACAAGGAGTCTAAGGCCGATCGCTTCCCGACGCCTGAGCAACTGGACCAGTTGCCAAGCCGCCCACGGGGCGAGAAGCCGGCACTGCTGACCCGCAATCGCTGAGTCCGCAGGTTGAAATGAAAAACGCCCCGGGTCGCAAGACCCGGGGCGTTTTTCGTAGGGGCCAGCTTGCCGGCGAACACTCGCTAACGCTCAGCGCCGCCTTCGCCAGCAAAGCAAAACGCCGACACAAGGTCGGCGTTTCGTGACTACCAGCGAGATTTACTTCGCTTTCACACCTTCGAAGCTGATGTACAGGTCGACGTTGTTGGACGCCGGGCCCAGGTCCATCATCTTGCCGAAATCCTGGCGATTGATGCTGGTGGTGCCTTCGAAGCCGGCACGGTAGCCGCCCCATGGGTCCTTGCCTTCACCCAGGAAGGTGGCCTTGACCACGACCGGCTTGGTCACGCCGTGCAGAGTCAGGTCGCCAGCCACGTCAGCGGTCAGCTTGCCGTCGGCATTCTTGCCGGTAGGCTTGACGCTGGTGGAGACAAACTTGGCATCGGCAAACTTGCCAGCGTCGAGGAAGTCCTTGCTGGTGATGTGCTTGTCACGTTCGGCGTGGTTGGTGAACACGCTGGCGGTGCGCACGTTGACTTCAATCTTGGCGTCTTCAGGCTTGGCCGCGTCGAAGCTGAACTTGCCGTCCAGGTCCTTGAAGGTACCGGTGATGAAGCTGTAGCCCAGGTGGCTGATCTTGAAGTCGACGAAGGCGTGCTGGCCTTCCTTGTCGATCACGTAGTCCGCTGCCATTACTTGACCGGCCGCCAATACAGCAGATCCGATTGCCAGAGCGGCGAGAGTCTTTTTCAACATGCTTTCTATTCCTTTTGAGTCAAGGTTGAACATCAGGCTTTGCGACCCAGCATTCGGGTGAGGGTCGCATCACGATCGATAAAGTGGTGCTTCAAGGCAGCCAGGCCATGGATACCGGCAAAGATCACCAGCGCCCAGGCCAGGTACAAATGCACCACACCTGCTACATCTGCCTGGTCCGGCAGTCCGGAAACCAGGGCAGGAACTTCAAACAAGCCAAACACCGGGATACCGACGCCGTCTGCGGTGGAGATCAGGTAACCGGCCATCATGACCGCGAACAGGCCAAGGTACAGGAACCCATGTCCCAACTTGGCCCCCAGGCGGGTCAGACGTCCATGATTGGCCGGTGCCGGTGGTGGTGGGCTGATAAAACGCCACAACACCCGCAGCAGCATGATCGCAAACAGCGTCAGGCCAATACTCTTGTGCAGGTCCGGGGCGTCCTTGCGCCAGGTGCTGTAGTAGTCGAGACCGACCATCCACAGGCCCAGAGCGAACAATCCGAAGACTGCCAGTGCCACCCCCCAGTGCAGAACAATGCTTACCCAGCCGTAGCGCGAAGAAGAATTACGTAACTGCATCTAGTTGCATCCTGTAAGAAACGCTGACCAAGACTAGCGATTTACCTATCGAATTAAAGCGGAAATTTTTGCTTTGAAATATCGAGAAATACGATCGATAGTCTGGACTGGGCTCGTTAAGAAAAGATTAAGGGGATTTTCAGAAGAATCAGGGATAACCAAGGGCGGGTGCCCTGGCAGCTCTCAGACACGTCTTTGCGTACAGAGTGCGGCTGTCTGACCGCCGCACCACACAATAGGTTGTCCCGCGGCCATGCATTGCATAGGCTTGCCCGATTCCGCCTCCAGGAGACTCTACATGGGCCTGAATAATCAGTGGATGCAACGCGATCTCGCGGTGCTGTGGCATCCCTGCACCCAGATGAAAGACCACGAACAACTGCCTTTGATCCCCATCAAGCGCGGTGAAGGCGTCTGGCTGGAAGACTTCGAAGGCAAACGTTACCTGGACGCGGTCAGCTCCTGGTGGGTCAATGTGTTTGGCCACGCCAATCCGCGCATCAACCAACGCATCAAGGATCAGGTGGACCAGCTGGAGCACGTGATCCTCGCCGGTTTCAGCCACCAGCCGGTGATCGAGCTGTCCGAGCGCCTGGTGAAGATCACCCCCGAAGGCCTGACCCGCTGCTTCTACGCCGACAACGGTTCGTCGTGCATCGAAGTGGCGATGAAAATGAGCTTCCACTACTGGCTCAACCGCGGTCAGCCGGCCAAGAAGCGCTTCGTCACCCTGAGCAACAGCTACCACGGCGAGACCATCGCCGCCATGTCGGTGGGCGACGTACCGCTGTTCACCGAGACCTACAAGGCCCTGCTGCTGGACACCCTCAAGGTGCCCAGCCCGGACTGCTACCTGCGTCCCGAAGGCATGAGCTGGGAAGAGCATTCGCGAAACATGTTCGCCGCCATGGAACAGACCCTGGCCGAACACCACGACACGGTAGCCGCGGTCATCGTCGAGCCATTGATCCAGGGCGCCGGCGGCATGCGCATGTACCACCCGGTGTACCTCAAGCTGTTGCGCGAAGCCTGCGACCGCTACGGCGTGCACCTGATCCATGATGAGATCGCTGTGGGCTTCGGCCGTACCGGGAGCATGTTCGCCTGCGAACAGGCCGGCATCCGTCCGGATTTCCTGTGCCTGTCCAAGGCCCTGACCGGTGGCTACCTGCCCCTGGCCGCATGCATGACCACCGACGAGGTCTACAGCGCCTTCTACGATGACTATCCAACCCTGCGCGCCTTCCTCCACTCCCACAGCTACACCGGCAACCCGCTGGCCTGTGCGGCGGCGCTGGCGACCCTGGACATCTTCGAACAGGACAACGTCATCGAGAACAACCGGGCCCTGTCCCAGCGCATGGCCAGCGCCACAGCGCATCTGGTGGATCACCCCCACGTGGCCGAAGTGCGCCAGACCGGCATGGTCCTGGCCATCGAGATGGTCCAGGACAAGGCCAGCAAGAGCGCCTACCCGTGGCAGGAACGTCGCGGCTTGAAGGTTTTCCAGCACGCTCTGGAACGCGGCGCCCTGTTGCGCCCCCTGGGCAACGTGGTGTATTTCCTGCCGCCCTACGTGATCACCCCGGAGCAGATCGACTTCCTCGCCGAAGTCGCCAGCGAAGGCATCGACATCGCCACCCGCGACACCGTCAGCGTGGCCGTGCCCAAGGACTTCCACCCGGGCTTTCGCGATCCGGGCTAGAGCGGTTCATTGACTGTGGCGAGGGAGCAAGCTCCCTCGCCATAGAATGCTGTTTACCGATTCACATTCAACAGAGAAACCAGATGAGATTGTCCCGCTTCTTTATCGATGCCCCCTTGAGCCTCGGCGAACACGAACTGCCGGAAGCCCAGGCCCATTACATCGGACGCGTGCTGCGCATGGCCGAAGGTGATGCGCTACAGGTGTTCGACGGCTCGGGCATGGAGTTTCGCGGCACGCTGGTGGAAGTGGGCAAGAAGCGGGTACGGGTCCAGCTGGATGAAAGCTTTGCCGGCCAGGACGAATCACCACTGCAGATTCACCTGGGCCAGGGCCTGTCCCGGGGCGAGCGCATGGACTGGGCGATCCAGAAAGCCACCGAGCTTGGGGTCAGTGAAATCACCCCGATCTTCAGTGAGCGTTGTGAAGTACGGCTCAAGGACGAACGCGCAGACAAACGCCTGCTGCATTGGCGCCAGGTGGCCATCAGCGCCTGTGAGCAATGCGGTCGTTCCCGCGTTCCGCTGATTCATCCACCGGTATTGCTGGCGGACTGGGTCAAGCAGACTCAGGCGGACCTGAAACTGGTCCTGCATCCGGTGGCCCAACCCCTGGAAAGCCATGCCAAACCGCAGACCCTGGCCTTCCTGATTGGTCCGGAAGGCGGCCTGTCCGATGCCGAAGTGGAGCAGGCCCACGGCGCAGGCTTCCTGCCCGCCCGCCTTGGCCCTCGCGTGCTGCGCACCGAAACCGCCCCCGTGGTCGCCCTGGCCGTGGCCCAGCAACTGTGGGGCGATTTCTGAGCCCAGCAAGGCCGGTTTGGGTAGGAGCTGGCTTGCCAGCGAAGGCGCCCATCAGTCCTGTACACGTCTCAAAGTCACCTTCGCCGGTTATTGCACCGGGTCACTGGTGGGCTGGGCAATGATCGCCTTCAGCTCGGCAGTCATGGGGAACTCCAGATTCAGGCCCTTGGGCGGAATCGGCTGCTGGAACCAGCGCTGATAGATGCCGTTGATCTCTCCACTGCGATACAGATCCGCCAGGACGCCGTTGACCAGGGCCAGGAACTGCGGGTCATCCTTGCGCACCATGCAGCTGTAGATCTCCCGCGACTGCTCCTCCCCCACCACGACCCAGTTGTGTGGGTCCCGCGCCTTGGCCCGCTCGCCGTAAAGCAGCGCATCATCCATATAGAACGCCGCCGCACGCCCCGACTGCAGCATCTGGAACGCCTCGCCGTGGTCCTTGGCGCTGATCACGAACATGTCGATCTTGTGCTCGACGTTGTAACTCTTGAGAAAACGCTCGTTGGTGGTTCCCGCCGTAGTCACCACGTTCTTGCCCCGCAGGTCGGCGAAGCTTTTGATTCCGCTGTCCTTGGCCGTCAGCAACTGACCTTTGACGTAGATGAAGCCATAGGAAAACGCCACCTGCTTCTGCCGCTCGGCCGTCACGCCGGTGGAACCGCACTCCAGGTCCACGGTGCCGTTCTGCACCAGGGGAATGCGCGTCTGGGAGGTCACCAGGTTGTACTTCACTGCGAGTTTGGGCAGGTGCAACTGTTGCTGGATGCGCTCCACCACCTTGCCCGCCAGTTCCACCGAATACCCCATGGGCTGGCCACTGTTGTCGCCGACATAGGAGAACGGCACCGATGCATCGCGATAACCCAAGGTAATGGTGGAGCTATTGGCGATCTTGGCCAGGGTGCCGTCCAGGGGCACTTCGCTGGCGTGGGAAATGGCGCTGAACAACAGTCCCAGGGTGCAGCCGAGCAACGTGATCTTATGCATTGTTATTCTCCGTTGTGGGTAGAAGTGATTCAGCGGCGAACAGCGATGACGCTGATTTCGATGAGGATCTCCGGACGTGCCAGGGCCGCCTGCAAGGTAGTGCGAGCCGGTGCCTGGCCCGGAGACAGCCAGGCCGACCAGACCACGTTCATGGCCGCGAAGTCCGCCTGGATGTCCTTGAGGTAGAGCGTTGCGCTGAGCAGATGATCCTTGTCGCTGCCGGCTTCGACCAGCAAGGCGTCGATCTTCTCCAGGACCTCCCGGGTCTGACCGCCGATGTCGCTGCTAGAGCCCGGCACCTGGCCGGAAAGGAACACCAGTTCGGCAAAGGTGACGGCGCCGCTGAGGCGATTGTTGCTGTGGATACGCTGGATACTCATCTGAAGACTCCTGTTGAACATTCAGGCGACGCGGGGTGCCAGGCCCTGCATGTCGATGCTGGTGGAACGCTGGCCGATCAGTTCGCCAAGCAGCTGGCCACTGCCGCAGGCCAGGGTAAATCCCAGCGCGCCGTGGCCAAGGTTGAGCCACAGATTGCGATAGGCGGTGGCTCCGATCAGCGGCACGCCGCTGGGAGTGGCGGGACGCATACCGGCCCATTCGATGGCTGCCGCATAATCACCGGCGGCGGCGAAGGTCTGCTCGGCCTGACGCCGCATCAAGGCCAGCCGAGCCGGGTCCGGGGACGGGTCGAAGCCGACGATGTCGACCATGGCCGCCACCCGCAATTGCTGGCCGATCCTGGCGTAGACGATCTTGCGGTTGTAGTCGGTGATGCTGATATCCGGCGCCCGGTGCTGCGGGCCGATGGGCACGCTGAGGCTGTAGCCCTTGAGCGGATACAGCGGCAGCTTGAGCCCGGGCAGGCGCAGCTCGGCGCTGCGGTGACCGGCCGCCAGCACCAAGTGCTCCACAGGTAAGTGCCGGTCGCCCAGATCGATGGCCTGAACCCGGTCGCCCTGGTGATGAATGGCCCGGACTCGCTGGCCCAGGAGCATCTCGCAACGCCCGGAAGCCCGCAGCCGCGCCGCCAGTTGCTGGCAGAACGCGTGACAGTCGGCCACTTCCTCGTCGGGGGTGTAGATGCCGCCCACAAAAGACCTGTCGCCCAACGTCGGCTCCAGCGCGGAACATTCGGCGGCGGACAACACCTGCTGCTGGCGGCTGTCCGCCAGGTTGTGCCGAGCATGCTCGAAGCTGCCGGGCTCACGAAAGGTCACCAGCTTGCCGTTGCGCCGCCAGTCGAAGCCCTGCAGGCCATCCTCTTCGCGCCAGCGTTGCAGGGTGCTCTGACTGAGCAATGCCAAACGCAGCAGGTGGGCGCCATTGCGCTGGTTCACCGAGTGCCGGCAGGCACCGAGAAACCCCGCCAACCAACGCCATTGCGCCGGGTCCAGGCGCGGGCGCAGCTTGAGCGGCGAGTCGCCCTTGAGCATCCAGCCCAGGGCCTGCCAAGGCACACCGGCATCAGCCAGGGGCGCGACATAGCGATAGGACAACTGTCCGCCATTGGCGAAGCTGGTCTGGCTGCCGAGGGCGTCCTGGGCTTCCACCAGCGTCACTTCCAGGCCCTGACGAACCAGGGCATAGGCGCTGGCCAGGCCAATGACTCCACCGCCGATGATGCAAACCCGCTGACTCATGACCGTCCCCGACCGCTTGTTGAGTGACGCAAGGTTAGGGGCAGGTGACAGGCGCCGAACAATGAATAAAGATGGACCTCCCATAAACAAAGGTTATGGACTGCCCATGCGACTGCGTCACATCGAAATCTTCCAGGCCATTCGCCAGACCGGCTCCATCAGCGGCGCCGCGCAGCTGCTGCACGTCTCCCAGCCGGCAGTGAGCAAGGTCCTGCAGCACGCCGAACTGCAACTGGGTTTTCCGTTGTTCCTACGGGTACGAGGCAAGTTGCAGCCCACGCCCGAAGCCCTGGAGCTGGAGCGGGAAGTGGACAAGGTCAGCGAAAGCCTGCAAGGGGTACGGCGGCTGGCGCAGAACCTGCGCCGGACACCGGGCCTGAGCCTGCGCATCGGCGCCACCCCGGCCCTGGCCCTGGCGCTGCTGCCACCGGCCATCAGCGAATGGACCCGCCGCTACCCGGACAGCCTGTGCGAACTGTCCAGTGCCCATAGTCGCGAACTGGTGCAGAACCTGCTGATGCGGGAAATCGATGTGGCCCTGACCCTGCAGCGGCCGGATCACCCCGGCTTGAACGGGCAGGCCCTGGCCCAGGGCGTACTGGTGGCCCTGGCACCGCTGGACTACTGGCCTGAGCCAACCCGGGGCCAGCCACTGGCCCTGATGGAATTGGCGGATGCACCGCTGATTGGCCTGAGCAGCACCGATCCGCTGTCGGCCCGGCTCGACAGCTACCTCAAGACCGTGGAACCGCCGCCTCGGGTGAGCATTGCCGTACAGACCTACTCCCTGGCCCGGGCCATGGTGGAGTCCGGTGCCGGGCTGGCCTTGATCGACCCCTTCACCGCCCTGGGCGCTTCACCGGCCAGCACCGCCATCCGTCCCCTGAGCCCGCCCCTGCCCATCACCCTGTACGCCGTGACCCGCGCCGCCGAACCGCCGCCCCACACCCTGGCCAGCCTGCTGGAGATTTTCTCCCGCCAGGCCCAAGCCCAACTCGACCGCCCTTTGTAGGAGCTGGCTTGCCAGCGAAAGCGCCCACAAGCCCGGCGCAAATCCCGAAGGCCCCTTCGCCGGCAAGCCGGCTCCTACAACCGCCCGGCTCCTACAGGACGTAGAACAGGATGGCGATGAAGTGCAGCAGGCTGCCGGCGATCACAAACAGGTGCCAGATCCCGTGGGCATGGCGCAGTCGGCTATCCAGGGCAAAGAAGATGATGCCCACGGTGTACAGCACCCCACCCGAGGCCAGCCAGGCAAAACCGGCGAGGCCCAAAGCCGCCAGCAGCGGCTTGACCGCCACCAGCACGATCCAGCCCATGACCGCGTAGATCACGATGGACAGAATCCGCGCCTCGGAACGCGGCTTGATCTCCTGGAGGATGCCGATCAGCGCCAGCCCCCAGACAATCCCGAACAGGGTCCAGCCCCAGACCCCTCTCAGGGTCACCAGACAGAACGGCGTGTAACTGCCGGCAATCAGCAGGTAGATGGAAAAGTGATCGACCTTCTGCATGATGCCTTTGGCCCGCCCACGCACGCTGTGGTAGACCGTGGACACGCTGTAGAGCACCAGCAAGGTGAAGGAATAGATCGCCACACCGACGATCTTCCACGGGTCGCCATCGAGACTGGCCATCACCACCAGCCAGATCCCGCCGACGAATGCGGCGATCGCTCCCAGCAAGTGGGTCCAGGCGTTGAATCTTTCTCCGTGATACATCTGTCGCTCACCCTTGAAACATTGAAAAAACACGCAAGGCTCAGGCCTGCAGCTTGAAAGCGCAATATGTCTATTGGGGCGCGGCCAATAAAAAACCAGCGGCCACGCCCTGACTCATCGGGCATCATCAGCCCCTCATCATCAGAGTCCGGACCATGCTCATCGACGAAGAGTTGACCCTGAAAAAGCTCGAAGTGTTTCTGGCCTTCATGCGCACCGGCAATCTGGCCCGCGCCGCCGCCGAGTTGCAGACCAGCAATGTCAGCGTGCACCGGGCCATCCACTCCCTGGAAAGCGCTCTGCGCTGCCCGCTGTTCAAGCACGAGGGGCGCAATCTGACGCCGCTGGAAAGCGCCTTCGTACTGGAAGAGCGGGCCCAGAAACTGGTCCAGGACGTGGTCGAGAGCGTGCGCCTGACCCGTGAAGCAGCGGGCTTCTCGGCAGAACGTTTCAAGCTCGGCGCGCTTTACTCGTTGACGGTGAAAACCGTGCCGCAGTTGATCATGGGCCTGAAGCTGCGCCGCAGCGAACTGAACATCGACCTGATCCTGGGCTCCAACATCGACCTGCTGTACAAGCTCAAGAACATGGAAGTGGACGCCATCCTGATTTCCCTGGACGACAGCGTCAACGACCCGGACTGCGAACAACTGCCACTGTTTTCCGACGATATTTTCCTTGCCACCCCCGCCGATTCGCCCTTCGCCCAGCAGCACGAAGTGGACCTGGCGGACGTACGGGATGCCACCTTCATCACTCTGACTCAGGGCTTTGCCACCCATCAGGACGGGGTGCGGGTGTTCAAGCAGGCGGGGTTCGAACCCAAGGTAGCGATGCAGGTCAACGACATCTTCACCTTGCTGAGCATGGTCAGCTCAGGGGTGGGTTACGCCTTGCTGCCGGGGAGGATCGCGGCCGTCTACGAGAACCGCGTGAAACTGATACCGCTGCAGGCGCGCTACCGCCTGCAGCAACATATCGGCGTGGTGTTTCTCAAGGCCAAGGAACGCGACCCGAACCTGCTGGCACTGCTGGCCGAATGCCGGATGTACGCCAACCGCCAAGCCCCGTCCTGACACCGCGCGCCCGTAGGAGCTGGCTTGCCAGCGAAGGCGTCCGCAAGAGCGGCGCACGTCTCAGGGGCCTGTTCGCCGGCAAGCCGGCTCCTACAGGGGGTTATCCCACCAGGCCGCGGACGATGAAGAACAGCAGCGACGGCCCCAGCAGGCAACCCAGGCCGGTGTGGAAGGTTGCCGTCAAGGCGCCGTAAGGCACCAGCCGCCGGTCGGTTGCCGCAAGCCCCGCTGTCACCCCGCTGACCGTGCCGGCCAGACCGCCAAAGACCATCGCCGAACGTGGATTGTCCAGGCCCATCCAGCGCGCCGCCATCGGCGTGCCCACCATCACCAGGATGGCCTTGATCAGGCCCGTGGCAATCGACAAAGCCACCACATCGGAGCTGGCACCAATGGCCGCGCCAGTCACCGGGCCGACGATGTAGGTCACGGCCCCCGCGCCGATGGTGGTCATGCTCACCGCATCACGGTAACCGAAAGCCCAGGCAATGCTCGCACCGACAATGAACGGCAGCACCGTGCCCAGGAGCAGCGCCACTGCACCGATCATCCCAGCCTTGCGAGCCTCGGTGGCCTGCACCTCAAAGGCCGTGGCGACGATGGCAAAGTCCCGCAGCATAGCCCCGCCCATCAGGCCGATACCGGAGAACAATGCCAGATCCGCCAGGCCCTTCTGTCCACCGGTCACGGTGCCGCCGACCCAGGCCAGCACCAGGCCGATGACAATGGCGATCGCCGAGCCGTGAATGCGGCCGAATGTCAGGCGCTTGGACAGCAGCACCGAGATCCACATGATCACCCCGACGAAAGCGAAGGCCGTGACCAGACCATTGTGTTCCAGGCCTTTCTCGATCAGATCCCACATGTCAGCGCCCCCCTGCCGGAGCGGCGTCAGCGCCCGGCTCCAACGGCTCGGCCGGCAATGGCTCGCCTTTGTGGGTCCGGCTGATCAAGGCAATGGTGCAACCGCAGAGCACCACCGAACCTATGGCGGCCAACACGGCGACGGGCCCGCCGTGCAACGCGGTGACCACGTTCTGCTGGGCGGCCATGGCCACCACCACCGGGATGTACATGGCACCCCAGAAGCCGACGCCCATCTCACAATCCTTGGTCATGCCGCCGCGCTTTTGCATCCACAGGCGCGCGCAGATCAGCAGGATCATGGCGATACCGACCCCACCGACGTTGGACTTCACTCCCAGCAACACGCCGAGCATGTCACCGATAATCACGCCCGCCAGCGTACAGATCGCCAGCAAGGCCACACCGTAGATAATCATTGTTGTTGTCCTCAAAGTGCATCGTCGAAGTTGTTGTTTTTGTGCTTCGTCAGCCTGAGTCGGTGCTCTATCGGTCGCGGCTTCCCTCCTCACGCAACAGCGCCTGCAAGGTGTCCAGGCGCGCGCCGTCGAAGGCGATCACCGAACCTTGTTCAAACACCCGGCGTGCCAGTCCGGTGAGCACCGCACCAGGCGGCAGCTCGATCTGCAGGCGCACCCCGCGCTCGTAGGCGCTTTGTACGGTGCCGCGCCAATCCACGACCCGGCACATGTTGAAGGCCAGGTCGTCACGCAGCTGCTCCACCGAGCGCATCGGCCGCGCCCGACTGCCACTCAGGTAGCCCAGCCTGGGCACCTGCAAAGACACCGCGGCAAAAGCGGCGGCCAGGGTCCGGGCCGGGTGTTCCAGCAACGGGCAATGGGACGGCACGCTGACGGCCAGGCGCCTGGCCACACCGACCCCGCAACCCCGGGCCAATTCGGCCACGGCGTGCATCGCCGCATCGCTGCCGGCGATCACCACCTGGTTGTCGGCATTGATATTGGCCAGGTACACCGGCCTCTGCCGGCTGTGAACCTGGGCCAGCAGCCCTTCCACCGCGCCCAGATCGAGGCCGATCAACGCGGTCATGCCATAACCCTGTGGATAAGCCTGTTGCATCAGTTCGCCCCGCAGGCTCACCAGACGCAAGGCGTCGGCGAACTCCAGGGCCCCAGCCACCACCGCCGCCGGATAGGCGCCAATGGACAGGCCCGCTACATAGTTCACCGTGGCTTCCGAGCGCAGCAGGGTCCGGGCGCTGGCCACCCCGGCGATCAGCAGGCACAACTGCACTGCGCGGGTAGTGGCCAGGGCCTCTGCGCAATCCAGAGTCAGAGCATCCTCGCCCAGCACCTCGCTGGCTTCTTGCAGGCAAGCCAGCACCTCAGGAGTCTGCGGCAAGCGCCGGAGCATCCCCGGCTGCTGCGCGCCCTGGCCGGGAAACACCAACAAGCTACTCATGCGGCACACTCCACGGCGCACCAGGGATCGCTCACCAGCCTGGCGCCCCGGGCACTCTTGAGCAGCACGCGTTGCGCCGATCCCGCCCACTCGCGCAAAGCCAGGGCCCCGGCCGGCACCTGCAATTGCAGGTCCACCGGGCAACCGACGCTGTCCAGCAGCCCCAGCAACTCACGGGCCCGGAGCCGGGTAAAAGGCTCGTCGGTGCGCAGGATCAGATCCAGATCACTCAGTTGATGCAACGCCTGGACTCCAGAGGCCAGCTCGAAACCGGCACTGCCACTGACGCCCCAAGCCAGGCCCAGAGCGTCCAGTGCGCTGCGCAGTTGCTGCAGCGCCCGGAGCGCCGGCCAGGGCTGTGAAAAAGGCACATGGCACAGATCCTCAGGACGCACGCCCCGCTGCACCGACTCCAGCGCCAGCAGCGCCGGATAGCGCTGCTCCCGAGACGTGCCCCGCAGCCCCACGGCGATCAGCCCGGGGGCGGCCAGGGCCCGCCGCACCACCACCGGCTGCCCTGCCTCCAATACCGCAAAGGCCCAGTCCGGAGCATCGGCCGCCAGCTGCCCGGGGGTCATGCCCCAGAGCAGATCGTGGGGCAGCCAAGGACCGAGCCCGTTCACCACTGTTCCCGCAGCAATTGGCGGACCCGGCTCGACGCCGCCCGGTTCACCGCACCCAGGCGACTGCCGAGGTGGGCCCCCTTGGCCCGCACATCGGCAATCGCCGCCAGCAGGCATTCCTGGACGACCGTCAGATCCTCCACCGTCGGCTGTTCGATCTGCCTGACCGAGAGGGTTTCCCAGAGCAGCCCGAGGCTGGCGTAGCTGTCGATGTCATAGGCCATGGGCGGCACGCTGGCGGCCAGGGCTTCCAGCTCCTCGACACTGCGCAGGGTGACCCGCGCCGCCGACGCCTTGCCCATGGCATGCACCATCACCCCGGGATCGCGCAGGGCGATCAAACGGTTGGCCTGATAACCGTGGGCCAGAAAGGCCCCGGACATGGCCTTGCCCACCAGTAGGGCAATCACCGGGTGCCCGGCCAGCCGCGCCCGGGCGTAGCTGTCGGCAGCGGCGGCCAGGGCCTGATGGATGCCCAGGGCCTCTTCACGACGGCCATAGGCCTGGCTCGGCACATCGACAATGGCGATCAGCGCTCGCTTGTGCGGCTGATCGCGGTCAGTGCTGATCAGCTCCTCCACGGCCTTGGCCAGGCCCCAGCCTTCCAGCAGTCCGACTTCACCCTGGCGGGCGCGGGGAAAACGATTGTCCGGGTCGGCCACCACGGCGATAAAGCGGGCCGGCTGGCCACCCAGTTCGGCGTCGGCCACCCGCAACGATGGCGGCAGGCCGGCAACCGGAGCGGCGCTGCCACTCAAGGCCTGGAGCCAGTTCAGGCCCCTCAGGGAACAAGCACTCATGAGCGGTCTCCTTGATACAGATCGCGAACCGTCGCCGCATCGATCTGCGGTGCCGTGTCCAGGCGGGCCAGACGTTGCAGGTAGAGATCGGCCTCGCGGCTGCGTTGCCGCTCGGGCAAGCCAAGGGCCAGCAACTCGCGGACCTGAGCCTGGATCTGTGCCACATCGTCGGCCACGTAACGGTCCACCAGGCCACTGGCGAAACGCTGCTCGCCGCCGGTCAGGCTCCAGATGAACGGCCGGTCCCGGGAGTCGTATTCCTCAAGCCCGGCTTCCTGTTCGATCACTTGCGGGCCGTTGAGCCCCAGGCGCGCTTCCTGGGTGACCACGAGATAACTGCACAGCCCGGCGGCAATCGACATGCCGCCAAAACAGCCGACGCTGCCGGCCACCAGACCGATCACTGGCTGGTACTGACGCAAATCGACGATCGCCGCATGGATATCGGCAATCGCCGCCAGCCCCAGGTTGGCTTCCTGCAAGCGCACGCCACCGGTTTCCAGCAGCAGCACGGCGCGGGTCGGGATGCCGTTGCGGTTGTCCTCGGCGGCCAGTTCCAGGGCCCCGGCGATCTTCGCCCCGCCCACTTCACCCAGGCTGCCGCCCTGGAACGCGCCTTCGATGGCGGCTATCACCACCGGCAAACCGGCGATGCTGCCCTTGGCGATTACCACGCCGTCGTCGGCCTGGGGCACCACGCCCTGACGCGCCAGCCAGGGCGACATGACCCGCTGGAACGGGTCCAGCAGCTCGCGAAAACTGCCGGCATCCAGCAAGGCCCGGGCCCGCTGCCGGGCGCCCAGTTCGACGAAGCTGTGCTTGCTCAACAAACCTGCGCTGTCAGTCATGGCCGATCTCCTCGAAGCCCTGTTCCAGGCGCAGGCGCACCACCCCGGGAGTGGCGCCGAAATCATGGATGTCGATCAGCAGCGCAGGTGGCGTCTGGCCGTCGAACATGCGTTCGAACAGGTGCTGCCAGCGCGAAGCACTGCCGTTGACCGAGGTTTGCACCTGGATCGTCAGCTTGCCGGGCTGGCCCGGCTCCAGCAGCACTTCCAGGTCACCGGAGCCGACACAGCCCACCAGGGCGCGGCCACGGCCGGGCTGGCCGGCGGGGAATTCAAAAGACAAGGTTTCCATTACAGCGCTCCCTGGATAAAGGCGTCGGCGGATTCGATCCGGTCCAACAGCAGGCTGGCCGCCAGCAAATCAGCGGCACCGCCGGGCGAGGCATTCAAGGTCAGCAGTTGCAGGTCCAGCTCATGCAAACGCCGACGACCGGCGAGGCTGGCGCTGCCGCCCGCATCGAGCACCGCCTGGGCGCCCTGTTGCATGGCCTGCAAGCCCTGTTCACCGGCGCGATACAGCACGCAGGTGTCCGCCAGCCGGCTCATGATCGCCAGCAAGGCATCGAGCCGGGCGTTCTGTTCGCCGTGGCCCTGGGCACGACTGTGCTTGAGCTGGGGCAGCCCCCGTTGCAGCACCGCGGGGAAGCCTTGCTGGGCTTCTTCCCGAGCGCCGCGCACGCCGTAGCGCAGCGCCACCTGGGCGCCATGACTCAAGGGCCGTGGTGCATAACGATCCTCCAGCAGAGCCAGACGCGCGGCCCGCAGCGCAACGCTGCCGGCCCCTGTGGATCGGGGTTCCAGCGCGGCCGCAGCCACCAGCAGGCCCAGGGCCCAGATCGCTCCGCGATGGGTGTTCACCCCCGCCGTGGTGGCGAGCATGGCCTGCTCGCCTTCGCGGCCAATACGGCCCAAGGCTTCGCGCAAGGGCAGGCCGACTTCGCCGAACTCCAGCGCCGCTTCGGCCATTTCCTTGAAGGCCGGCCACAGTGACAAGGCCGAAGCGTGCATCAAGCCCAGGTGCAGGTCGCTATGGGCGCCATTGCCGCGACGGTCCACCAGGGCCGGCTTGGGCGACAGGTCCGCCTCATCGATCAGCGCGTCCACCGCCAGGTCCGCCAGGCGTTCGGCCAGACTCAGGGTGTGTGATTGCAGGTTGAATGCGCGCATTACCAGCTCCTGAACTTGGCCGGCGGGTTGTACAGGCCACCCGACCACTCCACCAGATCGGCGACGCTTTTCGCTGCCAGAAGCTCGCGGCTGGCATCGGTGCGCCGGATGCCGAGGTCTTCTGGCAAGGCGATCAGCCCTTCACGGCGCATGCGGGCGGTGTCTTTGGGGTTGTGGCGCAAGCCGATGGCGGTCACCCCGGCCACGGCGGCGATCATCGCTTGGCGTTCTTCCAGGGAGCGGGCCTTGTACAGGTAGGCGATGCCTTCCTCGGTCAGCAGGTGGGTGACGTCGTCGCCGTAGATCATGATCGGCGCCAGGGGCATGCCGCTCTTGCGCGCGACTTCCACTGCGTCGAGGGTTTCGACAAAGGTCGGCTTGCCGCCTTCCTGGAAGGTTTCCACCATCTGCACCACCAGCTTTTTGCCCCGTTCCAGCATGGCCTGGGGCGCATCGCTCTGGTCGACGCGCATGTCCAGCCAGGCCGGAGTACCGTGACGCCGCCCGCGCGGGTCGTGGCCCATGTTCGGTGCCCCGCCGAAACCGGCCAGACGGCCACGGGTCACGGTGGAGGAATGGCCATCGCCATCGACCTGCAAGGTGGCGCCGATAAACAGGTCCACCGCGTATTGCCCGGCCAGTTGGCAGAACATCCGGTTGGAACGCAGGGAACCGTCGCGGCCGGTAAAGAACACGTCCGGGCGCGCAGCGATGTAGTTCTCCATGCCCAGTTCGGTGCCGAAGCAATGCACGCTTTGCACCCAGCCGCTTTCGATGGCCGGGATCAGGGTCGGATGGGGATTGAGGGTCCAGTTGCGGCAGATCTTGCCCTTGAGCCCCAGGGATTCGCCGTAGGTCGGCAGGATCAGCTCGATGGCCGCGGTGTTGAAACCGATGCCGTGGTTCAGCGACTGCACATTGTGTTTTTCGTAGATGCCGCGGATCGCCATCATCGCCATCAGCACGTGCACCGGCTTGATATGCCGCGGATCGCGGGTGAACAGCGGTTCGATGTAGAACGGTTTGTCGGCCACCACCACGAAATCCACCCAGGACGCGGGAATATCCACCCGGGGCAGTTCGCTGACGTCATCCACCAACTGGTTGACCTGGACGATGACAATGCCGTCGCTGAAGGCCGCCGGCTCGATCAGCGCGGGCGTGTCCTCGGTACTGGGGCCGGTGTAGATGTTGCCGGCGCGGTCGGCCATGAACCCGGCGGAAAGCACCACATTGGGGATCAGATCCACCACCAGCCGCGCATAGAGTTCGATGTAGGTATGAATGGCGCCGACTTCCAGCAGCCCGTCCTCCAGCAACTGGCTGATGCGCAGGCTCTGGGTGCCGGCGAAGGAGAAGTCCAGCTTGCGGGCGATGCCGCGCTCAAAGAGGTCCAGGTGCTCGGCACGACCGACGCTGGGCATGATCATGTGCAGGTCATGCAGCTTGGCCGGGTCGGCCTTGGCCAGGGACCGAGACAGAAAGTCCGCCTGCTTCTGGTTATTGCCCTCCAGCACCACCCGGTCGCCGGGCAGGATCAGGGCTTCCAGGGCAGCGACAATCTTGTCGCTCGGCAACACCACGCCATCGGCGATGGCCCGCACCTGTTCGAGGCGCCGCTGCTTTTCGCTGCGCCGCCGCGACCAGCGCGCGTCGGGGGATATTGTTGTTGTCATGCTCACTCCACGGGTTCGCTGTCGTGGCAGTCACCATAGGAGTGAAACCCTGGGGCATCAATCAAGCCCGGCGCTGGATAGTTACGCTGAGCGTAACGATTGCCACGCCAATGGCGCCGTTTCTCGCTCTCGGTACACAATGCCCACCGGACCGGCCAACCCATGGCCTGAGCAGACAATGATGAGAGTCAGCATGGACACACCGATTCGCTCGAACCAGGCGTTGCTGGAACAGATCACGCACGGCCTGAAGCCCGACTACCTGATGTTCTGGGGGCACCAGCCGACCCGGGACGGGCGCATTTCCCCGAGTTGCTTCAGCCAGTGGTTTGACGCTGGTTTCGAGATCGAGGGCATCCACTATCCCAGCGCCGAGCACTTCATGATGGCCGGCAAGGCCTTGCTGTTCGACGACCGGGAAACCCACGGGCGAATTCTCAAGGCGGTGACACCCGCTGACGTCAAGCAGCTGGGGCGTGAGGTGCGCGGCTTCGACGACGCCCGCTGGACTGAGGCGCGCTTCGACATCGTGGTGCGCGGCAACCTGGCCAAGTTCAGCCAGCACTCGGCCCTGGGTGAGTACTTGCGGTCCACCCGGGATCAGGTGCTGGTGGAAGCCAGCCCGGTGGACCGGATCTGGGGCATCGGCCTGGCCGCCGACGACGCCAAGGCCAGCCGGCCGGAACAATGGCGCGGCCTGAACCTGCTGGGCTATGCGCTGATGGAAGTGCGGGACAGGTTGCGTACGGCCTGAGGCGCTGCGTTCGCTGGCAAGCCAGCGCCTACAGGCGGTGTTGGGTAGGAGCCGGCTTGCCGGCGAACAGCCCCTAAAGGGCCTCCACCAGCAACTCTTCCAGCGCCTGCAGGTCCGGCACCTTGGCCACCAGCTCGGCCACCTGTACTGCCGCTTTCTCCAGGGGCGCCAGGGGCACGTCGACATAGCTCAGTTGGCTGTCGAGCTTGCAGGAGCGGGGAATGCCCTGCACCAGCAAGGCGATGAACTTCAGTTCCGGGCGCCCACCCAGGGCATTGAGCACAACGATGCGAGCCCGCTCGCCAATCACGGTCCTGCCGCCGCAGGCCGACTCGAAGCTGATCAGCGGAATCCGCCGCTCGCGCCACAGCACCCGGCCCAGGTACCAGGGCGGTGAATCCAGGTCGAAGGTGCCCTGCTGATAGTCGATCAACTCGGCCACGGCCACGTTGGGCAGGATCAGGGTGCGGTCGGCCAGGGGCAGCAGCAGCCCGGTGAGGGTGCTGGAGCGGTGATCAAGCATGGTTCTTGCTCCACAGGGCGATGCTTTCCAGCAACACCGACTCTTGATAAGGCTTGCCGAGGTAGTCGTTGACGCCAATGGCCATGGCCCGGTCGCGGTGTTTCTGACCGGTCCGGGAGGTGATCATGATGATCGGCAAGCGCTGCAGACGGGGGTCGTTGCGCACCTGGATCGCCACTTCAAAACCGTCCATGCGCGGCATCTCGATATCCAGCAGCATCAGGTCCGGGGTGTGCTCGGCCAGCACCGCCATGGCATCGACTCCATCCTTGGCGGTGAGCACGTTCATGCCGTGGCGCTCCAGCAAGCGGCTGGTGACCTTGCGCACGGTCACCGAGTCGTCCACCACCAGCACCAGCATCGGCCGTGGCGGCTCCACCTCGCTGACCGCCTCCTCCCCGGCCGGACGCGGCACGGGCGCCTGCAACTGCTGTGCGCGGATATGCGCCAGCAGGTCGAGAATCAGCACCACCCGGCCATCGCCAAGAATGGTCGCGCCGGACAGGCCCTGCACCGCCGCGAACTGTGGCCCCAGGCTCTTGACCACGATCTCCCGGGTGCCGGCCGTGGTGTCCACCTGCACCGCGATGCGCTGCTCGTTGCAATGCACCAGCAGCACCGGCAACGGCAGTACCTGGCCCAGGAGCTTGGGTCGCGGCACGGTGTGCAGCAGCTCCCCCAGGTAGCACAGGTCATAACGCTGGCCGGCGTATTCATAGCGCGGCGGGTCGAGTTGGTAATAGGCGTCCAACTCACCCGGCAGGACCCGGACTATGCCTTCCACGGTGTTCAGCGGGATGGCGTACTGCTCGTCGGCGCACTGCACCATCAATGCCCGGTTGACCGAAACGGTGAATGGCAAACGAATACGGAAATGCACCCCCTGGCCGGCAACCGAATCGATGCTCATGCTGCCGCCCAGTTGGCGCACTTCTTCATGGACCACGTCCATGCCCACGCCGCGCCCGGAGATCTGGGTGATCTTCTCGGCGGTGGAGAAGCCCGGTTGCATGATGAACTGCAGCACCTCGCGGTCGCTGATGGGCGCCTGCGGGTCCAGCAGGCCGCGCTTGATGGCCTTGTTGCGCACCGCCTCCAGGGGCACCCCGGCACCGTCGTCGCGCATGTCGAAGATGATGTCGCCGCCCTCCCGGGACAGGTCGAGGGTGATCCGCCCCTGTCGCGGCTTGCCGGCGGCAAGCCGCGCCTCGACGGATTCCAGGCCGTGGTCCACGGCGTTGCGCAGCATGTGCTCCAGGGGCGCGACCATGCGTTCGAGGACATTGCGGTCCATTTCCCCCTCGGCGTTGCCCACCACGAATGCCACGTCCTTGCCCAACTCTTCGGCCACTTGGCGCACGATGCGCTTGAGCCTTGGCACCATGCGTTCGAAAGGCACCATGCGGGTGCGCATCAGGCCTTCCTGCAATTCGGTATTGATGCGCCCCTGCTGCTGCAACAGGTTCTCGGCGTCATGGTTGCGCCGGTCGAGGGTTTCCTTGAGGTCCAGCAAGTCCGAAGCCGACTCGAACAGGGCCCGAGACAGCTGCTGCAACTGCGAGTGCCGATCCATTTCCAGGGGGTCGAACTCCTCGTAGCCCAGGCGCTCGGCCTCCACCTGCTGGCGGCTGAGAATCCGTCCCTGGGTCTCGGTGTCCAGGCGGCGCAGTTGGTCGCGCATCCGTTCGATGGTGGTTTCCATCTCGCCGAGGGCCACTCGGGCATCGTTGACCTGTTGTTCGATGCGGCCACGGAAGATCGACGTCTCCCCGGCCAGGTTCACCAGATCGTCCAGCAACTCCGCCGATACCTTGACCATGTCCCCGGCTGCCGCCGCTTCCGGAGCGGGTGCAACAGGCTCGGGCTTGCTCGCCGGCAACGGGCTTGGCACACCAGGCGTGGACGGCACACGGGGATGGCTCAGGTCGTGGATGGCATCGATGAGCTTCTGCGCCGCCTCGATGGGCTGGCCGGCCCGGGCGGCGTCGAGCATCTGCGCCAGGCGATCGTGACTTTTCTGCAACAGGGTGAACAGCGCCGGGCTGGGTTGCAGCAGGCCGGCGGACAGGCCTTCGCAGAGAAATTCCAGCTCGTGGGCCAGATCGCCGATGGGGGCAATTTCCACCATCCGCGCACCGCCCTTGAGGGTGTGCAGGTCCCGCAGCAGGGTTTCCACTTCCTGGCGGGCCTGGGGGTCGGCCTGCCAGCGACCCAGGGCCGCGGCGGAGCTGTCGATGATGTCGAAGCCCTCTTCGAGGAAAATCTCCAGCAGCTCCGGGTCCTGACCGGCACTGTCTTCCTGCGCCGCGCTCGGCGCCGGCTCCGCAGGGCTCGCAGCCTGCTGCCGGTAGGCCCGCACGGCATCGACCTGGGCCCGGGAATCGTCCAGCGGCCGCTGCCCCTGCAATTGCTCCAGCAGCAGCGCCAATTGCTCATGGCTGCTGCGCAATAGCAGGCCCAGATGCTGACTGTGGCTGTAGCGTCGGTCCACCAGCCCCTCGTACAGCGACTCCAGCTCATGGGCCAACTCTGCCACCGGGGCCACTTCGGCCATGCGCGCACCGCCCTTGAGGGTATGCATGTCCCGCTGCAGGGACGACAGCGGTGCAGCATTTTCGGGATCGGCCAGCCAGCGCTGCAGGGCCTGATCGGCGCTTTCGAGGATATCCACCGCTTCTTCGAGAAAGATTTCGACGATCTCGTCATCGGCTTGCGAAGGAGCTGAAACCTGCTCCAGGCGAGCCGTGGCCGCCCCCAGCTCGCTGATACTCAAGACGCGACTGCCATCGCTCCTGATCAAACCGGTAGCGGACGGATCGAGGCCCTGGTGCAGCAGTGCGCGCAGGGCCTCGACCCGCTCCGGCCGCGGGCTGACTTCCTGGCCCGCCGCCAGTTCGTCGAGCATGTTGATCAAGGCTTCATGGGCGCTTTCGGCTTCCTGGAAGAAGCCCTCGCTGACCGCCAGGCTGCTTTCCTCCACGGCGCCATAGAGATCGAGCAGGGCCTCGCACAGCTCATCCACCGGATGCAGGTCGGCCAGGTGCGCGCCTTCGCCGAGGGTGGTCAGTTCATCCAGCAAGGCGCTGAGCTCCTGGCGCTCGCCGGGATGCTGCTGCCAACGCCGCAACAGGCTTTCGGCATCCAGCAGGATGTCCATGCCCTGGGCTAGAAAGTTATTGATCAGTTGCGGATCGCGCTTGGCCCGGGGGGCACTGTCCGGGGCGTTGAGCAGTGCCTCCAGACGCTCCCCCAGCAGCGCCAGGGCGCGACCGACCAATGAACGGGCACCGTCGATGGGCGCCAGCGGATCACTGTCCAGCTGCCGCAGGCCACGGCGCAGCAGGCCTTCGGCCTCCAGCAACAGTTCCACTTCGTCCAGGTCCAGGGGAATCAGGTGCGCCCGGTACTCGCGGGCCAGTTGATCGAAGGGCCCGGCCAGTTCGGCGATGGGCAGCACTCCGGCCATGGAGGCGCTGCCCTTGAGGGTGTGCAGGGCACGCTGCAGTTCGTCGCTGGCCTGCAGCGGCACGTGCTCGGCGGCCTGATCGAGAAAACGGTTGAGGCTGTCCAAATGGGTCTGGGCCTCGGTGCGGAAGATTTCCAGCAATTGCGGGTCGAGGGCGTCGTCCGGTGGCACGCTGGCGGGCTCCTCGGCGCCCTTGGCCAGGGCATGGGCACGCGCCGCCAGGCGATCGACATCATCGCGCTGACGCTGAGCCTGGACGGCGAATTCGGCGATCAACTCAGGCAACAGCTGCAGCGTGTCCTCCACCAGCTGCAGGACCTCAGTACCGGGGGCCACGCTATGTTCCAGTACTCGATTGAGGAGGTTCTCCACCGCCCAGGCCAACTCCCCCAGCACCAGCGCTCGCACCATGCGGCCGCTGCCCTTGAGGGTATGAAAGGCCCGGCGCAACTCACTCAGGGCGGACTTGCCCTGGGGATCGGCCGCCCAGCGCGGCAGGTACTCGCGGAGCATTTCCAGCACTTCCTCGGTTTCTTCGAGGAACACTTCCCGCAGTTCGTCGTCCACGGGCTCCTCGTCCCGAGGTGGCGGCAGCAGACTGCCCGGGGTGATCAGGGCCGGCGGGTTGAGGGCCGATACCGGCACCGCCAGCACATCCCCCAGGGACTGCACCATCTGGGGATCATCCAGGTCCTGCATGACCTGGGCCTCGTTGGGACTCAGGGGCTGATCCAGCAACGGCACCTGTTCCACCGGTACGTAACCGAGGGCGGCCAGACCTTGCTCGGCAACGTCGAGGATCTTTTCCCCCGGGGCTTCATGGTCCTCGCTCAAGCGCTCGAGGTAGTACTCCAGGCTGGTGATCACGTCAGCCAGATGGTCCAGTTGCTGCCAGTCAGGGCGGGGTTGCGCCAACAGCAGATGCTCGATGATGAACTGGTTGCAGGCTTCCATCAGGCTGGCCGCACGGGGCAGCGGAATCATCGCCAGGGCACCGCGCACCTGGGTCAGCAGCTCCGGTACCGAAATCAGCGGCTCGCGCTCCCAGTCACCTTCGATGCACTCGATGATCAGGTCCTTGGCCTGCTGCAGGCAGAGCCGCGCCTCCCTGATCACCAGTTGGTGGATCTGGGTCAGGTCGGTGGTGGGCAGACGGCTTTCTTCACGACTCTCCGGCTCCACAGTGCCGACCATCCCGGCCAGGGTCGCCTCGACATACAACAGGGCACCGGCCACGTCCATCAACACCGCGTCGTCCGGCGCCCGCTGGCCCTGAGCCAGACTCTGGACCACCGCCAACTGGTCGATGATCACCTTGCGCGGCTGGCCGAAGCCCAGCACCGCCAGGGTGTCGGCGATCTGCCGCAGCGGCGACAGCAGGCTGTCCAGGTCGCCGGCGTGCTGGCGATCGCTGCGCACGAACAGATCGAGGCGCTCCTTGACCCGCACCAGGCCGTCGCACAACGCTGCCAGCACCGAACGCATGGCGTCGCGATCGGGGCCGGCCATGCGGGCCCGCTCCTCGTCGACCACCGCGCTGTCGGGCAAGGCGTCGTCCAGTCCGTAACGTTCTTTCATGGTCAGCATCAATGGGGTGGGATGGCGCGCCTTGGCGATGTAGAACAACAGGCTCTTGAGCAACTCGGCGGGAGCCGCCTGGTTGATGCCGGGCATGCCCTGCTCCAGGAGCCGCTTGAGCTCCTTTTCGGCGTCCTTGAGCAGGCTGCGCACCGCCGGGCTGTTGGCGATCTCGTTCTGGCGCATGCCTTCCACCAGGGCCGAGGCGATATGCCACAAAGGCGCCAGCGGCGCATCCTGGCACAGGGCCTCCAGGCGCTCGAAGACCTTGGCCATGTGGCCCAGGCAACTTTCGGCGTCCTGTTCACGCAGCAGGTCCACCAGCGCGGTCTGCAGCATGTGTCGCAGCTTGCGCAACTGGGTCGGGAACTCCAGGGGTTCCAGGGCCATCAGGACCTTGTCGGAAAGAGGCGGCAGGCTGGGCAATTGCGGGCTGAACAGGCTGGTTTCCGAAAGCAGGCTTTCACCTCGGGCGCTGCGCAGGTCGTTGAGCAGCGGCAGCACCACCAACGGCAGGTCGCGCCGCGCGCTCTGCACCCGGTCCAGGTACTGGGGCAACTGGCTGATGGCCTGGCGCAGCAGGCGCAGGGCTTCGTCACGCTGGGCTACCCGCTGTTGCTGCAGGGCCAGGGCGAGTTTCTCCATTTCCTCGGCCAGCAGCGCGGCACCGTAGAACTCCACCATCTGCAGGCTGCCATGGACCTGATGAATCCCCTCCAGGCACTGGCCGAGGGCATCCAGGGCCTGGGGCTCGTCCGCCAGGTGCTCCAGTGCCTGATAGGCCTGTTTCAAGGTCTCGGCAATTTCGCCCTTGACCCATTCCAGGGCCACATAGTCATGCCGGTCAACCATAACCACTCCAGTCAAAACCTTCTGTGCTCGCCAGATCGCAAACGGGTTCCCAGCGTCAGCGGTTGTCATTCGGGGCCGGTCCCCGGGTCGCCGGCAGGGTAAAGCCGGACACAGAGCGACGCAGTTGGCTGGCCATCTTCGCCAGGTTGCCGATGCTCTCGGCGGTCGCGGTGGAGCCGGACGAGGTTTGCGAGGTGATCTGCTGGATCACGTTCATGGTCAGGGAAATCTGTCCGGCCGAGGAGGTCTGTTGCTGGGCCGCATTGGAGATGCTCTGGATCAGCGCCGCCAGGGTCTTGGATACGCCCTCGATTTCTTCCAGGGCCACACCGGCGTCCTGGGCCAGACGCGCACCGCGCACCACTTCGGTGGTGGTCTGCTCCATGGAGATCACCGCTTCGTTGGTGTCGGTCTGGATCGCCCGCACCAGGGTCTCGATCTGCCGGGTGGCCGCCGAGGAACGCTCCGCCAGCCGCTGCACTTCATCGGCCACCACGGCAAAACCGCGCCCGGCATCCCCGGCCATGGAGGCCTGGATCGCCGCGTTGAGGGCCAGGATGTTGGTCTGGTCGGCAATGTCGTCGATCAGGCTGACGATATCGCCGATTTCCTGGGAGGACTCACCCAGGCGCTTGATGCGCTTGGCAGTGTCCTGGATCTGTTCACGAATGTTGTCCATGCCGTGGATGGTGTTGTGCACCACCTCGTTGCCCTTGTTGGCGATCTCCACCGAGCGCTCGGCCACCGCCGAGGATTCCGCGGCGTTGGCCGAGACCTGGTCGATGGATTGCGCCATGTCGTTGATCGCCGTGGAGGCTTCGGAAATCTGCTGCGCCTGGTGTTCCGAGGCTTCCGCCAGTTGCATGGCGGTGGCCTGGGTTTCCTGCACCGCACCGGCCACCTGACCGGCAGTGAGGTTGATGGTGGCCACCAGGTCCCGCAGTTGGTCGACGGAATAGTTGATGGAATCGGCAATGGTGCCGGTGAAGTCCTCGGTGACCGAGGCGGTCACCGTCAGGTCGCCGTCCGCCAGGTCCTCGATCTCGTCCAGCAGACGCATGATCGCGTTCTGGTTGCGCTCGTTCTTCTCGGCGGTTTCCCGCAGTTGGCGGTTGGTTTCACGGACCATCACCAGGCCGATGAGAATGATCGACGCCAGCGCCAGCAGGCCCAGGACGTAGCCACCAATGGTGTCCAACTTGCGGCTGCCGGCCAGGTTCTCGAAGCCGGTGGCCAGCAACGAAGCTTCGTCCAGCAGGGTCTGGGACAGGCTGAAGATGTTGCTCGCCGACTCGCGCACCTGGAACAGCTCGGGAGAGGTTTCGAGAATCTCGTCCACGGAACCGGAAACGAACTCGAACAGTTCGGAAATCTCCGCCAGACGAGACCGGGCGTCGGGGTCTTCGACCTGGCTGATCTTCAATCCCGGGTTGCCTTGCAGCATGCCGTTGAGCACCTGGCCGAAACGCGCGGCATCACGGCCAAAGGCATCGGCGGCCTGCACGGCGTTTTCGTCGCCGGCCAGCACCGTATTCACCGCACCGAGAATCCGTTCAGCCAACAGCGACTGGCGCTGGGCCATGGCCACCTGGGCAGCCGGGGCGCCGCGCTGGAGCAGGATCTCCACCACCTTTTCGTATTCCACCTGCAACTGCGGCACGGTTTCCGCCAGGGTCGCGGCCACCTGATGCAGGGACAGCACCGTCTGTTCGCTGGCCAGGATCGCGTCGGTGTTCTTCAGCAGTTTTTCCCAGTCCAACTGCACGGCGCGCATTTCCTGACGCAGGACCACCGGGGCGCCGGGCAGGCCAGTGGCCGGGTCGCCCTTCTTCAGATAGCCCCAGCGCTGGGCAAAGTCGTTGCGCGCATCTCCCAGCAGCTTGAACGCCGCGGCCTTGCCCGCCGCCGCCTCGGTGGCGTTCTTGGCGATGCGCTGGGACAGCACCCGCAGCTCGCCGGCATGGCCGATGTACTGCTTGTCGTAGGTGGCCTGGGTATTGAGGTAAGCGAAGTTGGCGAACAGCAGCATGATGAACACGATCAGTGCGATGAACAGCACGATGATCTGCGAGCGACTGCGGGAGCCTTCCAGGGGCTTTCCGGTTTTGGCTTTGGTCATCGATCAGGCCTGTGGCGAGCGGGCGGTCCCGCATTCGGCTCCCCGGGACGCACGCATCGCCAGGGCAGCATGGGTTGATCCAGGAAGGCACGAGCCTGCCATGGCACTGCAAAAGGGCTGCACAGGCACCGGGCAAGCATTCACGCCGCCACCTCCAGGAACTCGGGAGAACGGGCCAGGGCAAAGGGGCTGAACACCTGCCAGACCTGATCACGACGAAACTGCCCTTGCAGGTAGGGATTGATCGCTGCGTCGCAGAACCCGCCAAGGCCGGGCTCCAGGCTGTCCTGGGCAAAGTGCTGCAGGCCGGCTACCTCATCCACCAGCAGGCCGGCGAACAGTTCTTTGTACTCCACCACCAGCACTCGCCGCTGCTTGCGCAGGGGCGACAGTTCATGACCGAAAAAACCGCACAGGTCCATGATCGGCAGCAGGCGTCCGCGCAGGTTGGCCACGCCCTTGACCCAGGGCTTGACCCCGGGCAGCAGGGTGTAACGCGGCTCGTGCAGGACTTCGCTGATCTCGCCCATGGCCGCGACATACCAGTGCTCGCCCAGGCGAAAACCGATACCGCTCCAACTGTGCTGGCGGGTTTCCTGGGACGGCAGGTCGGCGGCCAGCAGGCGACAGCGCTGGTCGATCTCCAGCAGCAGCTCGAAGGCGGTCTGGGATTCGCTCATGGCCGGGGCGGTCAGCCGGCCAGGACGTTGTTCAGGGTCTTGATCAGAGTCTCTTCGTCCACCGGCTTGGTCAGGTAGTCCTTGGCGCCCTGGCGGGTGCCCCAGACCTTGTCGGTTTCCTGATCCTTGGTGGTGATGATGATCACCGGGATGTGGCTGGTCTCGGCATCCTTGGTCAACTGGCGGGTGGCCTGGAAGCCATTGAGACCGGGCATGACGATGTCCATCAGCACGGCGTCGGGTTTTTCTTCCCGGGCCAGGGCCACGCCGTCGGCACCGTTCTCGGCCTTGAGCACTTCATGGCCGTGCTTTTCCAGCATGCCGGTGAGTTTGTACATTTCAGTCGGCGAGTCATCGACGATCAGAATACGAGCCATGGTCTTCCCCATACGGTATAGGCGCGCAGCCTGCTGGCCGGACGCCGTTGTGCGTGTCTACTGTGGCGCAAGCGCGACAAAGTCCGGAACGTGGGCCTTGATTGCGCTCAGCAGTTCTTCCTTGCTGAAGGGTTTGGTCAAAAACTGATCGGAGCCGACGATGCGCCCCTTGGCCTTGTCGAACAGGCCGTCCTTGGAGGACAGCATGATCACGGGAATGGACTTGAACGCGCTGTGATTCTTCACCAGCGCACAGGTCTGATAACCGTCGAGCCGCGGCATCATGATGTCGACGAAAATGATTCCGGGGTGGTGGTCGACGATCTTCGACAGCGCTTCGAAGCCGTCCACTGCGGTAATGACTTCACAGCCGACGTTCTTCAACAGCATTTCGGCCGTGCGGCGAATCGTCTTCGAATCGTCGATCACCATCACCTTCAAGGCATTGGAATGCTGTTCCATATCTGCTCTGCCATCGCCCCAGCGAATGATTTGATCCGGTACCGCTGGCCAACGCCCCAAACCCTTGAACTTCAAGGCTTCGGCCCGGCATGCGAGCCTTTTTAGCACACTCTCCCCCCTGCAATCTATGGACCACGCCAGGCAGTGGTTTTTCCTTGACCCAGGCCCCTGTCAGCGCCACTCTGACGCCACTTTTTTTGCCTTGCTTCCACTCATTTTCTTAAAGGAATCCACCCATGAGCGTTCGCGTCGGGATTGTCATGGACCCTATCGCCAGCATCTCCTACAAGAAGGACAGCTCGCTGGCCATGCTGCTGGCCGCCCAGGAGCGCGGCTGGACCCTCTTCTATATGGAGCAGCGCGACCTGTACCAGGGCGCCGGCGTGGCCCGGGCCCGCATGCGTCCGCTGCAAGTCTTCGCCAACCCGCAGAAATGGTTCGAGCTGGATGCCGAGATCGACTGCCCCTTGAGCGATCTGGACGTGATCCTGATGCGCAAGGACCCGCCCTTCGACATGGAGTTCGTCTACTCCACCTACCTGCTGGAACAGGCCGAAAGCGCCGGCGTGCTGGTGGTGAACAAGCCCCAGAGCCTGCGTGACTGCAATGAAAAGCTGTTTGCCACGCTGTTCCCCCAGTGCACCCCACCCACCGTGGTCAGCCGTCGCGCCGATGTATTGCGCGAGTTCGCAGCCCAGCATGGCGATGTGATTCTCAAGCCCCTGGACGGCATGGGCGGCACCTCGATCTTTCGTCACCGCGCCGGCGACCCGAACCTGTCGGTGATCCTGGAAACCCTGACCATGCTCGGCAGCCAGCAGATCATGGCCCAGGCCTACCTGCCAGCCATCAAGGACGGCGACAAGCGCATCCTGATGATCGACGGCGAACCGGTGGATTACTGCCTGGCGCGCATCCCGGCGGCCGGTGAAACCCGTGGCAACCTGGCCGCTGGCGGTCGTGGCGAAGCCCGCCCACTGAGCGACAAGGACCGCTGGATTGCCGCCCAGGTCGGCCCGACCCTGCGGGCCAAGGGTCTGCTATTCGTCGGCCTCGACGTGATCGGCGAGCACCTGACGGAAATCAACGTCACCAGCCCCACCTGCATCCGTGAAATCGACAATGCCTTCGGCACCAACATCGGCGCACTGCTGATGGATGCCATCGATCAGAAGCTCAAAGCCAAGTGATGTAGAACAACCAAGCACCAACCAACATTGCGTTATCATGCGCCGCCTGTGAAACCGTGATGTTGGTTGTGTAATGCCTCCTGTGATGTCGAACCGTCGATGAGCCTCCCGTCCGATCTGCCCCCCGAGCTGGCCCATAGCGGCGTGCGCGCGGCCGATCGCCTGGGATTTACCCTGTTCCTGGCGGCGCTCCTGCACCTGGCACTGATCCTCGGCCTGGGCTTTTCCTTCGCCGAACCCAAAGCGATCAGCAAGACCCTGGAAATCACCCTGGCCACCTTCAAGAGCGAGACCAAGCCGAAGAAGGCCGATTTCCTCGCCCAGGACAACCAGGAAGGCAGCGGCACCCTGGACAAGAAGGCCATTCCGAAAACCACCGAAGTCGCCCCCTTCCAGGACAACTCGGTGAAAAAGGTCGTGCCGCCGCCGTCGGTCAAACCTGAAGTCAAGGAAGCCGCGCCCAAGGCCGCCGTCGCCACGACGGCGCCCAAGCCGAAAAAGACCGTGACCCAGCGTGAAGAGGTCAAGAAGGACCCGACGCCCAAGGCCGACACCCCGAGCTTCGACAGTTCTCAACTGTCCAGCGAGATTTCCAGCCTGGAAGCCGAACTGGCCAACGAACAGCAGCTGTATGCCAAACGCCCGCGCATCCACCGCCTGAGCGCCGCCTCCACCATGCGCGACAAGGGCGCCTGGTATAAGGACGAATGGCGCAAGAAGGTCGAGCGCATCGGCAACCTCAACTACCCCGAGGAAGCCCGGCGCAAGCAGATCTACGGCAATTTGCGGCTGATGGTCTCGATCAACCGCGACGGTTCCCTGTACGAAGTGCTGGTGCTGGAGTCCTCCGGCCAGCCGCTGCTGGACCAGGCCGCCCAACGCATCGTGCGCCTGGCGGCGCCGTTCGCGCCCTTTACCGGCGACCTGTCGGACATCGACCGCCTGGAAATCATCCGCACCTGGCGCTTCGCCCGGGGCGACAAACTGTCCAGCAACTGATCCGCCCCTGCCAGGCAGGCGTAAACAGCAACGTCCCCCGTAGGAGCCGGCTTGCCGGCGAAGAGGCACGCCAGCCCGACGCAAACCTCAACGACACCTTTGCTGGCAAGCCAGCGCCTGCACAGGGTTGCGCTTGTCAGCCGGGCCCGCCACCGCCACACTAGCGCTCATGAAAAATGTCAGCCCCAGCTATCTCAAGCATCACTTCCTGATCGCCATGCCGCATATGGCCGACCCGAATTTTGCCCAGACGTTGACCTATATCGTCGAGCACAATGCCAGCGGCGCCATGGGCCTGGTGATCAATCGGCCCCTGGACCTGAGCCTGGCCGATATCCTTGAACAATTGCGCCCCGACGAAGAACCGTCGCTGCTGTGCCAGCATGTGCCGATCTTCAGCGGCGGCCCGGTGCAGACCGATCGCGGCTTTGTCCTGCACCCCAACGGCCCGATCTACCAGGCCACGGTGGAGTTCGAAGGGCTGTCCCTGTCTACCTCCCAGGATGTGCTGTTCGCCATCGCCGACGGCGTGGGCCCGGCCAAGAGCCTGATCGCCCTGGGCTATGCCGGCTGGGAAGCCGGGCAGCTGGAAGCCGAACTGGCGGACAACGCCTGGCTGACCTGCCCCTTCGACGCCGACATCCTGTTCAACACCAGCAGCGAATTGCGCCTGGAAGCCGCCGCCCGGCACCTGGGGGTCAACCTCAGCCTGCTCACCAGCCAGGCGGGGCACGCCTGATGGCCTTGCGACTGATCCTCGGCTTCGACTACGGCACCAAGCAGATCGGCGTCGCCGTGGGCCAGGCCATCACTGGCCAGGCCCGGGAGCTGTGTACCTTGAAGGCGCAGAACGGTGTGCCCGACTGGAATCAGGTGCAAGCCCTGATCGAGGAATGGAAACCCGACGCCGTGGTGGTGGGCCTGCCCCTGAACATGGACGGCAGCCCCAGCGACATGTGCCTGCGCGCCGAGAAGTTCGCCCGGCGCCTGAACGGCCGCTTCAACGTGCCCTTCTATACCCACGATGAACGCCTGACCACCTTCGAGGCCAAGGGCGAACGCCTGGCCCGGGGCGGGCAGAAAGGCAGCTACCGCGACAACCCGGTGGACGCCATCGCCGCGGCCCTGCTACTGCAGGGCTGGCTCGACGAAAACGCCACGCTGTTGAATACCTGAGACCCAGAATCCTGAAGATGCGCGGCCCCAAGCTGCGCGCCTCCTGGCCCAACACCAGCCGTAAGTTCCCGTGCCCTGCTGCCCGGCAGCAGGCGCGAGCCCACGAAGGAGCCACCATGAGCCTGCCCAATCCCGCCGCCCTGATCAGCCAGATGGCCGCTGATCTCAACGCCCACCTGACCCAGCGCGCCATCAGCGAGCCGCGCTTCATCGGTATCCGTACCGGTGGCGTCTGGGTGGCCCAGGCCCTGTTGGAAGCCCTGGGCAGCGACGCGCCCCTGGGCACCCTGGATGTGTCCTTCTACCGTGACGACTTCAGCCAGAACGGCCTGCACCCGCAAGTTCGCCCTTCGGAGCTGCCGTTCGAGATCGAGGGTCAGCATCTGGTGCTGATCGACGACGTGCTGATGAGCGGCCGGACCATCCGCGCGGCCCTCAACGAGCTGTTCGACTATGGCCGCCCGGCCAGCGTGACCCTGGTCTGCCTACTGGACCTGAACGCCGCCGAGCTGCCGATTCGTCCGAATGTGGTGGGTGCAACCCTGTCGCTGGCCGCCCACGAGCGGGTAAAATTGTCCGGTCCTGCGCCGCTTCAACTCGAGCTCCAAGACCTCGCCCTCTAACTCGCCCTTTTAAGAGTCCATTGCGATGACGCCTCTAGACGCCAAGCGCCCGCTGCAGCTCAACGATCAGGGCCAGCTGCGCCATTTCCTGTCCCTCGACGGCCTGAACCGCGAGCTGCTGACAGAAATCCTCGACACCGCCGACTCCTTCCTCGAAGTCGGCGCCCGGGCGGTAAAGAAAGTCCCGCTGCTGCGCGGCAAGACCGTGTGCAACGTGTTCTTCGAGAACTCCACCCGTACCCGCACCACCTTCGAACTGGCGGCACAGCGCCTGTCGGCGGACGTGATCACCCTGAACGTCTCGACCTCCTCGGCGAGCAAGGGTGAAACCCTGCTGGACACCCTGCGCAACCTGGAAGCCATGGCCGCCGACATGTTCGTGGTACGCCATGGCGATTCCGGCGCCGCACACTTCATCGCCGAACACGTGTGCCCCCAGGTGGCGATCATCAACGGCGGCGACGGCCGTCACGCCCACCCGACCCAGGGCATGCTCGACATGCTGACCATCCGCCGACACAAGGGCGGCTTCGAGAACCTCTCGGTGGCCATCGTCGGCGACATCCTGCACTCGCGGGTGGCGCGCTCCAACATGCTGGCGCTCAAGACCCTCGGCTGCCCGGACATTCGCGTGATCGCACCGAAAACCCTGCTGCCCATCGGCATCGAACAGTACGGGGTCAAGGTCTACACCGACATGACCGAAGGCCTGAAAGATGTGGACGTGGTGATCATGCTGCGCCTGCAGCGTGAACGCATGCAGGGCGGTCTGCTGCCCAGCGAAGGCGAGTTCTACCGCCTGTTCGGCCTGACCACCGCACGCCTGGCCGGGGCCAAGCCCGACGCCATCGTCATGCACCCGGGCCCGATCAACCGCGGTGTGGAGATCGAGTCGGCGGTGGCCGACGGTCCGCACTCGGTGATCCTCAACCAGGTGACCTACGGCATTGCAGTGCGCATGGCGGTACTGTCCATGGCCATGAGCGGGCAGACCGCCCAGCGACAATTCGAGCAGGAGAACGCCCAGTGAAGCTCAGCATTCTCGGCGCCCGCGTCATCGATCCAAGCAGTGGCCTGGATCAAACCACCGACCTACACCTGGAAGCCGGCAAGATTGTTGCCATCGGCGCCGCGCCCGGCGGCTTCAATGCCGTCACTAGCATCGACGCCAAGGGCATGGTGGCCGCGCCCGGCCTGGTGGACCTGAGCGTCGCCCTGCGCGAGCCGGGCTACAGCCGCAAGGGCAGCATTGCCAGCGAAACCCGCGCCGCCGCTGCCGGTGGCGTCACCAGCCTGTGCTGCCCGCCGCGTACCAAACCGGTACTGGATACCTCGGCCGTGGCCGAACTGATCCTCGACCGCGCCCGGGAAGCCGGCAACAGCAAAGTCTTCCCCATCGGGGCCTTGAGCAAGGGCCTGGAAGGCGAACAGTTGGCCGAGCTGATTGCCCTGCGCGACGCCGGCTGCGTGGCCTTCGGCAATGGCCTTGAAGGCTTCCGCAGTACCCGCACCCTGTGCCGTGCCCTGGAATATGCCGCCACCTTCGACCTGACAGTGATCTTCCACTCCCAGGACCGCGACCTGGCCGAAGGCGGCCTGGCCCACGAAGGCCCCACCGCGAGTTTCCTCGGCTTGCCGGGGATTCCCGAAAGCGCGGAAACCGTGGCCCTGGCCCGGGACCTGCTGCTGGTGGAACAAAGCGGCGTGCGTGCTCACTTCAGCCAACTGACCAGCGCCCGGGGCGTGGAACTGATTGCCCAGGCCCAGGCCCGCGGCCTGCCAGTGACCGCCGATGTGGCGCTGTATCAGCTGATCCTGACCGATGAGGCGCTGATCGACTTCTCCAGCCTGTATCACGTGCAACCGCCGCTGCGTTCGCGGGCCGATCGTGATGCCCTGCGTGAGGCGGTGAAGTCCGGGGTGGTGCAAGCCATCTCCAGCCATCACCAGCCCCATGAACGCGATGCCAAGCTGGCGCCATTCGGTGCCACTGAGCCGGGCATCAGCAGCGTCGAGCTGCTGCTGCCACTGGCCCTGACCCTGGTTCAGGACGGTTTGCTGGACCTGCCGACCCTGCTGGCGCGCCTCAGCGCCGGTCCGGCCGAGGCATTGCGCCTGCCGGCGGGCAAGCTGGTGGAAGGTGGTGCAGCGGACCTGGTGCTGTTCGACCCGGCCAGCTCCACCGTGGCCGGCGAGCGCTGGCTGTCCAAGGGCGAGAACTGCCCGTTCCTCGGTCATAGCCTGCCGGGGACGGTGCGTTACACCCTGGTGGATGGGCATATCAGCTATCAGGGCTGAGGTCCGCAGCGCCTGTGTTCAACCGGCGAGCCGGCTCCTACGTGGGGCCGGCTTGATCCGTCAGCGGCGTTTGGCGTTTTCCAGGGAGACCTGATCGTTCAGGGTCCAGAAGTCGTACAGCACTCCCAGGAAGAACAGGCCGCCGGTGAACAGGTAGATCACCCCGCTCAGCCACTTGCCCTGGTACATGCGGTGTACGCCGAAGACTCCGAGGAAGGTCAGTAGAATCCAGGCCACGCTGTATTCCACAGGACCTGCGGTGAACCGAAGGTCCGCTTCCCGGTCCATGGACGGGATCAGGAACAAGTCGATCAGCCAGCCAATGCCCAATAGACCGAAGGTGAAGAACCAAATGGTCCCGGTCACCGGCTTGCCGTAATAGAAGCGGTGAGCGCCGGTAAAACCGAAAATCCACAACAGGTAACCGATTACCTTGCTGTGGGTGTCATGGGTGGATGCATCCTGACGATAGGTGTTCATTAAGAGCCTCTTGCTGGGTGATAGATAAATATTCTTAAAAACTTTGTGACTTTTTTACAGGCTTTCGACGTGTGGACAATGTTACCTTCTGTTCCGTCAAAGCCTTGTACTGCCTGACTTCTGACGGTTTTCTGCGTCAAGTTGCCACCTCTTTGCCGAAGTTGACCCCAAGGTTGAATCGACAAACGGCCACGGAAGTGACCTGAAAGCTGTTATAAAGTTGCGCGCAAACCAAATAAGAGCCTTGCCTAATGCGACCATTTTTCAAGACATGGCTAACCATTTGCCTATTAATGCCACTGGCCGCCCACGCCACCAACCGTGAGCAACGACTTCCCAACGTTAATGGCTACACCCCGAAATCCCATGTTTCGACGGTCACCGCCAAGAACAAGACCACCATCAAACACCCCACCCGCCTGAGCAAGGCCGACAGCAAGCTGGTGGCCAACAACGCCGGTCGGCCAAGCACTACTGTCCTCAGCCGTGCGGTCAATGTACTGGGCACCCCCTATCGTTGGGGCGGCAGCAGCCCAAGTAAAGGCTTCGATTGCAGCGGCCTGGTGCGCTACGCCTTCAATGACGTCGCCGCCGTGGACCTGCCACGCACCTCCAACGCCATGGCCAGCGGCCACGGACAGAAGGTCGAGCGCAAGGACTTGAAGCCGGGCGATCTGCTGTTCTTCAACATCAAGAGCCGCAAGGTCAACCACGTCGCCATCTACCTGGGCGAAGACCGCTTTATCCATGCCCCGCGGCGCGGCAAGGCGGTGACCATCGACACCCTGAAGAAACCCTACTGGCAGAGCCACTACGTGGTTGCCAAGCGGGTCCTGCCCAAGGAACACGCGCCTCTGCGGGTCGTACAGCGCTAATCTGCTGATTCGCCCATTCGCCGGCAAGCCGGCTCCTACGCCCACCTGTAGGAGCCGGCTTGCCGGCGATTGCATTTCCAGCCCTGTCAAAAGCTCTCCGGCATCCGTGCCTGCTCCCGCGCCTGCTCTCGACTGATCAGCCCCTGCCCCAGCAATGCCTTGAGACTCATGTCCAGGGTGCGCATGCCCTGGGCTCCACCGGTCTGGATCGCCGAATACATCTGCGCCACCTTGTCCTCGCGGATCAGGTTACGGATCGCCGCATTGCCCAGCATGATTTCGTGCGCCGCCACCCGACCACCGCCGATCTTCTTCAGCAACACCTGGGCAATGACCGCCTGCAGCGACTCGGCCAGCATCGAGCGCACCAGGGCCTTTTCTTCCCCCGGGAACACGTCCACCAGCCGGTCGATGCTCTTGGCCGCGGATGAAGTGTGCAGGGTGGCGAACACCAGATGCCCGGTTTCGGCGGCAGTCAGGGCCAGGCGAATGCTGTCCAGGTCACGCAACTCTCCCAGCAGAATCACGTCAGGGTCTTCGCGCAGCGCCGCACGCAAGGCGGTGGCGAAACTGCGGGTATCGCGCGGCACTTCACGCTGGTGGATCAGACAGCTTTTCTGCGGATGAATGAACTCGATGGGGTCTTCGAGGGTGAGGATGTGCTGCTGCCGATGCTGGTTCAGGTGATCGATCATCGCCGCCAGGGTGGTGGACTTGCCGCTGCCGGTGGGCCCGGTGACTAGCACCAGCCCTCGGGGCGCCTCGGCAATCTGCTGAAACACTTGCCCCAGTCCCAACGCCTCCAGGCTCTGCACCCGTGACGGAATCAAGCGCAGCACCGCCCCCGCTCCCCGAGCATGCTGGAAGGCATTGACCCGGAACCGCGCCACGCCCGGCAGTTCGTAGGCGAAGTCCAGATCCTGCTGGCTGGCGAACGCCTGCCGCTGTGGCTCGCTCATCAGGCCATGCATCAGGGCCAGCACCTGCTGTGCATCCAGAGCCGGGCTGTCGAGCGGACGAATATCGCCATCAATGCGCAACATCGGCGCCAGCCCGGCAGACAGATGCAGGTCGGAAGCGCCCCGGGAAACGCTCAAGGTCAGGAGTTCGGTGATGTCCATAGTGCCCCCCAATTCCAGTAGAATGCCGCGAGCTTCAGACCCGCCCGCTATCCCGGGCAATGACCCGCGCGGCCCTCGAGCGATGCTCGGGCCGGTCGACAATCAGGGTCTGGTGGATTCATGCGGCGGTTGGCGGCCAAGGTCACAGGCTCCCGGTCGCCGGTACTTTTGAGACGAAATCGAATGTCCACGATAGCAGACAACATTGCCCGGCTAGCCGAGCGTATCCGCAGCGCCTGCCAGGCCGTACAGCGTGCCCCGGACAGCGTCCTGCTGCTGGCCGTCAGCAAGACCAAACCCGCCGCCGCCCTGCGCGAAGCCTATGCCGCCGGCCTACGGGACTTCGGCGAGAACTACCTGCAGGAAGCCCTGGGCAAACAGCAGGAACTGGCGGACCTGCCCTTGAGTTGGCACTTCATCGGCCCCATTCAGTCGAACAAGACTCGCGCCATTGCCGAGCATTTTGCCTGGGTGCATTCCGTGGATCGCTTGAAAATCGCACAACGCCTGTCCGAGCAACGCCCTGCCGAGCTGCCGCCGCTGAACATCTGCATCCAAGTGAATGTCAGTGGCGAAGCCAGCAAGTCCGGCTGTGCTCCGGCCGACCTGCCGGCCCTGGCCAGCGCCATCAGCGCCTTGCCACGCCTGCAACTGCGTGGGCTGATGGCGATTCCCGAGCCCACCGAGGACCGTACCGCCCAGGAAGCCGCCTTCGCTGCGGTGCAGGCCTTGAACAACCAACTGCGGGACAGCCTCAAGCTGCCCCTGGACACCCTTTCCATGGGCATGAGCCACGATCTCGAAGCGGCCATCGCCCAAGGCGCCACCTGGGTGCGGATCGGTACCGCGCTGTTTGGTGCCCGCGACTACAGTCAGTCCTGATGCGACTGACACTGACCTCTCATAAGGACCTGTCATGAACACGACTCGTATCGCTTTTATCGGTGCCGGCAACATGGCGGCCAGCCTCATCGGTGGCCTGCGGGCCAAAGGCCTTGAGGCAGCACAGATCCGTGCCAGTGACCCCGGCGCCGAAACCCGGGCCAAGGTGGCTGCCGAACACGGCATCCAGGTATTCGCCGACAACGCCGAAGCCATCGCCGGCGTCGACGTGATCGTCCTGGCGGTCAAGCCCCAGGCCATGAAAGCCGTGTGCGAAGCCCTGCGCCCGAGCCTGCAGCCCCACCAACTGGTGGTTTCCATCGCCGCCGGCATCACCTGCGCCAGCATGAACCACTGGCTCGGCGAGCAACCGATCGTGCGCTGCATGCCCAACACCCCGGCGCTGCTGCGCCAGGGCGTCAGCGGCCTGTATGCCACCGCCCAGGTCAGCCCCGAGCAGCGCCATCAGGCCGAGGAACTGCTGTCCGCCGTAGGCATCGCCCTGTGGCTGGATCAAGAGCAGCAACTGGACGCAGTGACCGCAGTATCCGGCAGCGGCCCGGCGTATTTCTTTCTGCTGATCGAAGCCATGACCGCCGCTGGCGAAAAGCTCGGCCTGCCTCGAGAAACCGCCGCCCAACTGACCCTGCAGACTGCCCTGGGGGCGGCCCACATGGCGGTGTCCAGTGACGTCGACGCCGCCGAGCTGCGCCGCCGCGTGACTTCACCGGCCGGCACCACGGAAGCCGCGATCAAATCGTTCCAGGCCAACGGCTTTGAAGCCCTGGTGGAAAAAGCATTGGGTGCCGCCGCGCACCGCTCGGCCGAAATGGCCGAACAACTCGGTCGTTAACTCGCCCCTACAAAGGAATCGATAATGTTCGGACTCAACGACGCTGCCATTTTTGTGATTCAGACCCTGGGCAGCCTTTACCTGCTGGTGGTCCTGCTGCGCTTCATGCTGCAAGTGGTACGGGCGAACTTCTACAACCCTATCTGCCAGTTCATCGTGCGTGCCACCCAGCCACTGCTCAAGCCCCTGCGCCGGGTGATCCCCAGCATGTTCGGGCTCGACATGTCCTCGCTGGTCCTGGCCCTGATTGTACAAATGGCGCTGTTCGCCATCATCCTTACCCTCAGCCACATCTCCTTCAATGCCCTGGGACTGCTGCTGTGGGCGCCAATCGGCATCTTCGCGCTGTTCCTGAAGATCTGGTTCTTCGCCATGATCATCAGCGTGATCCTGTCCTGGGTCGCTCCTGGCAGCCAGAGCCCGGGCGCGGAACTGGCCTACCAGATCAGCGAGCCGCTGCTGGCCCCGTTCCGGCGCATCGTGCCCAACCTGGGCGGCCTGGACATCTCGCCGATCCTGGCCTTCATCGTGATTCAGCTGGTGCAGCAGTGGCTGATTCCACGCATGGCGTTCTACACCTTCATGCCCCCTGAGTTGTTCGGGCTGATCTGATGAGCTATTTCCGCTGGGACGGTGACGATCTGATCCTCGATTGTCACCTGCAACCCAAGGCCAGCAGCGACGAGTTCGCTGGCCTGCATGGGGAGCGGTTGAAGATCCGCCTCACCGCCCCGCCTGTGGAAGGCAAGGCCAACGCTCACTTGATGGCGTTCCTGGCCAAGGCTTTCGGTATTCCCAAGAGCAACGTCAGCCTGGTCAGTGGCGAATTGAATCGGCAGAAGCGCGTGCGCCTGCAAGCGCCGAAAAAGCTGCCGGATCTGCCGGGGCTGGGGCGCCCCGTCTGATTCGCCGGCAAGCTGGCTCCTGCGCCCCAGGTCCGCGGTAGGAGCTGGCTTGCCAGCGAACCTCCCGCGCCATTTTTCCCAACCAAACACAGCCCCGGGCTTTGCTTGCCGCTGGGAGCAGCGGTCTTTAGACTTACGCCTCATTTAAATGAGAGCAGGGTCGATGCCAACTGCCTTTCCCCCCGATTCTGTTGGTCTGGTCACGCCAGAAATAGCGCACTTCAGCGATCCTCTGGCCCTGGCCTGCGGACGCGCGCTACCGGCCTACGACCTGATCTACGAAACCTATGGTGAGCTCAACGCCAGCGCCAGCAACGCGGTGCTGATCTGCCACGCCCTGTCCGGCCATCATCACGCCGCCGGCTACCACAGCGTCGACGACCGCAAACCCGGTTGGTGGGACAGCTGCATCGGCCCTGGCAAGCCCATCGACACCAACAAGTTCTTCGTGGTCAGCCTCAACAACCTCGGCGGTTGCAACGGCTCCACCGGCCCCAGCAGCCTCAATCCGGACACCGGCAAGCCCTTCGGCGCCGACTTCCCGGTATTGACTGTAGAAGACTGGGTCCATAGCCAGGCGCGCCTGGCGGATCGCTTGGGCATCAGCCAGTGGGCCGCAGTGATCGGCGGCAGTCTGGGCGGCATGCAGGCTTTGCAATGGACCATCACCTACCCGGACCGGGTACGGCACTGCCTGGCCATTGCTTCGGCGCCCAAGCTCTCGGCGCAGAACATCGCCTTCAACGAAGTGGCGCGCCAGGCGATTCTCACCGACCCGGAATTCCACGGCGGCTCGTTCCAGGAACAAGGGGTGATCCCCAAGCGCGGGCTGATGCTGGCGCGGATGGTGGGGCACATCACCTACCTGTCCGATGACTCCATGGGCGAGAAATTCGGCCGTGGCCTCAAGAGCGAGAAGCTCAACTACGACTTCCACAGCGTCGAGTTCCAGGTGGAAAGCTACCTGCGCTATCAGGGCGAGGAGTTCTCCGGGCGTTTCGACGCCAACACTTACCTGCTGATGACCAAGGCCCTGGACTACTTCGACCCGGCGGCGAACTGCGACGACGACCTGGCCAAGACCTTCGCCCATGCCACCGCCAAGTTCTGCGTGATGTCCTTCACCACCGACTGGCGCTTCTCCCCTGCCCGTTCCCGGGAGCTGGTGGACGCGCTGATGGCGGCACGCAAGGACGTCTGCTACCTGGAGATCGACGCACCCCAGGGGCACGACGCCTTCCTGATCCCGATCCCGCGCTACCTGCAGGCGTTTAGTCACTACATGAACCGCATTACCTTGTGAGGACACGATGAGAGCCGATCTGGAAATCATCCAGGAATGGATCCCCGCCGGCAGCCGCGTCCTCGACCTGGGCTGCGGTAACGGCGAGCTGCTGAGCTGGCTGCAGGAACACAAGCAAGTCACCGGCTACGGCCTGGAAAACGACCCGGACAACATCGCCGAGTGCGTGGCCAAGGGCATCAACGTCATCGAGCAGGACCTGGACAAGGGCCTGGGCAACTTCGCCAGCAACAGCTTCGATATCGTGGTCATGACCCAGGCCCTGCAGGCCGTGCACTACCCGGACAAGATCCTCGACGAAATGCTCCGGGTCGGCCGCCAGTGCATCATCACCTTCCCCAACTTCGGCCACTGGCGCTGCCGCTGGTACCTGGCCAGCAAGGGGCGGATGCCGGTCTCGGAATTCCTCCCGTACACCTGGTACAACACGCCGAACATCCACTTCTGCACCTTCGAGGACTTCGAAGAGCTGTGCCGCGAGCGTGAAGCCCGGGTGATCAACCGACTTGCCGTCGATCAACAACACCGCCACGGGTGGGCCAGTAAGCTATGGCCTAATCTGTTGGGAGAGATCGGCATCTACCGCGTCAGCAGTCCCGGCCTGCAGGATCACAAGGTCGCGGTATAAACCACGTTGCATCGAGGAGAACCACCATGGGACGTCTGGTTACATTTCTATTGGCCGCCTGCCTGAGCCTCAGCGCCCTGGCCGCGGACCCGATCAAAGGCGAGCGCCAGGAAGTCTTTGGCGACATCACCGTGCACTACAACACCTTCAACTCCACCTACCTGCAGCCTGACATCGCCAGGGCGGCGGAGCTGATCCGCAGCAAGAACCAGGGCGTGATCAACGTGTCCCTGATCAAGGACGGCAAACCGCTGGTCGGCCAGGTCAGCGGTACGGTCAAGGACCTGACCAGCAAGAGCATCCCGCTGAAGTTCCGCCAGATCACCGAACAGGGCGCGATCTACTACATCGCCCAGTTCCCGGTGGAACAGCAGGAAAACCGTACGTTCACCATCACTGTGCAAACGGGTGGTGACACCAACAGCTTCAGCTTCAACCAAGAGCTATTCCCGGGCGAATAATGAACCTCACGCAACTCGTACTGGCCAGCCACAACGCCGGCAAACTCAAAGAACTCCAGGCCATGCTCGGCGCCTCGGTGCAACTGCGCTCGATCGGCGAGTTCAGCAGCGTCGAGCCGGAAGAAACCGGTCTGTCGTTCGTCGAAAACGCCATCCTCAAGGCGCGCAATGCCGCGCGTATTTCCGGCCTGCCGGCACTGGCGGACGACTCGGGCCTGGCGGTGGACTTCCTCGGCGGCGCGCCGGGCATCTACTCGGCGCGCTATGCCGACGGCAAGGGCGATGCGGCGAACAACGCCAAGTTGCTCGAAGCCTTGAAGGACGTACCCGAAGCGCAGCGCGGCGCGCAGTTTGTCTGCGTCCTGGCCCTGGTGCGGCACGCCGACGATCCACTGCCGATCCTCTGCGAAGGCCTGTGGCACGGGCGCATCCTCACTGCCGCCAGTGGCGAACACGGTTTCGGCTACGACCCGCTGTTCTGGGTGCCGGAACGTGACTGCTCCAGCGCCGAACTGGGCCCCGTGGAGAAAAACCAGCTCAGCCACCGCGCCCGCGCCATGGCCATTCTGCGGCAACGCCTGGGCCTGAAATGAGCCAAGACCGATCCGCGTCGCCGCTGATTCTCGGCGGCGCGCAAACGCCCCGGGCGGCGCTGCCCCAATTGCCGCCCCTGGCGCTGTACATCCACATCCCGTGGTGTGTACGCAAATGCCCCTATTGCGACTTCAACTCCCACGCCGCCAGCCCGACGCTGCCGGAAGAAGAGTACGTCGACGCCCTGCTGGCCGACCTCGACCTGGACCTGCACGCCGTCCATGGCCGCGAGCTGAGTTCGATCTTCTTCGGCGGCGGCACCCCGAGCCTGTTCAGCGCCCAAGCCCTGGGCCGCTTGCTCAAGGGTGTGGAACAGCGCATCCCGTTTGCCAGCGACATCGAAATCACCCTGGAAGCCAACCCCGGGACTTTCGAGCAAGAGAAATTCACCGCCTATCGCGCCCTGGGGATCAACCGCCTGTCTATCGGCATCCAGAGCTTCCAGGAACAGAAGCTCAAGGCCCTGGGCCGCATCCACAACGGTGACGAAGCGATACGCGCCGCCGGCATGGCACGCCAGGCCGGGTTCGACAACTTCAACCTGGACCTGATGCACGGCTTGCCGGATCAGTCCCTGGAGGATGCTCTGGGCGATCTGCGCCAAGCCATCGCCATGAAGCCGACCCACCTGTCCTGGTACCAGCTGACCCTGGAGCCCAACACGGTGTTCTGGAACCAGCCGCCGGTGCTGCCGGAGGACGACACCCTGTGGGATATCCAGGAAGCCGGCCAGGCACTGCTGGCCGAGCATGGCTACGCCCAGTACGAAGTCTCGGCCTACGCCCAACCCGGGCGCGCTGCGCGGCACAACCTGAACTACTGGAGCTTCGGCGACTTCATCGGCATCGGTGCCGGTGCCCATGGCAAGCTCAGCCACCCGGACGGGCGCATTCTGCGCACCTGGAAGACCCGCCTGCCCAAGGATTACCTGAACCCGGCCAAGCCGTTCAAGGCCGGCGAGAAGGCCCTGAGCAACGAGGAGCTGCCGTTCGAGTTCCTGATGAACGCCCTGCGCCTTACCGACGGTGTGGACGCGGCGCTATTCGCCCAACGCACTGGCCTGGATCTGGCCAGTCTTGCCGAAGGTCGGCGCCAGGCCGAACAAAGCGGCTTGTTGCAGGTCGAACCGTCACGCCTGGCGGCCACGGCCCGCGGGCAACTCTTCCTCAATGACCTGCTGCAATACTTTCTGATCTAAGGAAATCACATGGATCTGGTACTCGATCTGCTTGCCACCGTGTCCCGCTGGAGTCGCAGCAACCTCTCGGAAATCGCCCTGGCATTGGTGGGCTGCCTGCTGGTGCTGTTCGGCGCGGACATCAAGGGCTGGGTCGAGCAACGCCTGGGCGGCATAGCCGGTGCCCTGCGCGTACCGCTGATGGCCCTGCTGTGCATGGTAGGCAGCGGGCTGGCGCTGATCTATGCCACGCCATGGATCGTCCGCGGCCTGAGCCAGTTCAACAACTACAGCCTGGCGCCGGTGCTGCTGGTGGTGCTGGTGCTGATTGGCGTGGTCGCTGATCGTCGCTGATTCGCAGGGCCCCTTCGCCGGCTTGCCGGCGAGCGCAATCCAACGGCTGCCCCCGTTATCAAGGAAGAACATGAGCAAGAAAGTCATCGAGGAAACCAGCAAGTTCCTCAGCTACGTGCTGCGCCACGAGCCCCAGGCCATCGGCCTTGAGCTGGACAGCGAAGGCTGGGGGGATATCGGCCAGCTGATCGAGGGTGCGGCCAGAGATGGCCGGCAACTGAGCCGGGAACTGATCGAGCTGGTCGTCGAAGGCAACGACAAGAAGCGCTTCGCCCTCTCGGCTGACGGCCAGCGGATACGTGCCGTTCAGGGGCATTCCAACAAGACCGTGCAATTGCAGCTTGAGGCAAAGCAACCACCCGCCGTGCTCTACCACGGCACCGCCACACGCTTCATGGATTCGATCAATGAGAAAGGGCTGATCCCGGGTTCACGGCACCACGTGCACCTGTCCCAGGAAATCGAAACCGCCAAGGCCGTGGGCCAGCGTTACGGCAAGGTGGTGATCCTGCAGATCGACGCCCAGGCCATGCAGGCTCAGGGCTTCACCTTCTATCAGGCAGAGAATGGGGTGTGGCTGACCGACCAGGTGCCGGTCAGTTTCATCAAAGCCCTGTAGCAGCCAGCTTGCTGGCGAAGGCGTCCTTGCGGGGCTCTTCGCTGGCAAGCGGAACGCCGCCCGGCCAGCTCCTACAACAGCGGGTCCGCGTGGCTCAGGCCAGCTTTTCGAACTTCAGATCCCACACGCCATGACCCAGGCGCTCGCCACGACGCTCGAACTTGGTGATCGGGCGTTCGGCCGGGCGCGGTACGCACTTGCCGTCTTCGGCCAGGTTGCGGTAACCCGGAGCGACGTTCATCACTTCCAGCATGTATTCGGCATAGGGCTCCCAGTCGGTGGCCATGTGCAGAATGCCGCCAACCTTGAGCTTGCTGCGCACCAGCTCAGCGAAGGAGGCCTGGACGATGCGGCGCTTGTGGTGCCGGCTCTTGTGCCACGGATCGGGGAAGAACAGCATCAGCCGATCCAGGCTGTTGTCAGCGATGCAGCGATTGAGCACTTCAATGGCGTCGCAATCGTAGACCCGCAGGTTGGTCAGGCCCTGAGTCAGCACGCCATTGAGCAGCGCACCGACGCCCGGACGGTGAACTTCCACACCAATGAAATCCTGCTCCGGGGCCGCCGCCGCCATTTCCAGCAGCGAGTGGCCCATGCCAAAGCCGATTTCCAGGGAGCGCGGCGCCGAACGGCCAAACACCTGGTCGTAATCCACTGGGGCATCGGCCAGGGGCAGCACGTACAGCGGCGCGCCCTGGTCCAGGCCACGTTGCTGGCCTTCGGTCATGCGCCCGGCGCGCATCACGAAACTCTTGATACGGCGGTGTTGGCGCTCGTCGCCGGCTTCCGGCTCGATTGGCGTGTCGTTTGATTCAGTCATCAATGGCTCTTACTTGATCAGACCATCCAGCGGCGAGGAGGCGCTGGCATAGAGTTTCTTCGGCATGCGACCGGCGAGGTACGCCAGGCGGCCCGCGACAATTGCGTGTTTCATGGCTTCGGCCATCAGCACCGGTTGCTGCGCATGGGCGATGGCCGAGTTCATCAGCACCGCTTCACACCCCAGCTCCATGGCGATGGTGGCGTCGGAGGCGGTACCGACACCGGCATCCACCAGCACCGGGACCTTGGCTTCTTCGAGGATGATCTGCAGGTTGTAAGGGTTGCAGATCCCCAGCCCGGTGCCGATCAGGCCCGCCAGGGGCATGACCGCGATGCAGCCCATTTCCGCCAGTTGGCGAGCGATGATCGGGTCATCGCTGGTGTAGACCATCACGTCGAAACCTTCCTTGACCAGCACTTCGGCGGCCTTGAGGGTTTCCAGTACGTTGGGAAACAGGGTCTTCTGGTCGGCCAGAACTTCCAGCTTGACCAGGTTGTGGCCGTCCAGCAGTTCGCGGGCCAGGCGACAGGTGCGCACGGCTTCCACGGCGTCATAGCAGCCGGCGGTATTGGGCAGGATGGTGTAGCGATCCGGCGGCAGGATATCCAGCAGGTTCGGTTCGCCCGGGTTCTGGCCGATATTGGTCCGGCGCACGGCGACGGTGACGATCTCGGCGCCCGAGGCCTCGATGGCCAGGCGGGTTTCTTCCATGTCGCGGTACTTGCCGGTGCCTACCAGCAAACGCGACTGGTACGTCCGACCGGCCAGGACGAAAGGCTTGTCACTACGAACGTTGCTCATCGGAAATCCTCTGTTGGGGTGAGGTTCTTGCAGAATTCTTTTTCAGGCCCGGGGCGCTGGAGCCCTCATTCCGGGGCCGGTGAACGCTTCTTCCATGGAAGAGGCCCGGAGCCGGGCCAGAGCGCTGCACAGATAAGTGGCAGCGCGATTGACGCCAGTGACTAGCCGCCGCCGATGGCGTGGACCACTTCCACCTGGTCGCCCTCGTTGAGAGCGGTCTCGGCGTGCTGGCTGCGCGGAACGATATCCAGATTGAGTTCCACCGCGATCCGCCGTCCGGTCAGTTCCAGATGGCTCAGCAGGGCCGCAACGGTCGAGCCGTCGGGCAGTTCAAAGGATTCACCGTTCAACTGAATGCGCATGCCAAGGCCGCCATCATTTTTAGGGGCCAGCATTCTAGCCCGATCATGACCTAAAGGTCAGCTACAAGCGTCAGCCGGCACCTTGCAAGCGCCAGGCGGCAAGGCCCAGCAGGAACCAGCCAATGAGGAACGCCAGACCACCGAAGGGAGTGATGATGCCCAACTTGCTGATGCCGCTCAGGGTCAGCAGATACAGGCTACCGGAGAACAGCAGAATGCCCAGGGTGAACGCAACGCCGGCCCAAGTCACCAGCCGCCCTGGAATATGGGCCGCCAGCAAGGCGACGCCGAACAGCGCCAGGGTATGCACCAACTGGTAAGTGACCCCTGTATGAAAAATAGCCAGGTACTCGGTGCTCAGACGGTTTTTCAGACCGTGAGCGGCAAAGGCGCCGAGGGCGACCCCGGTGAAACCGAAGAAAGCGGCCAACATCAGGAAGCCACGCAACATGAGGAACTCCAGTCAGATTCAGCGCAAAGGGTCTGTATAATGGCGCGCTCAACGGGTTCGGCCAAGCCATCTCTATGCTGCGTTATCTGTTTCGTCGCCTTGTAAAAGCCTTGATGTGGTTCGTGGTCGGCAGCGTGCTGCTGGTGCTGCTGTTCCGTTTCGTGCCGCCACCGGGCAGCGCCCTGATGGTGGAACGCAAGGTCGAGTCCTGGATCGACAACGATCCCATCGACCTGCAGCGCACCTGGAAGCCTTGGGATGAAATCTCCGACAACCTCAAGGTGGCGGTGATCGCCGGCGAGGATCAGAAATTCCCCGAGCACTGGGGCTTCGATATCGATGCAATCCAGGCAGCGTTGATCCACAACGAAAGGGGCGGCTCGATCCGTGGCGCCAGCACCTTGAGCCAGCAAGTGTCGAAAAACCTGTTCCTCTGGTCCGGCCGCAGCTACCTGCGCAAGGGGCTGGAAGCCTGGTTCACCGCGCTGATCGAGGTGTTCTGGCCCAAGCAGCGGATTCTTGAGGTCTACCTCAACAGTGTCGAATGGGATGAAGGGGTATTCGGGGCAGAAGCCGCGGCGCGCCATCACTTCGGTGTCAGTGCGGCCAACCTGTCGCGCCAGCAAGCCAGCTTGCTGGCCGCTGTCCTGCCCAATCCAAGGGTGTGGAGCGCAGCACGGCCCAGCACTTACGTGATGCAGCGGGCGGGCTGGGTTCGGCGGCAGATGAGCCAGTTGGGTGGCGCCGATTACCTGAATCGGCTGAACGAGTCGCGCAGGGCGCCCTGGGCGGAGTAACCCGGATCTGGCTTTGCGCCGGCTCTTCTTGAGCATGTTCGAGTTGGGTGCTGGGCTGGGGATTCGCCGGCATGCCGGCTCCTACGACAACCGCACAAGCAAAAACGCCCCGAGTTGATCGGGGCGTTTTGCGTGGTGCCTGGCAATCTCAAGCGGCGATGGACAGTTTCAGCTTGTTCATCGCGCTCTTTTCCAGCTGGCGGATACGCTCGGCCGAAACGTTGTACTTCTGCGCCAGGTCATGCAGCGTGGCTTTCTCTTCTGCCAGCCAGCGCTGGTAGAGGATGTCACGGCTGCGCTCATCCAGCACTTCCAGCGCTTCGTGCAGGTTGTTGGTGGAATTGTCGCTCCAATCGGCATCTTCCAGCTGCAGCGCCGGGTCGTAGCGATGATCTTCCAGGTAGTTGGCCGGCGATTGGAAGGCGCTGTCGTCATCCGCTTCAGCAGCCGGATCGAAGGCCATGTCCTGGCCGGTCAGACGGCTTTCCATCTCCCGCACTTCGCGGGGCTCGACGCCCAGGCTCTCAGCCACGCGATGCACTTCTTCGTTGTTCAGCCAGGCCAGACGTTTCTTCTGGCTACGCAGGTTGAAGAACAGCTTGCGCTGAGCCTTGGTGGTCGCAACTTTCACAATCCGCCAGTTACGCAGGATGAACTCGTGAATTTCCGCCTTGATCCAGTGCACCGCAAAGGACACCAGACGCACACCCATTTCCGGGTTGAAGCGTTTCACGGCTTTCATCAGGCCAACGTTGCCTTCCTGGATCAGGTCAGCCTGGGCCAACCCATAGCCGGAATAGCTACGGGCGATATGTACGACAAAACGCAGGTGGGCGAGCACCATCTGCCGAGCCGCCTCAAGATCCTGCTCATAGTAGAGACTCTCGGCCAGTTCACGCTCCTGCTCGGGCGTCAGCAATGGAATGCTGTTCACCGTGTGCACATAAGCCTCCAGGTTTGCGCCTGGAACCAATGCGTAAGCAGGTTGCAAAGAAGTGGTCATACGAAAAAACCTCCGACTCACATAACTCGTGCAGTTCAGCACTGCGAAAATTGACCGGAAACCGCGAAACAAGTTCCCAAATATTCTGAAAGGTCAATACAAGCAAAAAGACATTACTTCGGTGCCAGCTCCCTCAGGTGGCGGGCCACCGCAATCCACGCACCGATATAACCCAACAGCACCGCACCAAGCAAGAGCGATAGACCATCGGCAACCGGCACCCCCGCAAGGGCAAAATCACTGCCGTACAAGCCGGCCAAGCCGATCACCGCGTCGTTCAGCCAGTTCAAGCCGAACGCCAGTACGCCCCAGGACAGAATCCCCGCACCGAAGCCATACAGCGCGCCCATATAAAGGAAGGGACGTCGCACATAGCTGTCTGTGCCGCCGACGAGTTTAATCACTTCTATCTCTGTGCGGCGGTTTTCAATATGAAGACGAATGGTATTGCCTATCACCAAAAGTAATGCAGAAACCAGGAGCACCGTCAGGCCGAAGACAAAGCGGTCCCCCAGCTTGAGGATGGCCGCCAGCCGCTCGACCCATACCAGGTCCAACTGCGCCAGTTGCACCTTGGGCATTTCCGACAACCGCTGGCGCAAGGCCTCCAAGGTTGCCTTGTCCACTTCGTTCGGGGTTACCAGCACTACGCCCGGCAGCGGGTTGTGGGGCAGCTCGCGCAAAGCCTCACCCAAACCGGACTGCTGCTGGAACTCTTCCAGAGCCTTTTCCTTGCTGATGAACTCGGCATCCGCCACACCGGGCAGGCCCTTGATCTCTTCGCCAAGCTTCTCGCCCTCGCTGGCAGAAGCCCCCAGATCCAGGTACAGCGAAATCTGCGCTGCCCGCTGCCAGGAGCCGCCCAGGCGCTCGACGTTGTTGAGCAGCAACGACAGCCCCATGGGCAAGCTCAGGGCCACGGCCATCACCAGACAGGTAAAGAAGCTGCCGATGGGTTGTTTGCCCAGGCGCCGCAGGCTGTCCAGCAAGCTGGCACGATGGCTTTCGATCCAGGCGTGCAGCAGGGTGCCAAAATCCGGACCGTCATCCTCGTCGCGTTTTTTCTTCGGTGGCGGTGCTTCGGATGCCTTGGGCGCTACGCGCTCCGCCACTTTAGGGGTACGTGTGGCACTCATACGCCGGCCTCCCCGTCGCCGATCAATCGGCCGCGTTGCAGGGTCAGCATGCGGTGACGCATGCGGGCGATCAGCGCCAGGTCGTGACTGGCGATCAGCACGCTGGTGCCCAGGCGGTTGATGTCTTCGAACACGCCCATGATTTCCGCCGCAAGACGCGGGTCGAGGTTACCCGTGGGTTCGTCCGCCAGCAGCAGAGCTGGACGATGGACGATGGCCCGAGCAATACCCACGCGCTGTTGCTGACCGGTGGACAGATCACCCGGGTAGAGATCGGTTTTGTCCGACAAGGCCACCCGCTCCAGGGCCGAATCCACGCGCTTGGCGATTTCCGCCTTGGACAGACCAAGGATCTGCAGCGGCAGCGCGACGTTGTTGAAGACCGTGCGATCGAACAGCAACTGGTGATTCTGGAACACCACGCCGATCTGCCGCCGCAGGAAAGGGATCTGTGCATTGCTGATCTGCCCCAGGTCCTGGCCCGCCAGCAGCAATTTGCCGGTAGTCGGGCGCTCCATGGCCAGCAGCAGGCGCAGCAAGGTGCTTTTACCGGCGCCGGAATGGCCGGTGACAAACAGGAATTCGCCGCGACGGACGCGAAAGCTCAGCTCATGCAGGCCAACGTGGCCATTGGGATAGCGCTTACCGACCTGTTCGAAACGAATCATGAACGCTCCCGCTCGGCAAACAGTGCCTGGACAAAGGGTTCTGCTTCAAAAGTACGCAAGTCATCGATGCCTTCACCGACCCCGATATAACGGATCGGCAGACCGAATTGCTTGGCCAGGGCGAAGATCACCCCGCCCTTGGCGGTGCCATCGAGCTTGGTCAGGGCCAGGCCGGTCAACTCCACGGTCTGGTTGAACTGTTTGGCCTGGTTGATGGCGTTCTGGCCGGTACCGGCGTCCAGCACCAGCAACACCTCGTGGGGCGCGTCGGCATCGAGCTTGCCGATCACCCGGCGAACCTTCTTCAGCTCTTCCATCAGGTTGTCTTTGGTGTGCAGGCGCCCCGCCGTGTCGGCGATCAGCACATCGATACCACGGGCTTTGGCAGCCTGGACGGCGTCGAAGATCACCGAGGCGGAATCGGCACCCGTGTGCTGGGCGATGACCGGGATCTTGTTGCGCTCGCCCCAGACTTGCAGTTGCTCCACCGCCGCGGCGCGGAAGGTGTCGCCGGCCGCCAGCATGACTTTCTTGCCTTCCAGCTGCAGCTTCTTCGCCAGCTTGCCGATGGTGGTGGTCTTGCCGGCGCCGTTGACACCCACCACCAGGATCACGAAGGGCTTGTTCTGGGCGACGATTTTCAGCGGCTGCTCCACCGGCTTGAGCATGCCGGTGAGTTCAGCCTGCAACGAGGCGTACAGCGCGTCGGAGTCGGTGAGCTGCTTGCGCGCCACCTTCTGGGTCAGGTTCTGGATGATCACCGAAGTCGCTTCGACCCCGACGTCAGCCGTCAACAGACGGGTTTCCAGGTCTTCCAGCAGTTCGTCATCAATGGCTTTCTTGCCCAGGAACAGGCTGGCCATGCCTTCGCCGATGCTGGCACTGGTCTTGGACAGGCCCTGCTTCAACCGGGCGAAGAAACCGACCTTGCTCTCTTCACTGGAGCGAACAGGCTCGGCGACGGGCTCGGCCTGCGCAGCCACGGCAACCGGCTCGGCTACAGGAGCAGGAGCAGGAGCAGGAGCAGGAGCAGGAGCAGGAGCAGGAGCAGGAGCAGGAGCAGGAGCAACAGGCTCCGGCGCAACGAATACCGGTGCTACCGGAGTTTGCGCTTCGAACACCGGAGCCGGGGCGACAACCGGGGCTTCGACCAGCGGTTCAAGCGCAGCGGTCAGGGCTGGAATCGGTGGAGTGACATGTTCCGCCTGAGCGTCCTCCACCAGTGCCACCGGCTCTTCCGCCACCGGCAGAGGCGGCCAGGGCTTGTGCTCCGTGGGTGGGGTCAACGGCAGCTCAGGCACGGCGGCCGCTACCGGCTCAGCCTCGACCCGGGGTTGCAACACCGGTTCGGCGATCGGCAGCACCACCGGTTCGGCCGGGGCGATGCTGGGTGCGGATTCAATGGCAGGAGCCGACGCCGGCTCGACAGGCACTTGCGGCTGTTCGACGACGGGTTCCTGCGGCTTTTTGCGCAGCCATCCGAACAGGCCTTTCTTCTCGCCAGCCGCGGCTGGGGTCTTTTTGTCGTCGTTGGAACCAAACATGGAGACGGCTATCTCAAGGTAGCGATGCGCCAGTGGGCGCTTCGGTAAATAAATATTCGATGCAGAACAGACTGTGTTTCATCCAGCTTGTTCACGCGCAACATGTTGTCGAAATGCCCAAAAGCACTTCAAGGATCGATTTTACTTAAGGACTGGAACGGCAAAATCGGCGAAAAGTCGAAGTTTAGCTGACAAATCAAGGCTTTTTGCCGGTAACTCATACAACCTGCTCAAGCACACTCTGATCCGTGCAAGCCTGATAGGCGTGGCCGCCAGTAAAACGGATCAGTATCCTAGCACCTCCTCGCCCGCTGACGCTAAGAACACGCGGGCAGCCCAACAGGTTTAAAAACGAATGAATGCTCTAGCCCGCCGCGCCGCAGGCCTGCTGCTCAGCACAGTTTGTCTGCCCCTTGCAGCCCTGGCTGCCGACCCGCAACCCACCCACGAATTCACCCTCGACAACGGCCTCAAAGTGGTGGTCCGCGAAGACCATCGTGCACCGGTAGTGGTGTCCCAGGTCTGGTACAAGGTCGGCTCCAGCTACGAAACCCCGGGCCAGACCGGTTTGTCCCACGCCCTGGAACACATGATGTTCAAGGGCAGCGAGAAGGTCGGCCCGGGCGAAGCCTCCCTGATCCTGCGGGACCTGGGCGCCGAAGAGAACGCCTTCACCAGCGACGACTTCACCGCTTATTACCAAGTCCTGGCACGGGACCGCCTGGGCGTGGCCCTGGAGCTGGAAGCCGATCGCATGGCCAGCCTGCGTCTGCCGGCCGACGAGTTCACCCGCGAGATCGAAGTGATCAAGGAAGAACGCCGCCTGCGCACCGACGACAAGCCGATGTCCAAGGCCTATGAGCGTTTCAAGGCCATGGCCTACCCCGCCAGCGGCTACCACACGCCGACCATCGGCTGGATGGCCGACCTGAACCGGATGAAGGTCGAGGAACTGCGCCACTGGTACCAAGCCTGGTACGTGCCGAACAACGCCACCCTGGTGGTGGTGGGCGACGTCACCCCGGATGAGGTCAAGACTCTGGCCCAGCGCTACTTCGGCGCCATCCCCAAACGCGACGTGCCACCGGCGAAGATCCCCCTGGAACTGGCCGAACCCGGCGAGCGCCTGATCACCCTGCACGTGAAGACCCAACTGCCGAGCCTGATGCTGGCCTTCAACGTGCCGAGCATCGCCACGGCTGAAGACAAGCGTTCGGTCAACGCCCTGCGCCTGGCCTCGGCCCTGCTGGACGGCGGCTACAGTGCCCGCATCCCGACCCAGCTGGAGCGCGGCGAAGAGTTGCTGTCCAACGGCTCGAGCAGCTACGACGCCTACAGCCGGGGCGACAGCCTGTTCATGCTCTCGGCCACCCCCAACAGCCAGAAGAAGAAAACCATCGCCCAGGCCGAGGCCGGGCTGTGGCGCCTGCTGGACCAGCTGAAGACCACCCCGCCGTCCGCCGAGGAACTGGAGCGGGTCCGAGCCCAAGTGATTGCCGGGCTGGTCTACGAGCGTGACTCGATCACCAGCCAGGCCAGCGCCATCGGCCAGCTGGAAACCGTCGGCCTGTCGTGGAAGTTGATGGACACCGAGCTTGCGGAACTGCAAAGCGTGACCCCGGAAGACATCCAGAAAGCCGCCCGCACCTATTTCACCCGGGAGCGTATGAGCGTGGCCCATGTACTGCCTGAGGAGTCCGCTCATGAGTAAGCGCAAGAATGCTTCACCGGTCCTGCTGGGCCTGGCCCTGGTCGCCCTGCTCACCGCCGGCGGCCTGTACCTGTCGCGCTCCGGCGAGAGCAATGCCAGCCAGGCCCTGGACAACGCCAAGACCAGCCAGAAGCTGCAGTCCCTGGCCGAGTTGGATGGCAAGGCTCCCAGCCACCGCAACCTCAATGTGCAGACCTGGAGCACTGCCGAAGGCGCCAAGGTGCTGTTCGTCGAAGCCCGCGAGCTGCCGATGTTCGACATGCGCCTGATCTTCGCCGCCGGCAGCAGCCAGGACGGCAACACTTCCGGCCTGGCCCTGCTGACCAACGCCATGCTCAACGAAGGTGTGCCCGGCAAGGATGTTGGCGCCATCGCTCGGGGCTTTGAAAGCCTGGGCGCGGATATCGGCAACGGCGCCTACAAAGACATGGCCGTGGTCTCGCTGCGCAGCCTCAGCGCTGTTGATAAACGCGAACCGGCCCTGAAGCTGTTCGCCGAAGTGGTGGGCAAGCCAACCTTCCCTGCCGATTCCCTGGCGCGGATCAAGAACCAGTTGCTCGCCGGCTTCGAGTACCAGAAGCAGAACCCTGGCAAGCTGGCCAGCCTGGAGCTGATGCAGCGCCTGTACGGCAGCCATCCCTACGCGCATGCCAGCGAAGGCAATGCCAAGAGCGTTCCGAGCATTAGCCTGGCGCAACTGCAAGCATTCCACGCCAAGGCCTATACCGCCGGTAATGTGGTGATCGCTCTGGTGGGCGACCTGTCCCGCAGCGACGCCGAGGCGATTGCCGCACAAGTCTCCGCCGCCCTGCCCAAAGGCCCGGCCCTGGCGAAGATCGAGCAACCCACTGAACCCAAGGCCAGCATCGGCCATATCGAGTTCCCATCGAGCCAGACCAACCTGATGCTGGCGCAACTGGGGATCGACCGTGACGATCCGGACTACGCCGCCGTGTCCCTGGGCAACCAGATCCTCGGCGGTGGCGGTTTCGGCACCCGGCTGATGAGCGAAGTACGCGAGAAGCGCGGCCTGACCTACGGCGTCTACTCGGGCTTCTCCCCGATGCAGGCCCGCGGCCCGTTCATGATCAACCTGCAGACCCGCGCGGAAATGAGCGAAGGCACCCTGAAGCTGGTGCAGGACGTGTTTGCCGACTACCTGAAGAACGGCCCGACCCAAAAGGAGCTGGACGACGCCAAGCGCGAACTGGCCGGCAGCTTCCCGCTGTCCACCGCCAGCAACGCCGATATCGTCGGCCAGCTGGGCGCCATGGGCTTCTATAATCTGCCGTTGAGCTACCTGGAAGACTTCATGCGTCAATCCCAGGAACTGACGGTGGAACAGGTCAAGGCCGCCATGAACAAGCACCTCGGCGTCGACAAGATGGTCATCGTCAGCGCAGGCCCGACCGTCGCGCAAAAGCCGTTGCCGCCCCCCACTGACAAACCCGCCGAGCAGCCGCTCGGGGTTCCGGAGCATTAATGGCCCGTCCAGCCCGTCCCAGCAAGAAGCCCGTCCACAACCAGCACAATGGCGTGGGCCAGCTGCGCATCATCGGCGGCGAATGGCGCAGCCGTAAGCTGAGCTTCCCCGACCTGCCGGGGTTGCGCCCGACCCCCGACCGGGTGCGTGAAACCCTGTTCAACTGGTTGGCGCCCTATGTGGCCGGGGCCAAGGTCCTCGACCTGTTCGCCGGCAGCGGTGCAGTGTTCCTCGAAGCCCTGTCCCGTGGCGCCGCCACGGGGCTGGCCCTGGACAGCAGCAGCGTGGCGATCTCCAGCCTGCGCGAGCACCTGGGCACCCTGCGTTGCACGGTGGGCCAGGCGCAGACCGCCGACGCCCTGCGCTATCTGGAAACCCAGCCGGCGACGCCGTTCGACCTGGCGTTCCTCGACCCACCGTTCAACCAGAACCTGCTGCCCGCTGCCTGCGCTTTGCTGGAAGAGCGCGGCTGGCTGGCGGACGACGCCTGGATCTACACCGAAAGCGAAACCGCACCGTCGACCCTGGGCCTGCCCGGGAGCTGGCGCCTGCACCGTGAACAAAAATCCGGGCAGGTGTATTACTCCTTGTGGCAACGTATGGCAGACAGCCCCGCGTAGAACCTGTTTACGCTCGGCCGGAACAAGGAGCGCAGCCCGCCCGGGCTGCGCTGCGCCGCATCGAGACCCACCCCGTGCCCAACTCACCTGATCGTTTCACCCCCGCCTTCGGCCTTGGCAACCCGCACCTGCAGACGCTGTGGGGCCCGCTGTGGCGCCCGACTACCCACCTTGAGCGCCAGCGCGAGCGTCTATGGCTGGATGACGGCGACTTTCTCGATCTTGACTGGCACGGCCCCCATAGCGCCGAGGCCCCACTGGTGCTGGTGCTGCATGGACTGACCGGTTCTTCCAACTCACCTTATGTGGCCGGCCTGCAACAGGCCCTGGCCAGCCAGGGCTGGGCCAGCGCAGCGCTGAACTGGCGCGGCTGCTCCGGCGAACCCAACCTGCTGCCCCGCAGCTACCACTCCGGCGCCAGCGAAGACCTGGCTTCGACCATTGCCCATCTGCGAGCCCAGCGCCCCCAGGCACCGCTGTACGCGGTGGGCTACTCCCTGGGGGGCAATGTGCTGCTCAAGTACCTGGGGGAAAGCGGCAGCGCCAGCCCGCTGCAAGGGGCCACGGCAGTGTCGGTGCCGTTTCGCCTGGACCAGTGCGCCGACCGCATTGGCCAGGGGTTCTCCAAGGTCTATCAGGCCCACTTCATGCGCGAGATGCTGGCCTACATCAAGAACAAGCAACGCCAGTTCCAGCACGACGGCCGCCATGAAGGCCTGGCGACCCTGGCGCAACTGGGCCCCCTGACCAAGATGCGCACCTTCTGGGACTTCGATGGCCGGGTCACCGCGCCGCTGCATGGCTTTGCCGATGCCCAGGACTACTACCGCCGTGCTTCCAGTCGCTATTTCCTCGGCGAGATCCGCACCCCGACCCTGATCATCCAGGCCACGGACGATCCCTTTGTGTTCCCCCACAGCCTGCCCGAGGCCGGCGAACTGTCCGCCAGCACCCAATTCGAACTGCAGGCCAAAGGCGGTCACGTGGGCTTTGTCGGGGGCTCTCTGAAACACCCGAGCTACTACCTGGAACAACGCATTCCGCAATGGCTGACCGGCCTGGGCCGCCATGGATAAGTCCGCCCGGGAGTCGATCCGCTTCTGGCAGACCGCGCCCCTGGCCGGGGTCGAATTGCTGGCCGCGCGTTATATCGAACAGCGCTTCGTGCCCCACGTGCACGAGGGTTACGTGATCGGCATGATCATGGCCGGCGCCCAGCGCTACCGCTATCGCGGGGCCGAGCACCTGGCGGGCAGCGGCACCCTGGTGCTGATCAACCCGGATGAATTGCACACCGGGGCCAAGGGCGTCGAAGACGGCTGGCTGTATCGGGCCTTTTACCCGGACAACCGGCAGATTCTCGGCTTGCTGGATGAACTGGAACTGCCCAGCGGCAGCCTGCCGGCCTTTGGCGCCACCCTGTATCGGGACCCGGATCTGGTGCAGGGTTTTGCCCGCCTGCACCACCTGCTGGAAAGCCCGGCCACCGCCCTGCAACAACAGACTCAGTGGCGAGAAATGCTGCTGTTGCTGCTACAGCGTCATGCCGGGGTCCGGGCGCTGGGCGAACCCGGGCAAGAGCACCGGGCGATTGTGCAGGCCAAGGAATTGCTGCGCTCGCAGTTGACGGCGCCACCGTCGTTGGAGGAGTTGGCGGCGGCAGTGAACCTGTCGCCGTTCCACTTTGCCCGGGTGTTTCGCCGGGCTACCGGAATTCCGCCCCACACCTGGCTGATGCAGCAGCGCATTGCCAAGGCCCGCGCCTTGCTGCGCGACGGCTGCCTGCCGCTGGAAGTGGCGACGCAGTTGGGGTTTGCCGACCAAAGCCATCTCAGCCGGCAGTTCAAGCAGGTGTATGGGGTGGCGCCGGCGGCTTACCGCAGCGCCGTTCTTCTGTAGGGCGGCGCGGCTTTCGCGAGCAAGCTCGCTCCTACAGGTCGGCGTGGCCCTGCGGGCCCTAGGAGCTGGCTTGCCAACGAAGAGGCTGGCAGAGTGCTGCCCGTCAGTCGCCAGTGGCGACAGGCCGTTGGGGATCGGTGATCCATTCGCTCCACGAACCCGCGTACAACCGCGCCAGGGGGTAGCCGGCCAGGCACAGGGCGAACAGGTTGTGGCAGGCGGTGACGCCAGAGCCGCAGTAAGCCACCAAGTGCTCCGGGGAGCGCCCGGCGAGCTTTTGCGCGAAACGCTGCTTGAGCTGGTCGGCCGCAAGGAAGCGCCCGTCCTCGCCCAGGTTGTCGGTGAATGCCGCACATTGGGCACCGGGAATATGCCCGGCCACCGGATCGATGGGCTCCACGTCGCCACGGAAACGCGGCAGGCCACGAGCATCCAGCAGGGTCAGGTCTGCCTGGCCCAGGCGCTTGCGCAAGTGCTCGGCATCCAGCAACAGACTGTGGTCGGGTTGACCGTTGAAGTGTCCGGGAACGCCGGCCGGAGCATCCAGACTCAGGGGCAGGCCGGCGGCATGCCAGGCTTTCAGGCCACCATCGAGAATGAATACGCCATCACGCTTGCCCAACCAGGCCAACAACCACCAGGCGCGAGCGGCGTAGGAGCCGGGGCCGTCGTCATAGAGCACGATCTCGCTGTCGTTATCGATGCCCCAGGCCTGCAGGCGCAGCACCAACTGCGCCGGCTCCGGCAACGGATGCCGGCCGGTCACGCCCTTGATCACCGGCGCGCTCAGGTCCCGGTTCAGATCGGCGAAATGCGCCCCGGCGATATGCCCGTCGGCGTAACTGCGCTGGCCGTAATCCGGGTCTTCCAGAGCAAAGCGACAATCCAGAATCACCAGACCGGGCTGCTGTTTCTTCTGGTCCAGGGCAAGCGGGCTGATCAACTGCGCGAGGGACATAGCGGGCTCCTGTGAATAAGTCGGAGGTTGATCCTACTGCACTTCTTCCAGGGCTTGGGCCAGGGGCACGTAAAACTCTTCGAACAGGCCGTTGACCGCTTCCCGGGCCTGGTCGGTGACAAAACCGGCTTCCAGCACCAGCACTTGATAGACGCCGCGCTTGATGGCTTCCTCGCTCAGGTGGGTGGAGCTCTCCCGGGTGGTGCACAGAAAGCGCACCCAGGACGTGAGGATGATCCAGGCATTGAGGGTCAGGGACTCGATCTGCACCTTGTCCATGGCGACGATCCCGGCCTCGACGAAGCGCCCGTAAATGGCCATGCCCTGGATCAGGCAGCGCTGGGAGAAGCGCCGGTAGCGGGCCGCCAGTTCGGCGTCGCTGTCCAGCAGGTGCTCCAGGTCGCGGTGCAGGAAGCGATAGCGCCACATGGCCGCCAGCAGCGCCTGCAGGTAATAGCGCTTGTCTTCCACGGTGACCGCACGCCCGGGGGGTGGGCGCAGGAAGCTGTCCACCAGGCTCTCGTACTCGGCGAACAGCACGGCGATGATCGCCTGCTTGTTGGGGAAGTGGTAGTACAGGTTGCCCGGAGAAATCTCCATGTGCGCCGCAATATGGTTGGTACTGACGTTGCGCTCGCCCTGTTGGTTAAACAGCTCAAGACTGAACTGAACGATGCGTTCGCGGGTTTTTATGCGTGGGGCCATGGGCGTGGGCTTTAATCAGAAGGCTGAGGTGCATCTTACGTTCTATCCCCCTGAGGATAAATCGCGACCGGCACCGGATGGTATTTGACAATTTAGAGCATAAGCTCTAAAAAACTAGCCACCCTATAAAAACCGGAGCCCGTCCATGTCTGCCGAAATCGCTTACCTGCAGGATTCCCTTGAGCAACAGGACGAGCTGCATGAGCTGTTCGAAGCCCAGCGCCGGGCCTTCGCCGCCAATCCCATGCCACCGGCCGCACAACGCCAACAATGGCTCAAATCGCTGCAGAATCTGCTCGACACCGAACGCCAGGCGCTGATCGACGCCATCAGCCAGGACTTCAGCAACCGCAGCGCCGATGAAACCCTGCTGGCCGAGCTGATGCCCAGCCTGCATGGCATCCACTACGCCAGCAAGCACCTGAAAAAATGGATGAAGCCCTCTCGCCGCGCCGTGGGCCTGGCCTTCCAGCCGGCCTCGGCCAAGGTGGTCTATCAGCCGCTGGGGGTGGTGGGCGTCATCGTGCCGTGGAACTACCCGCTGTACCTGTGCATGGGGCCGTTGGTAGGGGCCCTGGCCGCCGGCAACCGGGTGATGCTCAAGCTCAGTGAATCCACCCCGGCCACCGGCCAGTTGCTCAAACAATTGCTGGCCCGGGTGTTCCCCGAGGATCTGGTGTGCGTGGTGCTGGGCGAAGCCGAAGTGGGCATGGCCTTCTCCAAGCTGCGTTTCGACCATCTGCTGTTCACCGGCGCCACCAGTATTGGCAAGCACGTGATGCGCGCAGCGGCAGAGAACCTGACCCCGGTGACCCTTGAGCTGGGAGGCAAGTCCCCGGCCATCGTGTCCCACACCGTGCCCCTCAAGGACGCTGCCGAACGTATCGCCTTCGGCAAGACCCTGAACGCCGGGCAGACCTGCGTCGCCCCGGACTACGTGCTGGTACCTGAAGATCGAATCGGCGCCTTTGTCGAAGCCTATCGCCAGGTGGTGCGCGGTTTCTTCCCGACCCTGGCGGACAACCCCGACTACACCGCGATCATCAACCAGCGCCAGCTGACGCGGCTCAACGGCTACCTGAGTGATGCCACCAGCAAGGGCGCGCTGTTGGTGTCGCTGTTCGAACAGAGCCAGGAGCGGCGCCTGGGCCACAGCCTGCTATTGAATGTCACCGACGAAATGACCGTGATGCAGGACGAGATCTTCGGCCCGATCCTGCCCATCGTGCCCTACAAGACCCTGGACCAGGCCCTCGCCTACATCACCCAGCGTCCGCGCCCCCTGGCCTTGTACTACTTCGGTTACGACAAGTCCGAACAGCAGCGGGTACTCAACGAAACCCACTCCGGCGGCGTGTGCCTCAACGACACCCTGCTGCATGTGGCCCAGGATGACCTGCCGTTCGGTGGCGTCGGCCCTTCCGGCATGGGTCACTACCACGGGCATGAAGGCTTCCTGACCTTCAGCAAGGCCAAGGGGGTGTTCATCAAGCAGCGCTTCAATGCAGCTCGCCTGATCTATCCGCCGTACGGCAAGTCGATCCAGAAGCTCATTCAAAAGCTGTTCATCCGCTAAAGAACCTCAACCAGTACATCGCCGGGTAATAACAACAATGACCCCTAGCCTGTCTGAAACACCCGCGCTGTCACGGCGCGGCCTGCTGAAAATCAGCCTTTGCGCCAGTGCTTTCCTGGCCACCGCAGGGCTGGGCGCGAGCCTCAGCGGTTGCTCCGCCAGCACGCCCGCCAGCGGTTTTACCCTGTTGCGCAGCAATGACCTGCCGTTTTTGCGGGCGCTGATCCCGGTGATGCTTGAAGGCGCCGTGGCGGCGGACAAGATGCCCGCCGCCATCGACGGCACCCTGGCCAACCTGGACAACGCCCTCAATCACCTGTCGCCGGAAATGTTCAAGCTCACCCAGCAGTTGTTTGATGTGCTGGGCATGGCAGTCACCCGCGGCCCGCTGACGGGGATCTGGGGCAGTTGGGAAAACGCCAGCGCCGAGGCCATCCGCAACTTCCTCAGCCGCTGGGAAAACAGCTTCCTGGCCCTGCTGCGCATGGGCCATGCCTCGTTGCTGCAACTGGTGATGATGGCCTGGTACACCCGCCCCGAATCCTGGGCCCACTGCGGCTACCCCGGGCCGCCCAAGGTCTGATCCGACTCGTCCCGGCGCACCATCCATAATAAGAGAGCACCGAATATGCCCGTACCTGATCTGTTCCGCGAAGGCCTGAAGCGTGGCTGGAAAACCTACAACGGCTCGCAGCTGGAGCAGGACCTGACCCTGGAAGCCGATGTCGCCATCATCGGCAGCGGTGCCGGGGGTGGCACCACCGCCGAAATCCTCAGCGCCGCCGGCTACAAGGTGCTGCTGATCGAGGAAGGCCCGCTCAAGACCAGCGACGATTTCAAGATGCTGGAGGACCAGGCCTATACCAGCCTGTATCAGGAAGGCATCGGGCGCATGAGCAAAGACGGCGCCATCACCATCCTCCAGGGCCGCGCCGTGGGCGGCACCACGCTGATCAACTGGACATCGAGCTTCCGCACTCCCGACCCGACCCTGGAACACTGGGCCCGGGAGCACGGGGTGGTGGGCCACAGCTCAGCCGAGATGGCGCCCTGGTTCGAGAAGATGGAGCAGCGCCTGGGGGTCGCGCCCTGGGTCATGCCACCCAATGCCAACAACGACGTGATCCGCAAGGGCTGCGAAGCCCTGGGCTACAGCTGGCATGTGATTCCGCGCAACGTCCGCGGCTGCTGGAACCTGGGCTATTGCGGCCTGGGCTGCCCCACCAACGCTAAGCAATCGATGCTGGTGACCACCATTCCGGCGACCCTGGAGAAAGGCGGCGAGCTGCTGTACCTGGCCCGGGCCAATCGCCTGCAGCTCAAGGATGACCAGGTCAGCAGCCTGCAATGTGTGGCCATGGATGCCCGTTGCGTGGCGCCCACGGGACGAACCATCACCGTCAAGGCCAAGCATTACGTGCTGGCTGGCGGCGGCATCAACAGTCCGGCCCTGCTGCTGCGCTCCGATGCCCCGGACCCGCATTCGCGCCTGGGCAAGCGGACCTTCCTGCACTTGGTAAACTTCTCCGCCGGCCAGTTCGACGAGGTGATCAACCCGTTCTACGGCGCCCCCCAGTCGATCTACTCCGACCACTTCCAGTGGCAGGACGGCACCACCGGCAAGATGTCCTACAAACTCGAAGTGCCGCCCCTGCAACCGGCCCTGGCCAGTACCCTGCTAGGCGGTTTCGGGCCGCAGAGCGGGTTGTCCATGGAGCAACTGCCCCACACCCACGCCATGCTGGCCCTGTTGCGGGACGGCTTCCATCCCGACAGCACTGGCGGCAACGTCGAACTGCGGGGCGACGGCACACCGGCGCTCGACTATCAGGTCTCGCCCTACGCCTGGGATGGCCTGCGCCGGGCCTTCCACAGCATGGCGGAGATCCAGTTCGCCGGCGGTGCCAAGGCGGTCAAGCCGCTGCACAGCGACGCCCGCTTCGCCAAGACCCTGAATGAAGTCCGCTCGCAGATCGACGGCCTGGACCTGGCGCTGTACCGCACCCGCCTGGGCAGCGCCCACGTGATGGGCGGCTGCGCCATGGGCGAAGACCCGAAGAACGCCGTGGCCGACAGCCTCGGGCGTCACCATCAACTGCGCAATCTGTCGATCCACGACGGCTCGCTGTTTCCCACCAGCATCGGTGCCAACCCACAGCTGTCGGTCTACGGCCTGACGGCGCAACTGGCCACGGCCCTGGCGGAGCGCTTGAAAACGGCGTGAAAAAGCGGGGTATTTTCGTCGTCTATAGTGCTTTCTTCCCTAAAAGGCGACTTGGCCGACCGGGAAGGCTGCGATACCATCCGACTCCCCAACGGATTCCCGCCAGGACGACGCGATGAACCGAGTGTTGTACCCAGGTACCTTCGACCCTATTACCAAGGGCCACGGCGATCTGGTCGAGCGCGCCTCGCGGCTGTTCGACCACGTGATCATCGCCGTTGCTGCCAGCCCCAAGAAAAACCCGCTGTTCCCCCTGGAACAACGCGTGGAACTGGCGCAAGAGGTGACCAAGCACCTGCCCAACGTTGAAGTCGTCGGCTTCTCCACCCTACTGGCGCACTTTGCCAAGGAGCAGAACGCCAATGTCTTTCTGCGGGGCCTGCGAGCGGTTTCGGACTTTGAATACGAGTTCCAGCTGGCCAACATGAACCGCCAACTGGCGCCGGACGTGGAAAGCCTGTTCCTGACTCCGTCGGAGCGCTACTCGTTCATTTCCTCGACGCTGGTTCGTGAAATCGCGGCCCTGGGCGGTGATATCACCAAGTTCGTCCATCCGGCCGTCGCCGATGCACTGACCCTGCGCTTCAAGAAATAAGCCGTGCGGCCCCGCAGAGGGGCCCTTGCCAGGCGTCAGCCATCGCGCCCGCGTGCACTGCGGGCGTCAATACGGCACAATTGCGCGCATTCGTTTTTACATGCCAGGGCCTGCCGCCCAGGCCGGAGTCCCCCATGTCCCTGATCATCACCGACGATTGCATCAACTGCGACGTCTGCGAACCCGAGTGCCCCAACGCGGCCATTTCTCAAGGCGAGGAGATCTACGTGATCGATCCGAACCTGTGCACCCAGTGCGTCGGCCACTACGACGAGCCACAGTGCCAACAGGTGTGCCCGGTGGATTGCATTCCACTGGACGAAGCGCGTCCGGAAACCGAAGAAGAGTTGATGGCCAAGTACCGGAAGATCACCGGCAAGGCTTGAGTGATATGACGCCCTTTCGGCTCCCACAAACACCTGTAGGAGCCGGCTTGCCGGCGAAGCTTCTCAGCTCTGGCAACGTGGGCAATAGACGCTGGCCCGCTGGCCCAGCTTGATTTCCCGCAGCCCCGTGCCGCAGACCTTGCAGTGCTCCCCGCCACGTCCGTAGACGAACAGCTCCTGCTGGAAGTACCCCGGCTGACCGTCGCCGCCGATAAAATCGCGCAGGGTGGTGCCACCGCGCTCGATGGCCGCCGCCAGGATGCGTTTGATCTCGATCGCCAGCTGCAGATAGCGGGCCCGGGAAATGCCCTTGGCCTCACGACGCGGATCGATGCCCGCGGCGAACAACGCCTCGGTCGCATAGATATTGCCCACCCCCACTACCACCGCGTTGTCCATGATGAACGGCTTGACCGCCATGGAACGTCCCCGGGACAGCTGGAACAGGCGCTCACCATCGAACAGGTCAGTCAACGGTTCCGGTCCCAGGCGCGCCAGCAGCTCGTGATTCAACGGGTCCAGGCTCCAGAGCATGGCGCCAAACCGCCGCGGGTCGGTGTAGCGCAGGGCCAGGCCCGACTCCAGTTCGATATCCACATGTTCGTGCTTGGCCGCCGGCAGGCCAATTTCCACCAGGCGCAGATTGCCCGACATGCCCAGATGACTGATGAGGGTGCCGACTTCGGCATTGATCAACAGGTACTTGGCCCGACGATCCACCTGGACGATGCGCTGCCCGGACAGGCGCACATCCAGATCCTCGGGGATCGGCCAGCGCAAACGCCGGTCACGGACGATGACCCGACTGACCTTCTGGCCTTCCAGGTGCGGTGCGATCCCGCGCCGAGTGGTTTCGACTTCAGGTAATTCAGGCATATCCGCCCCTGGCAATCATCACGAAATGAACGATCAGTGTGCGCCCAGCTCGCGCACGGTTTCCTTGAGGTTCTCGAAGTCGTAATCCGACAGACCGACGTAATCGAGAACCAGATGGCCAATGCTGTTCCACTCGTGATCTTCCACCTGGTTGCCCAGGACCCGATAGGACGCGCAGATGTGCTCGGCCATCTTCAGGATCGCCAGCAGATTCTTCAGTTGGCTGTTGCGCGAGGACTCGTCGCTGAAGATCGCCAGGGCGTTGTGGTGATTGGCGATGGCATTGGTCACATGTTCCGGCAAGCGCCAGGACTTGGCGGTGTAGTAACCCACCACCGCGTGGTTGGTGTTGAAGGCACGGTTTTCCGTGTCCACCACTCGCTGCTCCGGCCCGGCGCTGCCATAGGCCTCTTCCAGCACGGTCATGTAGTCGGGGAAACGCTTGAGCATCAGCGGCACGCCGCAGTCGTGGAACAGCCCCAGGGCATAGGCTTCATCCACCGCCTGGGAGCCGGTGCGCTTGGCCAGGGTCAGGCAGGTCATGGCCACATCCTGGGCGGTGTCCCAGAAGCGGTTGAGGGTGACGATGGTTTCGTCACTCATCTCGCCCTTGATCGACTGCGCGTTGATCAGATTGATGATCGAGCGGCTGCCCAAGAGATTCACCGCGCGCTGGATCGAGGCGATCTTGTTGCTCAGGCCGTAATACGGCGAGTTGACGATCTTCAGCAGTGCGCCGGACAGGCCCGGGTCCTGGGATATCAGCTTGGCAATCACTTCCAGGTCGGGGTCGGGCATGTACTGCTCCATCTGCAAATCCACCATGATTTGCGGTTGAGGCGGCACGCTGATGCCTTGCAGGGCCTGTTGAATCTGTTCGGCTGATAGCTCTTGGGACATAAGTACACACTCTGGCTGAGGCGGCGATTCTAACCCCTAACCACACAATGTTGGGCGAACGGACAGGAACTTTACCCCGCGACTTGGTTACACGGCCCTGGCCGCAGGTCCATTGGCCATCGCTTGGGCCCCGCGAAGGGGTATAATCGCGCCCTTTTTTCCGGAGCGACGTCATGTCCCTGCCAAGCCTGCGCCTCAAAGCCAACGCCGATCGCCGCCTGCGCGCCGGCCACCTGTGGGTCTACAGCAACGAAATCGATGTAGCCGCCACCCCTCTGCACGGCTTCAAGGCAGGCGACCAGGCGGTACTGGAAGCCGCCGGCGGCAAGCCTCTGGGCGTGGTTGCCATGAGCCCGAACAACCTGATCTGCGCCCGCCTGCTGTCCCGGGACGCCAAGCTGGCCCTGGACAAGTCGCTGCTGGTGCACCGCCTGAACGTGGCCCTGTCCCTGCGCGAGCGGCTGTTCGACAAGCCGTTCTACCGCCTGGTCTACGGCGACTCCGACCTGCTGCCGGGCCTGGTGGTCGACCGTTTTGGCGACATCCTGGTGGTACAGATCGCCTCGGCGACCATGGAAACCCACAAGGACGACGTGATTGCGGCCCTGACTCAGGTGCTCAAGCCCAGCGGCATCCTGTTCAAGAACGACTCCGCCGCCCGTGACGCCGAAGGCCTGAGCCGCTACGTCGAAACCGTGTTCGGCCTGGTACCGGAGTGGGTTGCTCTGGAAGAGAACGGCGTGAAGTTCGAAGCCCCGGTGATCCAGGGCCAGAAAACCGGCTGGTTCTACGACCACCGCATGAACCGCGCCCGCCTGGCGCCTTACGCCAAGGGCAAGCGCGTGCTGGACCTGTACAGCTACATCGGCGGCTGGGGTGTGCAAGCCGCGGCGTTCGGCGCCAGTGAAGTGTTCTGCGTCGATGCCTCGGCCTTCGCCCTCGATGGCGTGGAGCGCAACGCGGCGCTGAACGGTTTCGCCGAGAAAATGACCTGCATCGAAGGCGATGTCTTCGAAGCCCTGAAAGAGCTGAAAGCCAGTGAAGAACGCTTCGACGTGATCGTTGCCGACCCACCCGCCTTCATCAAACGCAAGAAAGACCTGAAGAACGGCGAAGGCGCCTACCGCCGCCTGAACGAACAAGCCATGCGCCTGCTCAACAAGGACGGCATCCTGGTCAGCGCCTCATGCTCGATGCACTTGCCCGAGGACGACCTGCAGAACATCCTGCTGACCAGTGCCCGCCACCTGGACCGCAATATCCAACTGCTGGAACGCGGCGGCCAGGGCCCGGATCACCCGGTGCACCCAGCCATCCCGGAAACCCGCTACATCAAGAGCATCACCTGCCGCCTGCTGCCCAACAGCTGAGCCCGGGCCGACGGCCATTCCCGCCCTGCGCGGGAATGGCCAGCGCCACCGATTGACTTTGCAACGCCACGACTGGATTCTCGGCCCCTCTCAAGGACCGAGACGCCGCACCATGGGCCACTCCCCCGCCACCGCGAAAAAGACATCAGCGATCATCCTGCTGCTGACCATGACCCTGCTCGGGGTTTTCCCGCTGGACGTCATCCTCCCCTCCTTTCCCGCCCTGGCCGAACGCTTCCAGACCTCCAGCGTCGATATCGCGCTGTCCATCAGCCTGTTCGCCATTGGCTTGTCATTTTCCCTGTTGGTGGTCGGACCGCTGTCAGACACCCTAGGGCGAAAGAAGCTGCTACTGGCAGGCATGAGCGTGGCCATCGCCGGGGCGCTCGGTTGCATGACCGCCAGTGAGTACAGCTGGTTTCTGCTGTTTCGCGTGGTCCAGGCAGTCGGCTGTGGCTGCTTCGTACTGTCCCAGGCACTGGTGCAGGACATGTTCGTCGGCAAGCAGCAGGAGCGCTTGCGCATCGCCATGGTCACCGCCAGCGGTCTCTTCATTTCCCTGTCACCGCTGTTAGGCACCTGGCTGCAGGCCCACCTGGGCTGGCAGGGCAGCTTCGAGGTATTTGTCGGCCTCAGCCTGTTGGTCATCCTCAAGGCCTGCTTCCTGCTGGAGAACACCCCAGGCACGGCGGCGGCACGTCAGCGGAATATCTTCACGGCCTACCGGCTGGTGTTTGCCGACCTGTCGTTCGTCGGCTACTGGCTGATCTCGGCACTGGCCTTCGCCTGCCATTTCTCGTTCATCGTCGTTTCACCGATCATTTTCATGGAGCAGTTGCAGCTCTCGCCCTACCAGTACTCGCTGGCACTGCTGCTGTATGGAGCCGCCTACGTATTGGGCGGCATCGGCGCCGGGGTGATGAACCGTTACCTGCAAGCCAGCACCCAGATCGTCACCGGCCTGGGGCTGATCGCCCTGTCCGGCCTGCTGATGCTGTTGTTGCAGCCGTTCGAGCGGTCCGTCGCCACGGTCCTGGTGCCGATGATCATCTGCACCGCCGGCACCACCATCACCCGCCCGGTGGCAACCTCGCGGGCCATGGGCATTTTTCCGCAGAACGCAGGAACCTCGGCTTCGGCGGGCAACATGATCATCTTTATCAGTGGCGGCCTGATCAGTGGCTTCATCAACCTGAGCAGCAGCAACCTGGTGACGGCGCTGGGCCTGTGCTTTCTGCTGCTGAGTGCTGCCGCCCTGGGCCTGAACAGCCTGGTCAACCGTCGTTATCAGGGCGCTTGCGTCTGAAGATCGCGCAAACGGCACAAATCCCTGAGGTACAGGACAAAGGAGAATGCCAAGGGTGGCCCGGTGAAGTAGCGCAAGGACAGGAACCCGCTCTTGAAGGGGTCCAGATGGTGTTCGTGGGTCCAGAAATCGAACAACGCCTGCACCAGCCACGCAGCGGAAAGGGCCACCAGCATCCAGGCTCCGTCACCCAACAGCCGTCGTTTAAAACCGTCACGTCCCGGCAGCCAAGTGGCGCTGAGCAGCGTCATCAGCAGCAGGAGCACCACCACGCTGTAGATCACCCCACGGGTGGAGGGCAATTCACTGCAGGCCTGCACCAGCACCGCCGCCGCGAAGGCGAGCAGCAGGGCGGCTCGCCAGGTGCGCCACTGGCGGCGCTGCTCGGCCAGCAGTTGCACGAACCCGCCGCCCGTCAGCAGCGCGGCGCCCACCACGGCCATGGCACTGCCCGGCCAGTCGCTGTAGAGCACCAGCCACATCAGCAGCAGACCCTGCAGCAGGCCAGTGCCCAGGTAGAACCTCAGGGATCGCATGTTCGCGGACATTCCAGCTCCATTGGAAGGGGATCGAGGGGCGGCGAGTCTAAACCAGGAGCGGCCAGGCTGGCAGCCTCCCTGTCAGATCCAGGCAATCGCACGCCACAGAGCGGCCACGGCATTCCTTCCTGACGCCAGCGGTGTAGAATCGGCAAATTCATCGCCAGTCATCCCCCGGCGGGTTTATGAGCTCAGGCTGAGGCGCGCGGCGATCCCGCGACGTCATCGGCAGCTTTCGGACACACGGCCATTTCTGAGTGTTCCCGAGGTCAATAGAAGCTCACTCCCCATTTGTTCCCTGATTAGCCGCCCGGAGTGCTCCATGCCTGATTACCGCTCGAAAACATCCACCCACGGCCGCAACATGGCCGGCGCCCGCGCACTGTGGCGCGCCACGGGGATGAAAGATGACGACTTCAAGAAGCCGATCATTGCCATTGCCAACTCCTTCACCCAGTTCGTCCCGGGGCACGTGCACCTGAAGGACCTGGGCCAGCTGGTCGCCCGTGAGATCGAACGCGCCGGTGGCGTGGCCAAGGAATTCAACACCATCGCCGTGGACGACGGCATCGCCATGGGCCACGACGGCATGCTGTATTCGCTGCCGAGCCGCGAGATCATCGCCGACTCTGTGGAATACATGGTCAACGCCCACTGCGCCGACGCCATCGTGTGCATTTCCAACTGCGACAAGATCACCCCCGGCATGCTGATGGCCGCCCTGCGCCTGAACATCCCGGTGATCTTCGTCTCCGGCGGCCCGATGGAAGCCGGCAAGACCAAGCTCGCCAGCCACGGCCTGGACCTGGTGGACGCCATGGTCATCGCCGCCGACTCCAGCGCTTCTGACGAGAAGGTTGCCGAGTACGAGCGCAGCGCCTGCCCGACCTGTGGTTCGTGCTCCGGCATGTTCACCGCCAACTCCATGAACTGCCTGACCGAAGCTCTGGGCCTGGCCCTGCCGGGCAACGGTTCGACACTGGCCACCCACAGCGACCGTGAGGAACTGTTCCTGCGGGCCGGACGCACCATCGTCGAGTTGTGCCAGCGCTACTACGGCGACAACGACGAGTCGGTACTGCCGCGCAACATCGCCAACTTCAAGGCGTTCGAGAACGCCATGACCCTGGACATCGCCATGGGCGGTTCCACCAACACCATCCTGCACCTCTTGGCCGCTGCCCAGGAAGCCGAGATCGACTTCGACCTGCGGGACATCGATCGCCTGTCGCGCCACGTGCCACAGCTCTGCAAAGTGGCGCCGAACATCCAGAAGTACCACATGGAAGACGTGCACCGCGCCGGCGGTATCTTCAGCATCCTCGGCGAATTGGCCCGTGGCGGCCTGCTGCACACCGACCTGCCCACCGTACACAGCAAGACCATGGCCGAGGGCATCGCCCAGTGGGACATCACCCAGACCACGGACGAAGCCGTGCATCACTTCTTCAAGGCCGGCCCGGCGGGCATCCCGACCCAGACCGCCTTCAGCCAGTCGACCCGTTGGGACAGCCTCGACGACGACCGTGAAAACGGCTGCATCCGCAGCGTCGAACATGCCTATTCCAAGGAAGGCGGCCTGGCCGTGCTCTACGGCAACATCGCCCTGGACGGCTGCGTGGTGAAGACCGCCGGTGTCGACGAGTCGATCCACGTCTTCGAAGGTAACGCCAAGATCTTCGAAAGCCAGGACAGCGCCGTGCGCGGCATCCTCGCTGACGAAGTGAAAGCAGGCGACATCGTGATCATTCGTTACGAAGGTCCGAAAGGCGGCCCGGGCATGCAGGAAATGCTCTATCCGACGTCCTACCTGAAATCCAAGGGCCTGGGCAAAGACTGCGCGCTGCTCACCGACGGCCGCTTCTCCGGCGGCACTTCGGGCCTGTCCATCGGCCACGCCTCACCAGAAGCGGCAGCCGGCGGCGCCATTGGTCTGGTGCAGGACGGCGACAAGGTCCTGATCGACATCCCCAACCGCTCGATCAACCTGTTGGTCAGCGACGAGGAACTGGCAGCCCGCCGTGTCGAGCAGGACAAGAAAGGCTGGAAACCGGTGGAGGCACGCCCACGCAAGGTGACCACGGCACTGAAAGCCTACGCCCTGCTGGCCACCAGCGCCGACAAGGGTGCGGTGCGCAACAAGGCCATGCTCGACGGCCTCTGATCGCATTGCCCTGAAATGAAAATGCCCCGCCAAGTGCGGGGCATTTTTTTGGCCTTGCGTCGCCCTTGCGGATGCCTTCGCTGGCCAGCCAGCTCCTACAGCAGCATTCGGGGTGGTGGCGCCGCCACCGTTGAAGCCGGTGGCCGGGGGCTCAGGGCATGCGTTCGCCCAACTGCCCGCGCAGGAAGCGGTACAGGCCATCGGCACTCTTGCGATAGCCATCAGCGGTCAGGTGCACCAAGTCGTTACGCGCCAGGTCGCTGCCCTGCCATTTGCTGATCGAACAATCCCCGCCCATGAACGCCTGCCAGTCCCAGAACAGCGTGCGGCTGTTCTTCGCCACGTCCTTCTGGATCTGCACGATCTGCCGCAGCGGTTGCGGCTGCGATGCCGCACAACTCCCGGCATTGCGGCGCTTGATGGAGTCCGGCGGGCCCACCAGCAGGATCACGGTCTTGGGCAGATTCTTGCGCAGCAGCGTGACTTTTTCCTGCAACTGACTGCGGTACAGCTGCAGATCCAGATCGTCATCGAACGCCTCGTTGGTGCCGTAGGCCAGCACCACCATGTCCGGGCGCAGGGCCTTGAGGGTTTCCAGCCAGCCGGGCTGCCACTTGTCCAGCACATCCAGGCGTGCGCCATTGATGCCCAGGGAGGAGTAGATCACCCCGGCACTCTTCTGCCCGAGGATGTTCCAGCCGCCCAGGGCCAGGCCCTGGTTGTTGGCCACGTTAAAGTCCAGCGGCAGGGTCAGGTTGTTGAACGGCGGGCTGAAACGCCACTGTCCACCGGTAGCGGCCAGCATGCGACTGCTCTTGTTGAGGTTGTCCCGGGCGGTCAGGGTGTTGTTGCTGGACGCCTGGTACAGAGCGGAAATGCGGTACTGCTGGTTGCTCGGCTGGCGCTCGGCGATATGCACCCGAGCCCCCGGCGTCATCGGCAGCGACAGGTAGCCCCCCAGGGGAAACTGCGTGCTCTGCTGGTTACGCGCCGACACCAGGGACCACTGACGCTTGGCCGCCCCGAGGATCACCCGTTCATAGCGAGTGCCGGGCACCGGTGTTGCCGCCACGAAACCAATGCCGCCATCGCCGTACTGCGCTTGCAGCAGGCGTCGCACCTCACCGCTGAACAGGTCGGCAGCGGTGTGGGAATCCCCCAGTTGCACAATGTTGATGGGGGTGCGGTTGGAGGTGCTGAACTTGCGTGCCAGCAACGCCAGGTTCGGGTCGCTGCCAGTGGTCACGACCTTCTTCGCTCCGGTTCCGGACCTGGCCAGGGCCGAGGCCGGTGTGGCCTGGACCTCGGTGGTCGGGCTGCAACTGCTCAGCAAGGTGATGCCCAGCAACAGCGCAATGCCTTGCAGTCGCCCCATATCAGTGCTCCGTCAATTGTTGACTGGGAAAGTTGATCAGCGAGATCACACGCTCAGCGATCAGCTTCTGCCCAGTGGTGGTGAAATGAATACCGTCGTCGACCCGGGTCTTGACCTTCTTGCCATCGCCGGTGGTGCGGTAATAGGAAAATTCGTCGCTCTGGTAGCCAAGGATCTCGTTGGCCGAAACGAAATGCTGGTGATACTGCTCGATCTGGCTCTTGTACAGGTCGCTCAGGTAAGCCATGGCCGTAGACAGCTTGGGCTTCTCCATGTTCGGCGGGCCGACCCAGATCACTTGCACATTGTGGGCCTGGGCGGTGTCGAGGATCGAATCGATGCGCTGGCGATAGGCTTCCTCCCAGTCCGGGGTCTTGAAGCGCAGGAACGGCTTGCCCTTGACCACCGGCATGTCCCACGGATCGTTGGGCCCCAGGAAGATCACCATCAGGCGAATGTTCGGATTGCTGGCCAAGGTGCTCTCAACGGTCTTGGGCCAGTTGAAGAAGCTTGGATAGGCAAGGCCGGTGCTCTGCTTGCTGAGGTTCAGGCTCTTGACGTTGTAGCGTTTGCGCAAGGTGTTGGCCATGTGCGGCGCCACGCCCTGCATCAGGGAATCACCGACGAAGAACACCTCATCCCCAGTGGCCAGGCTGGCCATCAGCGGCGCCGCGTGCCCCTGCTCGACCTGGGGTGGATGGCTGACCACGGGAGCCACGGCCACTGGCTGCGGATGCACCGGGACCGGTGCCTGGGGAGCCACATGGACCGGGGCCGCGTGAGCGGTGCTCAGCGGCGGGTGCTCTGGCGCGGCCGCGACCTTCGGCAACGGCGCAGGCTCTTCGTCCGCGGCCGCTTCAGCCTGGGCCACCAGGCTCAGGTCGGCGGTTGCGGCAAAGCTGCCGACAAAGGCCACCCGGGCATTTTCCAGGGCCTGGTTGAGCTGCGCGCCAAAACGCCACTGCGGGTTCTGCGAAAGTCCCGGAATCTCGCAGTCATCGTGGTACTTCTGCTGGCAGTAGAGACGGATCGACTGCTGGTTGAACCACACCAGCAACAGGCTGGTCACCACCAGGGCATAGAACACCTTGGCTGCGCTGCCGAAGCTGACCGACAAGGGCGAACGGTTAGAAACTGGCATAGATGAACCCCGGCACGCCCGACGGTGAGGCGAAGATAACCACGCAGATGAACAGCCCCAACGGCACTGGATAGAACAGCCACGGCAAGCCGGTGGCCGCATCGAACAGGCGGCGCAGCAGCGCCACGATCCGTGGGTAGAAGGCGACAAACAACAGGCAGCCCAACAGGCTCAAGGCGCTGCCGGCCAGGCCGCTGAAGGACAGGCCGCCCAGGCCACTGAGCATGTCCATGGCGTCGGACAAGGTCGCGCAGCGGAAGAAGATCCAGGCAAAGGCCACGTAGTGGAAGGTCAGCAGGCGAGCCATCAGATCCGCGCCGATCCAGCTCGGCCCCCGGGCCAGCAACGGGCTGCACAGTTTGTACAGCGCCAGGCCAACGCCATGCAGCGCGCCCCAGATAATGAAGTTGGCGCTGGCGCCGTGCCACAAACCGGAGATCAGCATCGCCAGCAGCATGTTCAGGTTGCCGCGCCACACCGGCCCCCGGTTGCCCCCCAGCGGGATATACACGTAGTCACGGATAAAGGTCGACAGGCTGATGTGCCAGCGTCCCCAGAACTCCTTGAGGTTGCGCGCCGCATAGGGGTAGTTGAAGTTCAACGGCAGGCGAAAGCCCAGCAACAGGGCGATACCGGTCACCAGATCGGTGTAGCCGCTGAAGTTGAAGTAGATCAGGAACGAATAGCCGTACACCGCCCGCAGGATCTGCTCGGCCGAGAAGGCCACCGGGCTGTCGAACACCGGGTCGACCCATTCATTGGCCAGCCAGGAGCTGAGGAAGAACAGTTTGACCACCGCCATGGCGATCAGGCCCAGGGCCCGTTGCGGCTCCAGCACCTGACGCAACTGCGGCGGGTTGATCTGTTCCAGCATGGGGATCGCCCGGTTCACGGGACCGGCAATCAGGCTGGGGAAAAACGCCAGGTACAGCGCCAGGTCAAAGGGCGAGCCCGGCGTCAGCTCGCGACGGTTGATCGACACCAGGTAGCTGACCGAGTGGAAGGCATAGAACGACAGCCCCACCGGCAACAGCACCTCCAGCAACGGTAGCGACACTTCCACACCAAACTGGGCGAAGGCGCTCTGCACCGTGCTGGTGAAGAAGTCCTGGTACTTGAACAGATAAAAAGCCCCGAGCACCAGCAGCAACATCAGGCCATTGACCCAGCCCCGCCCGGGATAACGCTGGCTCAACAGACCGAGCAGATACACCAGGGCCGTGTAGCCCAGCAGGATGTAGAGGAAGTTCAGGCTGAAGCTGGCGAGGATCGCGTAGCTGGCGGCCAGCAGCAGGCCGTTCTGCAGACGCAGACTGAAGCCCAGGCCCCAATACAGAATGAAGAACAGGATGAAGCAGAGGCCGAATTCGATCGAGAGATAGCTCACAACGTAGTCCATTACGTGCAGACGGGGACAAACCCGGCACAGGGAGAGCAGGCAGGAGGAGTGGAAACGGGCGCGATTATGGCAGAGGGGCTTCGGCAGTCACAAGTTGAAACATTCTCCGCCTATAGCGGACGCCAGCTCCGCACCGAACGACAGACACCCCTTGTAGGAGCTGGCTTGCCAGCGAAAGCGTCCACAAGGGCGACGCCAGATCCAAGGGCCTGTTCGCCGGCAAGCCGACGCCTACGGATGAGGGCGGCTTGGCGGACCGGTTTACCGTAGGAGCTGGCTTGCCAGCGAAGGCGTCCACAAGGGCGACGCCAGATCCAAAGGACTGTTCGCCGGCAAGCCGGCTCCTACAGAGGGGCGGTGCAGCGGGCCGGGTTACTGGATGTCTTCGGGTTTGACGATGACCCAGTTCTTGTCCGCCGTCACCGGCAGGCCTTCCTTGGCCTGGGCCGCGGCGTGCTTGGCCATCATGCCGTTGAGCTGGGTCATGTACTTGTCCTTGCGGTTGATCCACAGGTGGATGCCACCCTTGGCCACGTCCACATCATGAAACAGCATGTAGCCGTCGCTGGTCGGTGTGTCGCCACCCACCAGCACCGGCTTCTTCCACTCGTCGATGTAAGTCAGGATCGCCGCGTGCTTGCCCGCCATCCAAGTGGCCGGAGTCCACAGGTAAGGCGTCAGCTCCAGGCCAAGGTTGGCCTTCTCGTCGTACTTGCCGTCGGTGATCTGTTTACGCGCGGTGGTCAGGGCGCCAGTCTTGCGGTCCTTGAGCAGGGTGGTCACGCCAATCACGTTCTGCGGCTTGACGTTGTAGCCGTACTTGGGATCGGAGGCGACCATGCGCACCAGCTCTTCGGAGGCGGCGGTCATCACATAGACCTCGATGCCGTTCTCCATCAGTTTGTTGTACAGCTCGGTCTGGCCGGTGAAGACCTTGGGCGGGTTGACCTCGATGGTCTTGACCACGTCACCGTCGTAATAAGTGCTCGGCACCGGCTTGCCGGACGCCATCAGCTCGTCGACGTAGCCCTTGAGCTCCTTGAGGGTGAAGCCGGAGAACACCTGGGCCACCCAGGGGTAGCAGACCATGTCGTCGATTTCGCAAAGGCGATAGTAGTAGCTGAACAGGCTTTCCTTGTGCTCGGCGGTGTCCTTGAACGGAATCAGTTTCAGCGACGGGTCGAGGGTCTCGCGGGTGATCAGCCCCTTGTTTTCCATGTAGGGCAACAGGGACTCTTCCAGATCGTAGCGGTAACTGGTGTTGTCCATGTCGAACACCGCGAAGTTACCCTTGTTGGCGTTGGCCGCGATCATCGCGTCCAGTTGCTTGGCCTGCTCCTGCGGCCAGTGCTTCAACTCGGTGGCGAAGGCCTGGCCGGCAAGGCCCAGGCAGAGTGCAACGGCTAGAAATTTCGGCGCGAACTTCATCTGCGGTTTCTCCCTGAGTGAAAGGTTCGACGCTAACAAATCCCTGTGACAGTTCTCGTCTCTACGCGACCGCTTGCGTCCCGAGAGCGCCAACCGCATGCGCCTGAGCGTCAGCGGCTTATTCCAAAAACGACAGTTGCCATGCGATATCGTTATTAATTCAATAGATTTCAAGCTGTTAGGCTTGCCGGTTCGCAATCGCCCTGAGCCGCGATTGACACAAGTCTTATCGGAGCCCCAATGAATCTGCCGCTGATCCTCAACCTGCTGGTGTTCCTGGCCCTGCTGCTGGGCCTGGCACAAACCCGCCACACCACCTGGAGCCTGGCCAAGAAGGTCCTCCTGGCCCTGGTGCTGGGCGTGGTCTTCGGCATCGCCCTGCACAGCCTCTACGGCGCCGGCAACCCGGTGCTCAAGGCCTCCATCAGCTGGTTCGACCTGGTGGGCAATGGCTACGTGCAGTTGCTGCAGATGATCGTGATCCCCCTGGTGTTCGCCTCGATCCTCAGCGCCGTGGCCCGCCTGCACAACGCCTCGTCCCTGGGCAAGATCAGCTTCCTGACCATCGGCACCCTGCTGTTCACCACCGCCATCGCGGCGCTGGTGGGCATCGGCCTGACCAACCTGTTCGGCCTGACGGCCGAAGGGCTGGTGGCCGGCACCCAGGAAATGGCGCGCCTGCAAGTGATCCAGAGCGATTACGCGGGCAAGGTTGCCGACCTCAACGTGCCGCAGTTGCTGCTGTCGTTCATCCCACAGAACCCTTTCGCCGACCTGGCCCGGGCCAAGCCGACCTCGATCATCAGCGTGGTGATCTTCGCCGCCTTCCTCGGTGTCGCGGCGCTGCAATTGCTCAAGGATGACGCCGACAAAGGGCAGAAAGTGCTCAACGCCATCGACACCTTGCAAGCCTGGGTGATGCGTCTGGTGCGCCTGGTGATGAAACTGACCCCTTACGGCGTGCTGGCGCTGATGACCAAGGTGGTGGCCGGTTCCAACCTGCAGGACATCATCAAGCTCGGCAGTTTCGTGGTGGTGTCCTACCTCGGCCTGGGCCTGATGTTCGTGGTCCACGGCCTGCTGGTAGCCCTGGCCGGGATCAACCCGCTGCGCTTCTTCCGCAAGGTCTGGCCGGTGCTGACCTTCGCCTTCACCAGCCGCTCCAGCGCCGCGAGCATTCCCCTGAGCATCGAAGCCCAGACCCGGCGCCTGGGCATTCCCCAGTCCATTGCCAGCTTCGCTGCCTCGTTCGGCGCCACCATCGGCCAGAACGGCTGCGCCGGCCTGTACCCGGCCATGCTGGCGGTGATGGTTGCCCCCACCGTGGGCATCAACCCGCTGGACCCGCTGTGGATCGCCACCCTGGTGGCCATCGTGACCTTGAGTTCCGCGGGTGTGGCCGGCGTGGGTGGCGGCGCGACCTTCGCCGCGCTGATCGTGCTGCCGGCCATGGGCCTGCCGGTGTCGTTGGTGGCGTTGCTGATTTCCGTGGAGCCGCTGATCGACATGGGCCGCACCGCGCTGAACGTCAGCGGTTCGATGACGGCCGGCGCCATCACCAGCCAGGTGATGCAGCAAACCGACAAGGCATTGCTGGACGCCGATGAGCACGAGGAACTGGCTCAGGCTTGATTGACCTCTTCGCCGGCAAGCCCCCTCCTACGGGGGCCGACTTGCCGGCGAAGCGCTTAACGCTTCTCCCACACCTCGAAGCTGTACGCCGGCTTATCCCCTTCCGGCGGATTCGGCACATCCGACACCAACTGCCATTGGTCCAGATCGAACGCTGGAAACCAGGCATCGCCTTCCGGGCTCAATGCCACCCGCGTCAGATACAGGCGATCCGCCTGCTCCAGGCCTTGGCTATAGAGCTGCGCGCCGCCAATCAGCATCAGCTCGTCGGCACCCTGCTCCAGAGCCCACTCCTCGGCCCGCGCTACCGCGGCCGCCAAAGACGGATAGACCTCGGCACCTTCGAGCACCAGATCGGTCTGACGACTGACCACGATGTTCAACCGCCCCGGCAAGGGCCGGCCCAGGGAATCCCAGGTTTTGCGCCCCATGATGATCGGCTTGCCCAGGGTCGTGGCCTTGAAGTATTTGAAATCCCCCGGCAGGTGCCAGGGCATGCTGTTGTCGACGCCGATCACGCGGTTTTCACCGAGGGCCGCGATCAGGCTGAGAGGGAGAGATTTTTTCATGCCGGCGAGGATACCAGAGGGCCCAAGCCTGGCAACTTCACCCGACCGCCGCTGCAGCAGTTATGCTCAGCGCACTTTTGAGCGATGGAATGACGCGTGACTGCACTGACTCCCCTGCAACGACTGTGGCTGACCGAAACCGTGCGCCTGCGCGAGGAACACGCCGGGCCACTGGACGATCAGGAAGCCAACCGCCTGGCCCGCAACCAGGGCGGCGACCTGGCGACCCGCATCCAGACCCGTGCCCTGTGGCTGGCCCAGCGCGACGGTCTGCACAGCGCGTTGCTGCACTGGCTGCAAGGCGCACGCCTGGCGTTGCTTGCCCTGGCGCTGCTGGCCGTACTCAGTGGCGCCGGCCTGGCCTTCAGCGCCCTGGGCAACACCCAGCAACCGGTCAATGTGTTCTGGGCACTGGGCAGTCTGCTGGGCCTGAACCTGATCCTGCTGCTGAGTTGGCTGATCGGCCTGCTGTTCGCCGGCGAGCACAGCGCCAGCCTGGGCCGGCTGTGGCTATGGCTGAGTGAAAAATTCTCCCGCGACGCCAAAGCCGCGCAGTTACCACCGGCCTTGTTGCTGTTGCTCCAGCGGCGCAAGCTCAATCGCTGGGCCCTGGGCGCCCTGGTCAACGGCCTGTGGTGCCTGGCCCTGTTCAGCGCCGTGGTCATGCTGCTGTTGCTGCTGACCACCCACCGCTACAGCTTTGTCTGGGAAAGCACCCTGCTGGGCGCCGATGCCTTCGTTGCCATTACCAACGCCATCAGCGCCCTGCCCCGAGGCCTGGGCCTCGGCGCGCCAAGTGTGGCAACCATCCAGGCCAGCACCCGGGATGTCTACAACACCGAGCTGGTCCGTCAGTCCTGGGCCATCTGGCTGGTGGTCCTAGTGGTGATCTACGGCGTGCTGCCGCGCCTGCTGCTGATGCTGTTCTGCCGCTGGCGCTGGAAACACGGACAGGCCCGTCTGCAACTGGACCTCAAGTTGCCGGGCTACAGCCAGTTGCGTGAACGCCTGATGCCCAGCAGCGAACGCCTTGGGGTCAATGACGCGGCCCCCGAGCAACTGCATCGGGTCGAAGCCGGCGTCAGCGCCCAGGACAGCAGCGGCGCGCTGTTGGTGGCCATCGAACTGGACCATCAGCGCTCCTGGCCACCGCAACTGCCAGACAGCATCAAGGACGCCGGCATCCTCGACAACCGAGAGTCACGCAACCGTCTGCTGGAGCAGATGAGCCGCTTTCCCCCGGCGCGCCTGGTGATTGCCTGCGACCCTCGGCGCTCGCCGGATCGCGGCAGCCTGGGGCTGATTGCCGAGCTGGCGCGCAACGCTGCGGCGACGCGAATCTGGCTGCTGCAAGCGCCTCCAGGTCAAGCGCTGGACTCGGCTCGCCTGGGCGACTGGCACGCTGCCCTGGAGCAACTTGAGCTGCCGTTCGCCGATTGCGCGCCCCTCAACTGGCTGGAGACCGGTCATGACTGAACCACGCCACCGGGCCCTGAAACTGGCGGTGGTCGGCCACACCAACGTCGGCAAGACCTCATTGCTGCGTACCCTGACCCGGGACGTGGGCTTTGGCGAAGTCTCCCATCGCCCCAGCACCACGCGGCATGTGGAAGGCGCTCGCCTCTCAGTGGATGGCCAACCCCTGCTGGAGCTCTACGACACCCCGGGCCTGGAAGACGCCATCGCCCTGCTGGACTATCTAGAGCGCCTGGAACGCCCCGGCGAACGCCTGGACGGCCCGGCCCGGCTGGCACGCTTTCTCGACGGCAGCGAGGCTCGGCAACGCTTCGAGCAGGAAGCCAAGGTCCTGCGCCAACTGCTGGCCTCGGACGCCGGGTTCTATGTGATCGACGCCCGGGAACCGGTGCTGGCCAAGTACCGGGATGAGCTTGAAGTACTGAGCGGCTGTGGCAAGCCACTGCTGCCGGTGCTGAATTTCGTCAGCAGCGACGAACAGCGCGAAGGCGACTGGCGCGAAGCCCTGGCTCGCCTGGGATTGCATGCCCTGGTGCGCTTCGACAGCGTGGCGCCGCCGGAAGACGGCGAACGACGGCTGTATGAGAGCCTGTCCCTGCTGCTGGAGCAAGCCCGCCCGGCCCTGCAACGGCTGATCGACGACCAGCAGGCACAACGCCTGGCGCGCCAGCAAAGTGCGGCACGGCTGATTGCCGAACTGCTGGTGGACTGCGCCGCCTGCCGCCGCAGCGTGGCCAGCGACACGCAACAGGAGCAGCAGGCGATTGGCGAACTCCGTCAGGCCATCCGTCAGCGTGAGCAACGCTGTGTCGAAGCCCTGCTCAAGCTCTACGCTTTCCGCCCTCAGGACGCCTCGGCCAGTGATCTGCCGCTGTTGGACGGACGTTGGGGCGACGACCTGTTCAATCCGGAAACCCTCAAGCAGTTGGGGGTGCGTGTCGGTGGCGGGATCGCCGCGGGAGCGGCAGCCGGGGCCGGCGTGGATCTGTTGGTAGGTGGCTTGACCCTAGGCGCCGCGGCGTTGGCCGGAGCGATTGCCGGCGGCGCCCTGCAGACCGCCCGCAGCTACGGCAGTCGCCTGCTGGGCAAGCTCAAGGGCCAGCGCGAATTGACCGTGGACGACAGCGTGCTACGGCTGTTGGCGTTGCGTCAGCGGCAGTTGGTACAGGCGCTGGACCGGCGCGGGCATGCGGCCATGGACAGCATCCGTCTGGCCACGCCGGAGGATAAGAGCTGGCGCGAGGGCAAATTACCGGAAGCCCTGAGCAAGGCTCGGGCGCATCCGCAGTGGTCGTCGCTCAATCCCCATGCGCGCCTGAGCCAGGCCGAGCGTCAGGAGCAGATCGAGGCCCTGGCCGAAACCTTGCTGGTTCAGGCGTAGAGCGCCTTCGCCGGCAAGCCGGCTCCTACAGCGCTCTGTAGGAGCCGGCTTGCCCGCGAAAGGGCTCAAGCCAACACCGCCAAGGCCTTGTCCTTGAGGATCTGCAGGTCCATCACCGGCACCCACATCTCCTTGGCCTGCTCGTCCCAGTGGCGCATGCGCAAACTCACCGCACACAGCGGGTCGAGCTCGAAGGCCGCCGCCTCTGCCGCGCTCATCACCCCGCCCTGATACTCCAGGGTGCGTCGACTGGCCTCGCTCAGGCGCTGGTAATACCCCGGCTCCTTGAAGGTCAGGTAACGCTTGGCCTGGACGTGGTATTCCACCAGTTGTGCCAGACGCTCGCTGAAGCCCGCCCGACGCAGATAGTCCGCCCCCAGGCGCTCGTGACTGACCACGCCAAAACCGTGCATGTTCTCGGCATCCTGCTCACAGATATGCCCAATATCGTGGAAGAACGCCGCCAGCACCACTTCGTCGTCATAACCTTCCGCCAGAGCCAACTGCGCCGCCTGGGACATATGCTCGATCTGCGACACCGGCTCGCCGATGTAGTCGTGATCGCCAAAGCGCTCGTACAAGCCGAAAACCTCATCAATCACCTGCTGCCGACTCATCACGCTTCCTCCAGCACCCGGGCGATATTGCCCTCGGCCATGGCCGGACCGACGCTCATGCCCACCCCGGTGTGCATCAGGGCCACATGGACCCCGGGGGCGGCCTCCAGGAAGGAGAACGGTCCGGGCCCGCGAGCACCATAGACGCCCTGCCAGCGCTCCACCACCTGGACCTTGCAGCCCAAGGTCTGCTCGGCCAGCTCGATCAGCCAGTCATCCACCTGCTCGCCATTGAAAGGCGACGGATCGCTGCCGTAATCATGGGAATCGCCGATGATCACCTCTCCATAGGGGGTCGGGCTGATCAACAAGTGAATGCCGTGCTCATGCAGGTGCGGCGCTTCACGCAGGATCTGCGCCTGCACGGCGGCGGCTTCCGGCAGATCGGCAAAGGCGCCGTAATGCACGCAGCTGAGCCCGGTGAGCAACGCATGTTGCAGGTTCAGGTTGACCTGGGGCCGGGCGCGAAGCATCTGCAAGCGGCAGATCTGCGGTTGCAAGGCGGCGATCTGCTCGGCCAGCAAGGTCTGATAATCGTGCCCCGAACACAGCACGATGCGTGGCGCGTGGAAGCTGCCGGCGGTGCTGTGCAGTTGCCCCGGCGCGATGTCACGCACCAGGGTCGAAAAGTGGAACTGCACCCCCAGGTCGCGGCGCAGGTAGTCGATCAGCATCGGGATGGCTTCCCGGGAATACAACTGCTGGTCGTCCAGACCGTGCAACGCCGCCCGGTGATGGCGGAATTGACCGCCGTACAGATCATTCAGGGCTGCGCCCTGGAGCAGATCGACGCGGTAGCCGTGCTCGCGCGCGCGGCCGGCGCAGAAGGCTTCGAGCAACTGCTCCTCGGCGTCGCTGCGGGCGAACAGGTAGGAACCGTTGCGCTTGAGTGGCAGGCCCGCCAGCTGTTGCCAGTCGGCCCAGATATCGCGGCTGGCACGGGCCAGCTCCAGCATGATGCCCGGCGGTTGCCCGGTGACCAGGGCCTGGCCGAAGTTGCGCACCGAAGCCCCCAGGGGCGTGGCGCTGCGCTCGAATACCTGTACCCGCAGACCGCGCTTGGCAGCCGCGTAGGCGTGGGACAGACCAAGGATGCCGGCGCCGACGATCAGCAGATCGCTGTGATGGGTCATGAGTTGTGTCCTGGATGGGGAGCGCCTTCGTCGGCAAGCCGGCTCCTACAAACCCGGTAGAAGCGGCTGGCCGACGAAGGCGATTGATCGGTTACTGCTTGGCGACCTTTTCCGACTTGCCGTCATAGCGCTTGCGCCATTCGGCGAGGATCTCGTCGCGGTTCTTCGAGGCCCAGGCAAAGTCGTTCTTGATCAGGCGCTGCTCGTAGTCGGCCGGCAGTTCGGTCTGCGGCTTGGCGATGCCGGGCTGGGCCAGGACAGCGAAGTTTTCCTTGTACAGCTCCATGGCTTCGGGGCTGGCGGAGAAGTCGGCGAGCTTCTTCGCCGCCTCTTCATGAGGGGTGCCCTTGATCACCGCCGTGGCTTCGATTTCCCAGCCCAGGCCTTCCTTGGGCAGGACGATGTCCAGCGGCGCACCCTGGCGCTTGAGCTGCACGGCCGGGTACTCGAAGGAAATACCAATCGGGAACTCACCGGCGGCGGCCAGCTTGCACGGCTTGGAGCCGGAGTGGACGTACTGGCCGATGTTCTGGTGCAGGTCATCCATGTACTGCCAGCCCTGTTTCTCACCGAAGGTCTGCAGCCAGGCGCTGACATCGAGGAAGCCGGTGCCCGAGGACGCCGGGTTAGGCATGACGATCTTGCCCTTGTACTCGGGCTTGGTCAGGTCCTGCCAGCTCACCGGTTTGGTCAGGCCCTGCTTCTGCGCCTCCACGGTGTTGAAGCAGATGGTCGCGGCCCACACGTCCATGCCGACCCAGGCCGGTGGGTTGGCGGCGTCGCGATAGTTCGGGCCGATCTTGCCCAGGTCCTTGGGCGCGTAGCTTTGCAGCATGCCCTGCTGATCGAGGATCGCCAGGCTGGAAGCCGCCAGACCCCAGACCGCGTCCGCTTGTGGCCGGGCTTTTTCCGCCAGCAGCTTGGCGGTGATGATCCCGGTGGAATCACGCACCCACTTGATCTCCACGTCCGGATTGGCCTTTTCGAAGGCTTGCTTGTAGGACTTCAATTGCTCGGCTTCGAGGGCCGTGTAGACCGTCAATTCGGTTTTCGCAGCAAAAGCGTTCAGGCTGACAGCAGAGAGGACGGCAGCGGCAAGAGCCAGGGGCTTGAACATGGTGCGGTTCCTTAGTGAGTGCAGATCAGAGGGTGAGTGAGCAAGGCATCAGTGGCCCGGCGCGGTCTGCCGCCAGGCCTGGGAGCGGCGCAACAGCCCGCGAGAAGCCCAGGCCAGCAGCAGCGAAACGCCGGCGGAGGTGAACAGGATCAGGGTCGACATGGCCGCAGCGCCGCCGACGTTGCCGGCGTCGTCCATGTTCAGCACAGCGACGGCGGCGAGGATGGTGTCCGGGCTGTAGAGGAAGATCGCCGCCGACACCGTGGTCATGGCCGAAACGAACAGGTAGCGCACGATGTCCAGCAGCGCCGGCAGGCAGATCGGCACGGTAACCCGCAGGTAGTGCCGGTACAGCGGCGCCTTGAGGGACAGCGCGGCGGCCTCGAACTCGGCATCCAACTGGCGCAGGGCGGTGGTGGCGGTCATCTGTGCGGTGGTCAGGTAGTGGGCGATGGTGCACACCACCAGCAGAGTCATGGTTCCGTAGAACACATGCAGCGGGTTGCCGTTGAGGTTGAAGAAGAACACGTAGCCCAGGCCCAGCACCAAACCGGGCACCGCCATCGGTACGAAACTGAGCATGCGCAAGGCCAGGTTAAGGCCACGCTGGCCACTGGTTTTCTCCATCAGGTAAGCCCCCGTGAAGATCACCACACTGCCGATCAGCGCGGTGCACAGGGCCATGGTCAGGCTGTTGCGGTAGGCCAGCCAACCGCCCCCTGCGGTGTCGTTGAACTGGTAGTGGTTCAGCGACAGCGACAGGTTGTACGGCCAGAATTTCACCAAGGAGGAATACACCGCCATGCCGAACACCAGCAACAAGGCCGCGCAGATCAGCAGCACGATGGCCAGGTAGCAAGCGTCGCGCAGCCGCGACGGCGCCGGTTTGAATACCTGGGCGCGGCCGCTCATGGAATCGCCATGACGGCGGCGCAACCAGGCATCGACGCCGAAGCTGAACAACGCCGGCAACAGCAACACCATGCCGATCAGGGCGCCACGGCCAAACTGCTGCTGGCCCACCACCGCCTTGTAGGCCTCCAGGGCCAGGACCTGATAGTCGCCACCCACCACCACCGGCACACCGAAGTCGGTGATGGTCAGGGTGAACACCAGGCAGAACGCAGCGAACACCGCCTGCCGGGTCGCCGGCCAAGTGATGCTGCGAAAGGCCTTGGCGGGGCTGGCGCCCATGCTCGACGCCGCATCGAACAACCGCGCATCCGCCAGGGACAGGGCCGAGAGCAGGATCATCAGGGCATGGGGAAAGGTGTAGATGACCTCGCCGAGGACGATGCCCCAGAAGCCGTAGATGTTCTCGGCGAACAGACCACGCAGCATCCCCTGATTGCCGAACAGATAGACCAGGGCAATGCCCGGCAGCATCGACGGCGCCATCAACGGCAACAGCGACAGGCCACGCCACAGGCCCTTGCCGGGAATCAGCGTGCGTTGCAGGGCGTAGGCGAACAGGTAGGCCAGGGGCACCACGATGGCGGCCACGCTGAGGGAGACTTTCAGGCTGTTGCCCAGCAACCAGTGGAAGTTGGCGCTGGCCACCAATTCACGGGCCGCCAGCCAGCCACCGCCCTGTCCAGCTTCGGCACTGAAACCGCGCCAGAAGATCGCCAGCAGCGGCAACAGCACCGCTACACCCAGCAGGAGCAGGAGCAGAACCTTGCCGCCGACGACAAAAATACGGTCGCCGATCTCGGCACGAGAGGCCTGGCGCGCCCGCTTGGCAGGTAGCGGCAGGGACATTGGCACGCTCATCTTAGGCAAACACCTGGAGGCTGCGCGGCGGCAAGGCGACCCAGATGTCCTGGGCCCCCAGACGCGGCATGGCTTCCGGTGCCAGTTCAGCCAGCAGCGCATGCCCCGGCAGTTGGTTGAGTTCGAAGCTCATGCGGCAGCGGTTACCGAGGAAAGTGATCTCGCGGACCTTGGCCGGAAACAGGTTTTCCTCATGCACCAGCGGGTTCACGCTGATGGCCTCCGGACGGCAGAACAGCCGGCCCGAGGCGGTCTTGGCCGAGCCGTCGGCCAGGCGCACATTCATTCCGCCGACCTGGGCATGGCTGTCGCTGTTGCGGCTGAAGGGCAGCCAGTTGCCCTGGCCAACGAACTCGGCGACGAAGGGCGTGGCCGGACGATCGTAGATTTCCTGGGGCGTGGCGTACTGCTCGACCTTGCCGTTGTTCATGACAGCGATGCGGTCGGCCATCAACATGGCCTCGTCCTGATTGTGGGTGACCATCAAGGTGGTGATCCCCAGGCGCCGTTGCAGCTGACGCAGCTCGGTGCACAAGTGCTCGCGAACCCGGGCGTCCAGGGCCGACATCGGCTCGTCCAACAGCAGCAGCGACGGTGACGGCGCCAGGGCACGGGCCAGGGCGACGCGCTGCTGCTGGCCGCCGGACAACTGGCCGGGGTATTTCTTCTCGCTGCCGGTCAGCCCTACCAGTTCCAGCATTTGCGCCACACGCTTGCGCACTTCCTCACGGCCGCTACCGGCCAGGCCGTAGGCGATGTTGGCTTCTACCGTGAGATTGGGAAACAGCGCGTAAGACTGGAACAGGATGCCGTAGTCCCGGGCTTGTGGCGCCAGCAGCGAAACGTCCCGATCCCCCAGGTACAACTCGCCCTGGTCCTGGCGCTCCAGGCCGGCGATGCAACGCAGCAGCGTGGTCTTGCCACAGCCGGACGGGCCCAGCAGGCACACCAGCTCGCCGGCTGCGACATCCAGGGACACGTTGTCCAGGGCGGTGAAGGCGCCAAAGCGCTTCTGGACGCCCCGCACCTTCATCGGCGCGCCGGGGTTGCTCAGGGCAGTTGCAGTGGAGTGGTTCATGGACGGACCTCATCTAGCAGATGAGGCAAATCCTAGAGTTGTAATGCGTCGGTCATATGGCAGTAAGGCAAAAACGACCGATAGTGGTATTCAGGGATTTGGGTTCACTTGTCAGGCATGTGCTGGCTGATCTGACCGATGCAGGTCTTTCAGGCGGGAGCCATTTCTTGCGCCAATCCGAGAAACGCCGCCGGCAGGCGCGCGTTCTTGCGCTCCTTGAGGCAGTACAGGTACTCGACGATCTGCGGTGCATGCTCGATGGTCAGCACCCGCAGTTGTGGATCGTGGGGCACTTCCTGACGGGCAATGATGCTGATGCCGATATTGCGCAGCACCGCCTCGCGGATCGATTCGCGACTGCCGATCTCCAGCAGCGGGCCAAAGCTGACGTTGGCGTCCTTGAGCAAGGTTTCGGTGAGGCTGCGGGTGGTGGAGCCGGGTTCGCGCATCAACAGGGTATGCCCGGCCAGGGCATTGAGCGGCACGTGATCCAGCGCCGCCAGAGGGTGGTTGCGGTGCACCGCCAACACCAGCGGATCGCTGCCCAATACCCGACGGATCAGCCGCGCGTCCTCCAGCAGTTGCGAGGAGGCCGCCACATCCACCCGGTAGTCTTCCAGGGCTTCGAGGACTTGCTGGGAGTTGCCGATTTCCACCGACACTTCGACCTGGGGCAGTCGCTCGCGGAAGGTCTTCACCAGATCGAGGATGTAGTACGGCGCGGTGGCGGCGATGCGCAATGTGCCCTGCACCTGGCCGCTGTTGCGCAGGAAGAACTCGATATCAGCCTCCTGCTGCAACAGGTCCTTGACCATGGGCAGCAGACGCGCGCCCTCATCGCTGAGGCTCAGGCGACGACCGCCGCGGTAGAACAGTTCCACCGAATACTGGCTTTCCAGGTTGCGGATCTGCGTGGTCACCGTCGGCTGACTGAGGCCAAGCTTCTTCGCCGCCTGGGTGATGCTGCCCAGGCGGGCGACCATGTAAAAAGCCTTCAGCTCGGCACTCAGCACAGGGTTCTCTCATTGCTTATTTGCGCAGTAGGCGCAGACCGTTGAACACCACCAGCAGGCTGACGCCCATGTCGGCGAACACCGCCATCCACATGGTGGCGAGTCCGGCAAAGGTTACCCCAAGAAAGATCGCCTTGATGACCAGGGCCAGGGCGATATTTTGCTTGAGCACCACCGAGGTCTGGCGCGACAGGCGGATAAACGCCGGAATCTTGCGCAGATCATCGTCCATCAGGGCTACATCCGCGGTCTCGATGGCGGTATCGGTGCCCGCCGCGGCCATGGCGAAACCTATCTCGGCCCGAGCCAGGGCCGGGGCGTCGTTGATGCCGTCGCCGACCATGCCCACCCGATGTCCCTGGGCGTACAACGCCTCGATGGCTTGCAGCTTGTCGGTGGGCAAAAGGTCGCCCCGGGCCTGATCGATGCCCACCTGGGCCGCAATGGCCTGGGCGGTGTGGGGGTTGTCGCCGGTGAGCATCAGGGTCTTGATCCCCAGCTCATGCAACTGCTGGATGGCTTCGCGACTGGACTCCTTGACCGTGTCCGCCACGGCGAACAGTGCCAGGGGGCCATTGCTGTCCAGCAACAGGACCACGGTCTTGCCCTGCTTCTCCAGGGCGAAGAGTTTTTCTTCCAGGGCCGGAGAACACAGGCCCAGCTCCTCCACCAGGCGGTGATTTCCCAGGTGATACAGCTGGCCGTTGATTTCGCCGCGCACTCCGCGCCCGGTCAGGGCTTCGAAGTTATCCACAGCGTGCAGCGCCAGCTGCTTATCCACAGCCGCCTGGGCAATGGCCAGGGACACCGGGTGGTCGGAACGTCCCGCCAGGCTCGCGGCCAGGGCCGGGGCAGTGTCCTGCGCCAACGGGTCCAGGGGCAGGAAGTCGGTCTGTACCGGCTTGCCGTGGGTGATGGTGCCGGTCTTGTCCAGGGCCAGGTAGTCGAGCTTGTAGCCACCCTCCAGATAGACCCCGCCCTTGACCAGGATGCCCTTGCGCGCCGCTGCCGCCAGGCCGCTGACGATGCTCACCGGGGTGGAGATCACCAGGGCACACGGACAGGCCACCACCAGCAGCACCAGGGCGCGGTAGATCCAGTCGAACCAGACGCCGCCCATCAACAGTGGCGGAATCAGCGCCACGGCCAGGGCGAAGGCGAATACCGCCGGGGTGTAGATTTTCGAGAAGGTATCGACGAAGCGCTGGGTCGGCGCCCGAGCGCCCTGGGCCTGCTCCACGGCGTGGATGATCCGCGCCAGGGTCGAGTTGTTGGCCGCGGCGGTGACGCGATATTCCAGGGAGCCGGCCTGGTTGATGGTGCCGGCAAACACCTTGTCGCCCACGGTCTTTTCCACCGGCAGGCTTTCACCGGTGATTGGCGCCTGGTCGATGGTGGAACTGCCGGACACGACCTCGCCGTCCAGACCGATGCGCTCTCCCGGGCGGACTCGCACTCGGGCGCCCAGTTCGACGCTTTTAGCTTCCAGTTCGCTCCAGCTGCCATCCGCCTGCTGCACCGTGACCTGTTCCGGGGTCATCTGCATCAGGCCGCTGATGGCGTTGCGCGCCCGGTCCAGGGAGCGGGCTTCGATCAGCTCGGCCACGGTAAACAGGAACATCACCATCGCCGCTTCCGGCCATTGGCCGATCAGCACGGCGCCGGTCACGGCGATGCTCATCAGGGCATTGATGTTGAGGTTGCGGTTCTTCAGGGCGATCCAGCCCTTCTTGTAGGTGCCCAGGCCGCCGCTGAGGATCGACACCAGGGCCACCAACGCCACGACCCAGTCGGGGGCGGCATTGGTGAAGTGAATGACTTCGGCGGCCAGCGCGCCGATACCGGACAGGGCCAGCGGCCACCAGGCTTTCTTCACCGGCGCTGCGGCAGGTGCGACTTCGGCGCCGTCCTGCTCCAGAGGCTCGGCGTGCATGCCCAGGGATTTGACCGCCGCAATGATCGGCGCGGTGCTCGGCAGGTCGTGGGTCACCCCCAGCACACGGTTCATCAGGTTGAACTCCAGCGCCTGAACCCCGGCCAGCTTGCCCAGCTTGTTCTGGATCAGGGTCTGCTCGGTGGGGCAATCCATGGCTTCGATACGGAAGCTGCTCAGACGCGCACCGGCAGTCGGGGTTTCGCTCAGGGTGACCTTGGACAGCACCGGGCCGGCGGAGCCGCAGCAGGAGCTGCCATGGGCGGAGTGGTCGTTAGCCTTGACCGGCTGCAGCTTGCCCGCAGAGACAGGGGCATGGGAGTGGCCATGGCTATGATCGTGATCGTGATCGTGATCGTGATCGTGATCAGCATGGACGTGCTGGGCGTCGGGCTTGCGCGGGTTGTGAATGGAGTCGCTCATAGGGGGTCGCGTCCGAATAAAGGTGCTTGTTGCCAAGTGAACACCCTGTAGCCACTATAGGGTCAAGCACCCATTCGGAGACGACGGCAATGAAGATTGGCGAACTGGCGAAACTCACCGACTGTCAGGTCGAGACCATCCGTTACTACGAGCGCGAAGGACTGCTGCCGGAACCGGCCCGCAGCGAAGGCAACTACCGCCTCTACACCCAGGCCCACACCGAGCGCCTGACCTTTATCCGCAACTGCCGCAGCCTGGACATGACCCTCGAAGAAATCCGCAGCCTGCTCAACCTGCGGGACAGCCCCGAAGGCCAGTGCGCCAGCGTCAATGCCCTGATCGACGAGCACATCCATCACGTCAAGGCGCGCATCGACGGGCTACTGGTGCTCCAGGAGCAACTGCTGGACCTGCGCCAGCGCTGCAGCGAAGGGCCGGACCTGGACCACTGCGGCATCCTCCAGCGTCTGGAAGTCAGCGGCTCGGTGGCCCCCAGCGAGGCCGAGCCGTCCCATGTCGGCCGCAGCCACGGGCATTGAGCCTGAGGCTGGGCGCCGTGGTTTCAGGAACCCCGGCGCCCCGCCACCGCCAGTAATCGCTGATATACAAGCTCCAGTACATCCAGCAGCCGCTGATCCATCTGCCGCCAGGCCAGGCCCAGACGCACCAGCCACGCGCTGAACAACCCCACCAGGCAACCACCAAGAATATCGAAGGGGAAATGCACGCCCAGGTAGACCCGCGCCCAGCTCACCAGCACCGCCAGGGCCAGCATGGCCAGCCCGGTCTTGCGCAGGGACGCCAGGATCAGGGCAAAGGCCATGGCGAACATGCCGCTGGCGTGGTCACTGGGAAAAGAGGCTCCGGGCGCATGGGCGAGAAAATTCTGCCCCAACTCCAGCATGAAGGGCCGCGGATGGAACCACAGGCCACGGATCAGCAGATTGCAGGCCAGGGCGACCACAATGCTCGAGGTCCCGAGCAGGACGGTCATTCTCTGCCGGCGCTCGCCAAAGACCCAGAACACCAGGAGCAGCAGCGGGACACAAAGGACCACCCATTGGGCGATAAAGATCGCCAGTTCACGCATGGGCAGCGATGCCTCGGCGCTGGCATTGATGGCCAGGAACAGGCTGCGATTGAGTTCTTCCATTCAGGGGCTCGCGATCAACATCAAAAGGACGACGTCCAGGCTTTCCCGGACCACTCCTGAGAGGCTAGTCGCCCGGCAGGCACGACGATGCCCGGAATACCTCCCGGGCAAAGGTCGATAAAGGCATCGGGAAAAATCGACAGGGGCCTCGGGGCCCCTGGTTGCAGGCGCTAAAAGACTTAAACCGCCATCGGCGCGGTCATCGGCGCATGGTGCTCATAGCCTTCCAGAGAGAAATCGCTCGGTTCGATCAGCTCCAGCCATTCCGGCTGGTAGACGCCGGTCTTGGCGAACTCCGGCACGCGCTCGGAAATCACCAGCTTGGGCATCGGGAACGGCTCGCGCTTGAGCTGCTCATTGAGCATGTCCAGGTGGTTTTCGTAGACGTGGGCATCACCGATGAAATAGGTGAACCAGCGCGGCGTGTAGCCGGTCAGGCGACCGATCAGGCTCAGCAGCGCGGCGCCCTCGGTGAGGTTGAACGGCGTCCCCAGCCCCAGGTCGTTGGAGCGGATGTAGAGGGTCAGGGAGATTTCCCGGGTCTCGACATTGGGGTGGAACTGATACAGCAAGTGACACGGCGGCAAGGCCATTTCATCCAGCTGCGCGCAGTTCCAGCCGTGGAACAGGATTCGCCGGCTGCCCGGGTCGTTGATGATGGTGTCAACGCACTGGCGGACCTGATCGATGGCCTTGTACAGCACCACGTAACCCTGGCCCTCTTCCTCGCCTGCGGCGATCTGCCGGTAGCCCTGGCTAAGCGCCAGGTCGATGGCGGCCTGGTTGCTGGTCTTGATCTGCTTGTAGGCCGGCCACTTGCGCCACTGCACGCCATAGATCTCGCCCAGATCGTCATCACCCTGGCGGAACGGGTTGGCCAGCCACTGGGCGTTTTCGTTGGCGTTCTGATCCCAGACCTTGCAGCCCAGGGCACGGAACTCGGCGGCGTTGTTCACCCCGCGCAGGAAGCCGACCATTTCGCCGATGGCCGACTTGAAGGCCATCTTGCGGGTGGTGATGGCCGGAAAACCTTCCTTGAGGTCGTAGCGCAGCATGGCCCCGGGGAAACTGATGGTGTTCACACCGGTGCGGTTGGCCTGCTTGGTGCCGTTGTTGATGACGTGGGCCACCAGATCAAGATATTGCTTCATGAATTACCTGCATCCTTGAACCCGGGGCTGGCGCCCCGGGGTTCGAATTTATTGCGCCGCGCTCTGGGCCGGAGCGCGATGATAAGCCAGCCAGATCAGGCCCAGGCCGCCGAGAATCATCGGCACGCAGAGAACCTGACCCATGGTCAGCCAGCCAAAAGCCAGGTAGCCGAGCTGGGCATCCGGGACCCGGACGAACTCGACGACAAAGCGGAAAATACCGTAGAACAGGGCGAACATACCGGAAACCGCCATGGTCGGCCGGGGTTTGCGCGAGAACAGCCACAGGATCAGGAACAACGCCACGCCCTCCAGGGCGAACTGATACAACTGCGACGGATGCCGCGGCAACTGCGCCGGATCGCTGAACGGCGGGAAGATCATCGCCCAAGGCACGTCGGTGGGTTTGCCCCACAGCTCGGCGTTGATGAAATTGCCAATACGCCCGGCCCCCAGGCCAATCGGCACCATGGGCGCGACGAAGTCCATCAGCTCGAAGAAGCTCTTGTTGTTGCGCTTGCCGAACCACCAGGCCGCCAGCATTACCCCGATGAAACCGCCGTGGAACGACATGCCGCCCTTCCATACCTCGAAGATCAGGGTTGGGTTGGCCAGGTAGGCACTGAGGTCGTAGAACAGCACGTAACCCAGCCGCCCACCGACGATCACCCCCATGGACATCCAGAACACCATGTCCGAGAGCTTTTCCTTGCTCCAGGTCGGATCGAAACGGTTCAGCCGGCGCGACGCCAGCAACCAGGCACCGCCAATGCCGATCAGGTACATCAGGCCGTACCAGTGGATTTTCAGCGGGCCGATGGCCAGCGCTACCGGATCAATCTGCGGGTAAGGCAGCATTGCGACTCCTCGTAAGGGTTAGAACTCTAGATTCCCGGGCGAAACTGCCACTCCAGGATTAAGCCAGGATTGCGTCACCGTTCAGAACAGGAAGCTGATCCCCACGCAGAACAGCAGCGCGGCAAACATTCGCTTCAACAGTCGCGGCGACAGTGTGTGGGCCATGCGCGCACCGATCCGGGCGAACACCATGCTGGTCAGGGCGATGCCCAGCAGCGCCGGTAAATAAACGTAGCCGAGACTATGAGCCGGAAGCTGCGGATCATGCCAGCCCAGAATCATGAAACTTAAGGCACTGGCCAGGGCAATGGGCAAGCCGCAGGCCGATGAAGTGGCCACCGCCTGCTGCATCGGCACGCTGCGCCAGGTGAGAAACGGCACGGTCAGCGAACCGCCGCCAATGCCGAAGATCGCCGAGGCCCAGCCGATCACCCCGCCGGCCGCCGCCAGACCCAGCTTGCCGGGCACCTGGCGACTGGCCTTGGGCTTGAGCTCCAGGGTCATCTGCAAGGCCACCACCAGGGCGAAGACGCCGATGATTTTTTGCAAGTGCGGGCCGGAAATCGCTTCGGCGGTCAGCGCGCCGAACCCGGCCCCCAGCAGAATGCCCAGGGCCATCCACGCAAAGATTGGCCAGCGCACCGCACCACGGCGATGGTGTTCGCGAACGGCGTTGACCGAGGTGAAGATGATGCTGGCCAGAGAGGTACCGACCGCCAGATGGGTCAGCACCGAGGCATCGAAGCCTTGCAGGGTAAAACTGAACACCAGCACCGGGACAATGATGATCCCGCCGCCCACGCCGAACAGCCCGGCCAGTACGCCTGCGCAGGCGCCCAACAGCAGATAGAGCAGAAATTCCATGGGAGCATCCGAAAATAAGACCGGCATGGTAACGGATGCGCCGCCCCGGACTCCACTGGATGGCGATGGATACCCATTGGATCTGTGCGTAAAGTGGGCAAAAACACACAGGGGGCCACCTTAATGTGCTTGATCGTATTCGCCTGGCGGCCGGGTCATGCTCAGCCACTGATCGTCGCGGCCAACCGTGACGAATTCTACGCCCGGCCCAGCCTGCCTCTGGGGCAATGGCCGGAGTCGCCGCAGATCCACGCCGGACGCGACCTGGAGGCGGGAGGCACCTGGCTTGGTGTCGGTGCCAATGGCCGCTTTGCCGCCCTGACCAATATCCGCAACCCTCATCAACCCCCGGCACGACGCTCCCGGGGCGAACTGGTGGCGCGCTTTCTCGCCGGGGACGTGGCCCTGGAAGACTATCTGCACGATGTGGTGGGCCGCTCGGTGGAGTACGCCGGTTTCAACCTGTTGCTGGGCACAGCAGAACAACTGTGGCACTACAACGCCCAGGATGTGGAACCGCAATTGCTCAAGCCCGGCATCTACGGCCTGTCCAATGCCGGACTCGATACGCCGTGGCCCAAGTTGCTCAAGGCCAAGGCCGCGCTGCAGGAAGTGCTGCCCAATCCGCAACCGCAGGCCCTGCTGGCGCTGCTGAGCGATCCGCAAACCGCGCCCTTCGCCGAGCTGCCGGATACTGGAGTTGGGTTGGCCACTGAAAGCCTGCTGTCCAGCGTGTTCATCGCCAGCCCCAGCTACGGCACCCGCGCCAGTACCGCGCTGATCGTCAACGCCGACGGTTCGCGGCATTTGCTGGAACGCAGTTTCGGCCCTTATGGCGGGCACCTGGGAGAGGTCGAGCTGAAGGTGTGAAGCGTTCGCCGGCAAGCCGCCCCTACACAGGCCTTCGTAGGAGCCGGCTTGCCGGCGAAGAAAACACCTCGATTACAGGGTCTTGCTCGAAGCCGGATTGATCATCCGCGCCAGACCGAGCTTCTTCAGCGCCAATTGCAGCGAGCTGTGGATTACTTGCGGGTTGTCGATGGTCATCATCTCGTCCAGCAGTTCCTTGGCCTTGCTCAGGTTGATCTGACGCAGCATCCACTTCACTTTCGGCAAGTTGGTGGCGTTCATCGACAGGCTGTCGAAGCCCATGGCCATCAGCAGCACCGCAGCCGCCGGGTCACCGGCCATTTCGCCACAGATGCTCACCGGCTTGCCTTCGGCATGGGCGTCACGCACCACGTTCTGCAGCGCTTGCAGCACAGCCGGATGCAGGTAGTCGTAGAGGTCGGCGACCCGCGGGTTGTTGCGGTCCACCGCCAGCAGGTACTGGGTCAGGTCGTTGGAACCCACCGAGAGGAAGTCCACCTGGCGCGCCAGTTCCCGGGTCTGATAGACCGCCGCCGGAATCTCGATCATCACCCCCACCGGAGGCATGGGCACATCGGTGCCTTCATCGCGGACTTCACCCCAGGCACGGTGGATCAGGTGCAGGGCTTCTTCCAGTTCATGGATACCGGAAATCATCGGCAGCAGAATGCGCAGGTTGTTCAGGCCCTCGCTGGCCTTGAGCATCGCCCGGGCCTGCACCAGGAAGATTTCCGGGTGGTCGAGGGTCACGCGGATGCCGCGCCAACCAAGGAAGGGGTTGTCTTCCTTGATCGGGAAATACGACAGCGACTTGTCACCGCCAATGTCCAGGCTGCGCATGGTCACCGGCTGCGGATGGAAGGCCGCCAGCTGCTCGCGATAGATCGCCAGCTGTTCTTTCTCGCTGGGGAAGCGCTGGTTGATCATGAACGGCACTTCGGTGCGATACAGGCCTACGCCCTCGGCACCGCGCTTCTGCGCCCGGGCCACATCGGCCAGCAGGCCGGTGTTGACCCACAGCGGCATGCGGTGGCCATCAGGGGTGATGCAAGGCAGGTCGCGTAACGCGTCCAGGCCCTGGGCCAGTTGCCGCTCTTCTTCCACCACATCGGCGAACTGCTTGCGCAGCACGTCACTGGGGTTGGTGTAGACCTCACCGTGGTAGCCGTCGACGATCATCTGGATGCCGTCGACCTTGGAGTACGGCAGGTCGACAAGGCCCATCACCGTGGGAATGCCCATGGCCCGGGCCAGGATGGCCACGTGGGAGTTGCCCGACCCCAGCACCGACACCAGCCCCACCAGCTTGCCTTCCGGCACTTCGCCGAGCATGGCCGGGGTCAGTTCTTCACTGACCAGGATGGTGTTGTCGGGGTAGACCAGGGTCTGCTGGCGCTCTTCCTGCAGATAGGCCAGGAGCCGTCGCCCCAGGTCCTTGACGTCCGAGGCACGCTCGCGCAGGTAGGCGTCGTCCATCAACTCGAAACGGTTGACGTGATCGGTGACCACTTGGCGCAACGCACCCTGGGCCCATTGCCCGGTCTTGATCACGGTCTTCACTTCGCTGCCCAGGGAGGCGTCGTCGAGCATCATCAGGTAGACGTCGAACAGCGCGCGCTCTTCCGGGCGCAGTTGGGTCGCGAGTTTTTCCGACAACGCCCGCATATCGGCGCGCACCCCTTCCAGGGCGGTCTTGAACAGCCCCAACTCGGCGTCGATGTCGGTGATGTATTTGTCCGGCACCACGTCCAGGTCGGCCGGCGGCAACATCACCACCGCGCTGCCTACCGCGGCACCGGGGGAGCCCGGCACGCCAATGAACTTGGCCTCCTGAATGCCCTTGCCCTGGCGCCCCAGGCCGCGGATCGAACCGGTGGCCTCGGCATGGGCGATCACCCCGGCCAGTTGCGCGCTCATGGTCACCAGGAAGGCTTCTTCGCCCTCGTCGAACTGGCGGCGCTCTTTCTGCTGGATGACCAGAACACCCACTACGCGCCGATGGTGAATGATCGGGGCGCCGAGGAACGAGGCGTAACGCTCCTCACCGGTTTCGGCGAAGTAGCGATAACGCGGGTGATCGGCGGCGTTTTCCAGGTTGAGAGGTTCTTCCCGAGTGCCCACCAGACCGACCAGGCCTTCGTTGGGAGCCATGCTGACCTTGCCGATGGAGCGCTTGTTCAAGCCCTCGGTGGCCATCAGCACGAAACGGTTGGTTTCCGGGTCCAGCAGATAGACCGAGCAGACCTGGCTGCCCATGGCCTCTTTGACGCGCAATACAATAATCCCCAACGCCGCCTTGAGATCCTTGGCGGAGTTAACTTCCTGGACGATCTTGCGCAGCGTATTGAGCATGGCTCGGGGTCGAACTCCGTCGTCAGTCGCGCACTAAAAGGCGCGGGGCAAGCTCTTTGAGAGCGCGGCGATACACTTCGCGCTTGAATGTCACCACCTGGCCCAACGGATACCAATAACTGACCCAGCGCCAGCCATCGAATTCCGGTTTACCGGTCAAATCCATCCGCACCCGCTGCTCGTTGGAGATCAGGCGCAGGAGAAACCATTTCTGTTTCTGGCCGATGCACAGCGGCTGGCTGTGGGTCCGGACCAGACGCTGCGGCAAACGATAGCGCAACCAGCCCCGGGTGCAGGCGAGAATTTGCACATCTTCGCGCTCCAGCCCTACTTCTTCGTTCAACTCGCGATACAAGGCGTCTTCCGGCGTCTCGTCGGGGTTGATGCCCCCTTGAGGAAACTGCCAGGCATCTTGATTGATACGGCGAGCCCATAGCACCTGTCCGGCATCATTGGTCAGAATGATCCCGACATTGGGGCGGAAACCATCGGGGTCGATCACGGCTACAACCTCGCAAACGCATGTCGCCGCATTGTTCCACAAAGCTTGGGAATGCAGCAACGAGGCTGCTTACCTTATGTGCACTCTTGTGAAAAGACCGTATTCTGGGCACCTTTTTCCGCGACTTTTCAGCGAGTAACTGCAATGCGCCTGGCTTTATTCGACTTGGACAACACGCTTCTGGGTGGCGACAGCGACCACGCCTGGGGCGACTACCTGTGCGAGCGGGGCTTCCTCGACGCCGTCGCCTACAAGACCCGCAACGACGAGTTCTACCAGGACTACCTGGCCGGCAAACTCGACAACGCCGCCTACCTGAACTTCTGCCTGGAAATCCTCGGCCGCACCGAGATGGCCGTGCTCGAACAATGGCATCGCGACTACATGCGCGACTGCATCGAGCCCATCCTGCTACCCAAGGCCCAGGCCCTGCTGGCCCAGCACCGCGAGGCCGGCGACAAGCTGGTGATCATCACCGCTACCAACCGTTTCATCACGGCGCCGATCGCCGAGCGCCTGGGGGTGGAACACCTGATCGCCACTGAATGCGAAATGCAGGACGGCCGCTACACCGGACGCAGCACCGACGTACCGTGCTTCCGTGAAGGCAAGGTCATCCGCCTGCAGCGCTGGCTGGAAGAAACCGGTCATGACCTGGAAGGCAGCTACTTCTACAGCGACTCGATGAACGATCTGCCGCTGCTCGAGCAAGTGGCCACCCCAGTGGCCGTCGACCCTGATCCAAACCTGCGGGCCGAGGCTCTGAAACGCGGCTGGCAGGTGATCAGCCTGCGAGATTGAGCGCTTCGCGGCAACCGGCTCCTGCACAAGCGGTCGTAGGAGCCGGCTTGCCGGCGAAGGCTCCTAAACCGGCTTGGCCACCATCAAATAGAAAATCGCCATAAAGGCCAGAAACGCCGGCCAGCCCAAGGCGAACCACCAGCGCATGTAAAGGTTTGCCCGCAAGGGCATCGGCACACCGTCCCGCAGCGCCTGCTCAGCCATCTTGTGCACCCGGATCTGCAGCCAGACCACCGGCAACCAGCACACGCCCGCCAACACATAGAGCCCCAGGCTCCACATCAGCCAGGCTTGCTGGATCGGCCAACCCGCCAGATGCACCAATCCCAGCCCACTCAATGGCTGGAAGACCGCCGTAGTTGCAGTAAAGGCCCAATCGGCGAACACCAAGTGCTTGAATGTCACGGCAATCACTTCCAGCTTGCCGCTGCGCCAGGCCCGCAGTGCGTAATAGGCCGAACCCGCGCCGAGACCGAAAAGAACGGTCGAGGACAGGATATGCAGGGTTTTCAACAGCAGATAAGCGCTCATCGACGGGGTTCAGTCCACAACAGCCATAGGGTCGCCACCATCAGCACCAGGTTCTTGGCCACGGCGGCATAAGGGTCAAACCAGAAATGCGGCAGGATCAGACTGATGATCAGGGTATAGCCGAGCATCAGTGCGAGCTGCGCCTGCAAAGCCCGCCGGCGCCAACGCCGCAGCAGCAGACCGACACCCAGCACCGCGTCGCAGAACGATCCCACGATCACCGCCAATGCCGCCCAGGCGCCCTGCACCCCGGCCTCGGCCATGATCCGCAAGCCCCAGTCGTAGCCAGGGCCGATACACACCACCGCAGTACCCAGCCAGATCAGCACCATTACCGCCAGCAGCAGCGGTCGCAGCGCCAACTGAGTGCTCTGTGCGGCCTGTGGCCAGTCTTGCAGCCGGGCTGCCAGGGGCGCGGCGTGATAACCGCAGACCGACGCCAGTACTTCAGGGTCCCCCAGGTTGTCGCAACGGGCCATGCTCAGGCTCTGCCGGTTCAGGGCCCGCCAGCCCAGGCGCTCCCCCACCCTTGCGACCAGCGCCAGGACGACTGAGGGCAACTGGAAATAGCGCGCAGGGGCCCAGCCCTGGGCCGCACGCAGACGATCCAGCAACTGCGCCATGGTCATCCGTTCAGGGCCAACCAGCGGCAGCACCATGGACTGCGCAGGCCATTGCCCGATCAACGCAAGCACGGCAGCACTCAGGTCATCCACATGCAGGGGCTGCATTCGGGCCTTGGCGGACAACAATGGAATCAGCGGCCAGGGCGACAGCCGGGCCAGCCAGCCACTGCTGGCGCCACCCGCGCCAAGCACCAGGGATGGCCGCAACACCACGGCCGGAATACCCAGGCGCAGCAGGTAATCATCCGCAGCCGCCTTGCTCGCCAGAAACGGCACTTGCGGCTGCTGGCCGGCGCCCAAGGCGGAAATCTGCAACACCCGTACACCCCGGGCTGCCGCCAGGTCGAACAGCGCACGGGTCCCCAGGTCCTGAGTCAGAGTCAGTGCCTGGGCATCATTGCTCAACAGCCCGGCAGCATTGATCAACAGGTCGGTATCAGCAGGCAAGTCAAAAGGCTGCGGCTCAAGCCCCAGGCGATCGAGGTCCAGTTGCCGCCATTGCACGCCAGGCAGACTCCGGGTTTGCCGATGGCGACTGGTGGCAATGAGTTGATGGCCGGCGGCGTGCAACGCCGCCAGCAGATGACGGCCGACAAACCCTGTAGCCCCCACCAGAACAACCTTCATGGCAATCCTTAAGGGTTAGACCGGCTTGGCGCCCATGAGGCCGGCAATGGTGACGAAACACACCGCACTGAAGATCGCCAGCACCAGGGTGAAGGTCAGGCCACTGGCGGCCTTGGCCTGACGCAGACGGTTGAGGCGCACCATCAGCCATAGCCAGGCCAGAGCCCCCAGGGTGTAGAGCACACTGGAGCCCAGAACCCAGGTCTGCCCCAGCGGCCAACCCACCAGATGCACCAGCCACCAGCCGCTGAATGGCAGGGTCAGCAAGCCCACCGCCAGCAGCAACCAGCCGAACAACCCCGGACGGTGCAGCACGCGGCTGTAGACCGTCGCATCACCTTGGCGGCGCAGGCGCCAGACCCAGATCGCCAGGCCCAGTGCACTGCCTAAGAGCAGCACGCTAGCCAGCACATGAAGCGTCTTCAGCGTGGTCAGTGTTTCCATGTTCTCGCTTCCTTAAGGCTCCGATCCTCAGCGTAGTCGTTCAGCCGAGGAACAGCTGATAAGCCGGGTTATCGCTTTCATCCCAGTACGGATAGCCGATCTGCTCCAGGGCCGCCGGCACCAGATGACGCTCATCGGCCGGTACTTGCAGGCCGGCGACCACTCGGCCATCGGCCGCGCCATGGTTACGGTAATGGAACATGGAGATGTTCCAGCGCCCGCCCAGCTTGTTGAGGAAGTTGAACAGCGCCCCCGGACGCTCCGGGAATTCGAAGCGCAGCACCACTTCGTCGCTGACCTTCTCCGCATGGCCACCGACCATGTAACGGATATGCAGCTTGGCCAGTTCGTTGTCGGTCAGGTCGATCACCGGGAAACCCTGATCGGTCAGGCTGGCGACCAGAGCACTGCGCGGATCGTTTTCCGGGTGAGTCTGAACGCCGACAAAGATGTGGGCTTCGCTGCCGGTGTTGTACCGGTAGTTGAATTCGGTGATCTGACGCTTGCCCACCGCTTCGCAGAACGCCTTGAAGCTGCCCGGTTTCTCGGGAATGGTCACGGCGATGATGGCTTCACGGCCCTCGCCCAGCTCGGCGCGCTCGGCGACGTGGCGCAAGCGGTCGAAATTGACGTTGGCTCCGGAATCGATGGCCACCAGGGTCTGCCCGGTGATACCGCGTTGCTCGACGTACTTCTTGATCCCCGCCACGCCCAAAGCGCCGGCAGGTTCGGTGATCGAGCGGGTATCGTCGTAGATGTCCTTGATTGCCGCACAGATTTCGTCGGTGCTGACGGTAATCACTTCATCCACATAGTCCTTGCAGATGTCGAAGGTGTACTGACCGATCTGCGCCACCGCCACACCGTCGGCGAAGATGCCCACCGTCGGCAGCACGACCCGCTCACCCGCAGCCATGGCCACTTGCAGGCAGTTGGAGTCGTCCGGCTCGACACCGATCACCTTGATCTCAGGACGCAGGTACTTCACGTAAGCGGCAATACCGGCGATCAGCCCGCCACCGCCCACCGGCACGAAAATCGCGTCCAGCGGTCCCGGATGCTGACGCAGGATCTCCATGGCCACAGTGCCCTGCCCGGCAATGGTGTGGGGATCGTCGTAAGGATGGATATAGACGTAGCCTTTTTCATCCACCAGCTTCAGCGAATAGGCCAGTGCTTCGGGGAAAGAGTCGCCATGCAGCACCACCTTGCCGCCACGGGAACGCACGCCTTCGACCTTGATCTCCGGCGTGGTCTTGGGCATCACGATGGTGGCCTTGACCCCCAGCACCTTGGCCGCCAGGGCCAGGCCTTGGGCATGGTTGCCCGCCGACGCGGTGACCACGCCGCGCGCGCGCTCGGCATCGCTGAGCTGGGTCAGCTTGTTGTAGGCGCCACGAATCTTGAACGAGAACACCGGCTGCAAGTCTTCACGCTTGAGCCAGATCTGATTGCCCAGCCGCTCGGAGAGCTGGCGGGCAGTCTGCAATGGGGTTTCTACGGCAACGTCATAAACGCGCGAGGTGAGGATCTTCTTGACGTACTGTTCGAGCATCGGAAAGCATCACTGAGCGGGTTGGGCAGGGCCAGGGAGTCTAACCCAGCGTTTGTCTGCACGACCACACGAATACAGAGGTTTTAGCCGCGCCCCGAACGAGCCGAGAAGCCAAACGGGCAATGACCTGATCTGCCGCGGCGCCTATAATGCCGGCCTTTGTGCCCCCCTTGCCCGCTTCGGAGCCCGCATGACCCAGGATCAACTCAAACAGGCAGTCGCCCAGGCCGCCGTCGACCTTATCCTCCCGAAACTCGATGACAAGAGCATCGTCGGGGTCGGTACCGGCTCCACCGCCAACTGCTTCATCGATGCCCTGGCCCTGCACAAGGGCGCCTTCGACGGCGCCGTAGCCAGCTCCGAAGCCACCGCCGCACGCCTCAAGGGCCACGGGATTCCCGTGTACGAACTCAATACCGTCAGCGACCTGGAGTTCTACATCGACGGTGCCGACGAGAGCGATGAGCACCTGAACCTGATCAAGGGTGGCGGCGCAGCCCTGACCCGGGAAAAGATCGTGGCCGCCGTGGCCAAGACCTTTATCTGCATCGCCGACGCCAGCAAGCTGGTACCGGTCCTGGGCAACTTCCCACTGCCTGTTGAAGTGATCCCGATGGCCCGCAGTCACGTAGCCCGCGAACTGGTGAAACTGGGCGGCGACCCGGTGTACCGCGAAGGGGTGATCACCGATAACGGCAACATCATCCTCGACGTGCACAACATGCAGATCACCAACCCGGTGGAGCTGGAAAGCCAGATCAACGGGATTGTCGGCGTGGTCACCAATGGCCTGTTCGCCGCGCGCCCTGCGGATGTACTGCTGCTGGGTACAGCCGAAGGGGTAAAAACCCTCAAGGCCTGAGCCAGCCCTGCGGGAAGGAGCCGGCGGACGGGCGAAGGCGGTTTTGCAAGCCTCTTCGCTGGCCAGCCAGCTCCTACATCGGTTTCTTGAAGACGTAGAACAGGTTCGGTTCGCTCACCAGATACAGGGTGCCGTCGTCATCCATCGCCATCCCTTCGGCCTGAGGCACGGCCTTGCTCAGGCCTTGGCGGCCCTTGCCCAATGCCAGGGTGCTCAGCGGGCGCCCTTCGACGTCCAGCTCAACCACCAGACGCGACTCGTCCGACAAGGCCAGCAGATGACCGCTGCGCTCATCGTATTGCAGGCTGGAGAGGTCGCGGACAAAAAGCCCGGCATCCCGTTTGGGGTTGTTAAGTACATGCACCCCGTAGGACTTTTCCGGATCGTGATGGGGAAAGCCCTGCACCTCATAGATCAGCATCGGGTCGCGCTCCTTGGCGACGAACAAACGCTGGCCCTGTGAATCGTAAGCCAGGCCCTCAAAGCCCTTGTTCCCCGAAAGGTGCACGCCGAGCGTGATCTGCTCCGCCTCTGCCGCATCCACCACGGTGGTTTCATCGTCCAGCTGAATCTTGATCAACCGGTGCTGCCGCTCATCGCTGATCACGTAGGTATTGGCGCTGATGAACTCCACTGCCTCCGGATCACCAAAGCCCAGCAGAGCAATACGCCGCAGGACCTGCCCGTCCAGGGACAGCTCGACCAGCTCGGAATTCTTGTTGGTCACGGTGAACAGGCTGTTGCGCAGCGGATCGTAGGTCAGCGCCGAAACCTCATCCAGCCCCTCAATAGGCTGCGCCTCCAGCACCACTCGATAGTCACCCAGGCCCAGGGAATGGGGGGTCGTCACTTGCCAGTAGGATTGCCAATCGAACCAGGCGCGCTGCCACAACCGATGGTTATGGGCAAATGCGGCAAGCAGCACGGCCATCAGGCAGAGGATCAGGTAGAGAGGTTGCAAGCGGGTCAGACGAAACATTGCGGGCGAACTCGAAATCAGGACAGGCTGATGAAATATCACAGCCGTCTGAATTCAAGCTTAATCGACGGTCCGGCAAAGGCGCCGGACCAGCAGATCATTGCTTCTCGAAGCGATAGAACAGATTGGGCTCACTGACCATATACAGGTTGCCGGCCTCATCCATGGCCACGCCTTCGGCCCGGGGAATGGTGTTCTGCAGGCCGTTGAAGCCGCCGAGCAGGGCCATGAAGCTGACTTGCTCACCCTGCTCGTCCAACTCCAGCAGCAGATGGGAGTCGGCGGACAGCACCAGGGTATGACCGGTACGCGGATCGATGCCCAAGGCCGAGAGGTTGCGCAGGTCGAGTTCGTCGCTGGAGAGCTTCTGCTTGCTGCCCGTGAGCACCTGACTGCCATCACTGTTCCAGGTGAACAGTGCCGGTGGACGCTCCTCTCCCAACAGCAGCTGCTGCTTGCGCGGGTTCCAGGCGATGGCTTCGAAAGCCTTGTTCTGGTCTTCCGAAGGGCCCAGGTCGTATTTGGGGAAAGCCGCGATATTCAGCTCTTTGGTATCCGCATCGACCTTGACGATCACCAGCGAATGTTCGCGCTCGTCGACAATCGCCAGCAGCCCGTTCTCCAGAACGGCCACCCCTTCCGGGTTGCTCCAGCCCACTAGGGGGATCTTGCGCAGAACGTCGCCTTGCAGGGTCAGTTCCGCCAGGAACGGATGCTTGCCCATCACTGAGAACAGGGTCTTGGTCTGTGGGTTGTAGGAAAGATCGGAGGCTTCATCACGCTCCATGCCAGGCAGCGCCTTGGCATCGATGACCACGCGATAACCGGGCAGCCAGATGCTGGCGCTGCGCTCGGAAGAACTGACAAACCGCTCCTGCACCCAGAGCGCTCCCCGATCGTCCCAATGCATGAGGCTGGCAACGCCATAGCAGATCACCCCCGCCAGCAGCAGCCAGGAATACCAGCGCATGCGCAGGCGAATACGCGACAGACGATTGCCAAGAGGCTTAGTCAGAGGAGCGGCGTCCATCACAAGAGTTCCAGAGGTCGGCCATAGTTAATAGCACGCAGTTTTCAGATCGGCGAACCATAAACTTAGGAATTATCCGGAACGAATGTGAAAAAACGGTTAAAGGCCATGAGCTTTCTACGAGGCGCCCCGGATTCCCGGGCCCTCGCAGAAAGTTCCCGATCAACGGACGCTGCTGGTGAAGCGACTGACGCCCGGCAGTTCCAGCACCAGCTCATCACCGACATTCAGCGGCCCGACGCCAACCGGGGTACCGGTGAGAATCACATCGCCGGCCTGCAGGGAAAAGCAGCCGGCCATGTACTGGATCATCGGCACTATGGGATTGAGCATATCGCGGCTGTTGCCGTCCTGGCGCACCTCACCATTGATGGTCAGGCGAATGCCAATATCGCTCAGGTCGGCAAAACTGCTGCCCACCACGAATGGCGCGATGACCGCCGCACCATCGAACGACTTGGCGATTTCCCAAGGCAGACCCTTGGCCTTGAGCTCGGCCTGCTTGTCCCGCAGGGTCAAGTCCAGTGCCGGGGCGAAGCCTGAGATGGCGTCCAGCACTTCTTCGCGGCTGGGATTGGTAGACAGCGGCTTGCCGATCAGCACGGCAATTTCCGCCTCGTAGTGCACCGAGCCGCGCTCGGTGGGAATGGCAAAACCACCTTCCAGCGGCACCACGCAACTGCCGGGTTTGATAAACAGCAGGGGCTCAGTGGGAACCGGGTTGTCCAGCTCCTTGGCATGCTCGGCGTAGTTACGACCGATGCATACCACCTTGCCCAGAGGGAAATGAATCCGGGTACCGTCGACATACTGGTGCTGATAGCTCATTACCGACTCCTGCTCTTGTGCTTCATCAGGGCGCTGCTTGCATTCAAGCAGCGAAGATCTTGCCCGGGTTCATGATGCCGTTCGGATCGAATACTGCCTTGACCGCCTTCATGTACTCGATCTCAACCGGCGAGCGGCTGTAGGTCAGGTAATCACGCTTGGTCATGCCCACGCCATGCTCGGCGGAGATCGAACCGTTGTACTTCTCGACGGTTTCGAACACCCACTTGTTGACCGTGGCGCACTTGGCGAAGAACTCGTCCTTGCTCAGGTTGTCCGGCTTGAGAATGTTCAGGTGCAGGTTGCCGTCGCCAATGTGACCGAACCAGACAATTTCGAAGTCCGGGTAGTGTTTGCCGACGATGGCGTCGATTTCCTTGAGGAAAGCCGGCACTTTCGAAACGGTGACCGAGATATCGTTCTTGTACGGAGTCCAGTGGGAGATGGTCTCGGAAATGTATTCCCGCAACTTCCACAGGTTCTGCAGCTGGGTTTCGCTCTGGCTCATCACCCCGTCCAGCACCCAACCCTGTTCGACACAATGCTCGAAGGTTTCCAGGGCGTGGTTGGCCACTTCTTCAGTGGTGGCCTCAAATTCCAGCAGGGCGTAGAACGGGCAGTCGGACTCGAATGGAGCCGGCACATCACCACGGGCCAGGACCTTGGCCAGGGCCTTGTCGGAGAAGAATTCGAAGGCAGTCAGGTCGAGCTTGCTCTGGAAAGCGTGCAGCACCGGCATGATCGAGTCGAAGTCGGCGGTGCCGAGCACCATGGCGGTGAGGTTCTTCGGCGCCCGGTCCAGGCGCATGGTGGCCTCGACCACGAAGCCCAGAGTGCCTTCCGCGCCGATGAACAACTGGCGCAGGTCGTAGCCGGTAGCGTTCTTGATCAGATCCTTGTTCAACTCCAGCAGGTCGCCCTTGCCGGTGACCACCTTCATGCCGGCCACCCAGTTGCGGGTCATGCCGTAGCGAATCACCTTGATCCCGCCGGCATTGGTGCCGATATTGCCGCCAATCTGGCTGGAGCCGGCAGAAGCGAAGTCCACCGGGTAGTAGAGGCCGTTTTCTTCCGCCAGGTTCTGCAGTTGCTCGGTGACCACCCCCGGCTGGCACACCGCAGTGCGGTCAGTCAGGTTCAGGTCGAGAATCTGGTTCATATAGTCGAAGGACACCACCACTTCGCCGTTGGCTGCCACGGCAGCGGCCGAGAGCCCGGTCCGCCCGCCCGAGGGCACCAGCGCAACCTTGTGCTGATTGGCCCAGCGCACGATGGCCTGGACCTGCTCGGTGGTCTTGGGGAAAACGATGGCCGTGGGGGCCGGGGCGAAATGCTTGGTCCAATCCTTGCCGTAAGCATTCAGGGAGTCAGCGTCGGTCAGCACCTTGCCAGGCTCAACCAGGGTCTTCAGCTCATCAATCAGGGCAGGATTGGTCATCGACAGAACTCTCGAACAATTCATGGTCATCCTGAGAACGCTTCACGTCGCAGGAATGAGTGTTTAGCGGGGCGCGTATGCTAGCATACCGCCCCCGCAGGAGAGTGCCCAAGGGCCTTTCTGCGGTGGCGGTTTCATGCCGTCCAGGTCAGCTCAAGCTGTCCATTTCCCTGCCATTTTTCTCCGGGACACAGGTTTACGCAGATGAGCAAGACTTCTCTCGATAAGAGCAAGATCAAGTTCCTTCTCCTCGAAGGCGTCCACCAATCCGCTGTCGACGTCCTCAAGGCCGCCGGCTACACCAGCATCGAGTACCTCACCGGTTCTCTGCCGGAAGCCCAGCTCAAGGAAAAGATCGCCGATGCACACTTCATCGGTATTCGCTCCCGCACTCAACTGACCGAAGAGATCTTCGACCACGCGAAGAAACTGGTCGCAGTGGGTTGCTTCTGCATCGGCACCAACCAGGTTGACCTGTCCGCCGCTCGCGAGCGCGGCATCGCGGTGTTCAACGCGCCTTACTCCAACACCCGTTCGGTCGCCGAGCTGGTACTGGCCGAGGCCATCCTGCTGCTGCGTGGCATCCCTGAGAAAAACGCTTCCTGCCACCGTGGCGGCTGGATCAAGAGCGCAGCCAACTCCTTCGAAATCCGCGGCAAGAAGCTGGGTATCGTCGGTTACGGCTCCATTGGTACTCAGCTGTCGGTCCTGGCCGAAGGTCTGGGCATGCAGGTGTTCTTCTATGACACCGTGACCAAGCTGCCACTGGGCAACGCCACTCAGGTGGGCAACCTGCACGAGCTGCTGGGCATGTCCGACATCGTCACCCTGCACGTGCCGGAAACTGCGGCCACTCAGTGGATGATCGGCGAAAAGGAAATCCGTGCCATCAAGAAAGGCGGCATCCTGATCAACGCCGCACGTGGCACCGTGGTCGAGCTGGACGCCCTGGCGGACGCCATCAAGGACAAGCACCTGATCGGCGCAGCCATCGACGTGTTCCCGGTTGAGCCGCGCTCCAACGACGAAGAGTTCGAAAGCCCGCTGCGCGGCCTGGACAACGTGATCCTGACTCCGCACATCGGCGGCTCCACCGCTGAAGCCCAAGCCAACATCGGCCTGGAAGTGGCAGAGAAGCTGGTCAAGTACAGCGACAACGGTACTTCGGTCTCCTCGGTCAACTTCCCGGAAGTGGCGCTGCCTGCCCACCCTGGCAAGCACCGCCTGCTGCACATCCACGAGAACATCCCGGGCGTGATGAGCGAGATCAACAAGGTCTTCGCCGAAAACGGTATCAACATCTCCGGTCAGTTCCTGCAGACCAACGAAAAGGTCGGCTACGTGGTGATCGACGTCGACGCCGAGTACTCGGACCTGGCGCAAGAGAAGCTGCAGCACATCAACGGCACCATCCGTTGCCGCGTGTTGTTCTAAGAAATCTTGGCGGCACAAAAAAGGGAGCCCTCTGGGCTCCCTTTTTTATCGCGTTTACGATTATTTCACTGTCACTGTGATTTTCTTGGAGACGATTGCCGGGTTGAACGGCACGTGGTTCTTGTCACCCAGCTCCAACTGCAGGGTGTGCTTGCCCGGAGTCAGGGTCACTTCGGTTTCGGTCTGCGCCTTGCCGAAATGCAGGTGATTGGCATCCATTGGGATTGGCAGGTTTTCCGCTGGCAGTTGCTCGACATCGATCAGCAGGTGATGGTGGCCGGTGTTGGCGGTCTGGTCGCCGGCAGGGGCCAGGGCGATGCCTTCAACGCCGAACTTGACCTTGAAGGTCTTGTCGACGGTGGCCCCATCGGCCGGGGAAACGATAAACACCTTGGCGCCCGCTGGTGCCTCAGTACGAGGAATTTCCGCTGCGCCGGCCAGCATCGAAGCTCCCAGCAACAGACCGGCCAATGCAGCACGCGACATAAAAATTTTCATTATCTTCTCCAGTTTTTCCGCAAATCTTTTACGGTTATGACAACTTCGTGGCGATTCGTTGTCGAAGGCACTCAACACCTTAGCAAAGCGAGCCTGAACGGCGCATCGCTCATATAAATTCAAGGAGTGACCATGCGTTTCCTGCCTGGCCTGTTACTTTTGCTGCCCCTTGTGAGCACTTACGCTCAAGCCGAACTGATGGACGACATCAATGACCGCGGGGAACTGCGCATCGCCCTGGAAGCCAATACGCCGCCCTTCAACTTCAAGGATGACGGCAAACTCACCGGTTTCGAGGTGGAGTTGGGGCAGTTGCTGGCCAGTGAACTGGACGTGCGCGCGGACTTCGTGGTGACTGCGGCGGCCGAGTTGCTGCCAGGTGTGGAGAGCGGCAAGTTCGACGTGGCCATCAACCACATAGCAGTGACCCCGGAACTCAAGGATCGTTTCGACTTCAGCGAGCCCTACAGCTATTCCAGTGCCCAGTTGATCGTGCGCAAGGAAGAACAACGCCCGCTGTTTTCCCTCCAGGCCCTGCGTGGGCAAGCGCTGGGCGTGGCTCAGGGCAGCCAGTTCGTTGATCAGGCACGGACCGTGGAAGGCATCAACCTGCGCAGCTATGCCGATGCCCAGCAACCGATCAAGGATGTGGCGGACAAACAGATCGACGCGGCCATCAGCGACCGCCTGCTGATTCCCTACGCCATTCGCGACAGTCGCCTGCCGGTAAAGGAAGGAGCCAAGGTGGGCCCGACCCTGAGCCTGGCGATTCCCTTCCAGAAAGGCAACCCGGCGTTCCAGGCGAGCCTGGACAGCGCCCTGCAGCGGATCAAGGCAGATGGGCGACTGATGGCCCTGTCGGAGAAGTGGTTCGGCATGGATGCGAGCAAACCGCCCAAGGCTGAAGCCGGGCAGTAATCCTTGCCCGATAGCCGCCGCAAGCTGCGGCTACAGGGCGGCCAGGACAGCAGCAGCCTCGGGCAGCTGCAGCTCACTGAAGACTTGCACGCCATGGCGCTGCAATAGCGCCGCAGTCACGCCCTCGCCCTGAACCTTGATGCCGCTGAAGGTGCCGTCATAGGTGAGCACATTGCCGCAGGACGGGCTGTTGGCCTTGAGCACGGCGATGCGGATCCCGTGCTTTTCCACCAACTCCAGGGCCTGCCGAGCACCAGAGAGGAATTCGGCGCTGACATCTTCGCCTTCCGTGGTCATCACCGGTGCCCGGCCCTCAAGCACATCGACGCCTTGCCCACCAGGAATCTCCGCCGCCGCCCGTGGCGTCGGCAAGCCGCCGGCCACCTCCGGGCACAGCGCAACCACCCGCCCCTCTTGCAGCCAGGCGGCCAGTTGATCGAACGGGCCGCTGGCACCGCCGTCGTAGCGCACGCGGTGGCCCAACAGGCAGCGGCTGACCAGGATCTTGTGCATATTCAGAACGGCTCGTTACCACGACGCCGGAACCAGCCGGTCAGGGACAGGCGATCCCGCGTCGCGGGCAGGACTTCATGGGGGACTTCACCGGAAAGAAACACCACCAGCCGCCCCCCGACAGGGACCACATCGTATTGCCCCTGGTCATTGAGGTACATGCGCAATTGCCCGCCGTGATCGGGCAGCCACTGCTCATTGAGGTAGATCACCGCCGAGACCATGCGCCGATCATCATCGCGAAAGCGGTCCACGTGGCGCTTGTAAAATGCCCCCGGCGGGTACATTGCGAAGTGGCACTCGAAGTCCTCAAGCCCGAGAAACAGGCCTCGATTGAGGGCCTCGCGCAGGCTGTCCATCAACCCCAGATAGGTATCGACAGCCTCGGCCTGGCCGGGCTCGAGCCACTGGATATGGTCGCCGCGAATACCCTCGCGTATTTCCTGAGCCGGGCCACGTCCTACCGCCGCAGGCGCCAGCTCACCTTCTATCGCACGTTTACGGCACTCAGCCGCCAGTTCGAGGGTCAGACCCTCGGACAGGAAAACATTCTGCTGCGACCAGCCACAGGCGGCCAGGTCGTCGACGATACGCAACAACAGCGGATGATCAGAGGGTATTTGCATGGCGCGCATAGTATCCAGCATCAGATAAATCTGACAGAGCCACAGAGCGGAGGATTACGCATTTTTTTCCAATGCACTTTCCACTCATTACTTTAGCGGGCGATCCTGATACGAATTCTCGACAACCATCGCCTTGCCCCGGAGAATAGTCGCCTGCTGACAGGAGTCCTTATGCGCCGTTTGCTTTTCTCACTGTTGATGTTCTGCGCCTTGCCTGCCTGGGCAGACAGCCACGACCAGTTGTACAAGGTCGCCGGTTGGCCGGAACAGCGCGCGCATTTCAACGATGCCCTGAGCGCCGCCCAGCAGCGCTACCAGAACAGCTTGCCGCCAGCGGTCTACCAGGCCCTGGTGGACAACAGCAACCAGCGCTTCGCGCCCCAGGCCGTGGACCGTCGCGCCGAAGAGCAACTGCGCCAGCATCTCGCCAATCCCGCTCCCGCCCTGGCCTTCTTCCAGTCGCCCCTGGGCCGCAAGATCGTCGCCGCCGAATTGCTGGCCACCCGTCGCGACCAGTTGGCCAAGAATGCCCAGGGCCTGCCGAAGATGCAGGTCAGTGATAACCGCCAATTGATCATCGGCCACCTGGCCCAGGCGCTACCGGCCAAGGAAGCCGGCGCGGAAGTCAGCCTGGCGATCGCCGGAGTCGCCGCAGACAGCCTGAGCCAGATGATTCCCGGCCTGCTGGGAGGGGGGCAGGCCCAGGGCATGCTCAACGGTCAGCGCCAGCGATTGATGCAGCAGATCGGCAACGACCTGAACAACACCCTGCTGTACGTTTATCGGGACCTGTCCGACACCGAGCTGGAAGAATTCGCGACCTTCGCCGAATCCAGTGAGGGCAAGGCCTATTACCAGGCAGCCCTGGCAGCGATTCGCGCCGGCCTGGCGGTCGGCCAGAGCACCTCCAGCCTCACGCCCTGACCCCTGGGCTCAGGCTGCACGGCGGCGCGGCCGGGCACGCGGATCAAAGGTGCTGGGTAAGAAAGGCGAAGTACTGATCGCGGTACAAGGGAATTTCATTCGCCAGGTGATGCCGCGCCTCCGGCAGCATCAAGACCTCAGGTGCGGTGAACTTGCCGCGAATCACTTGCAGGTTGTGCTCCCAATCCACCGTCATGTCCGCCTGCCCCTGGACGATCAGCGGCTGCCTTGAACTGCGCGGAGCTGCTTCCAACTGCTTGATCCAACGTGCCAGCGCGCCGACCCAGGCAGTGGGCAAACGTTGTGGCTGCAACGGGTCGGCCTGAAGGAAGGCGAGAAAATCCGCATCGTTGGAGTTCTCGCTGAAGCGCCGGGCAATGCCACTGACAAATGGCCGCAGCAGGTAATAGCTGAGCATCGACCAACCCCAGGCACGAGGTCGCACCAAGGGTGACAGGAGCACCACTTGCCCCTGGGCCGGGCTCTCGGCGCCCTGGTTGAGCAGGTGATCCATGATGATCGCGCCACCGGTGCTTTGCCCGAACAAGTGCCAGGGCTGGGGCAAGTCCAGGGACCGCGCCTGGGCGAACAGGCCTTGCAGTACCCGTTGATACACCGCGAAATCATTGATGCTGGCGCGCTCGCCACTGGACAGGCCATGCCCGGGCAGGTCACAGGAAATCACCACGAAGCGGCGCTGCAGGGCCCACTCGATCACGTGCCGGTACAAGCCCATGTGGTCGTAGAAGCCGTGGAACAGAAACAGCGTTGCCTGTGGCTGTTCCGGCCACCACACCTGCGTGACCACCTCGTAGCCCTCCACGTGAAAGCGCCCCAGGCGACTGCGTGGCACCAGCGCACGCCCGGCGAAGTCCAGCCCATAGAAGCGCTGATAGGCCTGAGCCTCCACCGACAAGGGCTGCCCAGCCACCAGGGGTTGCAGACTGGCGCGCAGGTGGTCGGGGTCGAAGGTCACGGACATGGAGTTTTCCAAAACGGGGGGGTACCGAGGACAAAACAGGCTTTCTAGGCCTGCGATATTCATCTGTCGCGGCAAGCATGGCAAGCTACGCGACCTTCGAGGACCGATCTTAATGCGCCAGTCTTACCGCACGCCCCTGATTGCCAGCTTGCTCGTCCTGATCTGCGCCGTGGTGCTGTGGTGCGCCTACGACTGGTTCCAGGGACGCTATCTGCGGGCCTTCAGTGAACACACGGCGGTGTTCTCCGGCGACCCACTGCAACTGCCCGCCGAGCTGGCCGGCCCTGGCGCCATCCGCCTGGTGCACTTCTGGGACCCGGCCTGCCCCTGCAACGTCGGCAACCAGCAGCACCTGGCCGAGCTGATCGAAGCCTATGGCCCGCGGGGCGTGGAGTTCTATTCCGTGCAGAAGCCCGGCAGCCACGGCCAACTGCCTGCCACCCTGGGCCGCCTGAAGCCGCTCGACAGCCTGCCCGGTGCCGAACAGATTCCCGCCAGTCCGGCGGTGGCGATCTGGGATCGCAACGGCAAGCTGGCCTACTTCGGGCCCTACAGCGAAGGCCTGACCTGCAACTCCAGCAACAGCTTTATCGAGCCCATCCTCCAGGCGCTAGAGAACCATCGCCAGATCAATGCCACCCACACCCTGGCGGTAGGCTGCTACTGTCCCTGGCCAGCCACTGCCAATTAAAGGCATTCGCGCCTATTCAAGGACTGCCTCCTGCGCGATGCCCATGACTTGTGCTAAATCTCTGCAGCTCTTCCAAGGCGGCACTGAAAACAACAGCAAGGAGCCCGCATGAAACGCAGCCTGACCGTCGTTGCCGTCCTGATCCTCGCCCTGCTGGCGGGTGTCGTCGGCTATCTCTACAGCAAGCAGCCGACACGTCAGGGCCAGGTGGAAGTCCGCGGCCTGCAGGGCTCGGTCACTGTGCGTTACGACGAGCGCGGCGTGCCCCATATCCGCGCGGAAAACGAAGCCGACCTGTATCGCGCCCTGGGTTACGTCCACGCCCAGGACCGGCTGTTCCAGATGGAAGTCCTGCGGCGCCTGTCCCGGGGCGAACTGGCAGAGGTTCTGGGGCCCAAGCTGCTGGACACCGACAAACTGTTCCGCAGCCTGCGCATCCGCGAGCGCGCCGACAGCTATGTGGCCGGGCTCGACCGTCAGTCTCCCGCGTGGAAGGCCCTGGAAGCCTATCTGGACGGCATCAACCAGTATCAGGACAGTCACGCCAGCCCCATGGAGTTCGATGTCCTGGGCATCCACAAGCGGCCATTCACGGCAGAAGACACCGTCAGCGTTGCCGGCTTCATGGCCTACAGCTTCGCCATGGCCTTTCGTACCGAACCGCTGCTGACCTATATCCGCGACCAGTTGGGCAACGATTACCTGAAAGTCTTCGACCTCGACTGGCAGCCCAAGGGCGTGCTGGCCAAGGGCAAGCCGCAACCGTCCCTGCCACTGGCCGCTGTCGACTGGCAGGACCTGGGGCAGATCGCCCTCCTGAGCCTGCAAGCCCTGAGCGAGGCCGGACTGCCGCAATTCGAAGGCAGCAACGCCTGGGCCGTGGCCGGCGCTCGGACCAAGAGCGGACGCCCACTGCTGGCCGGCGACCCACACATTCGCTACTCCCTGCCGTCGGTGTGGTACGAGGCGCAACTTTCGGCTCCGGGTTTCGAACTCTACGGCCATCACCAGGCCCTGGTGCCCTTCGCCTTCCTGGGTCACAACCTGGATTTCGGCTGGAGCCTGACCATGTTCCAGAACGACGATCTCGACCTGATCGCCGAGAAGGTCAACCCGGAGAATCCCAACCAGGTCTGGTTCCATGACAAATGGGTCGACCTGATCAGCAGCGAGCAACAGATTGCGGTCAAGGGCCAGGCGCCGGTGACCTTGACCCTGCGCCAGTCGCCCCACGGCCCGATCATCAACGACATGCTCGGCACCACCGTGGGCAAGGCCCCCATAGCCATGTGGTGGGGGTTTCTGGAAACCCCCAACCCGATCCTCGATGGTTTCTACCAGCTCAACCGCGCCGATACCCTGGCCAAGGTTCGCGCGGCCTCCGCCAAAGTCCACGCCCCCGGACTGAACATTGTCTGGGCCAACGCCAAGGGTGATATCGGCTGGTGGGCAGCGGCGCTGCTGCCCAAGCGTCCGGCCGGGGCCAAACCGGCGTTCATTCTCGATGGCAGCACCGCCATGGCTGACAAGGAGGGCTTCTACCCCTTCAGCGCCAACCCACAGGAAGAGAACCCGGCCCGGGGCTATATCGTCTCCGCCAACTTCCAGCCCGTATCCCCGACCGGCATGGAGATCCCCGGTTACTACAACCTCGCCGACCGGGGCCAGCAACTGGACCGTCAGCTCAGTGACAAAAGCGTGAAATGGGACCTGGAAAACACCCAGAAACTGCAATTGGGCACCACCACCGCCTACGGTCCGCGCCTGCTGGCTCCCTTGCTGCCAGTGCTGCGGGAAGTGGTCAGCGATCCCGAAGAACTGAAACTGCTGGAGCAACTGGCGAAGTGGCAGGGCGACTACCCCCTGGACTCCACCAATGCCACCCTGTTCAACCAGTTCCTGTTCGACCTGGCCGACGCCACCTTTCATGAAAAGCTCGGCGACGCCTACTTCGACGCTTTGATCCAAGCCCGGGTGGTGGATGCCGCCCTGCCCCGGCTGGCGGCCGATCCCGACTCCCCCTGGTGGGACAACCGCACGACGCCCCAGCGTGAAAGCCGAGCCGACACGGTCAAGGTGGCCTGGCGCGCCAGCATCGACCACCTCAAGCGCACCCTGGGCGCCAACCCCGCGCAATGGCGCTGGGGCACCGCCCATACCCTGACCCACGCTCATCCGCTAGGGATGCAGAAGCCCCTGGACCGGGTATTCAACGTCGGCCCCCTGGATGCCCCGGGCAGCCATGAAGTGCCGAACAACCTCACCGCCAAGATCGGCCCGGCGCCCTGGTCCGTGGTGTATGGCCCCTCGACCCGGCGCATCATCGACTTCGCCGACCCGGCCCACAGCCTGACCATCAACCCCGTGGGCCAGAGCGGTGTGCTGTTCGACAAGCACTACGACGACCAGGCCGAGGCCTACATCGAAGGGGTCTACCAACAGGCGCACTTCAGCGACGAAGAAGTCAGCGCCAACACCCGCAGTACCCTGAAGCTGCTGCCGGCCCGCCGCCCCTGAGCGCCTATTGTAGGAGCTGGCTTGCCAGCGAAGAGGCCCGCAAGCCCGGCATGTATCTCAAGATCGCCTTCGCCGGCAAGCCGGCTCCTACGGCGGGAGTCGGCGTGGGGCAATAAAAAACCTCGCTCCCGGTTACCGGGGCGAGGTTTTTTTGTTGCGTACCTAAGGTAGCGCGAGCCTGGGGTCAGGCAGCTTCCGGCGCCTGAGCCCGACGTACGTCCGGCTGCTTCCAGGAGTCGGCAGCACTCTCTTCGATGGCTTGCTGAATCGCACGCTTGCGAGCTTCTTCGGCGCGACGGCTGAAGAACCAGACCAGGAAGGTCACCAGGGACACCGCCAGCAGGATCAGGCTGGCCACAGCGTTGATCTCCGGTTTGACCCCCAGGCGCACCGCCGAGAACACTTCCATCGGCAAGGTGGTGGACCCCGGGCCAGAGACGAAGCTAGCCAGTACCAGGTCATCCAGGGACAGGGCGAAGGACATCATGCCCCCCGCTGCCAGGGACGGCGCGATCATCGGGATGGTGATCAGGAAGAACACCTTCCACGGCCGCGCGCCCAGGTCCATGGCCGCCTCTTCGATGGACAGGTCCAGCTCGCGCAGGCGAGCCGACACCACCACCGCCACATAGGCGGCGCAGAACGTGGTGTGGGCGATCCAGATGGTGACGATCCCGCGTTCCTGAGGCCAGCCGACGGCTTGGGCCATGGCCACGAACAGCAGCAACAGCGACAGGCCGGTGATCACTTCAGGCATCACCAGCGGCGCAGTCACCAGGCCACCGAACAGCGTGCGTCCCTTGAAGTGGGTGATCCGGGTCAGGACGAACGCTGCCAAGGTGCCCAGGGCCACCGCGGCAACGGCGGTGTAGCAGGCGATCTCCAGGGAACGTAAGACCGAACCCATGAGCTGGGTGTTATCCAGCAGGCCGATATACCAGTTGATCGACCAGCCGCCCCATACCGTCACCAGTTTCGAGGCGTTGAACGAGTAGATCACCAGGATCAGCATCGGCAGATAGATGAACAACAGGCCCAGCACCAGCATCATGCTCGAGAAACTGAAGCGCTTCATTCCTTGCCCTCCATTTCTTTGGCCTGACTGCGGTTGAACAGAATGATCGGCACAATCAGGATCGCCAGCATCACCACTGCCAAGGCGGATGCCACCGGCCAGTCACGGTTGTTGAAGAACTCTTGCCAGAGCACTTTACCGATCATCAGGGTTTCCGGGCCGCCCAGCAGTTCCGGAATCACGAACTCGCCCACCACCGGGATGAACACCAGCATGCAACCGGCGATGATGCCGTTCTTGGACAGCGGCACGGTGATCTTCCAGAAGCTGTTGAACGTACTCGAGCCCAGGTCGGCCGCGGCCTCCAGCAGGCTGGTGTCGTGTTTCACCAGGTTCGCGTACAGCGGCAGGATCATGAACGGCAGGTAGGAATAGACCACGCCGATGTACACCGCGATGTTGGTATTGAGGATCTGCAGCGGCTCGTTGATCCAGCCCATCGACATCAGGAAGCCATTGAGCAGGCCGTTGTTGCTGAGGATGCCCATCCAGGCATAGACCCGGATCAGGATCGCAGTCCAGGTCGGCATCATGATCAGCAGCACCAGTACGGTCTGCAGTTCTTTACGGGCGCTGGCGATGGCATAGGCCATCGGGTAGCCGATCAGCAGGCAGAGGATGGTGCTGAAGAACGCCATCTTCAGCGAGCCAAGGTAGGCGGCGATGTACAGCTCGTCGTCCCCCAGCATCGCGTAGTTGCCAAGGTTGAGCAGCACCTGCAGCTTCTGATCGACGTAACTGTAGATCTCGGTGTAGGGCGGAATGGCCACGTCCGCTTCGGCGAAGCTGATCTTCAGGACAATGAAGAACGGCAGCATGAAGAACAGAAACAGCCAGATGAACGGAACCCCGATGACCAGTTGACGGCCACCGGGAATAATTCGATCGAGTCGGCGCTTGAGCTTTCGCATGTTCATGAGCGCAGTACCACGCCGCTGTCGTCTTCCCACCAGACGTAGACCTGATCACCCCAGGTCGGCCGCGCGCCACGACGCTCGGCGTTGGCCACGAAGGACTGCACCAGCTTGCCGCTCGGCAGCTCGACGTAGAACACCGAGTGACCGCCCAGGTAGGCAATGTCGTGGACCTTGCCGCTGGACCAGTTGTACTCGCAGGTCGGCATCTCGGCGGTGACCAGGAGCTTTTCCGGACGGATCGCGTAGGTCACCGACTTGTCCTGGACCGAGGTGCTGATGCCGTGGCCGACATAGATATTGCGGTCCAGGTCCTTGCAGGTGATCAGCGCGTGACCTTCGGCATCGTCCACCACCTCACCTTCGAAGATGTTGACGTTGCCGATGAACTCGCACACCAGGCGACTGACCGGGGTCTCGTAGATATCGATCGGGCTGCCGATCTGGGCAATCCAGCCCAGGTGCATGATGGCGATACGCTCGGCCATGGTCATGGCCTCTTCCTGATCGTGGGTCACCATGACGCAGGTCACGCCTACGCGCTCGATGATCTCCACCAGCTCCAGTTGCATCTGCGAGCGCAGCTTCTTGTCCAGGGCGCCCATGGGTTCGTCCAGCAGCAGCAGCTTGGGACGCTTGGCCAGGGAGCGGGCCAGGGCCACGCGCTGGCGCTGGCCGCCGGACAGCTGGTGCGGCTTGCGCTTGGCGTACTGGCTCATCTGCACCAGCTTGAGCATCTCCGCCACCCGGGCGTCGATCTCGGCGGCAGGGATCTTGTCCTGCTTGAGGCCGAAGGCAATGTTCTGCGCCACGGTCATATGGGGGAACAGGGCGTAGGACTGGAACATCATGTTGATCGGCCGCTCGTAGGGCGGCATGTCGGTGATGTCCACGCCATCGAGGAAGATTCGCCCCTCCGTTGGCCGTTCGAAACCGGCCAGCATCCGCAACAAGGTGGACTTGCCCGAACCCGAGCCACCGAGCAGAGCGAAGATCTCGCCTTTCTTGATTTCCAGGGACACATCGTCCACGGCAACCGTCTCGTCGAACTTCTTCGTGACCCGGTCGATTTTGACCAGCACCTGCTTAGGTGTCTGGTCGCCCTCGAGGGCTTTCTTATAGGCGCCGGAGGCAACTGCCATTTGCGAAACTCCCAACAAAATTTGCAGCCCGTCCCACGTGGACGGACCTTGGATAGTTTGAGCCTGTGGAACTACTTACCCGTCTTGACCTTGGTCCAGCTGCGGGTCATCAAGCGTTGGATATTGGGTGGCAACTCGGTGGACACGTAAGTCTTTTCGAGCACGGCCTGCGGTGGATAAACCGCTTCGTCGGTGCGAATGGATTGCTCCATCAGCTTGTCCGACCCGGGATTGGGGTTGGCATAACCGACGTAGTCACTGACCTGGGCAATCACCTCAGGTTGCAGCAAATAGTTGATGAAGGCGTGCGCTTCCTTGACGTTGCTCGAATCCTTGGGGATCGCCAGCATGTCGAACCACAGGGCACCTCCCTCCTTCGGAATCGCGTAGGCGATGTTCACGCCCTTGCCGGCGTCGGCGGCCCGGGCCTTGGCCTGGAACACGTCGCCGGAAAAACCGATGGCCACGCAGATATTGCCGTTGGCCAGGTCCGAGATGTACTTGGACGAATGGAAGTAAGTCACGTAAGGACGCACCGCCAGCAACTTGGCTTCGGCCTTCTTGTAGTCCTGGGGATTGGTGCTGTTGGCGTTCAGCCCCAGGTAGTTGAGGACCGTGGGCATCATTTCATCGGCAGAATCGAGGAAGGCCACGCCGCAGCTATTGAGCTTCTTGATGTTCTCCGGCTCGAACAACACGCTCCAGGAGTCGATCTTGTCCACACCCAGGACCGCCTTGACCTTGTCGACGTTGTAGCCGATGCCGTTGGTGCCCCACAGGTACGGCACCGCGTACTGGTTGCCCGGATCGTTCATTTCCAGGCGCTTGAGCAGGGCCGGGTCAAGGTTCGAATAATGGGTCAGCAAGCTCTTGTCGAGCTTCTGGAAAGCCCCAGCCTTGATCTGCTTGCCCAGGAAGTGGTTGGACGGCACCACCACGTCATAACCGGTGCGACCGGCCAGCAACTTGCCTTCCAGGGTTTCGTTGGAATCGAATACGTCGTACACCGGCTTGATGCCCGTGGCTTTTTCAAATTCGGCCAGGGTGTTCTGACCGATGTAGTCGGACCAGTTATAAATATGCACGGTCGGTGCAGCCTGCGCGCCAGCCACCAGCGTCAGGCTGGCGGCGACCAGCATGGCTTTGCAAAATAAAGAAATAGGCAAGTGGAGGTCCTCTTAAATAGTTGGGCCCAAGTTGCCCCGCGCTACCTGACAGCCTCCGAGCTGCCCAGCAACAAAACCGGCGCGCAACTTACCCTCGATAAACCAATCCAGCAAAACTTTCTGTCATTTAATTGTTTCCTGTTGCCGCCCTCGCCACGACGACGGCAACAGGTGGTGCTGCAAATCGGCTTATTTACCGGATTTGATCTTGGTCCAGCTGCGGGTCAGGATGCGCTGGGTCGCGGCCGGCAAGTCGGCGATCGCATACAGCTTGGCCTGTACATCAGCCGGCGGGTAAACGCCCGGGTCGCTGGTGATGTCTTTATCGACCAACGGGGTTGCAGCCGCGTTACCGTTGGGGAAACGCACGGCGTTGGTGATTTCGGCCATGACTTCAGGCTTTTGCAGGAAGGTCATGAACTTGTAGGCGCCGTCGACGTTTTCCGCGTCTTTAGGGATGGCGACCATGTCGTAGAAGCTGCCAGCACCCTCTTTGGGAATGTTGTAGCTGACCTTGACCTTGTCACCGGCTTCGGCGGCACGAGCCTTGGCCTGATAGATGTCGCCCGAGTAACCCACAGCGACGCAGATGTTGCCGTTAGCCAGGTCGGAGATGTACTTGGACGAGTGGAAGTAGGCGATCGAAGGACGGATCTTGAGGAACAGCGCTTCGGCTTCAGCCAGTTGCTTTTTGTCCTGGCTGTCGGTCGGGTAGCCCAGGTAGTGCAGCGCCACCGGAATCATCTCGGTTGGCGAGTCGAGGAAACTGACGCCGCACGCCTTCAACTTCTCGGCGTTTTCCGGCTTGAACAGCAGGTCCCAGGAGTTGGTGGGTGCGTCGGCGCCCAATACGGCCTTGACCTTCTCGGCGTTGAAACCGATGCCGATCGAACCCCACATGTAAGGGAAGGCGTGCTTGTTGCCCGGGTCGCTCACCGATACTGCCTTGAGCAGCGATTCGTTGAGGTTCTTCCAGTTCGGCAACTTGGACTTGTCCAGTTCCTGATAGACACCGGCCTTGATCTGCTTGGCCAGGAAGTTGTTGGAAGGCACTACCACGTCGTAGCCGGATTTGCCGGCGAGCAACTTGGCTTCCAGGGTTTCGTTGCTGTCGAACACGTCATAGACCACTTTGATGCCCGACTCGGCTTCAAATTTCTTGATGGTGTCCGGGGCAATGTAATCGGACCAGTTGTAAACGTGCAGCACTTTATCGTCCGCCTGCGCTGCCGCCGCCATCACGCCCATCAGGGACATGGCGAGGAGGGTCTTGCCAGCTAACTTCATACCTAATGCCTTCATGCGTAATGCTCCAATTATTCTTTTTTAACCACTCGCTCAGCGGCCAGTCTCGGGGCGACCAAAACGGCGGGTAGTCTGGCAAGATCCAAGGCCGGCTTTCAAGGAAAGACCCATCCTTTATATCTGCTTCGAGCGCCGTGCCCGCAAGCACCGCGCTCAAAGCCTAGCACTCAGCTCTGCAGCACACTCAAGGTCAGATCCAGGCACTTGCGCGCCTTGGCCACCAGTTCGTCGATCTCCGCCTCGCTGATCACCAGCGGTGGCGCAATGATCATGGTGTCGCCGACGGCACGCATGATCAGACCGTTATCGAAGCAGAACTGTCGGCAGATCATGCCTACGCCACGACCTTCGTAACGTGCCCGGGTGGCCTTGTCCTTGACCAGCTCGATCGCCCCCAGCAGGCCTACCCCGCGAACTTCGCCCACCAACGGGTGATCACTCAGCTCACGCAGACGTTTCTGCAAATAGGGTGCCGCTTTTTCGTGGGCGCGCTGAATAATTTTTTCATCGCGCATGATGCGGATGTTTTCCAGGGCCACGGCTGCGGCCACCGGATGGCCGGAGTAGGTGAAACCGTGGTTGAAATCACCGCCCTCGTTGAGCACCGCCACCACTTCGTCACGGACAATCAGGCCGCCCATGGGGATGTAGCCGGAGGTCAGGCCCTTGGCGATGGTCATCATGTCGGGCTTGAGATCGTAGAAATCGCTACCGAACCACTCACCGGTGCGGCCGAAGCCACAGATCACTTCGTCGGCGACGAAGAGGATGTCGTACTTGGCGAGGATTTCCTTGATCCGCGGCCAGTAGCTGTCCGGCGGCACAATCACGCCGCCAGCGCCCTGGATCGGCTCGGCGATAAAGGCACCGACGTTATCCACGCCCAGCTCCAGGATCTTCTCTTCCAGCTGGTTGGCCGCCCAGATGCCGAACTCTTCTGGGCTCATGTCGCCGCCTTCGCCGAACCAGTACGGTTGCGGGATGTGGACAATGCCCGGAATCGGCAGGTCGCCCTGTTCGTGCATGTAAGTCATGCCGCCGAGGCTGGCGCCCGCCACGGTGGAGCCGTGGTAGCCGTTAACCCGGCTGATGATGGTCTTCTTGTTCGGCTGGCCCTTGATCGCCCAGTAATGGCGGACCATGCGCAGCATGGTGTCGTTGCCTTCGGAGCCGGAGCCGGTGAAGAACACGTGATTCATGCCTTCCGGTGCGACATCGGCGATTGCCTTGGACAGCTCCAGCACCGGCGGGTGGGCGGTCTGGAAGAACAGGTTGTAATAGGGCAGTTCACGCATTTGCTTGCTGGCGGCTTCCGCCAATTCATCACGACCATAGCCGATGGCTACGCACCACAGGCCAGCCATACCGTCGAGAATCTGATTGCCTTCACTGTCCCAGAGGTACACACCCTTGGCATGGGTGATGATCCGCGGCCCCTTCTCCTTCAATTGCTTGAAGTCGCTGAAAGGCGCCAGGTGGTGATCACTGCTGAGGGTTTGCCACTCGCGGGTTTGCGGGTTTTTATGAGTCATCAATCTCTCCTAAGTGTCAGTGAAGGCGCCGCTGGGGGGCAGCGGCGCCCGGCGAATCAGACGGCGAACAGCAGGAATTCCCGCTCCCACGAACTGATCACGCGCTTGAAGTTTTCGTGCTCGGCCCGCTTCACCGCGACGTAGCCGGTGATGAACTTCTGGCCCAGGTACTTCTCGATGGTCTTGCTGTTTTCCATTCGCTCCAGGGCGTCCTCGATGGTCAACGGCAGGCGCAGGTTGCGTCGCTCATAACCACGACCGACCACTGGCGCGCTCGGGTTGTGGCCTTCGACCATGCCAATGAAGCCGCACAGCAGGCTGGCAGCAATGGCCAGGTAAGGGTTGGCGTCGGCGCCCGGCAGGCGGTTTTCCACCCGACGGTTCTGCGGCCCGGCATCCGGCACCCGCAGGCCCACGGTGCGGTTTTCTTCGCCCCACTCGACGTTCACTGGCGCCGAGGTATCGGGCAGGAAGCGGCGGAACGAGTTGACGTTGGGGGCGAACAGCGGCAGCAGCTCGGGGATGAACTTCTGCAAACCGCCAATGTGGTTGAGGAACAGCTGGCTCATGGTCCCGTCTTCGTTGGAGAAGACGTTCTTGCCGGTGTTGATGTCGATGACGCTCTGGTGCAAGTGCATGGCGCTGCCAGGCTCGCCGGTCATGGGCTTGGCCATGAAGGTTGCGGCCACGTCATGCTTGAGTGCGGCTTCGCGCATGGTGCGCTTGAACACCAGGATCTGGTCAGCCAGGGACAAGGCGTCACCGTGACGGAAGTTGATCTCCATCTGCGCCGTGCCGTCCTCATGGATCAGGGTGTCCAGGTCCAGCTCCTGCAGTTCGCACCAGTCGTAGACATCTTCGAACAGCGGATCGAATTCGTTGGCCGCTTCAATGGAGAACGACTGGCGCCCGGTTTCAGGACGGCCGGAACGGCCGATGGGCGGCTGCAGGGGATAGTCGGGGTCGTCACTGCGCTTGGTCAGGTAGAACTCCATCTCCGGCGCCACGATGGGCTGCCAGCCGTGGTCGGCGTAGAGCTTGAGGACCTTCTTCAAGACGTTGCGTGGCGACAGCTCGATGGGGTTGCCCTGCTTGTCGTAGGTGTCGTGGATCACCTGGGCAGTGGGTTCGATGGCCCAGGGCACGAGATACACCGCGTTCTGGTCGGGACGGCAGACCATGTCGATGTCCGCCGGGTCCAGCAGCTCGTAATAGATGTCGTCTTCGACATAGTCGCCGGTCACGGTCTGCAACAGCACGCTCTCGGGCAGGCGCATGCCTTTTTCGGCAATGAACTTGTTGGTCGGCGAGATCTTGCCCCGGGTGATACCGGTCAAGTCGCCGATCATGCATTCGACTTCTGTGATCTTGTGGTCTTTCAACCAATCGGTGAGCTGGTCGAGGTTGTTACTCATAAATGCCTCTAGGCTGAGTTTCCTGACTCTCTATTAAGTCAGGCCTTGTGTGACGCTTCGGCGTCGCGTTGTTTTGCCCGCTTGCGGCAGGCATCACCAAAAGCCTGGAAGATGGCCAGATAGTGAGGATTGCAGCTTACCTGCCATTCGGGGTGCCATTGCACCCCTAAAGCAAATGCCTTGCCTCCCTCGACCGAGATGGCCTCCACCAGACCGTCAGGCGCCAGCGCCTCGACCCGCAGGCCCGGCGCCAGACGTTCAATACCTTGCGCATGAATCGAGTTGACTTGAATCTTCTGCGGCAGGCCCAGATTCGCCAGGATCCCGCCCGTTTGAACGTGCAGATCATGGGCGGGCGCGTACCAGGCATCCAGGGGCTGATCGGGCTCTTCATCATGGCGGTGGTCCATGAACGGCTGCACTTCATGCACGTTCTGATGAAGGCTGCCGCCCAGGGCCACATTCATTTCCTGAAATCCGCGACAGATACCCAGCACCGGAACACCGGCTTGGACGGCGGCATTCAACAGCGGCAGAGTGGCCGCGTCCCGTGCAGAATCATGAGCAGTGCCCGGCGCGCTGGCAGGCCCCTGATAATGGAAAGGTTCGATATTGGAAGGAGAACCGGTAAAGAGGATGCCGTCCAGGCCGTCCAGAATATCGGACGGGGAAAGCCACTGCGCCATGGACGGAAGAATCACCGGCACGCCCTGGGCTGCGCTGGCTACCGCCTGTACATACTCGTCGCCACTGATGTGATAGGCATGCAGACCGATCTGCCTGGAGCAGGCGGTGACGCCGATTAACGGCAGGCGAGACATGAAACACCCCGGTATTATTGCTGTTATGGGTTTGATTCGAGCTTAGCGTTGTTCATTTTTTTACACAACACCCCCGTAAAAAATACAACACGGCCCGCTCAAGCCTGCGGTACCCAAGGTAGTCGAAGCCCAAAAAACGCCCTGTTTTGCCTCAAAAGAGCCTCGCCAGCCCTTTATTAGGGCATAAAAGGCCTTACTTGACTTCGGCATGCCGTTCGGGTTGACTGAAACCAGAAAAGATCAATGATTGATATTTTTAACAACAAAGGTGTTGCATCATGTCGGTACCCCCGCGTGCCGTTCAGCTCAACGAAGCGAACGCGTTCCTTAAGGAACATCCTGAGGTTCTGTACGTTGACCTTCTGATTGCGGATATGAATGGTGTGGTGCGCGGCAAGCGCATCGAACGCACCAGCCTCCACAAGGTTTACGAGAAAGGCATCAACCTGCCGGCCTCCCTGTTTGCCCTGGATATCAATGGTTCTACGGTGGAAAGCACCGGCCTGGGCCTGGACATCGGCGATGCTGACCGAATCTGCTATCCAATCCCCGATACCCTGTGCAACGAGCCCTGGCAGAAGCGTCCTACCGCGCAACTGCTGATGACCATGCACGAGCTTGAAGGCGATCCGTTCTTCGCCGATCCACGAGAAGTACTGCGCCAGGTCGTGGCCAAGTTCGACGAACTGGGACTGACCATCTGCGCCGCCTTCGAACTGGAGTTCTACCTGATCGACCAGGAGAACGTGAACGGCCGCCCACAACCGCCACGTTCGCCGATCTCCGGCAAACGCCCGCATTCCACCCAGGTCTACCTGATCGACGATCTCGACGAATACGTCGACTGCCTCCAGGACATTCTCGAAGGTGCCAAAGAGCAAGGCATCCCCGCAGACGCCATCGTCAAGGAAAGTGCCCCGGCGCAGTTCGAAGTGAACCTGCACCACGTCGCCGACCCGATCAAGGCCTGCGATTACGCGGTACTGCTCAAACGCCTGATCAAGAACATCGCCTACGACCATGAGATGGACACCACCTTCATGGCCAAGCCTTACCCGGGCCAGGCGGGCAACGGTCTGCACGTCCACATTTCGATTCTGGATAAAGATGGCAAGAACATCTTTGCCAGCGAGGATCCCGAGCAGAACGCCGCACTGCGTCACGCGATCGGCGGTGTGCTCGAGACCCTACCGGCGCAGATGGCTTTCCTCTGCCCGAACGTCAACTCCTACCGTCGTTTCGGCGCACAGTTCTATGTGCCGAACTCGCCGAGCTGGGGCCTGGACAACCGTACCGTGGCCCTGCGGGTGCCTACCGGTTCGGCCGATGCCGTGCGCCTGGAACACCGGGTCGCCGGCGCCGACGCCAACCCTTACCTGTTGATGGCTTCGGTCCTGGCGGGCGTGCATCACGGCTTGACCAACAAGATCGAGCCGCCTGCGCCGACCGAAGGCAACAGCTACGAGCAGAACGAGCAGAGCCTGCCGAACAACTTGCGCGATGCCCTGCGCGAGCTGGACGACAGTGAGGTGATGGCCAAGTACATCGATCCGAAATACATCGACATCTTCGTGGCCTGCAAAGAGAGCGAGCTGGAGGAGTTCGAACACTCCATCTCCGACCTCGAGTACAACTGGTACCTGCACACCGTCTAAGCGGTTGTTGCAAAAAAACAACGCCGCGGAGCTCACACAGCCCGCGGCGTTTTTTTGTGCCTCGCCGTTATGGCCGGCGGATACAGGAATCCTGGCGCTCTCGCGTACAATGCCCGCTGCCCAGTAGGAGACACCGATGACGCGCACCGCCCCTCTTCGCAAACCCCGTGCACGCAGCCAGGCCCGGATCGACTCGATACTCGACGCCGCCCGGACCCTGCTGGCCAGCGAGGGGGTGGCCAGCCTGTCGATCTACAGCGTGGCGGAACGAGCGCAGATTCCACCGTCCTCGGTCTATCACTTCTTCGCCAGTGTCCCTGCCCTGCTGGAAGCCCTGACCGCTGATGTCCACGCCGGGTTTCGCGCCTGCCTGCAAGCTCCCATCGACCACGACCGGCTCGACAGCTGGCGGGACCTGTCACGCCTGGTTGAACAACGCATGCTCGACATCTACGGCGAGGACGCGGCAGCCCGCCAGTTGATCCTCGCCCAACACGGCTTGACGGAAGTCACCCAAGCCGATCGCCAGCACGACATCGAGCTGGGTGACCTGATGCACAAGCTGTTCGATCACCACTTCGAGCTGCCGACCCTGCCCCGGGATGTGGATGTATTCGCCCTGGCCATGGAGCTGGGAGATCGGGTGTACGCCCGTTCGGTGCAACAGCACGGGCAAATCACCCCGCGCATGGCGGAGGAAGGCATGCGGGTCTTCGATGCCTACCTGAGCCTCTACTTGCCGCCCTACCTGCCCAAGCGTCCAGCGTCTCTCTGAGCGCTCAAGCCTGCCGCAACAGCAACCTGTCGATGCTGTGATCCGCTGATTTGTGAATGATCAGGTTCGCCCGTTCCCGGGTCGGCAGGATGTTTTCGACGAGATTCTTCAGGTTGACCCGATCCCAGGTATCGGATGCCACCGACAGGGCTTCAAGGTCCGAAAGCCCCTTGTACTTGTTGAAGTAGGAATCTGCCGCCTGGAACGCGGTGTTCTTCAAGTAGACAAAGCGCTCCAGGTACCAGGCCTTGATCGCCTCCTCGGACGCATCGACGTAAATGGAGAAGTCGATGAAATCCAGGGGGTTCAAGCCTTGCCCCTGCTCGCCCTGCAGCACATTCAGGCCTTCGAGGATGATGATATCCGGAGCCTCCACCGACTGCGCCTCATCGGCCAGGATGTCGTAGCGGACGTGGGAATAGATGGGAATCCTGACGGCCTCGCCCTTCCTGCACACCGACTGCAGAAAATCCACGAACAACGGCTCATCGTAGGATTCGGGAAACCCCTTGCGGTGCAGAATATTTTTTTCCTGGAGGGTCGCCAGTGGGAAAAGAAAGGAGTCCGTAGTCACCAGATGCACATTGGGCTTGTCCGGCCAATAGGCCAGAAGGGCCGCCAGGACCCTGGCAAAACTGCTTTTGCCCACCGCGACACTGCCGGATACACCTATGACATAAGGTGCCTTGAAACCTGCCTGGGGGGCCTTGAGCGACTGCACCTGGGCCGCATGCAAATGCAGCAGGCGCGACAGCGGGAGCAGGATCTGCCTCACCTCCTTGGACGCCATGGGCTGGGTCGGACTGGTCAGCGTCTCCATCTCGGACGGTGACAGACTCATGGGTTCTGCGGCCCGCAGAGCTGACCAGCGATCGCGATCAAACTCCAGATACCCTACGTTTGGACCCTGCTCTGTTGTCATGTTTGTACTGTTCAGGCCTTGCCGAAAGCAGGGAAAGTATCAAATCTGACCGTTATTTACAGCGTCCATGAAAAAAGCCCCGAAGGACTCGCACCCTTCGGGGCTGTTGCACTGCATTGCTCACAACTTGGCGATCGACACCTCGGTGGATTTCACGAAGGCAATCACCTCGCTGCCGATGGACAGTTCCAGCTCCTTGACCGAACGGGTGGTGATCACCGAAGTGACAATCCCGGACGCGGTCTGCACGTCGATTTCCGACAGCACGTCACCCTCGACGATTTCCTTGATGGTGCCCTTGAACTGATTGCGAACGTTGATGGCTTTAATGGTCATGGTATTTCTCCTGGGATCGAAATGATTCGCTGTTTTAAAGTGCCCAGCGCAACTGCGTGGGCAAGGGTGAAACGGGTTCCGGTTCCGGTGGTGAACCTGGCAGTGCCAGCACGCGATTGAGGACTTCGGTTTCCAGGGCCGCCAGGCGATGGGAACCTCGCACCCGCGGGCGTGGCAGCTCGACGTGCAGGTCAAGCCCCACCTCGCCGTCTTCGATCAGGATCACCCGATCGGCAATCGCCACGGCCTCACTGACATCGTGGGTGACCAGCAATACGGTGAAGCCATGCTGCTGCCACAAACGTTCGATCAACTGCTGCATCTCGATCCGGGTCAGGGCATCCAGTGCCCCCAGCGGCTCGTCCAGCAGTAACAGTCGCGGCTGATGAATCAGGGCACGAGCCAGGGCCACCCGCTGTTTCTGGCCACCTGACAGCGCCGCCGGCCATTCATTGGCGCGATCCGCCAGGCCCACCGCTTCAAGGGCTTCCAGGGCCTGAGGCCGCCAGTTGCCCTTGAGGCCGAGCCCGACGTTGTCGATGACTTTCTTCCAGGGCAGCAAACGTGCCTCCTGGAACATCAACCGGGTGTCTTCGATGGCTGCGCTCAAGGGCGCGGAGCCTGCCAGCAACTCGCCGCCCGTGGGCTGATCGAGACCGGCCAGCAGGCGCAGCAAGGTGCTTTTGCCGCAACCGCTGCGCCCCACTACCGCCACGAACTGACCGGCAGGAATGTGCAGATCGACTTCCCGCAGCACCTGCCGCGAACCGAAGGTCTTTTGCAATTTGCGCACGGCCAGGGGAATGCCCCGCAGCAGCCGTGGAGGTTGTTGAGCCGTCATTGAGCATCTCCCCTGGCCACTTGGTAGGCCGGATGCCAGCGCAGCCAGACCCGCTCCAGGCCCCGCGCTGCGAGGTCGGCGAGCTTGCCGAGCACCGCGTACATGACAATGGCCAGCACCACCACGTCGGTCTGCAGGAACTCACGGGCATTCATGGCCAGATAGCCGATGCCGGAGCTGGCGGAGATGGTTTCAGCAACGATCAGCGTCAGCCACATGAAGCCCAGGGCAAAACGCACCCCCACCAGGATCGAGGGCAAGGCTCCGGGCAGGATCACTTGGCGAAACAGCGCGAACCCCGACAGTCCGTAGCTACGGGCCATCTCCACCAGCGCCGGATCAACGTTGCGAATGCCGTGGTAAGTGTTGAGGTAGATCGGGAACAGAGTGCCCAGGGCTACCAGAAAGATCTTCGCCGACTCGTCGATACCGAACCACAGGATCACCAGGGGAATCAGCGCCAGGTGCGGTACGTTGCGGATCATCTGCACCGAGCTGTCCAGCAAGCGCTCGCCCCATTTCGACAAACCGGTGATGAAGCCCAGCGCCAGACCGATACCGCCGCCGATGACAAAACCCAGCCCCGCACGCCAGCCACTGATGGCCAGGTGAGTCCAGATATCGCCACTGCGTACCAGGCTGACCCCGGCCTCGATCACCGCGCTGGGGGCCGGCAGGATACGGGTCGACAGCCAACCCGCCGATACCGACAGCTGCCACACCGCGAGCAGCAGCAACGGCAGCCCCCAGGGCGCCAGCCGATGCACTATGCGTTGTCCACTCATGACCGCACCTCAGCTCTGGGACGCAGCTTTGGGGATGATGTCGTTGGCGACCATTTCCCCGAACGGACTGACATAACCTGCAGCTTCAGGCAGCTTGGGGCGCTCGATGTCCAGATGCGGAAACAGCAGTTCGGCCACCCGGTAGGACTCTTCCAGGTGTGGATAACCGGAGAAGATAAAGGTGTCGATGCCCAGGTCTGAGTACTCTTGCATCCGCGCTGCCACCGTAGGACCGTCGCCCACCAGGGCCGTGCCGGCGCCACCACGCACCAGGCCTACCCCGGCCCAGAGGTTCGGGCTCACTTCCAGTTTGTCGCGGCGCCCTCCATGCAGGGCCGCCATGCGCTGCTGGCCGACGGAATCGAAACGGGCCAGGGACGCCTGGGCCCGAGCGATGGTGTCGTCGTCCAGATGGGAAATCAGGCGCTCGGCGGCCTGCCAGGCCTCGGCATTGGTTTCTCGCACAATCACATGCAGGCGGATGCCAAAACGCACGGTGCGCCCCAGCTTGGCGGCCTTTTCCCGCACCTGCTGGATCTTCTCGGCCACGGCGGCCGGTGGTTCGCCCCAGGTCAGAACCATCTCCACCTGCTCGGCGGCCAGGTCCTGGGCGGCTTCCGAAGAGCCGCCGAAATACAGCGGTGGACGGGGTTGCTGCAGCGGCGGATAGAGCAGCTTGGCGCCCTTCACGCTGATGTGCTGGCCGTCGTAATCCACGGTTTCGCCTTCCAGCACCCGCCGCCAGATACGGGTGAACTCCACGGAGGCCTGGTAACGCTCTTCATGGTCGAGGAACAGGCCATCGCCGGCCAACTCGTCCGGATCACCACCGGTCACCAGGTTGAACAGCGCCCGGCCACCGGACAAGCGATCCAGGGTCGCAGCCTGACGCGCCGCCACCGTCGGGGAAATGATCCCGGGACGCAGGGCTACCAGAAACTTCAGACGCTGGGTCACCGGAATCAGCGAGGCCGCCACCAACCAGGAATCCTCGCAGGACCGCCCGGTGGGAATCAGCACCCCGCCAAAACCAAGGCGGTCGGCAGCCTGGGCGATCTGTTGCAGGTATGCATGATCGACGGCGCGAGCGCCTTCGGCGGTGCCAAGGTAATGGCCGTCGCCGTGGGTGGGCAGAAACCAGAAGATGTTGAGGCTCATGGAGTTGTCTCCTAAGGGGTCGAATTACGGCGCTTTGGCCACGGCGGCAGTGGGCGTCCAGATCACGTCTTTGATGCTCAGCGGCTTGGGAATCAGCTTGAGCTGATAGAAGCTGTCGGCGATTTTCTGCTGCGCGGCGATCACTTCCGGGGTCAGGAAGGCCGCACCGTAGCCCTGGCGTTTCACCGAGGTCAGGGTGATGTCGGTAGACAGGCCCAACAGAGGTGCCACCTGCTGGGTGACCTCCTGCGGGTTGGCCTTGGACCACTCGCCCACGGCCCGCACTTCCTCCACCAGGGCCTTGATCACCTCGGGGTGCTGCTGTGCGTAGGGTTTGGTCGCCAGGTAGAACTGGTGGTTGTCGACGATGCCACTGCCGTCACGCAGAGTGCGTGCCTGCAGTTGCTGCTCGGCCGCCGCCTGGTAAGGGTCCCAGATCACCCAGGCGTCGACACTGCCACGCTCGAACGCTGCGCGGGCATCGGCCGGGGGCAGGAACACAGTCTGGATATCGCTGTACTTGAGGCCGGCGTCTTCCAGGGCGCGGACCAGCAGGTAATGGACGTTGGAGCCCTTGTTCAGCACCACCTTCTTGCCCTTGAGGTCCTGCACCGATTTGATCGGCGAGTCCTTGGGCACCAGGATCGCTTCGCTATGGGGCGCCGGCGGTTCATAGGCCACGTAGAGCAGATCGGCACCGGCAGCCTGGGCAAATACCGGTGGAGTTTCGCCGGTCACACCGAAGTCGATGGAGCCGACATTCAGCCCCTCCAGCAGCTGCGGGCCGCCCGGGAACTCGGTCCATTGCACGTCTACGCCCTGCTGCGCCAGGCGCTTTTCCAGGGAGCCCTTGGCCTTGAGCAGCACCAGGGTGCCGTATTTCTGATAACCGATACGCAAGGTCTCGGCTTGAGCTTGAACAATGGCGCCGAAGGACACAGCCGCAGCAAACAGAGCGACCAGACCGCGACGCAAAATGACAGGGCGCATGGCGCTCTCCTTTTTGCTGTGGGGGTTGTGGCTGCACCTGCTTGCCCGTTGGCGGGCGAGTAAGGCCAGTACTTCAAATCAGGGGTGTGACTCAAATGCTCCAGCGAGCACTCAACAGACGTTCATTCAACACATGCGGGTCCAGCGGTTTGGGACGACGTGCCATCGCGCTGTGGAACTGCTCCAGGGCTTCGCTCAAGCGTTGCTCCAGAGCCTGCGCCAGCTGCGGCTGGACACTGCCTTCGCCATAAGCGATCTGGCTGTCCTCGGCAAAGATGCCCTGGAGCATTTCCTGGGCCTTGAGTGCCGAGAGCACAGGCTTGAGGGCGTAATCCACCGCCAGCATGTGGGCGATGCTGCCGCCCGTGGCCATGGGCAGCACCACCTTGTGGCTCAGGGCACGTTCCGGCAGCAGGTCGAGCAGGGTTTTCAGGGCCCCGGAAAAAGACGCCTTGTACACCGGCGTGGCAATCAGCAGGCCGTCGGCCTGCTCAATGTGTTGCAGCAGATCGATGACCATGGGGCTGTCGAAGCGGGCGTGAAGCAGATCTTCGGCCGGGAAGTCCCGCACCTGGTAACTGACCACTTCCACGCCTTGCTGCTGCAACCAGCGCTTGGCCAACTCCAGCAGCACCCCGGAACGGGAGCGTTGGCTGGGACTGCCACCGAGAGAGACCACCAGCATGCAGGGGATTCCTTGAACAAGATAAAGCGATTCGCGGGATGCGATCTCGCCGGACTGGACAGACCTTAACAGTCTATTTTTATATCCATAAATCTTATTTATTCATTTGTTTATTCCTTATATGCATATAAGGAAGTATTTCTCGCAGGCAAAAAAATAGGCCGTCGAAACGGCCTTAAAACCCCTGCTTTATGGATCTGTTACCCCTGAACTCTCCGTAGGAGCGGGCTTGCCCGCGAAAAGGTCCGCAACACCTTGCATCGGCCTCACGACCGCCTTCGCCGGCAAGCCGGCTCCTACAGCGGCTCGTGTATCAACGGTTGGGTTGCGGCGTCAGGCGCAGGTAAGGCTTCACTGCGCGATAACCTTTGGGAAAGCGGCGCTTGATCTCTTCCTCGTCCTTGAGCGAGGGCACGATCACCACCTCGTCACCATCCTGCCAGTTAGCCGGAGTAGCCACTTTGTAGTTGTCGGTGAGTTGCAACGAGTCAATCACCCGGAGAATTTCGTGGAAATTGCGCCCGGTACTGGCGGGATAGGTGATGGTCAGGCGAATCTTCTTGTTCGGGTCGATGACGAACAGCGAACGCACGGTCAGCGTGTCGTTGGCATTGGGGTGAATCAGGTCATAGAGGTCCGACACTTTGCGATCGGCGTCCGCCAGGATCGGAAAATTGACGATGGTGTGCTGGGTTTCGTTGATGTCCTCGATCCAGCGGTGATGGGAATCCACCGGGTCCACCGACAGGGCAATGGCTTTGACTCCGCGCTGAGCGAACTCGTCCTTGAGCTTGGCGGTGAAACCCAGCTCGGTGGTGCACACCGGCGTGAAGTCTGCGGGGTGGGAAAACAGCACGCCCCAGCTATCGCCCAGCCACTCGTGGAAACGAATCTTGCCGGCACTGGAATCCTGTTCGAAGTCGGGGGCGATGTCGCCCAGTCTGAGGCTCATGGGGTGCTGCTCCTGTGAGTGCGTGATGGAGCTACTCTGCCTGCACCGGAGCTTATTTAAAAAGAATAAATATCGATTTATTCATAACTGAATTGAATATTAAAAATCTCTTCACTGGACGCGCGCGCAGGCGAAGACCACCCTTCTCAACAAGGTTCGAGAAGGCCTTGAGTAGCTGTACAAAGAGGGGGATTCAGGAAGGGCTCACGGGGGTGGGCCTGACTTGAAGCAATACCTCGCCCGGCATTGCGCCGGGCGAGGCTTTATCGCGCTATTACAACAGCGGGATCGAGTAGCTGACGATCAGACGGTTTTCGTCCTGATCGCGCTGGCTCGGGATGTCGTTGCGCCACATGGCGTTTTTCCAAGTGAAGCCCAGGTTCTTCAGCGGGCCTTCCGGAACAACGTAAGCGACGGTCAGGTCGCGTTCCCACTCGGAACGGCCGCTACCAGCTACAGCACCTTTAGCGGTTACGGTGTCGATGTTGTCACCGCGCAGGTAAACCACACCGGCAGTCAGGCCAGGGGCGCCCAGTTTGGCGAAGTCATAGGAGTAGCGCGCTTGCCAGGTACGCTCGCCGGCACGGGCGAACTTCTGGATCTGCATGTCGGTGATGATGTAGGCCGACGAGCCATCACCCTGGTTCAGCCAAGGGAAATCGCTGCTGCCGTTGCTGACCTGGTAGCCGCCACCAAAGGTATGACCGGCAACCGAGTACAGGAACAGGCCGCTATAAAGGTTGTTGTCAACCTTGCCTTTACCACTTGCTACACCAGAGTAGTTGCCAGTGGTGAAGTAGGTGGAGTCATGACCATTAGCACCATCGTCGCGGCTGTTGAAGTAACGCAGGTCGGACTTCAATACGCCCGGGCCGATTGCCCAGTTATGAGTCAGGCCCAGGAAGTGCTGCTTGTAGAAGTCTTCCAGGTTGCCGTAGTAGTACTGAGCGGTGAGGTCCTTGGTGATCTTGTAGTCGCCACCACCGTAGATGAACTTGTTGCTATCACGAAAGCTTGCACCGCGGCTGTTGGCGCCAGCGATGGAGAGTTGTTCGTTGTTGCTGGAGTTACGGCCCTTGGCGTGCTCGATCTGACCACCGATCAGGGTCAGATCCTTGATGTCGTTGGTAGTGATCTGACCGCCCTGGAAGGTTTGCGGCAGCATACGACCATCGTTGGTCACGATAACCGGCAGTTTTGGCTGCAGGGTGCCCAGCTTCAGCTCGGTTTGCGAGATCTTGGCTTTGGCAGTCAGGCCCAGGCTGGAGTAGTTGTCAACGGCTTCGCCATTGGATTTGCTTGGAAATACGGTACCGCCGTAGGAGCTAGGAGTAGCGCCGTTGGTGCCGCCCCCCGAGTCCAGCTTGATACCCAGCAGGCCGATCGCGTCGAGACCGAAACCTACGGTGCCCTGGGTGTAGCCAGAGGTGAAGTTGAGCTGAAAGCCTTGGCCCCACTCTTCGTTCTTGCTCTGAACATTGCTGGCGGTTGCTGCCGCATGGTCACGGTTATCAGTATTGATATAGAAGTTGCGCAGCCCCAAGGTAGCCTTGCTGTCTTCGATGAAACCGGCGGCGCCTGCCTGCTGCGCCAAAACCCCTACGGCCACAGCCAGGGCCAAGGTGGACTTGTTCATGTTTCGCTCCTCTCGTTTCTAATTCTTGTGGTTCCTGGCCCCAGATCGAACGCCCGGGTGCCACAGATGCGCGATTAGCGCCAGACCGTGACTGATAAGTCAATCGTAACGGACTGTGTCTACGACCATGGTCTAATCGCAGTGATTTGGTCCATGCAGGGTAATGAATTACTCATAAACCCAAAAAGAATTGTTTAATTCTTTTTCATACCTTTCAGGAATAAAGCTCGCCACGGTAAAGCCGAGAATCCCAGCCTAGACACTCGCAAGCTTATTTCTGAAAAATATTTCCCCGATCCAGCCCCCAAGATCCCCCGCGCCAGAGGCGTAAAACGTCATGGAGGATCAAAAAAGCGACGCAATCATGGCTAAGAGCCTATCCTCCCGTCAATTTGTTACAGTTTTTGTATCGAAATGAAATTTTTCTGACATGTGCAGAAAACGGCAACGCCTCGATCCAGGGATCGAGGCGTTGCCTATTGCACGACGAGAAAAAGACTCAGAGGGCCTTTTCGAAGATCTTCGAATTGCGCTGGTAGTTGTACAACGAGGCCCTGGCCGAAGGCAGACGTTCGACGCTGCTGGGCACAAAACCCCGCTCGCGAAACCAATGGGCCGTGCGGGTAGTGAGCACGAACAAGGTCTTCAGCCCCTGAGCCCGGGCCCGGGCTTCAATCCTTTCCAACAGTTCGTCGCCGCGCTTGCCATGACGATACTCAGGGTTCACCGCAAGGCAGGCCAGCTCGCCGGCATCGGAGTCGGCAATCTGGTACAAGGCAGCGCAGGCAATGATCATGCCCTCGCGCTCGACCACGCTGAACTGCTCGATTTCACGCTCCAGTACCTCCCGGGAGCGCCGCACCAGGATGCCCTGTTCTTCCAGCGGGCTGATCAGATCCAACAACCCGCCGACGTCTTCAATCGCCGCCTCGCGCACCCGCTCGAATTGCTCCTGGGCCACCAGGGTACCGCCGCCGTCACGGGTAAAGAGCTCCGTCAGCAGGGCGCCATCTTCGGCATAACTGACGATATGGCTACGTCCCACACCACCACGACAAGCCTCTGCAGCGGCGTCCAGCAGTTCGGCCTGATAGTTGCCACCCAGACGCTGCAAGTGCGCCGGAACCTGCTGCGGGCGCAACTCGCGAACCAGTTTGCCGTTTTCATCCAGCAGACCGGGATCGGCACCAAACAGCAGCAGCTTGTCGGCCCCCAGATCGATGGCCGCGCGAGTGGCCACATCTTCACAAGCCAGATTGAAGGTCTCGCCAGTGGGCGAATACCCCAAGGGCGACAGCAGCACGATGGAGCGCTCGTCCAGCAGGCGATTGATGCCCTTGCGATCGACCCGACGCACTTCGCCGGTGTGGTGGTAGTCGACACCTTCCAGCACCCCGATCGGACGGGCCGTCACCAGGTTGCCGCTGGCGACCCGCAAGCGCGAACCCTGCATGGGCGAAGAAGCCATGTCCATGGACAGGCGCGCTTCAATGGCAATGCGCAATTGGCCCACGGCGTCGATCACGCATTCCAGGGTCGCTGCATCGGTAATCCGCAGACCGTGATGGTAATGGGGCGCCAGACCGCGAGCCGCCAGGCGGGCTTCGATCTGTGGGCGCGAACCGTGCACCAGCACCAGGCGAACCCCCAGGCTGTGGAGCAGCACCAGGTCGTGGACGATATTGCCGAAGTTGGGGTGTTCAACGCCGTCACCGGGGAGCATGACCACGAAGGTGCAGTCACGGTGGGCGTTGATATAGGGAGACGCGTGGCGGAGCCAATTGACGTATTCGGGCATGAACCTGAGCCTGTAAATAAAAAGCAGCCTATAAAAGGACGAAACGGAAAACGCACAACGGGCTGATGGTTATCGTCGGAACAGGCTTGGCAACACGCTTACTCTCCTCATGGGTACGGATCGGGACGCCGGTAATTTACTGAAATTGGGCCGGTGTCAGGCAGTAATGTTCAATCAACTCTCGTAGCAACTGCACAGTAGGCTGCAAGCGTGACATTTCGAGGTACTCCCCGGGCTGGTGGGCACAGGCAATGTCACCCGGGCCAAGCACCAGAGTCTCGCAGCCAAGGCGCTGAAGATAAGGCGCTTCAGTGCCAAACGCTACTGCTTCGGCACGATGCCCGGTAAGCCGTTCCGCCACCCGCACCAGCTCCGCGTCCTCGGACTGCTCGAACGGCGGCACCGCAGGGAACAGCGGCGCATAGTCGATCTGCACTTCATGCCGCTCGGCAATCGGTTGGAGCTTCTGCCGGATCGCCTCGCGCAGCACTTGCGGGTCCATGCCCGGCAAGGGACGCAGGTCGAACTCCAGGGAGCACTGGCCACAGATGCGGTTGGGATTGTCACCACCGTGGATGCAACCGAAGTTCAAGGTTGGTTGCGGCACGCTGAACTGCGGATTGCGGTATTCGCGCTGCCACAGCAGCCGCAGCCCCCGCAATTCGCCGATGGCATCGTGCATGGCCTCCAGAGCGCTGCGGCCCAGGCTCGGGTCTGAGGAATGGCCGCTGCGCCCGAGGATATCAATGCGCTCCATCATCACCCCCTTGTGCAGGCGGATCGGCTTGAGGCCCGTGGGCTCGCCGATCACCGCCGCGCGCCCCAGGGGCCGCCCGGCTTCCGCCAGGGCCCGGGCCCCGGCCATGGAGCTTTCTTCATCACAGGTCGCCAGGATCAGCAGCGGCTGCTTGAATGGCTGCTCCAGCAACGGTCGCACCGCTTCGATGATCAAGGCGAAAAAGCCCTTCATGTCGCAACTGCCCAAACCGACCCAGCGGCCGTCGACCTCGGTCAACTTCAGCGGATCGGTCTGCCACAGAGCGGCGTCAAACGGCACCGTGTCACTGTGTCCGGCCAGTACCAGGCCGCCAGGACCGCTGCCGAAGCTGGCCAGCAGATTGAACTTGCCAGGGCTGACCTGCTGGATATCGCAGGCAAAACCGAGGTCGCCGAGCCAACTGGCCAGCAAGTCGATGACCGGACGGTTGGACTGGTCCAGCGCAGGTTGAGTACAGCTCACCGACGGCGCGGCGATCAGTGCGGCAAACTGATCCTTCATGGACGGCAATGGCATGAGCTGGCTCCGGAAATCCCAAGATGGGGACCATCATAGAGGCATCTCGTGAGAGGAAGGAACCGTCGTGGCGCCTCCGGGCGCCTGGTCCTGTACACTGCACGGCCTTGGCAGCCAACTCTTCCCCCGGCTGCACTCCCGATCCTGGATTTTCCGGCCATGCAGAAAGAAACCGAAATCAAACTCCGCGTCAGCCGCGAAACCCTCGCCGCCCTGCGCGAGCACCCGCTACTGAAAAAACGCAACAAAAGTGGCTGGGAACGCCGTGAGCTGATGAACCAGTACTTCGACACCCCAGAGCGCGATCTGGCCCGGGCCAAAGTTGCCCTACGCCTGCGTCGTGACGGTGACGCAGTGATTCAGACCCTCAAGACCAGCGGCCAGAGCGTTGCCGGCCTGTCCGAGCGCAACGAATACGACTGGTCCTTGGCCAAAGCCAAGCTCGACGTGAAAAAACTCGACGGCGAATGCTGGCCCGAAGCCCTGGCCGAGCTGGACAAAAAGACCCTCAAGCCACTGTTCACCACCGACTTTGTCCGTGAACGCGCGGAAATCGCCTGGGGCCGCGGCAAGGCCAAGGTGGTGATCGAAGCGGCCCTGGACCTGGGCCAGGTGATCGCCGGCAAGCACAAGGAAGAAATCTGCGAGCTGGAGCTGGAGCTGCGCGAAGGCGAGCCCGCCGCCCTGCTGGAACTGGCGGCAGAGCTGGCCCTCACCCTGCCCCTGATGCCCTGCGACATCAGCAAGGCCGAGCGTGGCTATCGCCTGTTCGATGCCGGTAGCTACTCCTTGAGCCTGCCGGCGCCACAACTGAGTGCCGAAACCCCGCTGGACGACGCCTTCGCTGCCCTGGCCTGGCACCTGCTGGGCAGCAGCCAGCGCCTGGCCGAACAGTATCGCTTCAACGGCCACTGGCGCCTGCTGCAGGACTGGGTGGATAACCTCGCCGAACTGCGAGCTCTGGCCAGCAGCCTGGGCCAGGCTGCGCCACGCCAGTCCACCGCTGAACTGCGCAGCGCCCTGGATGCCCTGCTGGAAGACTGGCGTCCGCTGGTACAAGCCGGCCTCGACGATGAAGACGTGCGCAAGGCCGCGCCGGAGCAATACCTCGAAGAGTTGCAGGACGTGCGCTGGGGCCTGTTCTCCCTGAACACCTCTCGCTGGCTGCTGGCCCGCGCCTGGACCGCCGAGCGCAACACCCGTGGCAACCGCCAGGGCGCAGCGCAACTGGGTAGCTGGCTGCCACGTCTGCTGGCCGAGGAAGCCACCGCCCTGCAGTTGCCGCGCTACCAGCAGCAACCCGAAGACCTGGCCGAGCAGCTGCCGCGTATCGAGCGCATCCAAGCCTGGCTGCATCATGCCCGTGCCGTGCTGGAGATCCCTGAACTGGATCGTCTATACGGTGAACTGAACAAGCTGGCACAACTGGCCAACGAACCCATCACCGACGAAGCCCTCGATGCCCGCAAACAGCAGGCCATCGCGGTGTACCAGAACCGCGCCTGGAAAACCCTGCTGCGCATGTAAGCCGCTCCCTCAGCGCAGTACCGGCAGGCTGGTGGTGGACTTGATCTCCGACAGGGCAACGATCGAGTTCACCTCCTGAATGCCCGGCACCATGGACAGTTTCTCGAAGAAAAACCGCTCATAGGCTTCGATGTCCGCCGTCACGATGCGCAACAGGAAATCCACGGCCCCCATCAGCACATAACACTCCAGCACCTCCGGAAAGCCGCGAATCGCCTCGGTGAACTCGGTGAAGTTGGAGCGTCCGTGGGCGTTGAGCTTGATCTCGGCAAAAATCTGCGTGTTGAGGCCGATCTTCTTGCGATCGAGCAGGGTCACCTGGCCACGGATCACCCCCTCCTCCTTCAAGCGTTGAATCCGCCGCCAGCACGGCGACTGGGACAAGCCCACCTGTTCGGCAATCTGCGCGCTGGAAAGTGACGCGTCCTCTTGCAGCAACGCGAGTATCCGGCGGTCGTAGGCGTCCAGTTCGCTATGCATAACAAATTCCTTTATCTATAAAATTTTGAATCAAACGATTCGATTTTTATGAATTCTGCTCAATCTTAGATAAGAAATACCCGGAACCAAATGTAAAAATTTCTCCACTGATCTGGAGACTGCCATGCCCCATCTCGAACCTGCCCCTGGCCAATCATCCCGCGCCGATGTCTGGAACCAGGACAATGCCCACTGTCGCGTGCACTACCAGATGACCGCCGAGGCCGAAGCTGATGTCCTGTGCCGGGTGCTCAACCACTTCGCCCTGCAATTTCTGGTACCCCAGCGGGTCACGGTGATCCAGCAAGACACCACGCTGCACATCGACGTGCAACTCGACGGCCTGAGCTGGCATCGGGCCCGGGTGATCGGCGACAAGTTGCGCAACCTGATCAGCGTCTGCTCGGTAGAACTGGAACTGGCAGAGCCGGCGCAGCTGCAGGCCGCCGGCTGAGGTCGGAAAAGTCCTGCAACCCTTGGTAGCCGGTGGCCCGGCCTGGCGGGGCTATTCTTGGCCATTTGTGGTCAGAGACCCGCCTCTGGACAACAGCCCCAAGGAGCCCCCATGGCTGCCACGCAAACGCCCCAGGATCACTGGCTGGAGCTCAGTGAGCTGCTGCGTGAACTGCTGACCCAGGGCCGCATCAGCCAGGATGCCGCCGAACAGGCCATCAGCGCCCGCCCTCACGGCACCAGCAACCCCGTGCACCCCCTGGAACTGATCGCCAGTCAGCATCTGCCAGACTTGCAGCGTCCCGGCCAGCATCTGGATCTGGACAGTCTCACCGCCTGGCTGGCCCGGCGAGCCGGCCAGCCCTACCTGCGCATCGACCCGCTGCAGATCGACGTCGCGAGCATCACCCCGCTGATGTCCTGCGCCTTCGCCCAGCGGCACAAGATCCTCGCCGTAGCAGTGGATGCCCAAAGCGTCACCGTGGCCAGCGCCCAACCCTACGTCAGCGCCTGGGAAGCCGATCTGGCCCATGTCCTCAAGCGCTCGATCCAACGGGTGGTGGCCAGCCCGGTGGATATCCAGCGCCTGACCCTGGAGTTCTATCGCCTGGCCAAGTCGGTCAGCGGGGCCAGCAGCGAACAGAGGGCCAGCGGCCCGGGCAACCTCGAACAACTGCTCAAGCTCGGGGCCAGAGACCAGGAGCCGGATGCCGACGACGCCCACATCATCAACATCGTCGACTGGCTGTTTCAGTACGCCTTCCAGCAACGGGCCAGCGATATCCATATCGAACCCCGCCGCGAGCACGGCACCCTGCGCTTTCGCATCGACGGGGTGCTGCACAGCGTTTACCAGTTCCCGCCCCAGGTGACTCTGGCCATCGTCAGCCGCCTCAAGAGCCTGGGACGGATGAACGTCGCAGAAAAACGCAAACCCCAGGATGGCCGGGTCAAGACCCGTACTCCGGAAGGCAGCGAGATCGAGTTGCGGCTCTCGACCCTGCCCACGGCCTTCGGCGAGAAGTTGGTGATGCGTATCTTCGACCCACAGGTGCTGCTCAAGGATTTCGACCAACTGGGCTTCGGCGCCGACGACCTGAACCGTTGGCAAGCCATGGCCGCACAGGCTCACGGCATCATCCTGGTGACCGGCCCCACAGGTTCGGGCAAGACCAGCACCCTCTACACCACCTTGAAAAAGCTCGCGAGCCCCGAGATCAACCTGTGCACCATCGAAGACCCGATCGAGATGATCGAGCCGGCGTTCAACCAGATGCAGGTGCAGCACAATATCGACTTGAGCTTTTCCAGCGGCGTGCGTGCGCTGATGCGCCAGGACCCGGACATCATCATGATCGGCGAGATCCGCGACCTGGAGACCGCCGAAATGGCTATCCAGGCTGCACTCACCGGGCACCTGGTGCTCTCCACCCTGCATACCAACGATGCCCCCGGAGCCATCAGCCGCCTACTGGAACTGGGAGTGCCTCACTACCTGATCAAGGCCACCCTGATCGGCGTCATGGCCCAGCGCTTGCTGCGTACCCTGTGCCCCCATTGCAAGGCTCCCGCGGCCCTCGCCCTGGATGACTGGCAGAGCCTGACCCACCCCCGACAACTGCCGCTTCCGCCCCTGAGCAAAAGGGCCGTGGGCTGCGCAGAGTGCCGTGGCACCGGCTATCACGGGCGTACCGGGATCTACGAAATCATGCCCTTGAGTACCCCGCTCAAGGCTCTTGTGCATGGCGACCTCGACCTCGCCGGCCTGCGTCGCCAGGCTTGCGAGGACGGCATGCGCAGCCTGCGCCTGGCCGCCGCACAAAAGCTTGCCGATGGCCTGACCAGCCTGGAGGAAGTGCTGCGGGTGACACCTCAAAGCGAAAACCAGTAACCAGGCCCTGCTTGCCCGAAGGCGAACCCCAAGTGCTGGACTACGCTCTAACCACCGCCAAGAAAAGCAGGAAGCCAGGCATGAATATTCGTCACAACATGATCGCCTCCGGGGTTCTCAGCCTGCTGGCCATTGCCCTGGTGGCCGGCCTCGGTCTCTGGGGACAGTCACGCCTGGCCAGTGCCCTGCATGACAATGAACTCAATGCCAGCGCACTGCGCAATCACCTGGAAGCCGACATGATGCACGACGCCCTGCGGGCCGATGTGCTGGAGGCCCTGAGCAGTGAGCCCGGCGACAGCGCGGCCGGCGAGGAGGTGCGCAACAGTCTGCGCGAACACGGCGATTGGTTCCGCAAGGCCCTGGCGGAAAACGCCCGGCTGCCCCTGGCGCCGGATATCCGCGATGCCATCAGCGAGTTGCAGCCGGTCCTGGAAAACTACATTCATGCGGCCGAAAGCATCGCCGAACAGGCCCTCAAGGATCCTCAGGCCGCGCGCTTGCAGATGCCGGAGTTTTCCCAGCGTTTCAGTGAAGTGGAAGCCCGCAATACGGCCCTGAGCAGCAAGATCGAAGCCAGTACCGCCCAGACCCGCGAAGGCAGTGAAACCGCCGTACGCCAAGCCGCCTGGTGGCTGATCGGCGGCAGCCTGATTGCCGCCCTGGCCCTGTGCCTGCTGACCCGCCAGTTGCTCATCCGGGTCCTCAAGCCCCTGGAAAAATCCGTCGCCACGGCCCGGGCCATCGCCCAGGGCAACCTGACCACGGTCATCAGTATCGACAGCCGGGACGAAGCCGGTCAGTTGCAACAGGCCCTTGGCGAGATGCAGGACAACCTGCGGCAGATGATCACCACCATCCGCCATGAAAGCGAAGAGTTGCGGGGGCGCTCCCACAGCCTCAGCGACACCTCGCTGGGCATCGCCGACGGCGCCACCGAGCAGGCCGACGGCGCCACCAACATGGCGGCGGCCATGGAACAGATGATCAGCAACATTGCCCAGGTCGCCGAGCACGCCCGCAATGCCCAGAGCATTGCTGCCCAATCCGAGTCCCTGGCCGGCAGCGGCGGCCAGGTGATACTCGGGGTGGTGGACGGCATGAGCCACATCGCCGAGGCGGTGAACCAGTCGTCCCAGAGCATCACCGCCCTGGGCCAGTCCTCGGAGGAGATCCATTCGATCATCCAGGTGATCAATGGCATCGCCGAGCAGACCAACCTGCTGGCCCTGAATGCCGCCATCGAAGCGGCCCGGGCCGGCGAGGCCGGACGCGGATTCGCCGTGGTCGCCGACGAGGTGCGCAACCTGGCGGCGCGCACCGCGCAATCCACCCGGGAAATCACTGGCATGATCGAGCGCATCCGCGAAACCACCGGGCAGGCGGTGAGCAGCATGCAAACCGGGGTCAGCCGGGTCAACGACGGGGTGAACATGGCCCAGCAGGCGGGGACTTCGATCAACGAGATTCGCCAGGGTGCCCAGCGGTCGGCGCTGATGGTGGAAGAGATTTCCCACACCATCGGCGAGCAGTCCAAGGCCAGCAGCGAAGTGGCGCAACGGGTGGAGATGATCAGCCAGGTGGCCCGGCGCAACAGTCAGGCCATGCGTGAACTGACGCAAACGGTGGAGCAGATGGAAAACTCTGTGGCGACCCTGCAAACCTCGGTCACCCGCTTCCAGCTTTGAACCTCGCGGCGTGCCTGAGTCGCGCCGGTGATGTGTGTCCTGATGATGCAAGGACGAAGGTATCCCGGCGGGGGGCCTGGCACCGCCGTACACTCGTGCCCCTTGAGCAATGACTGAACAGGTGAATGTTATGCAGATCGGAAGCGTACTGTTACTTTTTGTCGGCCTCGCGGTGGCCCTGGTATTCATGGGGTTCAAGGTCGTGCCCCAAGGCTACCAGTGGACAGTGGAGCGCTTTGGCCGCTACACCAACACCCTCAAGCCAGGGCTGAACATCATCATTCCGGTGATGGACCGCATCGGCCGCAAGATCAACGTCATGGAAAGCGTGCTGGACATTCCCCCCCAGGAAGTCATCACCGCCGACAACGCCACGGTGCAGATCGACGCCGTGTGCTTCTTCCAGGTGGTCAACACCGCCCAGGCGGCCTACGAGGTCAACAACCTTGAGCACGCCATCCGCAACCTGCTGCAGACCAATATCCGTACCGTGCTCGGTTCCATGGAACTGGACGCGATGCTCAGCCAACGTGACGGCATCAACGAAAAACTACTGCGAACCGTTGACGAAGCCACCGCCCCCTGGGGGATCAAGATCACCCGTATCGAGATCAAGGACATCAGCCCGCCTGCCGACCTGATGGCGGCCATGTCCGGGCAGATGAAGGCCGAACGGGTCAAGCGCGCCCAGATCCTCGAAGCCGAAGGCCTGCGGGCAGCGGCCATTCTGACCGCCGAAGGCAAGAAGCAGGCGCAGATTCTGGAAGCCGAGGGTGAACGTCAGGCGGCCTTCCTTGAATCCGAAGCCCGGGAGCGCCAGGCCGAAGCCGAGGCCCGGGCGACCCAGGTGGTATCCGAGGCGATCGCCAGCGGCAACGTCCAGGCGATCAACTACTTCGTCGCGCAAAAATACATCGATGCCCTGGGCAAGCTCGCGTCGGCCAACAACAGCAAGGTGATCCTGATGCCACTGGAGGCCAGCCAGGTAATAGGCGCCGTGGGCGGCATTGGCGAAATCGTCAAGGCCACGTTCGACGGCAAGAAGGTCTGAGGCTCGATCCATGTTGGCATTCCTGCACGCGCTATCGTTCTGGGACTGGTTGGCCCTGGGCACTGTACTGCTGATTTTCGAAGTGTTCGGCGCCGGCGGCTATCTACTGTGGATCGGCCTGGCGGCTGCCGCCGTAGGGGTCCTGACCTTTGTGATTCCCGGCCTGACCTGGGAGGTGCAGTTCCTCCTGTTCGGCCTGCTATCGGTGCTGACAGCCCTGTACTGGTGGCGTCGCCAGCGCAATGTGGTGCGCCCCAGCGACCAGCCGAACCTGAACCTGCGGGGCCAGGAACTGATGGGCAAGACCTTTGTGGTGCATCAGGCGATAGTTGACGGCCGGGGCCGGATCAAGGTCGCCGATGGGGTATGGATCGCCAAGGGCGCCGACGCGCCTGTGGGCGCCCGGGTGCGCGTGATCGGCCAGGAAGGCGCCATTCTGCTGGTCGAAAACCTTGACTGATGGGTCACGGAACTCCGCTGGGGTATCTAGAATCAAACTGTGCAGATAACCCCCAGTTGGAGTCACCCATCATGCGTCTGAAAATAGCTGTCGCCACCCTTGCCCTGCTTTCTCTCCCTGTTGGTTCGGCAATGGCCGACACCTTCTGGCGTAACGTCATTTCCTCCGGTGCCACCACCGGTTCCACCTACCTGACCTTCAAGGACCACAAGCTGATCGTCGCCGCGCAGGACGACGCGGGCAGCTTCGTCGCCAGCGAAGGCAGCATTCGCGGCCCGTACCTGGAAGCCGCCATGCAAAAAGTCCGCGCCGACAATCCCGGCCTCAAGGCTACCGACATGGAGCTGGCCAACGCGATCCTGGCGAAGAACGCCGTCGCGCAGGAGTAAGGATCGTCCCAGGGATGGCTGACAGAAAACGCCGACCTCAGGGTCGGCGTTTTTTTGTGCCCGAAAATAACGCGCTAGGCCCTGCCGGAAGTCCGAGCCACCGCCGCCAGGCCGGCCAGGGCATAATCCATCATGTGCTCGATCAGGGCCGGCGGGTCCAACTCAAGGCCAGGCAGTACGTTGCGCGCCAGTGGCTGATGGGCGATCAGCAGGAACAGGCAGGGCGCAAACACACTGACAGCACTGCGTAACGTGGCTGGGTCTTCCGGCGACAGGTGCATGATCTGGCCGAGAATGACGCGCACGATCTTCGCCTTGGGGAACGCCTGCTCCTCCAGGACCACCGGCAGCACAGACGAGGGCGACAGCAGCTCGCGGGTCAGCACTTTCAGTGCCCAGCCCTCGCGCTGATTGTTCAGCCCCTCGATCAGTACAGTGATGATCGCCCGCAGCTTATCTTCGGCGCTGTCCTGGCTCTCGCTCAGGCTGATCATGGTCTCGATCCGCACCAGGCGGTCATGGGCCTCGCGCAGCACCGCCCGGTACAGGCCGTCCTTGTTCTCGAAGTGATAGTTGACCGAGGCGTTGTTGGCCTTGGAGTTTTCGCAAATCTGCTTGCTGGTGGTGTTGGCGTACCCCAGCTCGGCAAAGAGCTGGCCAGCCGTTTCCAGGATCTGCTGGCGAGTTGCCTGGCCATCCTGACGCGGCGCACGGGCCGCAGCAGGCGGCGGGGAAGCGGAAACGGCCATAGACGCTCTCACTAAGTTAAATTCAAATTTGACTTTTGTTTATGGACTGCTTAGCTACAAAGCGCCAGTTTCTCGTTCAACTCCGCGAGCGGATCGCACGAACGTGGCGGCTACTCGTCAATTCACGCCAAAGGATATCAGCATGGAAGCGCGCATCATGACTCCCTTCACCTACTTCTCACTGCCCATGCAGAAGCTCTTCCTGCGCAACCAGGCGGCAATCCGGAACAAGCCCTACGCCAAGTATTTCCGTTCGGAGATGCGCGTGCCGCTGTCCGCCGTACGCAAGATCCAGCAAGGCCCGATGGACCTGAAAGACACCCTGACCCCAAGCGTCGAAGACATCAATCGCCTGCTCGACCCGGACTTCGTCAGTGAGGAGTCCGGCTACGCCCTGCTACCGGGGCCGATGGCTTATGTGCAAAGCCGCAAGTTCTTCCCCGGCTGCACCGCACAGATGTTCAAGTGGTGGTTCATGTGGCACCCGGCAGAATCGGAGCGCTATACCCTGTGGTTCCCCTACGCCCATGTCAGCAACCCCTGCATGAACCATCAGCGCCTGAGCGACGAATCCTTGAGCTTCGAGGAGCGGCTGTATGGCAACACTTTCTGCGCATCGGAGTATGTCGGCGATCGCCTGATGCACTTGCACATCGATTTTCAGGAACCGGCCAGCCTGGGCCTTGACCCTGATCTGTATCGCGAAGCGAAAATCGACGGCAGCGTCAGTGCCTTGATGAGCCTGGCCGATCACCCACAGGTGCCGGTGTCATTGATGGTGCATCTGTTCAAGGAGGTGTCGGGCGGCATGTACCTTACCAGCCGTTACTGGGTCGGATCGCACCCATCGATGGCCCGCTTTCCCGGAGCTGAAAAAGCATCGGCGCTGCTTAAGGAAAGTGGCTTTGGCGAAGCCGAGCTGGAAACCCTGGCCTATGAATTTGCCGTGCACGATATGTGCGAGTTCAATCATCTGGCCAGCTTCCTGCCGGACCTGTATCGGGAGTTCGGCGCGACTTCAGCCTGAAACAACAGCCATTAAGCCCGCGCAACTCAAGGGCTTAATGGCTGACAATGGATCAACGTTGCGTATCAGGACAAACACCGTTGATCAGCAGAGAAGTGAACTCCTCAATGTCCTGTTCCGCCGTCAACTGCTCGGTCAGTAACCGATACCAGCAAAAACCAAAAATCATATCCAGCAGCAATTCACGGTTGGTGTCCTTGGGTAGCTCGCCATTGCTGATGGCATTTTCCACCAGCTTTTTCGGCAACTCCCTTCTGCGCTCCATGAATTGATCCTTGAGCTGGGTCAATGTTGCTGGATCCAACTGCGCTTCAGCGATGACACAGCGGAAAGCCTCTCCGCAAATGGTTTCTCGCCAGACTTTCCAGAGATTGTGGAGCAAAAAGTCGAGATCCGCCTTGAACGAGCCGAGATCAGGAAATTTTCTGACCTGCTCACTCTCGTTTTCATAAACTTCCGCGATCAATGCCGCCTTGTTCGACCACCACCGATAAATCGTTGGCTTGCTGGCACCCGCCCGGCGGGCGACGGACTCGATACTGAGCCCGGAATAACCGCATTCCTTAAGGATTTCGATGGTGGAACTGAGGATGGCTTTATGGGTATGGGGACTTCGCAACGAGCCGATGGAGCTGCGAGATGGGGTACGAGCCACAATAAAAAATCTCCAGGCAGGGCGCTTGACAAACGCAACGCAGGGTATAGGATTCCTCCGAATTGAAATGAAACGGTCCGTTTCGTTTCATTCTTGAAAGAATCATGAACTTCTTGTACCGATCTATCTAGTTTTTAAAGTATCTCTTTAGGGTTGAGTAAATCAGGCCCTGCAACTGCGAGTTCCTCGGATTCGAGGCTGCGGCCCGCTTCCCAAAAAGAGACTAGATCGTCTTAAATTATTACTAAACGAAACGTTCCGTATCATAGCATAGAGAGGTTAAGAAAAACAGCTTTCGAGTGGGTTTTCCCCTATTCGGAGTCTGCTGTCCCCCTCCTCTGGGCCGCCGGTTTATGCGGTGTCGCCACGAGACAGGCAGCAAAATTGTTTTCCGTATGTTCAAGGGTGCTTCTGAGCAGGCACGACCCAGTTTTCTCAAAAAGAATGGAATCAAGAGGAAAATGAACGTGAAAAAAGTAGGCATTGTCAGCTATGGCGCGGGTATTCCGGTATGCCGCCTCAAAGTTCAGGACGTGATCAACGTCTGGAAAAACACCGAGCTCAAGTTGGTCGAGGAAAACCTCGGCGTCACTGAAAGAGCCGTACTGCAGCCGGACGAAGATGTCATCACCCTCGGTGTGCTGGCGGCGCAACGGGCCCTGGATAAAGTCCCCGGCCACGAGCTCGAAGCCCTGTACCTGGGCACCTGCACCAACCCCTACGACTCACGGGCCTCGGCTTCGATCATCCTGGAAATGCTCGGCAGCGGTTACGACGCCTATTGCGCCGACGTGCAGTTTGCTGGCAAGTCCGGCACCTCCGCCCTGCAGATCTGCCAGGCCCTGGTGGCCTCCGGCATGACCGGCAGTGCCCTGGCCATCGGCGCCGACACCATCAACCGCAATACCGCGCCGGGTGATTTGACCGAGTCCTATGCTGGAGCCGGCGCCGCCGCCCTGCTGATCGGCAATCAGAACGTCATCGCCGAGTTCGACGGCAGTTTTTCCTGCGCTGCGGATATCGCCGACAACATCCGCCCCCAGGGCGATCGCTACATTCGTTCCGGGATGGGCCTGGGCTCGGACAAGAACAGCATCGGCCTGGAAGATCAGACCCGCCGCGCTGCCGAGGGCCTGATGGCCAAGCTGCGTACCAGCGCCGCCGACTATGACTACGTGGTGTTCCAGCAGAACCTGGTGTCCACGCCCTACTCTCTGGGCAAGCACCTGGGCTTCAACACCAAGCAGATCGAACCGGGAATCTACGCCGGCGATGTGGGTGACACTGGCGCCGCCAGCCCGCTGCTCGGCCTGATCAACGTGCTGGACCAGGCCCGTCCGGGGCAGAAGATCCTCATGGTGTCCTATGGTTTCGGGGCCGGCAGTGACGCCATCGCCCTGACCGTCACCGACGCCATCGAGCAGTACCAGAAGCACAACAAGCCCCTGCGCGAACTGCTCGAAACCAAGACCTATGTCGATTACGGCACCTCCATCAAGTACGAGTTCAAGTACCTGCGGGCTGATTACGCCCTGACCGCCTATCTCTGATTACGCCTGTCTACGCAAGGAGCATGCACATGTGCGCACGTCGTGTTGCAATAGTTTCGGCCGCCTATACGCCGAAGCCCGGAAGTTCACGAGTTCGGCAGACGTTCAAGGAAATGATCGTCGAGTCCGCCTACAAGGCGCTCAAGGACGCCAAGATGCATCCTCGGGAAATCCAGGGTGTCGCCTACGGCTATCACGGTGAAGGCATCTCTGAATATGGCGGCCTGGGCCCGACCATTTCCGACGCCCTGGGCATCAGCCCGGCACCAACCTTCATGAGCACCGCCAACTGCACCAGTAGCTCGGTGTCGTTCCAGATGGGTCACCAGATGGTGGCGTCCGGGGAATACGACATCGTCCTGTGCGGCGGTTTCGAGAAGATGACCGATCACTTCAACTACGCCGAATACATCGGCTCCAGCACTGAATGTGAATACGACTACTTCCTCGGCATCTCCCACACCGACGCCTTCGCCCTGGCCACTGCCGAGTACTTCCAGAAGTTCGGTTATGCCGGTCGCGAGGCCGATGTACTTGCCACCTTCGGTCGGCAGATGCGCATCTACGCCCAGAACACGCCGACCGCCACCCGCTATGGCCAGCCAATCCCATCCATCGAAGCGCTGAAAAACAGCGAAGCCTGCGGTTCGATGCTGGCCTGGGGCGAAGCCAGTGGCTGCGCAATCCTGGTGGCCGAGCACCTGGCCCACAAGTACACCGACAAACCCGTGTTCGTGCGCGGCTGTGCCTACACCGGGGTCTCGCACTACTTCGGCACGCGCTTCCACAATCCGACCCTGCACCATCCGGGCCTGCCCAAGGACGTGGGCATGGCCGTCTCGGCCAACTCCATCGCCTGTGCGGAAATTGCCTATAAAAAGGCCGGGATCACCGCCAAGGACATCGACGTGGCACAGGTCTACGACCTGCTCGGCGCCGGGCTGATCCAGATGGAATCCATGGGCATCTGCGGCAAGGGCCAGGCCGGCGACTTCGTACTCGAGGGCGGCATCGCCCTGGACGGCCAACTGCCACTGAACACCGACGGCGGCAATATCGGCCGCGGCCACGCCTCGGGATGCGACGGCATTCTGCATATCACCGAGCTGTTCCGGCAGCTGAGAGGGGAATCCGACAACCAGGTCAAGGGCGCACGCATCGGCGTGTCGCAGAACCTTGGCGGTTATGCGGCCCACAACTCAGTGATTGTCCTCTCGAACGACTAAGGAGCCCGGACCATGTCCATGTACCCAGAGCAGATCCATAGAATGACCACCGCCAGCATGCTTCGCGAATGGCGCGAGCATGGCGGCAAGTACCGCCTCGAAGGCAGCCAGTGCGAAGAATGCAACGAGATCTTCTTCCCCCGGCGTACCGTCTGCGGCGCCTGCAACTCCCTGAGCGTGAAACCTTACCGCTGCAAGCGCACGGGCAAGATCGAAGTCATGGCCCACGCCGAGAACCCAGTCCTGGCCGCCATGGGTTATGGCGAAACCGTGCCGCGCGTCATGGCCATGGTGCGCCTGGATGACGGCCTGGTGATTGCCTCGGAGATCGTCGACGTCTGCGATCCACAGCAGCTGAAAGTCGGCGCGCCAGTGCGCATGGTGATTCGCAAGCATGTGCGCGAAAGCAACCTGGCCTGGCAATACGCTTATAAGTTCGTACTGGATATATAAGTTGTTATTCAAGGTGCCTTTATATAAGGCACCTTGAAGTTAGCCATTAAAATAAAATCCAACTTAAAAGTTACATCAACGGCCGCTTCACGCCTCGAAGTTGCCTTAAGGCCCTGATTTCCTTTAGGGCCTACAGATTCCTGTGCCTATGAACGGGGACTATCCCCAACCCTTAACTTATTGGCTTACTTAGCGCCAAGGACCCATCATGTCTACTCTTTGCCTTCCACACGTCATGTTTCCGCAACACAAGATCACCCAACAGCAGATGGTTGATCACCTGGAAAACCTCCACGCCGACCATCCGCGCATGGCCCTGGCCAAACGCATGATCGCCAACACTGAAGTCAATGAGCGCCATCTGGTACTGCCGATCGACGAACTGGCGGTACACACCGGCTTTACCCACCGCAGCATCGTCTATGAGCGTGAAGCCCGGCAGATGTCGTCGGCGGCGGCGCGCCAGGCCATCGAGAATGCCGGGTTGCAGATCAGCGACATCCGCATGGTGATCGTCACCTCCTGCACCGGCTTCATGATGCCGTCGCTGACCGCGCACCTGATCAACGATCTCGGCCTGCCCAATTCCACCGTGCAACTGCCGATCGCCCAACTGGGCTGCGTGGCCGGTGCCGCGGCCATCAACCGGGCCAACGATTTCGCCCGGCTCGATGCGCGCAACCACGTGCTGATCGTGTCCCTGGAGTTCTCTTCGCTGTGCTATCAGCCGGACGATACCAAGCTGCACGCCTTCATCTCCGCGGCGCTGTTCGGCGATGCGGTGTCGGCCTGCGTGCTGCGCGCCGATGACCAGGCCGGCGGCTTCAAGATCAAGAAGACTGAGTCGTTCTTCCTGCCCAAGAGTGAGCACTACATCAAGTATGACGTGAAGGATACCGGCTTCCACTTCACCCTCGACAAGGCGGTAATGAACTCCATCAAGGACGTGGCACCGGTCATGGAGAAGCTCAACTACGACAGCTTCGAACAGAACTGCGCGCACAACGACTTCTTCATCTTTCACACCGGGGGACGCAAGATCCTCGACGAGTTGGTGATGCACCTGGACCTGGCCTCGAACCGGGTCTCGCAATCACGCAGCAGCCTCTCGGAAGCCGGCAACATCGCCAGCGTAGTGGTGTTCGACGTACTCAAGCGGCAGTTCGATTCCAACCTGAATCGAGGCGATATCGGCCTGCTGGCAGCCTTCGGCCCGGGCTTCACCGCGGAAATGGCCGTCGGAGAGTGGACCGCCTGAAGGGAAACCCTGCGCCAGTCCGACCTGACGTTGCCAGGCTGAAAGGCAACGTCAGGCCGCACCCTCACGGCGCACCGCGCCGGGTTCATGGTTTTCACAAGGAAGCTGAGCGATGAACGCTGGAATACCAACCACGGCTGCCGACAGCCGTTACGAAAGATCCATGGTGGTGTTGCTGTCACTGAGTTTCGGGCTGGTGGGGCTGGATCGCTTCATCATCCTGCCGCTGTTTCCGGTGATCATGCACGACCTGCAACTGGACTATCAGGACCTGGGCTACCTGTCGGCCGCGCTGGCCTTCACCTGGGGACTATCCGCTCTGGGCATGGGCAGCGTGATTGACCGCCTGGGAACCCGTCGCGTACTGGTGGTTTCCATCGCGGTCCTGTCGTTGCTGTCCGGTTTCTCCGCACTGGCCACCGGCGTACTGGGGCTGGTGACTCTACGGGGACTGATGGGCATCTGCGAAGGTGCCTTCACGCCGACGAGCATCATTGTCACTAACGAAGTCTCGCGCCCCGACCGACGCGGACAGAACCTGGGCATCCAGCAGGCGCTGTTTCCGATTCTCGGCCTATGCCTGGGACCGCTGATCGCCGCCAGCCTGCTGCAACTTACCGGCTCCTGGCGTGCGGTCTTCGCGATCATCGCCCTGCCCGGCCTGCTGTTGGCCGGCTACCTGTGGAAGGTCTACCGACCGCTGCCCGCGGCGCCCTGCGTGCAACTCGCCGGTACTGCCAGAAGCCACTGGCTAGCGGCCTTCAAGAGCGGCAATGTTCGCCTGAACATCCTCATGATGTTCTGCATCCTGACTTGCCAGTTCGTGCTATGCGCCATGCTGCCCAGTTACCTGACCGACCACCTGCACCTGGAAACCCTGTCAATGGCCTTTGTCATTTCGGCCATTGGCCTGGGCGGTTTCATCGGCCAATTGATCATTCCCGGAATGTCCGACCGCCTCGGACGCAAACCGGTGGTATCGGCCTGTTTCATGACCAGCAGCACCCTGGTGGGCCTGCTGATCGTCAGCCCGGCGATTCCCTGGCTGCTGTTTCTGCTGTTGTTCCTGCTGTCGTTTTTCAATTTCAGTCTGATCTGCATGACAGTCGGCCCGCTGACCAGTGAATCCGTGGCCCCGGCCCTGCTGCCGACGGCGACCGGGATTGTCGTGGGTTTCGGCGAAATTCTCGGGGGCGGGCTGTCCCCGGCCGTGGCCGGGTTTGCCGCCAGCCATTTCGGCCTGCCGTCGATCCTGTACGTGGCCCTGAGCGGCAGCCTGATCGGCTTGCTGATGTCATTTCTGCTCAAGGAAAGTGCGCTCGAACCTCGCCGGACGCGAGCCCCCGAGCCGCTGCCCATCCTCCCCGCCCCCTTGCCCCTGAAGGACTAGAGAATCATGGACGATTACCTGCTGTTGCTGGATGTCTGCCACAAGGAACAGCGCACCATCGGGCTGTTCGACTTTCACAATGGTCGCAGCATGCACGCCCTGTCCGAACACGGTGGGTTATACGAAACCCTGCATTTCTGCGCCCGCCGGCACCTGGATTGGGGCGAGTACCTGCGCAGCCTGCCAACCCATCCGCAACAGCCTCCCGAGGGACACCCGCAAGGGCCGCTGCGTCCGCCACTCAAGCCCAGCGACAGCCTGCTGGCCCAGGTCAGCGAGGTCACCCTGAACACCCCGAACACCCGCCAGGGCTGGTTCTACAAGGGCAACGGCAGCCTGCTCAAGACCGACGGCGAGGCGCTGATGATCCCGTATCACGCCCTGAGTATTTGCAGTCAGCCAGGCGTGATGTGCGTGTATCTGGTGGACCACTTCAAGCAACTGCGCTTTGTCGGCTTCAGCCTGGGTCATGACATCCATGACCCGCTGCTCAGCCGCCAGGACGCCAGTTCCTGCGCACAATCACGCCTGCGCCAGTGCGCCATCACTCCGGCGCTGATCCTCGGCGAGCTGCAGAGCAGCCTGTCACTCAATGTACGGGTTGAACGCCAGGGCGTGCAGTTGTCCTACCTCAGCTATCGCCTCGATCTGCAGAACTGGTGGGCGATCCGCAAATACTCCCAGGCGTTCCTCGAACAGCATGAGCAGTTCCTGCAACCGGGCATGGTCCACTACGTGTTTCACAGTGCCTGCCGGCGCGAGAGCGAACTGCAGTTGCAACACGGCGACTGGCTGGACCTGGACTGCCCGGAACTGGAACTGGGCCTGAGCAACCAGGTCATCGAAGAAGAACTGCTGCACCTCTATCCCCTGGAAACTCAACCATTACGGCGCAACACCCAAGGCAGTCGTCCGACGCGGCTACACCCCCCCTACTGAGGCGAATTCAGCGATAGGCCTCCACCGGAACACAGGCGCAGAACAGATTGCGATCGCCGTAGACGTTGTCCACCCGGTTCACCGCCGGCCAGTACTTGTGGGCCCGGGCGTGGGCGCTGGGCAGCACCGCCTGCTCGATGCTGTAGGGCCGCTCCCAGATCCCGGTGATGTCCGCCAGGGTATGGGGCGCGCCCTTGAGCGGATTGTCTTCGGCCGGCCAATTGCCCTCCTGGACCTGGGCGATCTCGGCACGAATGCTCAGCATGGCCTCGACAAAGCGGTCCAGCTCGGCCTTGGACTCGCTTTCTGTGGGTTCCACCATCAGCGTGCCCGGCACCGGGAACGACATGGTCGGGGCATGGAAACCGTAGTCCATCAGACGCTTGGCCACATCCTCCTCGGTAATCCCGGTCAGGGCCTTGAGCGGCCGCAGGTCGAGAATGCATTCGTGGGCCACTCGGCCATTGCGCCCGCTATAGAGCACCGGGAAGGCACCACTGAGCTGGGCGGCCAGGTAATTGGCGGCGAGGATCGCCACCTCGCTGGCATCCGCCAGTTGCGGCCCCATCAGGGCGATGTACATCCAGCTGATTGGCAGGATACTGGCGCTGCCCCAGGGCGCCGCGCTGACCGCGCCATTCTCTGCAAGCGGCCCGTCGATCGGCACCACCGGATGATTGGCGACAAAGGGCGCCAGATGGGCGCGCACGCCGATGGGTCCCATCCCCGGCCCGCCGCCGCCATGGGGAATGCAGAACGTCTTGTGCAGGTTCATGTGCGAGACATCGGCGCCGATGTCCGCAGGTCGGGCCAGGCCCACCTGGGCATTGAGATTGGCGCCGTCCATGTACACCTGGCCGCCGTGGCTGTGGATAACTTCACAGATATGGCTGATGCCCTCTTCATAGACGCCATGGGTCGAGGGGTAAGTGGCCATCAGGCAGGACAGCCGATCGCCGGCGGCCTGGGCCTTGACCGTCAGATCCTCCAGGTCGACGTTGCCGGCCTCATCGCACTCGACGATCACCACCTGCATCCCGGCCATCTGCGCCGAAGCCGGATTGGTGCCATGGGCCGAGGCCGGTATCAGGCAAATGTGCCGCCCCCCTTGCTGGCGGCTCTCGTGGTAACGACGAATGGCCAGTAACCCCGCGTACTCGCCCTGGGCACCGGAATTGGGCTGCATGCAGATGGCATCGAAGCCGGTGATCGCGCACAACCAACGCTCCAGTTCCTCGATCATCAAGGTGTAACCAGCGGCCTGTTCCCGGGGGGCGAAGGGGTGCAGATTGGCGAACTCCGGCCAGGTGATGGGGATCATCTCGCTGCTGGCATTGAGCTTCATGGTGCAGGAGCCCAGGGGGATCATCGACTGGTTGAGCGCCAGGTCCTTGTTCTCCAGTTGCTTGAGGTAGCGCAGCATCTCGGTTTCGCTGTGATGGGCGCTGAACACTGGATGGGTCAGGTAGGGGCTGCGGCGCAACAAGCTGTCAGGAAGACCCGAGGCCAGCGACTCGGCATCCAGTTCGGCGACGTCCAACCCATGGTCCGCGCCGAGAAACACGTCCAGCAGCCGGGCCACGGTGGTTTCGTCACAGGTCTCATCGAGGCTCAGGCCCAACTGGCCACGACCGAGAATCCGCAGGTTGATCTGCAGCGCCTTGGCGCTCTCGATGATCGCGGTCTGGCTACCGCCCACCTCCAGGGTCAAGGTGTCGAAAAAGTGCCGGTTGACCCGCGCTATGCCGTGGCGTTCGAGGCCCGCAGCGAGGATGCAAGTCAAGCGATGCACCCGCTGGGCAATGCGCTTGAGGCCGGCCGGACCGTGATAGACCGCATAGAAGCTGGCGATGTTGGCCAACAACACCTGGGCGGTGCAGATATTGGAGTTGGCCTTCTCGCGGCGGATATGTTGCTCGCGGGTTTGCAGGGCCATGCGCAAGGCCACCTGTCCCCGGGCATCCTTGGACACGCCGATGATGCGCCCGGGCATCGCCCGCTTGTACTCGTCGCGACAAGCGAAAAACGCTGCGTGAGGACCGCCGTAGCCCATGGGCACGCCAAAGCGCTGGGAGGAACCCAGGACCACATCGGCCCCCAGCTCGCCGGGCGGGGTCAGTACCAGCAGACTGAGCAGATCGGCGGCCACACAGGCCAGGGCCTGCTGGGCATGCAATTGATCGATCAACGGCCGCAGGTCGCGGATCTCGCCGTGGGTATCCGGGTACTGCAACAGCGCGCCAAACACCTGATGCGTAGACAAGTTATCCACAGCGTCGACGATCACCTCGAAACCGAAACCCTCGGCCCGGGTGCGCACCACGGAGATAGTCTGGGGATGGCAGTGTTCATCGACAAAAAACAGATTGCTCCTGGACTTGGCCACGCGCTTGGCCAGCGCCATGGCCTCGGCCGCTGCGGTGGCCTCGTCCAGCAAAGAGGCATTGGCCAGATCGAGGCCGGTGAGGTCGATGGTCATCTGCTGGAAGTTCAGCAGGGCTTCGAGCCGGCCCTGGGCGATTTCCGGTTGGTAGGGCGTGTAGGCGGTGTACCAACCGGGGTTTTCCAACACGTTGCGCAGGATGACCGTCGGCGTCAGGGTGCCGTGGTAACCCATGCCGATCAGGCTGGTCCAGACCTGGTTCTGCGAGGCATAATCCTTGAGCTTGGCCAGGGCCGCCTGCTCGTCCAGTGCCGGCGGCAGGTCCAGGGCGCGGTTGAGGCGGATTCCCGGCGGCACCGTCTGCTCGATCAGCTCGATCCGACTGCCCAGCCCGAGACTGGCGAGCATCGCCTGCTGCTCCTCGGCATCGGGCCCCAGGTGCCGGTGGAGAAATGCGTTGGGCTCGCGTAACTGGCTCAGGGATGGCGACGGGGACATGGCAGGCTCTCTCCGATAAGCGGCGCTCAGCGTCGATGCAACAGGGTGCCAAGCAGCATAGCAGCCGATTCCCCGCGTCGACGCGCTGGCATCCCGAGGCAATCGGTACCATCATGCACAGCGTTCGCGCGCCGGCCCCGGTGCGCCTCAACCCCTGCTCTCATCGTCCGCTTATCGGGTGCCCCATCGTCATGAACCAACAGCCTTTCCTGCCGTTCTCCAAACCCACCATCGATGAATCCACCATCGCCGCCGTCGGCGAAGTGCTGCGTTCGGGCTGGATCACCAGCGGCCCCAAGGTCCAGGCTTTCGAGGCCCAGCTCTCGGAGTTCTTCGGCGGACGCACGGTACGCACCTTCAACTCCGGCACCTGCACCATGGAGATCGCCTTGCGCATTGCCGGCATCGGCCCTGGAGATGAAGTCATCACCACGCCGATTTCCTGGGTGGCCACCGCCAACGTGATCCTCGAAGTCGGCGCCACGCCGGTGTTCGCCGATATCGATCCAATCACCCGCAATATCGACCTGGATCAAGTCGAAGCCGCCATCACCCCGCGTACCAAGGCCATCATCCCGGTGTACCTCGCCGGCCTGCCGGTGGACATGAGCCGCCTCTATGCCCTGGCCAAGAAGCACGGCCTGCGGGTGGTCGAAGATGCCGCCCAGGCCCTGGGCTCCAGCTGGGATGGCCAACGCATCGGCGCCGGTGGCGACTTCGTGTCCTTCAGCTTCCAGGCCAACAAGAACGTCACCTCTTCAGAGGGCGGCTGCCTGGTACTCAACACACCGGAGGAAGTGCGCCTGGCCGAGAAGTACCGCCTGCAAGGCGTGACCCGCAACGGCTTCGACGGCTTGGATGTGGATGTGCTGGGGGGCAAGTTCAACATGACCGACGTCGCCGCTGCCATCGGCCTGGGCCAGTTCGCCCATATCGAGGCGATCACCGCCCACCGCCGTGAGCTGGCCCGGCACTACTTCGAATGCTTCGGCAGCGACTTCGAGGCCCGCTATGGCGCCCAGCTACCGCCGGCGGATTTCAGCAACAGCAACTGGCACCTGTTCCAACTGGTGCTGCCGGAGCGCAAGGACGGCAAGCCGGCTCGCGCCACCTTCATGGAGCAGATGCAGGAACGGGGCATCGGCATCGGCTATCACTACCCGCCGATCCACTTGCTGAGCCTGTACCGCGAGCGCGGTTTCAAGGAGGGAATGTTCCCGGTGGCGGAACGGGTCGGTCGTCTGATCGTCTCGTTGCCAATGTTCACTGCCATGAGCAAGGCCGACGTGGAACGTGCGGTGGCGGCAGTGAAAGAGGTGTTGCAGGCTTAAGCATCTTCGCGAGCAAGCTCGCTCCTGCAGAACGGGAGCGGGCCTGCTTGCAGGAACGGCTTACTCGCCGATGGCAGCCTTGTAGCCGGCAGCGTCCAGCAGCTTGTCCAGATCGGCCGGGTTGCTTGGCTTGAGCTTGAAGATCCAGGCACCGTAGGGGTCGCTGTTGAGCAGCTCGGGGCTGGCGCTCAACTCTTCGTTGACGGCGATCACTTCACCAGCCACCGGGGCATAGATGTCGGAAGCGGCCTTGACCGACTCCACCACACCCGCCTGGTCCCCTGCGCCAAACACGTTGCCAACTTCCGTCAGCTCGACGAATACCACATCGCCCAGGGCTTCCTGGGCGTGGTCGCTAATACCCACAGTCACACTGCCGTCGGCTTCCAGACGGGCCCATTCGTGACTATCGGCAAAACGCAGGTGGGCAGGGATATCGCTCATGTTCAGTGTCCTCAAGAAGAAATGTCAGCGGCGCAATGCCGGTGCAAAAAGTTAGATCAAGGTTTTGCCATGGCGCACGAAAGTCGGTTTGACCACCCGAACCGGGTACCACTTGCCACGGATTTCCACTTCAGCACGGTCGGCGGTGGCCATCGGCACCCGCGCCAGTGCGATCGATTTACTCAGCGTAGGGGAGAAACTACCACTGGTGATCTCACCTTCGCCAACATCGGCGATGCGAACCACCTGATGTGCGCGCAAAACCCCGCGCTCTTCCAGGACCAGGCCCACCAATTTCTGCTTTATCCCAGATGCTCGCTCGGCCTCCAGGGCGGTGCGGCCGATGAATTTGCGCGAGGCCGGTTCCCAGGCAATGCTCCAGGCCATGTTCGCCGCCAGGGGCGAGACGTCCTGGTGAATGTCCTGGCCATAGAGGTTCATGCCGGCTTCCAGACGCAGGGTATCCCGGGCGCCCAGACCGATGGGCGAGATCCCCGCCCCCACCAGATCGTTGAAAAAGGCCGGTGCCTGGTCGGCGGGCAGGACGATCTCCAGACCGTCCTCACCGGTGTAGCCGGTGCGGGCAATGAACCAGTCACCGTCGAAACCGGCTTCGAATGGCTTGAGCTGCTGGATCAGCGTACCGCGCGACTGGGTCACCAGTTCGGCAATCTTGTTGCGCGCCTGTGGGCCCTGGATCGCCAGCATCGCCAGCTCCGGGCGCTCACGTAACTGCACCTGGAAATCCCCCAGCTGCGCCTGCATCCAGGCCAGGTCCTGGTCACGGGTCGCGGCGTTGAGCGCCAGGCGATAAGCGTCTTCGAGGCGATAGACGATCATGTCGTCGACGATGCCGCCATGTTCGTTGAGCATGGTGCTGTACAGAGCCTGGCCGGGTCTTTGCAGACGCTCGACATCATTGGCCAGCAACTGCTGGAGCCAGGCCTTGGCCTGGGCACCGCTGACATCGATCACGGTCATGTGGGATACATCGAACACACCGCAATCACGTCGCACCTGATGGTGCTCCTCGACCTGCGAGCCGTAATGCAAAGGCATATCCCAACCGCCAAAATCGACCATTTTCGCGCCGAGGGCGAGATGCAGGTCATACAGAGGCGTACGCTGTCCCATGGGTTTCTCCTTCCGGGCGTGGCGAGGGTGCGGACTGGCGCTGCTAGGGTGAAAGCCTTGAAATAGATGGCTTACAGCCGATTTCAGCGTCCCGGCCAAACAACAGGCCGCACCGAATGCCGCGCATTGTAGCCGCAAGGTGGAAGGCTGGCACCTAACCGATTCGATGGGCCGAGCGACGAATCAGGCCAATCACCGGCAGCAGCCCCACCAGCACCAAGGTCAGTGCCGGCAACGAAGCTCGCGCCCACTCCCCTTCACTGGTCATTTCGAAGATCCGCACCGCCAGCGTGTCCCAGCCGAACGGGCGCATCAGCAAGGTGGCGGGCATTTCCTTGAGCACATCGACGAACACCAGCAAGGCGGCGCTCAAGGTCCCGGGCAGCAACAGCGGCAGATACACTTTGAAAAACAGTCGCGGGCCGCTGACTCCGAGGCTGCGCGCCGCTTCAGGCAACGAGGGGCGAATCCGCTCCAGGCTGTTTTCCAGGGGCCCGTAGGCCACCGCGATAAAACGCACCAGATAGGCCAGCAACAAGGCGGACAGGCTGCCCAGCAACAGCGGCTTGCCGGCCCCGCCCAACCAGCCGGAAAGCGGGATCACCAGTTCCCGGTCCAGGTAGCTGAAAGCCAGCATGATCGATACCGCCAGCACCGAGCCGGGCAAGGCGTAACCGAGATTGGCCAGGCTGACCCCGGCCCGGATGCCTCGGGTCGGCGCCAGGCGTCGGGCGAATGCCAACAGCAACGCCACGCTGACGGTGATCAGCGCCGCCATCCCTCCCAGGTACAGGGTGTGGACAATCAGCCCGGCATAGCGCTCATCCAGGTCGAAGCGCCCGCGCTGCCAGAACCACACCAGCAATTGCAGCAGCGGGATCACGAAGGCACAGGCGAATACCAGCAGACACCAGCCCGTGGCCGCAACGGCCTTGAGTCCAGACAGGTGGTACAACGCCTTGCCCCGTGGCCGCTCGTGGCCGGTGCGACTGGCGCCACGGGCGCGTCGTTCGCCGTACAGCACCAGCATCACCGCCAGCAGCAACAGGCTGGCCAGCTGTGCGGCGCTGGAGAGACTGAAAAAGCCGTACCAGGTCTTGTAGATGGCGGTAGTGAAGGTATCGAAGTTGAACACCGACACCGCGCCGAAATCCGCCAGGGTCTCCATCAGTGCCAGGGCGACCCCAGCGCCGATGGCCGGCCGCGCCATGGGCAGCGCCACACGCCAAAAGGCCTGCCAGGGCGACTGTCCAAGCACTCGGGCGGCCTCCATCAACCCTTTGCCCTGGGCCAGGAAGGCGTTGCGTGCCAACAGGTAGACGTAGGGATAGAACACCAGCACCAGCACCAGGATCACACCGCCGGTGGAGCGCACTCTCGGTAGCCGCAACCCGGTGCCGAACCAATCCCGCAGCAGGCTTTGCACCGGTCCGGAAAAATCCAGCAGGCCGACGAAGACAAAGGCCAGTACATAGGCCGGGATCGCGAAAGGCAGCATCAGCGCCCAATCCAGCCAGCGCCGCCCGGGAAACTCGCAGAGGCTGGTGAGCCAGGCCAGGCTCACTCCCAGCAGGGTCACACCCACACCCACCCCAAGCACCAGGGTCAGGGTGTTGCTCAGCAGACGCGGCATCTGGGTATCCCACAGGTGGGACCAGATCTGCTGATCGACGGCCTGCCAGGACAACAGCAACACGCTGAGCGGCAGCAGGACCAGGGCCGCTACGGCGAAGACCAGGGGATACCAGCGACGTTGGGCGGGATGGGCCACAAAAAGCTCTCGGGCAGATGGGACAGACAAACGTGCTTGCGGACAGCGTTGGTGGCGAGGGCCGTTAAAGAAAACGCCCCGCAAAAGCGGGGCGCAGTATAACGGCAGGCTCAGTTCCAGCCAGCGCGGTCCATCAAGCGGATGGCTTCGGCCTGGCGCTTGCCGGCGATCTCAACCGGCAAGGTATCGGCGACGAACTTGCCCCAGCTGGCCACTTCCGCAGAAGGCGCCACCGCCGGGTTGGCCGGGAACTCCTGGTTGACGTCGGCGAAGATCTTCTGCGCTTCAGGCGTGGTCATCCACTCCACCAGCGCCTTGGCCGCCTCCGGATGCGGCGCGTGCTTGGTCAGGCCGATACCCGACAGGTTGACGTGCACCCCGCGATCGCCCTGGTTCGGCCAGAACAGCTTCACCGCCAGATCTGGCTTCTGCTTGTGCAGGCGGCCGTAGTAGTAGGTGTTGACGATGCCAACGTCACACTGACCGGCGTTGATCGCATCCAGCACCGCGATGTCATCGGAGAACACATCGGTGGACAGGTTGTTGACCCAGCCCTTGACGATCTCTTCGGTTTTCTCGGCACCATGGGTTTCGATCAGGGTGGCGGTCAGCGACTGGTTGTAGACCTTCTTCGCGGTACGCAGGCACAGACGGCCTTCCCACTGCTTGTCGGCCAGGGCTTCATAGGTGGTCAGTTCGGAAGGTTTGACCCGGTCCGTAGAGTAGGCCAGGGTCCGCGCCCGCAGGCTCAGGCCGGTCCAGGCGTGGTTGGAAGAGCGATATTGCAGGGGAATGTTGCTGTCGATGACCTTGGAGGTGAACGGTTGCAGGATGCCCATCTGCTCGGCTTGCCAGAGGTTGCCGGCGTCCACGGTGAGCAGCAGGTCGGCGGTGGCGTTTTCGCCTTCGGCCTTGATCCGCTGCATCAACGGCGCTTCCTTGTCGGTGATGAACTTGATCTTCACCCCGGTCTTCTGGGTGTAGGCATCGAACACCGGCTTGATCAGCTCATCGATACGCGAGGAGTAGACCACGACTTCATCGGCAGCATGGGCGGTGCCGCCGATGAGTGTGAGTGCCAGGGCGGTCAGTAGACGCTTCGGTGCCAACATGGGAGCAGTCTCTCGATTTCAAAATGAGGCGAAATGATAAGGACTCCCATTTGCCATCTCAACCGAACCCGGCGCCGAGGAGTTACCAGATGTTGCGTAGGGTCGTCCTCTCAGACGCTTCGCCGGCCAGCCGGCTCCTACGCTCTGGCCAGTTCCGGGAGATCGCCGCTCAGGCCCAGTGCCTGACGCACGAACAGCGCTTTGGCCTCGGGCATCTGGTCGATCACCTTGAGGCCGGTGTTGCGCAGCCAGCGCATGGGCAGCGGGTCGGCCTGGAACAACCGCTCGAAGCCCTCCATGGCAGCCATCAGCGCCAGGTTGTGAGGCATGCGCCGGCGCTCGAAACGGCTCAGCACCTTGACCTCGGCCAAGCGCTCGCCACGGCTGGCCGCTTGCAGCAGCACTTCGGCCAGCACCGCAGCATCGAGGAAGCCCAGATTGACCCCCTGCCCCGCCAGCGGATGAATGGTGTGGGCAGCATCGCCGATCAGCGCCAGGCCTTCGGCCACGTAACGCTTGGCGTGGCGCTGGCGCAGCGGTACACAGAGCCGCGGGTCGGCACCGAGCACCTTGCCTAAACGGCCTTCGAAGGCGCGCTCCAGCTCAGCGCAAAACGCCGTGTCATCCAGAGCCATCAGGCGTTCGGCCTCGGTGGGCGTGGTGGACCAGACAATGGAGCACCAATCGTGCTGCCCATCCCGTACCAGCGGCAAAAACGCCAGCGGGCCGGTATCGGTGAAACGTTGCCAGGCCGTCAGTTGATGCGGCTGACTGCTACGCACGCTGGTAACAATGGCGTGGTGCAGGTAATCCCACTCGCGGGTGGCGCAGCCGGTCAGGCGACGTACGGCCGAATTGGCACCATCCGCGGCGATCACCAACGGCGCGCGCAGCACTCGGCCGTCCGCCAGGGTCAGCAACCAGTCATCACCTGAGCGGCGCATCTGCTCCAGGCGGGCGTTGGCCAACAAACCGATGTCGCATTCGTGCAAACGCTCGAGCAAGGCGTCCTGCACCACGCGGTTCTCGACGATATGCCCCAGCACCTCGGCATGCACGCTGGAGGCCGAGAAATGGATCTGCCCGGTGCCGCTGCCGTCCCAGACCTGCATGTCGCAGTAGGGGCTGCTGCGCCGTCCGGCAATACCGTCCCAGGCGCCAAGGCGCTGCAGAATCCGCTGGCTGGCGGCCGACAAGGCACTGACCCGCGGTTCGAACGGCGACTCGGCGTCGAAGGGTTTGACACTCAGGGAGCCGCCATCGAGCAGCAGCACTTCCAGGCCACTGCCCTGCAACGCCAACGCCAAGGCACTGCCGACCATTCCGGCTCCGACAATCAGCACATCTGCGCGCATTTCCATGCTTTAGGCCTGTCTCGCTTGCGGCTTGAGCCGCACATAAAGGGTTTTATCGACCCGCGCCACCAGGGTGCCGGAGCCGTCATGAATCTCGACCTGCAACTGCGGCAGGTACTTCTCGCCACTGGCAGTCTGCCGACAAACCTCGTCGAGCAACGCCTGGTCGATGCTGAACCGAGCAAACACCGGGCCCTTGCCCGGAGCGATGAAATCGATGGCTGCGGCCTTGTCCCAGACGATGTAGTCGCGCCCCAGGTTCTCCATGAGCATCAGCATGAAGAACGGGTCCACCATCGAATACAGGCTGCCACCGAACTGGGTGCCGACATAGTTGCGGTTGTACCAGCCCAGGCCCATGGAGACCTGGACTTCGCGGAAATCCGCACTGATCTGGCGAATCCGTACACCGGCCCCAAGGTAGGGTGGATACAGGTTCAACACCCAGCGTAAAAGACGCGCCTTACCGACGCGTCGGGTCAACCACTCACGCATCCGGACGAGTGCCCAGGCCCATGGCCTGGCGCGCGAACCAGCGCTTGGCCGGGGGCAACAGGTCCAGCCCGAGCAAACCAAGATTGCGCCCCACCGACAGCAGCGGCAGCTTGCTACCGAACAGCCGCGTAACCTGATCGGAGAAACCCACGGTCAGGTTCTGGTCCAGGCGCTGGCGCTCGCGATAAGCCTGCAGCACGGCAAAGTCGCCCGGCTGCTGCTCGCTGGCCAGCAAGGCATCCGCCAGGGCCTGGGCATCGCGCAACGACAGGTTGAAACCCTGCCCGGCAATCGGATGCAGGCTGTGGGCGGCATTGCCCAGCACCACCAGATGGGGGCGTACCTGCTCTTCGGCTTCTACCAGAGACAGCGGATACAGATGCCGCGCCCCCACTTGCTTCAAGGTGCCCAGACGATAACCGAATACGCCCTGCAATTCGCTGAGGAAACTACGGTCATCCAGGTCGGCCAGACGCTGAGCGTCCATGCCCTGGCGGGTCCAGATCAACGCGCAGCGATTTTCCGGCAATGGCAGCAACGCCATCGGCCCGTCATCGGTGAAGCGCTCGAAGGCCATGCCATTGTGGGCTTCGCTGGGGGTGATGTTGGCAATCAGCGCGCTCTGGTTATAGGGGCGATTCTTGACCCCGATACCCAACTGTTCACGCAGGCCGGAGCGGCCACCGTCGGCGAGCACCGCGAGGTCGCATTCCAACGTGGTTTCGTCATTCAGGGTCAGGCGATAGCCGCCTTCCAGAGGTTCCAGGCGGGTGACTTCCGCCGGGCAGCGCCAACTGATCACGTCCTTGTCCAGGCCTTGCCACAGGCACTGGCCGAGCCAGGCGTTTTCCACCACATAACCCAGGGCCGGAACCCCTTCTTCCATGGCCGACAGGCGCGCGGTGGAAAACCGCCCGCGGTCGGACACGTGAATCTGCTTGATCGGCTCGGCGCGCCGGGAAATCGCCTGCCACAGGCCCAGGCGCTGATAGATCTGCCGGGCGCCAAAGGACAGGGCCGAGGAGCGGGCATCGTAGCTGGGCTGGAAACTGTCGCCGGGGGCAAAGGGTTCGATCAGCACGATCTTCCAGCCCCGGGCTTTGGCTCCGGCCTGCAGGGCCAGGGCCAGGCTGGCGCCGACCAGGCCGCCGCCGATGATTGCCAGATTGACCCGGTTCATGAGGCCTGGACCTGGGCAGCAGCCATCAGCGCCTCGATCTCGGCGACGCTTTTCGGCACGCCACCTGTCAGAATTTCACAGCCCTGCTTGGTCACTACCACGTCGTCCTCGATGCGCACGCCAATGCCGCGCCACTTCTTCGCCACTTGCTGGTTGTCCGGGGAGATGTAGATGCCCGGCTCCACGGTCAGCGCCATGCCGACCTCCAACACCCGCCACTCGCCGCCGACCTTGTATTCGCCGACATCGTGTACATCCATGCCCAGCCAGTGCCCGGCGCGGTGCATGTAAAACGCCTTGTAGGCCTCGCTGGCGATCAGTTCGTCGACCTCGCCTTCCAGCAGGCCCAGTCTCACCAGGCCGGCTGTGATCACCCGAACCGTCGCCTCATGGGCCTGGTTCCAGTGCTTATTCGGGGCGATCTCGGCAAATGCCGCTTCCTGGGACGCCAGCACCAACTCGTAGATCGCCTTCTGCTCGGGAGAGAACTTGCCATTGACCGGCCAGGTACGGGTGATATCGCTGGCGTAGCAGTCGATTTCACAACCGGCGTCGATCAACACCAGATCACCGTCCTTGAGCAGGGCGTCATTCTGTTGGTAGTGCAGGATGCAGCTGTTGCGCCCCGCCGCGACGATGGAGCCATAGGCCGGCATCTTCGCTCCCCCCTTGCGGAACTCGTAGTCCAGTTCGGCTTCCAGGCTGAATTCGTACAGCCCGGCGCGACTGGCCTGCATGGCCCGGATATGGGCCTGGGCGGAAATCCGCGCAGCCTCGCGCATCACCTTCACTTCTGCCGCCGATTTATACAGACGCATGTCGTGCAGCAGATGATCCAGGGCAACGAACTCGTTCGGCGGCTGGGCGCCAAGGTGCGCTTTAGAGCGGATCACGTTGATCCAGTCCATCAGGTGGCGATCGAATTCCGGGTTGCTGCCCATGGCCGAATAGACCCGGTCACGACCTTCGATCAGGCCCGGGAGAATGTCGTCGATATCGGTGATGGGAAATGCATCGTCCGCGCCGTAGTCACGGATCGCGCCTTCCTGGCCGGCCCGCAGGCCATCCCACAGTTCCCGTTCGGCATTGCGCTCACGACAGAACAGCACGTACTCGCCATGCTCGCGACCGGGCATCAGCACGATCACGGCCTGGGGCTCGGGAAAACCGCTGAGGTATTGGAAATCACTGTCCTGACGGTAGACGTGCTCCACATCGCGGTTGCGAATGGCCACGGCCGCCGCCGGCAGGATCGCAATGCTGTTGGGCTCCATCTGCGCCATGAGCGCCTTGCGGCGACGGCTGTATTCCGCTCTAGGGATATGAATCATGGGCAGATGCAGTTCCCTGTCAGTCAGTGCAGAGAAGGCTTGGCAGCCGGTGCAACGGTCTTGTTGGTTTCGGTGAACAGCAGCAATGGCGCGACCCGCAGGTACTCCATCACTTCCATGTAGTCGCTTTCACCATCGTCGGACTCTTCCAGCGCATCCTGTACCTGAGCGATGGCTGCAAGGTCCTGCAACACTTCCGTGGCCTCGACGCTCAGGGCGCTGCTGTCACGGGAGTTGAGGCCGAAACCGGCGAGGAAACCCTGGCACCACTGGCCAAGGGCCGCGGCACGTTCGGTCAATGGCGCGTCGTCGCTGGGCAGCAGCAGGACCACGGTCATGTCGTCGCTGGTGAGCTCGCCCTTGACCATTTCCTGCAGGCCGATCAAGGCATTGCGCACGTTGTCTTGTGGCTCGCCTTCGAGCAGCTCGGAAGCGTCCACCAGCCAGCCGTCGACCTCGAAGCCGGCGCCGGCGCAGCTACGGCCCAGCAACAGGCCGTGCAATTCGGCAGGAGAAACAGGATGACCGCTGCTGCTGAGCAGGGTGGCGAAGGCGTTGTACGGGGAATTCTGAATGGGCATGGGCAGCTAGGCGCCAAGCGGCGCAATGTCTAGAATGAAGGCCTTGTATCGTAGGGCGTGTCATCATTCATTGCCAGCGCCGCGTTGCGCCTTGCGCCCCGTTACAGCGGTCCGCGGGGCCTTGGGCGACGGACAGATTGCCGACCGGACAGCACCCGATGCGCCAGGACTGTTCAGGCCGTCCAGGCGCTGCCCAGCCAGTTGCCACTCATCAGACCAACTTCAGTGGGACACAATGGAAGACACCGACCTGCACGCACTGATGGCCAGACTCGAACTGCTTATTACCCGGGTCGAGCAACTAAAGAGTCAAAACGCACTCTTATTAGCTCAGGAAAAGACCTGGCGCGAGGAACGCGCGCACCTCATTGAAAAAAACGAAATCGCCCGGCGTAAGGTCGAATCGATGATTTCGCGCCTCAAGGCCCTGGAGCAAGACTCATGAGTTCAAGCAATAGCGTTACCGTGCAGATCCTCGACAAAGAATATTCGATCATCTGCCCCCAGGAAGAACGCAGCAATCTGGTGAGCGCCGCCCGTTACCTGGACGGCAAGATGCGCGAGATCCGCAGCAGCGGCAAAGTCATAGGCGCCGATCGCATCGCCGTCATGGCCGCCTTGAACATCACCCACGACCTGCTGCATCGCCAGGAACGTCCGGATGTGCAGGCCAGTGCCACCACCCGCGAACAGGTACGAGATCTGCTGGAACGTGTTGATCTGGTCCTGGCCACCGATTCGGACGCAAGCAAGGCTGATTCCTGACAACGCTTGCGGTATACTTGCGCCACTCCCTGGGGTGCTTGCCAGTTGGCGATGTCCCTGAGCCGATTCGCACTACCCTGGAAGTTGCACGTTGGGCTGGTGTGCATGTCCGCTAGACGGAAAGCCTTAAAGCCTGCTGCATCTTCCGCCTTGAACTTTCGGGTTCAAGGGCTAAGTTGACAGCGGTTCACCCGGGGAGCCTGAATTGTCACCCAATGCCAGTTATCCATGCTGGCATTGGTTTTTCCGGGTAGGCTGTTCTGCCATGTCCGACCTTCCATAGCCTCCTCCATGACCGAACCTGCGCCGCTTTCCCGCCCGCAACTTCGACGCATGCTGCGTAAAGCCCGTCGTGCTCTGACACCTGCCCAGCAACGCCAGGCCGCCTGCGGGCTGTACCGCCAACTGGCGCAGAATCCGGTATTTCGCCGAGCCCGACACCTGTCCCTGTACCTGCCCACTGACGGAGAAATCGATCCGCGCCTGCTGCTGCGTGCCGCGCAACGTCGGGGCAAGGCCACCTATTTGCCTGTGCTCAGTGCCTGGCCGCGGACCAAAATGGTCTTCCAGCGCGTGCGCCCCGGAGAAAAACTACGCCCCAACCGCTTTCGTATCCTCGAACCCAGGATCAACGTCGCACGCCAACGCAAAGTCTGGGCGCTGGATCTGGTGCTCCTGCCCTTGGTGGGATTCGACGAAGACGGTGGGCGCCTGGGAATGGGCGGCGGCTTCTACGACCGCAGCCTGGCCTACCTGGCGCGGCGCAAGAGCTGGCGCAAGCCGAAGCTGCTGGGGCTGGCCCATGAATGTCAGAAAGTCGCGAGACTGGATCAGGCCAGTTGGGATGTGCCGCTACAGGGCACCGTGACTGATCAGGGATGGTACTGCGCCCGATAGACGTCGCGTTCGCTCAGCGACGCCGGGACAGATTCAGCGCTTGAAGGGTTGCGGCTGTTGGGCAATCTCGATCGGGGCATCGGTCTTGTTGGCCCACAAGCTCTGCGCATAACCGGTGGTCACGACGCCCAAACCGAACAAAATAACCAAAATCCATAGTAAATCCGGTTGGCGTTTCATCGATTGCCCCCCCTCGGGCAAGTCACACACGATGACAGCAACGGTTTCCATAACAGGCCGTGCAGCAGCGTCAAGCTTAAAATCCCGGCATTCTGCGATAACGTGAACCGACACGCAAATGCTGGCGTCAACCGACTGTCGGTTTGTCATAAAATCCTCCGACAACCTGCCCAACCACCCTTTGGAGGGTAAGAAAGATGGCCTATTGGCTGATGAAATCCGAGCCAGACGAACTCTCGATCCAGGACCTGAACAAGCTTGGCCAGGCTCGTTGGGACGGGGTGCGCAACTACCAGGCACGCAACTTTCTGCGCGCCATGGCCGTCGGCGATGAGTTCTTCTTCTACCACTCCAGTTGTCCGGAGCCGGGCATCGCCGGCATCGGCCGAATCATCAAGACGGCCTACCCGGACCCCACGGCCCTGGAGTCGGACAGCGTCTACTTCGACCCCAAGTCCAGCGCCGAGAAAAATGCCTGGAGCGCAATCGACGTAGCCCACGTGGAAACCTTCAACAAGGTCCTGCGCCTGGACTATCTCAAGCAGCAGACAGCCCTCGCTGAAATGCCCCTGGTGCAAAAAGGCAGTCGCCTGTCCGTCATGCCAGTGACCACAGAACAATGGGCAACCGTGCTCTCTCTACGCTGACCCACCCACCCCGGCGTGCCGTGGCCTGGCAAGCGCCACGGCACTCGCTCCAGTTTTTTGCCCCGATCGCCATGCAGCCTGCGAACAATAGGTTTAGGCTTGGCCCTTTCATTTGACGAGCATCAAGCGGGTAAAAGCCTTGATCCGTCAGACTAGGACGCTATAGCCGCAGGACGCAGAACACATGTCGACGAACCACCGTTCTTCCCGCCTTTTCGCTGTTTCCCTCTTGATTCTGTTGCTCGCCGCTGGTGGCTTCGGTTACTGGAAATCCCTCCAGGACCGTCTGCCGGAAGGGTTGAGCATGGGCAATGGCCGCCTCGAAGCCACCGAGGTGCAGATCGCCAGCAAGATTCCCGGGCGGCTGGCGGAAGTGCGGGTCAATGAAGGCGACAAAGTGCTCCAGGGCCAACTGCTGGCCCGCATGGACACCCGCACCCTGGAGGCCCAGCGCAGCCAGGCCGAAGCCGAAGTGCTGCGCGCCCGGGAAAACCTCTCCGCCGCAGAAGCCAACGTGCAACTGCGCCAGAGCGAGTTGCTCCTGGCCAATCAGGAACTCAAGCGCTCCCAGGAACTGTTCAGGCGCGGCTTCGCCAGCCAACAGATCATCGATCAGCAACAGGCTCGGCTGAACACCGGAAATGCAGCCGTGCTGGCGGCCCAGGCTCAGGTTGCAGCGGTCAAGGCCGCTATCGGCGCCGCCCTGGCCCAGGTTGCCCAGCTCACCAGCGAGATCGACGACAGCAGCCTGCGAGCCCCCATCGACGGCATCATCCAACTGCGTCTGGCCGAACCTGGCGAAGTACTGGGGGCCGGCGGCCGAGTACTGCTGTTGATCGATCCCAACGACCAATACATGAACCTTTACCTGCCAGCCTCGGTCACCGGACGCCTGACGGTGGGCGATGAGTCGCGGATTGTTCTCGACGCCCTGCCCAACCAGCCACTGCAGGCGAAGATCAGCTTCGTCGCGGCCAAGTCGCAATTCACCCCCAAAGAAGTGGAAACCCGGGACGAACGCCAGAAACTGGTATTCCGGGTCAAGGTGCGCCTGACTCAACCCACCGCCGTGCCCCAGGCCAAACCGGGCATGCCCGGTGCCGGTTATGTGCGCACCGCCCCCGTGGACTGGCCGGCTAACCTGCAATGAGTGCCCTGGCGCTGCACGCCACCGGCATCAGCCATCGCTACGGCGCCCAACAGGCCCTGATCGACATCAGCTTCAGCCTCCCGGCAGGCACGCGCTGCGGCCTGATCGGTCCTGACGGTGCCGGCAAGTCGAGCCTTCTCGGGCTGATTGCCGGGGTCAAGAAGCTTCAGCAAGGCGAGCTCGAGGTACTCGGCGGAGCCATCTCCCAGCGCCGCCACCGCAGCAGCCTCTACCCGCGTATCGCCTTCATGCCCCAGGGGCTGGGGGGCAACCTGTATCCCGAGCTGTCCATCAGCGAAAACATCCGCTTCTTCGCCACCCTGTTCGGTCTGCCCCGTGACGAATGCGACCAGCGCATGCACAGCCTGCTGCTGGCCACCGACCTGCTGCGTTTTGCCGAACGCCCGGCGGGCAAGCTGTCCGGTGGGATGAAGCAGAAACTCGGTCTGTGCTGCGCGCTGATCCACGAACCGGATCTGTTGATCCTCGACGAACCCACCACCGGGGTCGATCCGCTTTCCCGCCGACGCTTCTGGGAACTGGTGGAGGATGTGCGCCAGCAACGGCCACAACTGACCCTGTTGGTGGCCACCGCCTACATGGAAGAAGCCGAACAGTTCGAGCATTGCCTGATGCTCGACCAGGGCAAATTGATCGCCCAGGGCCTGAGCCGAGAGCTGGCGCAGGTGACGGGCAGCGGCAAGCTGGACGATGCCTTCACCCATTTCCAGGGTGACAGCGGCCACGACAACCAGCCCCTGGTGATCCCGCCCCGCTCCGGCGACGCTCAGGGCATCGCCATCGAAGCCCACGAACTGACCTTGCGCTTCGGTGACTTCACCGCAGTCAACAAGGTGAGTTTCGCCATTGGTCGCGGAGAGATCTTCGGCTTCCTCGGCTCCAACGGCTGCGGCAAGACCACCACCATGAAAGTCCTCACTGGGCTGATGCCCGCCACTGAAGGCAGCGCCAAACTGCTGGGCAATCCGGTGGACGCCAAGGACCTGGCCACCCGCAAGCGGGTCGGCTTCATGTCCCAGAGTTTTTCTCTTTATGGCGAACTCAGCGTGCGCCAGAACCTGGAGCTGCATGCCCGCCTGTTCGACCTGCCGAAAACCGAGAGCGGCCCACGCATCGAGGAACTGATCCAGCGCTTCGACCTGGGCGCAATCGCCGAGCAGCAATCCGGCGCCCTGCCCCTGGGCCTGCGCCAGCGCCTGTCCCTGGCGGTGGCGGTGCTGCATCGCCCGGAAGTGCTGATCCTTGACGAACCCACCTCCGGGGTCGACCCGGCGGCCCGTGACGATTTCTGGCGCCTGCTGATCGAGTTGTCCCGAGATCAGGGGGTGACGATCTTCCTCTCCACCCACTTCATGAACGAGGCCCAGCGCTGCGACCGCATCTCGCTGATGCACGCCGGCAAAGTACTGGCCTGCGACACTCCGGCGGCGCTGCAACAGCAATTTGCCGGTGAAACGCTGGAGGCGGCTTTCGTCCGCTGCCTGGAAGAGGCCCAAGGGCCTGCGGACACTCCGCCGCCTCCGCAACCCGCAGCCGCCAGCAGCACCATCGCGCCTCCGCGCTCGGGCCTGAGCCTGGCCCGACTGCTGGCGGTGGCGACCCGGGAAGGCAAGGAACTACTGCGGGACAAAGTGCGCCTGGGCTTTGCCCTGCTAGGGGCGATCTTCATGATGGTGATCTTTGGCTACGGCATTTCCCTGGATGTGGAAAAACTCGCCTTCGCCGTCTACGACCAGGACCAGACGCCGCAAAGCCGCGCCTACCTGGAGGCCTTCCGCAGCTCACGCTACTTCGAGGAAAAACCCACCATCCGCAGCTCCGCCGAACTGCATCGGCGCCTGCAGCGTTCGGAGATCAAGCTGGCCCTGGAAATCCCTCCCGGCTTTGGCCGTGACCTGTATGCCGGCCGCCAACCGGCGGTGGCGGCCTGGCTGGATGGCGGCATGCCGTTTCGCGCGGAAACCAGCCGCAACTACGTCGAGGCAGTGCACCAGGCCAACCTCGAGCGCCTGGCTGAACAAAGCAGTCCGGCACTTAACTCAAGGCCCGCAGCCAAGCTGGAAACACGCTTTCGCTACAACCAGGACGTAGTCAGCGTCAACGCCATCGGCCCCGGGGTCATGGCGCTGATCCTGGCGTTCATTCCGGCCATGCTTACCGCCCTGGGCATCGTTCGCGAAAAGGAACTGGGCTCGATCACCAACTTCTATGCCACCCCGCTGACCCGCCTGGAGTTCCTCCTTGGCAAGCAGGCGCCGTACCTGGCCGTGAGCCTGGTCAACCTGGGATTGCTGGTGGCCATGAACCGCTGGCTGTTCGGCGTGCCCTTCAAGGGCAGCGGCCTGACCCTGGCCCTGGGCGGCGTACTCTACGTGCTGGCCACCACCAGCATGGGTCTGCTGATCTCGGCCTTCACCCGCACGCAGATCGCGGCGATTCTCGGCACCATGATCATCACCAGCCTGCCCACGATCCAGTTCTCCGGGCTGATCGTACCGCGCTCATCCCTGGAAGGATCGGCGGCGATCATGGGGCAGTTGTTCCCCGCCGGGTACTTCCTCGACATCGCCGTCGGCACCTTCACCAAGGCCCTGGACCTACGGGAGCTGTGGCCTCAATGCCTGGCACTGATCGGGTTCTTCCTCGGTTTCACCGGGCTCAGCCTGATCATGTTGAAAAAGCAGGAGGTCTGATGAATCGACTCGCCCACATCCTGCGCCTGGGTCTCAAGGAGCTCACCAGCCTGCGTCACGACAGCGTCTTGCTGCTGTTCCTGCTGTATGCCTTCACCGTGGCCATCTACCTGCCGGCAGCCGGCTCGGTCATTGGCGTACACAACGCTAGCGTGGCCCTGGTGGATGAAGACCACAGCGCACTGTCACGACAATTGGCAGAAGCCCTGCAACCACCGGAGTTCCAGAACCCGGTCGCCCTGCCCTACGACCAACTGGACAAGGTGATGGACAGCGGTCAGTACACTTTCGTGATCAACATCCCCGCCAACTTCCAGAGCGACCTGCTGGCCGGCCGCCAGCCGGCGGTGCAGGTCAACGTCGACGCCACCGCCATGAGCCAGGCGTTCATGGGCGCCGGCTACATTGGCCGGATCTTCCAGCGCGAGTTGCTCAACTATGCCAACCAGGCGGATGCCGCGAGCGAGGCCCCGGCCCTGCTCACCACCCGCGCGCTGTTCAACACTAACCTGGAGGGAGGCTGGTTTCTTGCGGTGATCCAGATCGTCAACAACATCACCATCCTGGCGATCGTGCTCACCGGTACCGCGCTGCTGCGCGAGCGCGAGCACGGCACCCTCGACCACTTGCTGGTACTGCCGCTGACGGCCCTGGAGATCATGCTGGCGAAAATCTGGAGCAATATGCTGGTGGTGGTGCTGTGCACCTGGATATCGCTGGAGGTGATAGTCAAAGGCGTGCTGGGGGTACCACTGGCGGGCTCAATGGGGCTGTTCCTGATGGTCACCGCGTTGTATCTGTTCGCCAGCACCGCCTTGGGGATCTTCCTTGCCACCCTGGCCCGCTCCACCCCGCAGTTCGGCCTGCTGGCGATCCCGGTGATCATTCCCATGCTGCTGTTGTCCGGTGGCAGCACGCCGCTGGACAGCATGCCGCAATGGCTGCAATGGGTCATGCAGGGCTCACCCTCGACCCATTTCGTCAGCCTCAGCGCGGCAATCCTGTTTCGCGATGCCGGGGTCAACGTCGTCTGGCCGGACCTGCTGGCGCTGACAGCAATCGGCCTGCTGTTCTTCGCCATCGCCCTGGCGCGCTTTCGCAAAAGCCTCGCCTCATGACTCGCACCCGGTAGGAGCCGGCTTGCCGGCGAAGGACCCTTCAGCCCTGCATCGCCCGCTAGGACGTCTTCGCTGGCAAGCCAGCTCCTACTGCTGGCAGGGTTACTGGATGATCAGGTTGTTGAACAGCAGATCTTCCACCACCGGCTTGCCGGTTTCATCGTTCATCACCTGTTGCACCTGCTTGAGGGCTTCCTGGCGCAGCTTTTCCTTGGCCTCGACGTTGTTCATGGTGTCGGTGGTCTGCTGGGCGAACAGCGCCACCAACTGATTGCGAATCAGTGGCTCGTTGGCCTTGACCGCCTGGGCCGAGGCATCGCCGGTCACCCGCAGAGCCACGTCAGCCTTGTAGACCTTAAGCTTGGGGCCGCCATCCAGGCCGTAGTTGCCTACGAATGGTGGGCTCAGGCTGATGTAGCTGACTTTCGGTGCTTCGCCTTCTTTGGCCTCTTCAGCCCCGGCTGCCATCGGCAGAGAGAGGGCCAGCAGCAACATGATCCACGCTTTCACAATTCGCTCCTTAATCCGGTTTGCGGCCTAGCATAAAGGCCCGCCCGCCTGAGCCCAAGCACAAGCTTATGGCTGACCATCAGGGCTGGGCATGCTCGTTGACCGCCTGATTCACACTCCTACACTTATCGGCCACCACTCCCAAAGGAATAGCCCTGATGAAAGCCGTGCTGTGCAAAGCCTTCGGCCCCGCCGAAACGCTGGTGCTGGAAGAGGTCGCAAGTCCCGTGCCGAAGAAGAACGAGGTCCTGCTGGACGTGCATGCCGCAGGGGTCAACTTCCCGGACACCCTGATCATCGAGGGCAAATACCAGTTCAAGCCGCCGTTCCCTTTCTCCCCGGGCGGCGAAGCGGCCGGTGTGGTCAGTGCAGTGGGCGAGAAGATCAGCCATCTCAAGGTTGGCGACCGAGTCATGGCCCTGACCGGCTGGGGCAGCTTCGCCGAGCAGGTGGCGGTGCCGGGCTACAACGTGCTGCCGATTCCTGCCGCCATGGACTTCAACACCGCTGCCGCCTTCAGCATGACCTACGGCACCTCGATGCACGCCCTCAAGCAGCGGGGCAACCTGCAACCCGGTGAAACCCTGCTGGTGCTCGGTGCCTCGGGCGGAGTCGGACTGGCGGCGGTGGAAATCGGCAAGGCCATGGGCGCCCGGGTAATCGCCGCCGCCAGCAGTGCGCAAAAGCTCGCCGTGGCCAAGGCCGCCGGCGCCGATGAGCTGATCAACTACAGCGAAAGCAACCTGAAGGACGAGATCAAGCGCCTGACCGATGGCAACGGTGCCGACGTGATCTACGATCCGGTGGGCGGCGACCTGTTCGACCAGGCCATCCGCTCCATTGCCTGGAATGGCCGCCTGCTGGTGGTGGGCTTTGCCAGCGGGCGCATTCCTGAACTACCCGTTAACCTGGCTTTGCTCAAGGGCGCGGCTGTGGTGGGAGTGTTCTGGGGCTCCTTCGCCCAACGCCAACCCCAGGACAACGCCGCGAACTTCCAGCAACTGTTCGGCTGGTTCGCCGAAGGCAAGCTGAAACCGCTGGTATCCCAGGTCTACCCACTGATCGAAGCCGCCCGGGCCATTGATGACCTCGGTCAGCGCAAAGCAGTGGGTAAAGTCGTGGTACAGGTTCGCTAAGAGCCTCTGCCGAGGCTCAATGGGCGACAGCGCCCTTGCAGCGCTTGAGCCGCGCTTCCAGGTTGCGATCCGGCATGGCGTGGCTGCGCAGGGCCTGGACCGTCTGCTCGACATAATCGCGGGTGGTGCCATAACGCCCGCAAGCGCTTTCGAACACCTGACTCAGTACATGATCCGGCAGATTGCCGGCATAGCTGGGCAGGTGCCGTTCCAGCACAAAGCCCAGGGCCTGGACCTGGCTGCCGTCCTCAAGGCGGCAGTTGAGCCAGTGCGGACGGTAAGAGGGATAAGGCATTTCACGTTGCCACAGGGCATACAGCGACGCATCCAATTGCTCCTCCGGCAGCCGATAGGCAAAGCCGCTGCAGGAGCCCCCGCGATCCAGACCGAACACCAGCCCCGGCAGCTCCGGAGTACCGCGATGCTCGTGGGACCACAAGTAGAGACCGCGATGATAGCCATGCACCCGGCCACGCATGCGCTCGACCGCCGAACACTCCGGGCGCCAGATCAATGAACCGTAGGCGAACAACCAGACCGGGCCGCCCTTGTGCCGGGCCATGGTGGACTGCATGGAGCTGAGAAGTTGTTCGTGTGTCAGCTGCGGTCCCAGATCGAGCCGCGGAGGGTAAGCCAGATTCAGATAACTGGATTCAAGGGCTGTCATGGCGAATAGCGTTCGGCTCCCCGCGTAAAAGAAGTTACTTAATAGAACGCTTGGCAGTAACTACAAGACACATAAGTTTCAAGGCAAGTTAAGTGCCACTAGAGCAGCACTCAAGTTGAAGGCTTATATATAACCTACCGGCATTTATTTAATTATCTAAATACCGATGGGCTATATACAGAGTTATAACGAAAGGACGGGGCCGATGCAGTCAGGGCCGCGGGGCGTAGGCAAACACGTCCGCCCGCATTTGATGGGCATCCATACCGGCGCTCACCAGAGCGTCCAAGGTGGCGTAGATCATGGCTGGCGAACCGCTGGCGTAGACATGCACCGACGACAGGTCGGCGATGTCCTCGCAAACCGCCTCATGCAGCATGCCGCAGCGCCCCTCCCAACCGCACAGGTCGCTGACCACCTTGTGCAGATAGAGATTGGGCAGTTGCTGCCACTCATCCCAGTGTTCCAGCTGATAGAAATCTTCCGGCCGGCGTACACCCCAATACAGGTGCACCGGATACTTGAAGCCTTTGGCCCGGCAGTGCTCGATCAGGCTGTGCATCTGTGCCATACCGGTACCGGCAGCGATCAGCACCAGCGGTCCCTCCGGTAACTCGGCCAGGTGAGTGTCGCCAAAAGGCAATTCGACCCGAGCCATGCGGTTGCGCTGCAACTGCTCCATCAAGCTCTGCGCACTGTTTTCGCGCACCAGCACATGCAGTTCCAGATCACGCCCGCAATGGGGCGCCGAAGCCAGGGAGAAGGCCGACTTCTCACCGTTATCCCGCTCCAGCATCAGGTACTGGCCCGCGTGATAGCGAGGTGGCTTGCCGGCCGGCGCCCGCAGCCTGACCCGCCAGACATCGCCGCCGACCTCAAGGCACTCAGTGAGCTGACACGACAAGCTGCGCACCGGCAACTCTCCCAGCGCAAGGACGCCATCCCACAGCACAATGCAGTCTTCCAGCGGCTCTGCAATGCAAGTGTAGAACTCACCGTGGTCACGCACATCGCCGGCTTGCTGCACGCTGCCCTCCACCAGCAGGGCCGCGCACACGTGACAGTTGCCATTGCGGCAGCTCTGCGGGCATTCATAGCCCAGGCGCCGCGCCGCATCGAGAATCCGCTCGCCGGGCAGCGTCTCAAGCACCGCTCCGGAGGGCTGCAAGGTTACACGCATCAATCTATTCCTAACTGATTCCAGATGGCATCGATCCGGCGGGTGACCGCCTCATCCTTGACGATGACCCGGCCCCACTCTCGGGTAGTTTCTCCGGGCCACTTGTGAGTGGCATCGAGCCCCATCTTCGAGCCAAGGCCAGACACCGGCGAGGCGAAGTCGAGGTAGTCGATCGGGGTGTTGTCGATCATCACCGTGTCGCGCTTGGGGTCCATGCGCGTGGTGATGGCCCAGATCACGTCGTTCCAGTCCCGGGCATTGATATCGTCGTCGGTGACGATAACGAACTTGGTGTACATGAACTGTCGTAAAAACGACCAGACACCCAGCATTACCCGCTTGGCGTGGCCCGGGTACTGCTTCTTCATGGTCACCACCGCCATGCGGTACGAGCAACCTTCTGGCGGCAGGTAGAAGTCGGTGATTTCCGGGAACTGCTTCTGCAGGATCGGCACGAACACTTCGTTCAGCGCCACGCCGAGAATCGCTGGCTCATCCGGCGGCCGGCCGGTGTAGGTGCTGTGATAGATCGGCTTGATGCGGTGGGTGATGCGCTCCACGGTGAACACCGGGAAGCTGTCGACTTCGTTGTAGTAGCCAGTATGGTCGCCGTACGGGCCTTCATCGGCCATCTCGCCGGGATGAATCACCCCTTCAAGGATGATTTCGGCGGTGGCCGGCACTTGCAGGTCATTGCCACGGCACTTCACCAGTTCGGTGCGGTTGCCCCGCAGCAGGCCGGCGAAGGCGTATTCGGAGAGGCTGTCCGGCACCGGGGTCACGGCACCCAGGATAGTTGCCGGGTCGGCGCCCAGGGCAACGGACACCGGGAACGGCGTGCCCGGATGCTTCTCGCACCACTCGCGGTAATCCAGGGCGCCGCCACGATGGCTCAACCAGCGCATGATCACCTTGTTGCGGCCGATCACCTGCTGACGATAGATACCGAGGTTCTGCCGGTCCTTGTTCGGACCCTTGGTCACGGTCAGGCCCCAAGTGATCAGCGGCCCGACGTCGCCTGGCCAGCAGGTCTGTACCGGCAGCATGCCAAGGTCGACGTCGTCGCCTTCGATCACCACTTCCTGGCAGACCGCATCCTTGACCACCTTGGGTGCCATGGAAATGATCTTGCGGAAGATCGGCAGCTTGGACCAGGCATCCTTCAAGCCCTTGGGCGGCTCCGGCTCCTTGAGGAAAGCCAGCAGCTTGCCGATCTCGCGCAGTTCGCTGACGGCTTCGGCGCCCATGCCCAGGGCCACGCGCTCGGGGGTACCGAACAGGTTGCCGAGCACGGGGATGTCATAACCGGTGGGGTTCTCAAACAACAGGGCCGGGCCTTTGGCACGCAAGGTGCGATCGCAGACCTCGGTCATTTCCAGCACTGGGGACACCGGAACCTGGATGCGCTTGAGTTCCGAGCGCTGTTCCAGGCCGCTGATAAAGTCGCGCAAGTCGCGATACTGCATGCGTGAGCCTCGTTTTCGCCGTGGCATTCGGGGCAGGCAGTTTAGCGCCGAACCCACAGGTTCAGAATAGAGAATGTCAGATAGCAAAAAGCCGGGTTTCCCCGGCTCTTGCTGGCCTGATCGATTTACTTGCGTTTCATCGACAGGAAGAACTCATCGTTGGTCTTGGTCTGTTTCAGCTTGTCGACCAGGAACTCGATGGCTGCAACTTCATCCATGGGATGCAGAAGCTTGCGCAGGATCCACATGCGCTGCAGCTCGTCGTCGGCGGTCAGCAACTCTTCGCGGCGGGTGCCGGAACGGTTGATGTTGATTGCCGGGAAGACGCGCTTTTCAGCGATCTTGCGGTCCAGGGGCAGTTCCATGTTGCCGGTACCCTTGAACTCTTCGTAGATCACTTCGTCCATCTTCGAACCGGTTTCAACCAGTGCGGTGGCGATGATGGTCAGCGAGCCGCCTTCTTCGATATTCCGCGCGGCGCCGAAGAAACGCTTCGGTTTTTCCAGGGCGTGGGCGTCGACACCACCGGTCAGAACCTTGCCGGAGCTCGGGATCACGGTGTTGTAGGCACGGGCCAGACGGGTGATGGAGTCCAGCAGGATCACCACATCCTTCTTGTGTTCAACCAGGCGCTTGGCCTTCTCGATCACCATCTCGGCCACTTGTACGTGGCGGGTTGGCGGCTCGTCGAAGGTGGAGGCGACCACTTCGCCGCGCACGGTGCGCTGCATTTCGGTCACTTCTTCCGGACGCTCGTCGATCAACAGCACGATCAGATGAACTTCAGGGTTGTTACGGGTGATGTTCGCAGCAATGTTCTGCAGCATGATGGTCTTGCCCGCCTTTGGCGGAGCAACGATCAGACCACGCTGGCCTTTACCGATCGGAGCGCACAGGTCGATGACACGACCGGTCAGGTCTTCGGTGGAACCGTTGCCGGCTTCCATCTTCATGCGCACGGTCGGGAACAGCGGCGTCAGGTTTTCGAACAGAATCTTGTTCTTGGCGTTCTCGGGACGGTCGTAATTGATGGTATCGACCTTGAGCAGCGCGAAGTACCGCTCGCCTTCCTTCGGAGGGCGGATCTTGCCAACGATGGTGTCACCGGTGCGCAAGTTGAAGCGACGGATCTGGCTTGGCGAGACGTAGATATCGTCCGGGCCGGCCAGGTAGGAGGCGTCGGAGGAGCGGAGGAAGCCGAAGCCGTCCTGGAGGATCTCCAGCACGCCATCACCGGAAATTTCCTCACCGCTTTTCGCGTGCTTTTTCAGCAGGGAGAAAATCACGTCCTGCTTGCGCGAACGGGCCATATTTTCTATGCCCATCTGTTCGGCCAATTCGAGCAGTTCGGTAATCGGCTTTTGCTTGAGTTCAGTCAGATTCATATAGGAATGACGTAATCATTTATAGAGGGGGGAAATTAAGCTTTTGGCTTAATGAGGCCGCGCCGCAGAGAAGGCGACAGGATCGCGTACTTATTCGAAAAGGAGAGCGTCGGCGACGGCTTGCAGGGGGCACTGGAGAAACCAGTGCGGGGCCGAATGTAACACCTGAGTTTCGGAGCGTCTAGCCCTCAATTACGAAAAAGCCCCGCATTTTGCGGGGCTTTTCCAGGGCACTGAAAATCGACGCTTAGATGTTCGCGTCGAGGAAAGCTGCCAATTGCGACTTGGACAGTGCGCCGACCTTGGTGGCTTCGACATTGCCGTTCTTGAACAGCATCAGGGTCGGGATACCACGCACGCCATGCTTGGCCGGGGTTTCCGAGTTTTCGTCGATGTTCAGCTTGGCAACGGTCAGTTTGCCTTTGTAGGTTTCAGCAATTTCGTCCAGAACCGGAGCGATCATTTTGCATGGGCCGCACCACTCAGCCCAGTAGTCGACCAGTACAGCGCCTTCGGCTTTGAGTACGTCGGCCTCGAAGCTGGCATCGCTGACGTGTTTGATAAGATCGCTGCTCATGGAATTCTCCAGGTTGTAAGCAAAAAAACGTGGCCCATCATATCTGCCCTTCCCGCGTTCAGGAAGCCGGAGATGATTGACTCTAACTATGGTGCCCCATGAGTTTGGGTATAGCTCAGCTCAAGAAGAAGCGGGGGTGACAAAGGCGATTCCGGTGCGCAAGGCCGCATTGCGCACATGCTCCTGCATGGCCTTTTGTGCCGCTCCCGAGGCGTGCCGGGCCAGGGCGCGGAGGATCTTGCGGTGTTCCTGCCAAGTTTCCATGGCCCGTTCGGGTCGGATGAACGGTAGTTTCTGACTTTCCAGGAAAATCTCGGCGCTGGTGCTGAGGATACTCAGCATCGCTTGGTTGCCGCTGGCCAGGAGGATTTTTCGGTGAAACTCGAAATCCAGCCGCGCCGCCGCCTCAAAATCCCCGGACCGCAACTCGCGACGCATGGCCTCAACATTGTCTTCCAGGGCATCCAGCTCATCAGCGGTCAGGGTCACCGCCGCCAACCCCGCGGCAAAACCCTCCAGGGCATAGCGCAACTGGAAGATATCCACAGGTGAAGCCTGGGCGGCGAACGGCCAACTCAAGCCGACACCGGCTGCCGGAGCCTCGGGAGCCTGGACGAACACGCCCTTGCCCGGCTGCACACTGATCACCCCCAGCGCGCTCAAGGATGACAGCGCCTCACGCAGCGACGCCCGACTGACTCCCAACTGCAGCGCCAGATCCCGCTGCGAAGGCAGCGCATCCCCCGGGCCGAAGCCCTGCTCGCTGATCAATTGGCGAATGGCTTGCAGCGCCACTTCGGGTACGGCACGGGTAATCGAATTCATGGGCTTGAGGCTGGCCGGTGCAGGAAAAGCTCCCTTGTAAAGCTATTCGCCGAACCCGGCAAGTCGTGCCCCAAGGGGGTTCGACGGCACGACCCTATGCCCGATCCGAGTGCGAAAAAACACGCAACTGTTCAGACCAGTAAGACCGACAGAAGCCAGTAAAACCCGTATTTCCAGGACCTTTTCCGCGTGTTGGCATGGCCTGTGCTCTGTCGCCACACAGAAATCACTTCCCACGACTTGCGGAGATTCGCCATGACCAAACGCTGCAGCGCCCTGCTCTCTGCCCTGTTTGCCAGCCTGCTGCTGGCCCAGGCCCCGGCCCAGGCCAATGCCCTGGACGACGTGGTGGCCCGCGGCACCCTCAAGGTCGCGGTGCCTCAGGACTTCCCGCCCTTCGGCTCGGTAGGCCCGGACATGCAGCCCCGTGGCCTGGACATCGACACCGCGCGCCTGCTGGCCGAGCAGCTCAAGGTCAAGTTGGAGCTGACCCCGGTCAACAGCACCAACCGCATTCCGTTCCTCACCACCGGCAAGGTGGACCTGGTGATCTCCAGCCTCGGCAAGAACCCGGAGCGGGAGAAAGTCATCGATTTCTCCAAGGCCTATGCGCCCTTCTACCTCGCAGTCTTCGGCGCGCCCGACGCGGCCATCGCCGGCCTCGACGACCTCAAGGGCAAGACCATCAGCGTCACCCGGGGCGCCATCGAGGACATCGAGCTGAGCGCCGTGGCCCCACAAGGCGCGATCATCAAGCGCTTCGAGGACAACAACTCCACCATCGCCGCTTACCTTGCCGGCCAGGTGGACCTGATCGCCAGCGGCAACGTGGTGATGGTCGCCATCAGCCAACGCAATCCCAAACGCATTCCGGCGATGAAGATCAAGCTCAAGGACTCCCCGGTCTACGTCGGCGTCAACAAGAACCAGCCGGAGTTGCTGGACAAGGTCAACCAGATCCTCAGTGCCGCCAAGGCTGACGGCGCCCTGGAGAAGAACTCCCAGCTGTGGCTCAAAGAGCCACTGCCGGCTGACCTCTGATCGTCGCCCCGGAGCTTGAGCATGGCTTATCAGTTCGACTTCCTGCCGGTGCTGGAAAATACCGGCCTGCTGCTGCGCGGCGCCCTGTTCACCCTGGAGTTGACCGCCATAGGCACCCTGTTGGGGGTCAGCCTGGGGATAGCCGGGGCCCTGGTGCGGGCCTGGAAGATCCAGCCCCTGGCGGCGATTTTCGGCGTCTACGTCGAGCTGATCCGCAACACGCCGTTCCTGGTGCAGTTGTTTTTCATCTTCTTCGGGCTGCCATCCCTGGGCCTGCAGATTTCCGAGTGGCAGGCGGCGGTGCTGGCGATGGTGATCAACCTCGGTGCCTACTCCACGGAAATCATCCGTGCCGGCATCCAGGCGATTCCCAAGGGCCAGTTGGAGGCCGCGGCGGCCCTGGCCATGAGCCGCTTCGAAGCCTTTCGCCACGTGGTGCTGCTGCCGGCCCTGGGCAAGGTCTGGCCGGCCCTGTGCAGCCAGATCATCATCGTCATGCTGGGCTCGGCAGTGTGCTCGCAGATCGCCACCGAGGAACTGAGCTTCGCCGCCAACTTCATCCAGTCGCGCAACTTCCGCGCTTTTGAAACCTACGCCCTGACCACCCTGATCTACCTGTGCATGGCCCTGCTCATCCGCCAGTTGCTGAACTGGTTCGGCCAGCGCTACATCCTGAGGAACGGCCGATGAGCGACTTCACCTTCTGGGACATCCTGCGCAACCTGCTCAGCGGCTTGCAGTGGACCCTGTTGCTGTCCCTGGTGGCCTTTGTCGGCGGCGGTGTGATCGGCCTGCTGGTCATGACCCTGAGGATCTCCGACAAGACCTTTGCCTGCGCCTTCGCCCGCACCTATATAGAACTGTTCCAGGGCACGCCGCTGTTGATGCAGCTGTTCCTGGTGTTCTTCGGTATTGCCTTGCTGGGTGTGGATATCTCGCCCTGGCTGGCGGCCGCCATCGCCCTGACCCTGTTCACCAGCGCCTACCTGGCGGAGATCTGGCGCGGCTGCGTCGAATCGATCCCCCACGGGCAGTGGGAAGCTTCGTCGAGCCTGGCGCTCAATCCCTATGAACAGCTGCGCTACGTGATCCTGCCTCAAGCGCTGCGCATCGCCGTGGCGCCCACCGTGGGTTTCTCGGTGCAAGTGGTCAAAGGCACCGCGGTGACCTCGATCATCGGTTTCACCGAGCTGACCAAGACCGGCGGCATGTTGGCCAATGCCACCTTCGAGCCCTTCATGGTCTACGGCCTGGTGGCCCTCGGCTACTTCCTGCTCTGCTACCCCCTGTCCCTCAGCGCGCGCTACCTGGAAAGGAGACTGCATGCCTCTGCTTAGAATTTCCGCCCTGCATAAATATTACGGCGAGCACCATGTGCTCAAAGGCATCGACCTGAGCATCGAGGAGGGCCAGGTAGTGGCGATCATCGGTCGCAGCGGCTCGGGCAAGAGCACCCTGCTGCGTACCCTCAACGGCCTGGAGTCGATCAACGATGGCGTGATCGAGGTCGATGGGGAATACCTGGACGCCGCCCGCGCCGATCTGCGCAGCCTGCGACAGAAGGTCGGCATGGTGTTCCAACAGTTCAACCTGTTCCCTCACCTGACCGTGGGCGAGAACGTGATGCTGGCCCCGCAAGTGGTGCAGAAAGTGCCCAAGGCCCATGCTGCCGAACTGGCGCGGCAGATGCTGGCCCGGGTCGGTCTGGCGGAGAAGTTCGATGCCTTTCCGGATCGATTGTCCGGCGGCCAGCAGCAGCGGGTTGCCATTGCCCGAGCCTTGGCGATGTCGCCCAAGGTGCTGTTGTGCGATGAGATCACCTCGGCCCTGGACCCGGAACTGGTCAATGAAGTGCTCAGCGTGGTGCGTCAGCTGGCCCGGGACGGCATGACCCTGATCATGGTCACCCATGAGATGCGCTTTGCCCGAGAAGTGGGCGACAAGCTGGTGTTCATGCATCAGGGCAAAGTGCATGAAGTGGGAGATCCCAAGCAGCTGTTCGCTCATCCGCAGACCGCCGAGCTGGCGAACTTCATTGGCAGCACCGAACAGGCTTGAGGCTCCCGTGTCGCAGGAGCCGGCTGGCCGGCGAACAGCGACAGCGCAGCCTGCCGAGGGTTTTATGCGTTGAATCAACGCATTGGACACTGCGCGTTGGCGCGAGCCGTTGATCGTGGCAGGATGGCGAGGTTATCGACCGAGACCCCCAACCATGCCCCAATCCCAAGCCAAGAATCTGTCCCTGATCGCCGCGATCGATCTGGGCTCCAACAGCTTTCACATGGTCGTGGCCAAGGCCCGGAACGGTGAAATCCGCATTCTCGAGCGGCTCGGTGAAAAGGTTCAACTGGCCGCCGGAATCAACGAAGAACGCCAGCTCAACGAAGAATCCATGCAGCGCGGGCTCGACTGCCTCAAGCGCTTCGCCCAACTGATCAATGGCATGCCGCCGGGCACAGTGCGCATCGTCGGCACCAACGCCCTGCGTGAAGCCCGCAACCGCGGTGAGTTCATTCGCCGGGCCGAGGAGATTCTCGGCCACCCGGTCGAGGTCATCTCCGGCCGTGAAGAGGCCCGACTGATCTACCTCGGGGTGTCTCACACCCTCGCCGATACCCCGGGCAAGCGCCTGGTGGCCGACATCGGTGGCGGCAGTACCGAATTCATCATCGGCCAGCGCTTCGAGCCCCTGCTGCGGGAAAGCCTGCAGATGGGCTGCGTCAGCTTCACCCAGCGCTACTTCCGCGACGGCAAGATCACCCCCGCCCGCTACGCCCAGGCCTACACCGCAGCGCGGCTGGAGATCATGAGCATCGAGCATGCCCTGCATCGCCTGACCTGGGACGAAGCCATCGGCTCCTCCGGGACCATCCGTGCCATTGGCCTGGCCCTCAAGGCCGGCGGCCAGGGCAGCGGCGAAGTCAATGCCGAAGGCCTGGCCTGGCTCAAGCGCAAACTGTTCAAGCTCGGTGATGCCGAGAAGATCGACTTCGAAGGCATCAAGCCCGATCGCCGGGCGATCTTCCCCGCCGGCCTGGCGATTCTCGAAGCGATCTTCGACGCCCTGGAACTGCAGCGCATGGACCACTGCGAAGGCGCCCTGCGTGAAGGCGTGCTCTACGACCTGCTGGGCCGCCACCACCATGAAGACGTCCGTGAACGCACCCTCGGCTCGCTGATGGAGCGCTACCACGTAGACCTGGAGCAGGCCTCCCGCGTCGAAGGCAAGGCCCTGCGCGCCTTCGACCAGGTGGCGGCGGACTGGGACCTGGAGGACGGTGTCTGGCGCGAGCTGCTGGGCTGGGCCGCCAAGGTTCACGAAGTGGGACTGGATATCGCCCATTACCACTACCACAAGCATGGCGCCTACCTGATCGAGCACTCGGACCTGGCTGGTTTCTCCCGGGAAGACCAGCAGATGCTGGCCCTGCTGGTGCGCGGCCACCGCCGCAACATTCCCAAGGAGAAATTCGCCGAGTTCGGCGATGACGGCATCAAGCTGATCCGCCTCTGCGTGCTGCTGCGCTTCGCCATCCTGTTCCATCACATCCGTGGCACCCAGCAGATGCCTCAGGTGAGCCTGAGCGCCGAAGGCGATCATCTGGATGTGGAGTTCCCGGAAAACTGGCTGGATGAAAACCAGCTGACCCAGGCCGACTTCGCTCTTGAAGCCGAATGGCTGACCCGGGTCGGCATCGTGCTCAACGTCCGCTGACCCCGCCACAGACCTGTAGGAGCCGGCTTGCCGGCGAAGAGGCCGGGAAACCCTGCATAGTTCTCAAGGCCGCCTTCGCTGGCAAGCCAGCTCCTACCAAACGCCCAACGCAAGCCAATAAAAAAGGCCAGCCCGGTGATCGGGCTGGCCTTTTTCATTGGCGCCTGTAGCGCTTAGCGCACTGGCAACACCGGGCTGCCGAGTCGCTCCAGCAGGGTCGCCTGGGCACTGCGCGGGTTCTGGTTGCCGGTCGGCGTGTTGCGGATGTAACGACCGTCGGACTGCAGGCTCCAGCTGTGGGTGTTATCGGTGAGATAACTTTCCAGCTCTTTCTTGACCCGCAGGATCAGCTTCTTGCCTTCCACCGGGAAGCAAGTCTCGACCCGCTTGTCGAGGTTGCGCTCCATCCAGTCGGCACTGGAAAGGAACATCTGCTCCTCGCCACCGTTGAGGAAGTAGAACACCCGAGTGTGCTCCAGGAAGCGACCGATGATGGAGCGCACATGGATGTTGTGGGAAACCCCGGCAATTCCCGGACGCAAGCAGCACATGCCCCGCACCACCAGGTCAATGCGCACGCCGGACTGGCTGGCCTTGTACAGCGCGCGGATGATCTTCGGATCGGTCAGCGAGTTGAACTTGGCGATGATGTGCGCCGGCTTGCCGTCCAGGGCGAACTGGGTCTCCCGGGCGATCATGTCGAGCATGCCCTTCTTCAGGGTGAACGGCGCATGCAGCAGCTTCTTCATGCGCAGGGTCTTGCCCATGCCGATCAGCTGGCTGAACAGCTTGCCGACGTCTTCGCACAGGGCATCGTCGGAGGTCAGCAGGCTGTAGTCGGTGTACAGGCGGGCGTTGGCCGCGTGGTAGTTGCCGGTACCCAGGTGCGCGTAACGCACGATTTCACCCGCCTCGCGACGCAGGATCAGCATCATCTTGGCGTGGGTCTTGAAGCCCACCACGCCGTAGATCACCACCGCGCCGGCAGCTTGCAGACGGCTGGCCATCTGCAGGTTGGACTCTTCATCGAAACGCGCACGCAGCTCGATCACCGCGGTGACTTCCTTGCCGTTGCGCGCCGCGTCCACCAGGGCGTCGACGATCTCCGAGTTGGCGCCGCTGCGGTACAGGGTCTGGCGCACCGCCAGCACATGCGGGTCCTTGGCGGCCTGGCGCAGCAGGTCGACCACGGGGGTGAAGGACTCGAACGGGTGCAGCAGCAGGATGTCCTGCTTGCTGATGACGCTGAAGATGTTCTCGCTGTTCTGCAGCAGTTTCGGGATCTGCGGGGTGAACGGGGTGTATTGCAGCTCCGGATGACTGTCCAGGCCGGTGATGCTGAACAACCGCGTCAGGTTCACCGGACCGTTGACCTGATAGAGCTCGGTCTCGTGCAGGTTGAACTGTTTGAGCAGGTAGTCCGACAGGTGTTTCGGGCAAGTGTCAGCCACTTCCAGACGCACCGCATCACCGTAGCGACGGGAGAACAGCTCGCCGCGCAGTGCGCGGGCCAGGTCTTCGACGTCTTCGGTGTCCACCGCCAGGTCGGCGTTACGGGTCAGGCGGAATTGATAGCAGCCTTTCACCTTCATGCCCTGGAACAGGTCATCGGCGTGGGCGTGGATCATCGACGAGAGGAACACATAGTTGTCGCCGGGGCCGCCGACTTCTTCCGGGACCTTGATGATCCGCGGCAGCAGGCGCGGCGCCGGGATGATTGCCAGGCCGGAATCGCGACCGAAGGCATCGATGCCTTCCAGCTCGACGATAAAGTTCAGGCTCTTGTTCACCAGCAGCGGGAACGGGTGCGTCGGATCGAGGCCGATGGGGGTGATGATCGGCGCGATCTCGTCGCGGAAGAAGCGCCGGACCCAGGTCTTGAGCTTGGTGGTCCAGTGACGGCGACGGATGAAGCGGATCTGATGCTTCTCCAGTTCCGGCAGCAGGATGTCATTGAGGATCGCGTACTGGCGATCGACGTGACCATGTACCAGCTCGCTGATGCGGGCCAGAGCCTGGTGCGGTTGCAGGCCGTCGGCACCGGCCTGTTCCCGGGCAAAGGTGATCTGCTTCTTCAGACCCGCGACGCGAATCTCGAAGAACTCGTCCAGGTTGCTGGAGAAGATCAGCAGAAACTTCAGGCGTTCCAGCAGCGGGTAGGACTCGTCCAGCGCCTGTTCCAGCACACGGATATTGAACTGCAGTTGCGACAGCTCGCGGTGGATATAAAGGCTACTGTCATCCAGGTTGGGAATGACAATGGCCGGCGTCGGTTGCGCCTCGGCCACCACGGGCGCGGGCTCGAGCTCCGGCGGGGTTTCAACCACTTGCTCGACCACCGGCTGAGCGTCTTTTACGGCAACTTCTGAGAGTCCTTCAGTATTCATCGCGTGTTCCTGGGAGGGCTATTTTTGCTCTCGTAACAATTGAGCAGCACGAACGGCAAAGTAAGTCAGGATGCCATCGGCACCTGCACGTTTAAAAGCGGTCAGGGATTCAAGAATAACCCCTTCACCCAACCAACCATTCTGGATCGCCGCCATGTGCATGGCGTATTCGCCGCTGACCTGATAGACAAAGGTCGGCACCTTGAATTCATCCTTGACCCGAAAAAGGATATCCAGGTACGGCATGCCCGGTTTGACCATGACCATGTCCGCCCCTTCAGCCAGGTCCGCCGCCACTTCATGCAGGGCTTCGTCACCGTTGGCCGGGTCCATCTGGTACGAGGCCTTGTCGGCCTTGCCCAGGTTCAGCGCCGAGCCCACCGCATCGCGGAAGGGGCCGTAGTAGGCACTGGCATACTTGGCCGAGTAGGCCATGATCCGCACATTGACATGCCCCGCCAGCTCCAGGGCTTCGCGAATCGCCTGGACCCGCCCGTCCATCATGTCCGACGGTGCCACCACCTGGGCTCCGGCCTCGGCGTGGGACAGGGCCTGACGCACCAGGGCATCGACGGTGATGTCGTTCTGTACATAACCCTGTTCGTCGAGGATCCCGTCCTGGCCATGGGTGGTGAACGGGTCCAGGGCCACGTCGGTGATGACGCCCAGCGCCGGGAAGCGTTCGCGCAAGGCGCGGGTGGCGCGCTGGGCAATACCTTCAGGGTTCCAGGCCTCGGCCGCATCCAGGGACTTGAGCCCGGCCGGCGTCACCGGGAACAGCGCCAGGGCCGGAATCCCCAGCTCGACCCAGTGCGCCGCCTCTTCCAGCAACAGGTCAATGGTCAAGCGCTCCACACCCGGCATCGAGGCCACCGCCTCGCGGCGATTCTCACCGTCGAGCACAAACACCGGCAGGATCAGGTCGTCCACGCTCAACCGGTTTTCGCGCACCAGACGGCGCGAGAAATCATCACGACGGTTACGCCGCAGGCGAGTGGCAGGGAACAGACGGCTGGCAGGGGTAAAGCTCACGGCGGACTCCAGGGCCCGCGCTGGCGGGCGAGCGTGACAGTTATAAGCGGGCATTATGACGAACAGATGACAGTTGTGCTCAAGCTGTTGACCGGCAGCAACACTCATTGTCATTGGCCCAATTGTTCACGTCGAGACACATTTCGATACTTTCCCGAACGTCGTCGAAGGGGTAGGCTGCGCGTTCATTTCGCCAGCATCCAGACAATGCTCCAACAATTTCTTCAGGATTTCGGCTACTTCGCCCTCTTTCTCGGCACGTTTTTCGAAGGCGAAACCATTCTGGTTCTAGCCGGGTTTCTAGCGTTCCGCGGATACATGGATATCAACCTGGTGATGGTGGTTGCCTTCTTCGGCAGCTACGCCGGTGACCAGCTGTGGTACTTCCTGGGGCGCAAGCATGGCCGCAAGTTGCTGGCGCGCAAACCGCGCTGGCAGATGATGGGCGATCGGGCGCTGGAACATATCCGCAAGCATCCGGATATCTGGGTGCTGAGCTTCCGCTTCGTCTATGGCCTGCGTACCGTGATGCCGGTGGCCATTGGCCTGTCCGGCTATCCGCCGGGCCGCTATCTGCTGCTCAACGGTATTGGCGCAGCCATCTGGGCGGTAGCCCTGGCTTCGGCGGCGTACCACTTCGGCGCCGTCATGGAAGGCATGCTCGGCAGCATCAAGAAGTACGAGCTGTGGGTACTGGGCGCGTTGCTGGTACTGGGTTTCGGCCTGTGGCTGCGGCGGCGCTTCAAGAACGCCCGCCTGGCCAAGCAGATCTATGAAGCCGAACAAGCCGCCGAACAGGACAAGGCCAAGGCTCCGACGACACCAGTGGAGTAACACGCCGGTCATTGGCATGCTGTCAGCACCCTGAACCTGGAGAAAAACCATGAGCAAAAAAGTTGCAGTGATCCTTTCCGGTTGCGGCGTGTTCGACGGTGCCGAGATCCACGAAAGCGTGATTACCCTGCTGCGCCTCGACCAGCGCGGCGCCCAGGTGCAGTGCTTTGCCCCGAACATCCCGCAGATGCATGTGCTCAACCACCTGACCGGCGAAGCCATGCCCGAGACCCGCAACGTGCTGGTGGAGTCGGCGCGCATTGCTCGCGGCCAGGTCAAGGACCTGCGCGAGGCCAATGTCGAAGACTTCGATGCGCTGATCGTGCCCGGCGGTTTCGGTGCGGCCAAGAACCTCTCCAGCTTTGCCACCGAAGGCGCGGCCTGCACAGTCCAGGCGGACGTCCTGGCCCTGGCCGAAGCCTTTGCCGAAGCGGGCAAGCCGGTGGGCCTGATGTGCATCGCCCCGGCCCTGGCGGCGAAAATCTATGGTCCTGGCGTGACCTGTACCATCGGCAACGATGCCGATACCGCCGCAGCCCTGGGCAAGATGGGCGCCAGCCACGCCGAATGCGCAGTGGGCGACATCGTCGAAGACAAGGCGCGCAAACTGGTGAGCACCCCCGCCTACATGCTGGCGCAATCCATCAGCGAAGCCGCCGCCGGGATCAACAAACTGGTAGACCGGGTGCTGGAACTGACCCACGAAGGCGAGCAGTAATCCCCTAGCCCCCCACTTCAGGAGGAGCCGCTGGCTCCTCCATCAGGCCTGACGCGCCAGCCGGGTCAGAATCCGGTCCAGGGCATTGGCGAACGCCTGCTTCTCCCGCTCGCCATAAGGCGCCTGCCCGCCACTGACCTGCCCCTGCTCCCGCAGATCGGTGAACAGATTACGCACCGCCAGGCGCTCCCCCATGTTCTGCGCATCGAACTCCTTGCCTCGCGGGTCCAGGGCCGACACACCCTTTTTCACCAAACGATCGGCCAACGGCACATCACTGCAGATCACCAGTTCACCGGGCACTGCATGCTCCACCAGGTAATCGTCGGCAGCATCCGGGCCACTGGGCACCACAATCAATTTGACGCAGGCAAAGGCCGGCTTGATCTGCGCTTGCCCGGCCACCAGCACCACCTCGAACTGGCGCTTCAAGGCAAAGCGCACCACCTGCTCCTTGGCCGCCTTGGGGCAAGCGTCGGCATCGATCCAGACACGCATTGATGTTCTCCTCACAAAATGCAAAACGGGCAAGCCAGCCCCCGCAGGAGCGGGCTTGCCCGCGATCAGCGACGCTGCCGACTCAAGACGCGCGCAGTCGCTGCTTCTCACTCATGCGGCTGCGACTGTACAGCACCACGATCGCCAGGATCGACACGGCCTGAGCCCCCAGCGAGTAGGCATCAGCATGAATGCCCAGCCAGTCGAAGTCGAAGAAGGGTACCGGCCGGGTGCCGAAGATGCCCGCTTCCTGCAACGCCTTGACCCCGTGCCCGGCAAATACCACCGACAAGGCACACAACAGCGCCGCGTTGATGCCGAAGAACAGCGCCAGAGGCAGCTTGGCCGAGCCTCGCAGGATCACCCACGCCAGGCCCACCAGCAACACCAGAGCGGTGGCACCACCGGCCAGTACCGCGTTATGCCCGGCGGGACCGGCCTGCAGCCACAGGGTCTCGTAGAACAGGATCACCTCGAACAGCTCGCGATACACCGAGAAGAACGCCAGCACGGCAAAGCCGAAACGTCCGCCGCCGCCCACCAGGCTGCTCTTGATGTAATCCTGCCAGGCCGCTGCATGCCGGCGGTCGTGCATCCACACCCCGAGCCACAACACCATGACACTGGCGAACAACGCCGTGGCCCCCTCCAGCAGCTCCCGCTGGGACCCGCTGACATCAATGACATAGGCCGCCAGGGCCCAGGTGGCCAGACCGGCCAACAGGGCCAGCCCCCAACCGACGTTGACACTGCGCACCGCCGACTGCTGGCCGGTATTGCGCAGGAACGCAAGGATCGCCGCCAGCACCAGAATGGCTTCCAGGCCTTCGCGCAGAAGGATCAGCAAACCGGAGATAAAGCTCAGGGACCAGCTCAGGCTGTCGCCACCCAACAACTCGGCGGACGCCTTGAGCTTGGCCTTGGCGGCGTCCAGGCGCTGTTCGGCCTGGGCCACCGGCAGCCCGTCCTGCAATGACTGCCGGTAGGCCATCAAGGCCTTCTCCGTGTCCTTGCGCACTGTGGCATCGACGTTGTCCAGGGAGCTTTCCACCAGCTCGAAACCTTCCAGATAAGCCGCTACCGAAAGATCGTAGGCTTGCTCATGGTCGCCGTTGCGATAGGCCGCGAGGCTCTTATCCAGGGTCGAAGCGGTGTAGTCCAACAACTGCGCCGGGCCACGCTTGACCTGAGGCGGCTGGGCCCGCTGCGCGCGGAACGTAGCGGCTGCCTGCGGCCCCTGGGCGGCCAGCACTTCAGCAGGTGTCTGCCGGGCCAGGTCGGCCAGGTTAAAGCTCTGCTCGCCCTTGGCCGCTGCAGGATCGGCGCTGAACCCGGCGATGTAGGTGGCCAGGTCCCAGCGCTGACGGTCATCCAACTGATCGGCGAAGGCCGGCATGTCGGTGCCTTCGACACCCAGCCCCAGGGTGTTGTAGACCGCGTACAGACTCAGGCGATCAAGACGCTCGGCATCCCGCAGGTTGGCCGGCGGCGGAGTCATGCCCACACCTGCCGGACCATCGCCAGCGCCTTTCTCCCCGTGGCAGACCGAGCAATGCTGGGCATACAGCGGCGCACCGCGAGCAGGGTCCGGGGTGATGACCGGTGCCTGACTGACCTCATAGGCCACCGCCAGCTTGGCCCCCATCTGCCGCGCCAGGCGTGCCACTTGGCTACCCTCGACGCGATCGTCCACCGCCTTGCGCAGGCTGACGATGCCCTGCTCCAGTTCGGCTTTCTCCGGCTTGGCCGGCAGGTCGGCGATCAGCCCCTGCAGGACTCCAAGAAACTCCACCTGCTCGCGGTATTCGGACTCGTCGATGACCTTGCCGGCGTCAACCGTGGGCGGGTAATCGGCGCCAATGTAATCCAGCAGATGCAGGGCCTTGGGCGCGCCATCGACGGTATCGGCCAGCAGGTTGGAGCTGCAGAGCGCGAGTACCGGCAGCACCAGCAATGCCAGTAAACGGGAAGGGCCAGTCATGAACGAATCTCAAATGGAAATACGAAGTAACATATTGTTCACTCCCAGTGAGTTTCACTCAAGGCTTATCCGCCTGTTGAAACACTTGCGCCGACCACCGCCTGCCCAACGGCACCCGCCCGCCGACCGTGCGACAAGCGCTCAAGCCGGCCACCACGACCCGATAGCCCTTCCCTGCCCACTGCCTGCCACTGATAATGCGCCACCTCTTGCAGGTCTCGTTCAGGGAAGAAACACCATCTATGACCCGCTGCCTCATACCCTTGCTGATGTCGATCCTGCTGCTGTTGAGCGGCTGTTCGATCTTTCGCAACTACGACCTGGAGCTGCAACAGACCAACCAGCAACTGCAAGCAGGCAATGTCGACGGCGCCCTGGACCTGCTGGAGCAGCACAATCCCTGGCAAGACAAGGACCTGCTCTATTACTTCGAGAAAGGCGAGCTGCTGCGGGCCAAGGGCGACTTGATTGGCAGCCAGCTGGCCTGGCGCCGGGCCGACCGGGTGGTGTTCACCTGGGAGGAATCGGTGAAGTTCGACAGCGCCAAATACCTGGCCCAATTCGGTAGCTACCTGATCAACGACAAGGTCCGGCGCTACGAAGGCTACGACTACGAAAAGGTCATGCTCACCACCCAGATGGCGATCAACCACCTGGCCCTGCAGGACTTCGACGGCGCGCGCATCGAGATCAAGAAAACCCATGAGCGCGAAGCGCTGATCGCCGAGCTGCGGGACAAGCAATACCTGCAACTCGAAGAGCAGGCCCGCAACCAGGGCATCAACGTGCGCTACCAGGATCTGCAGGGCTATCCGGTCGCCACCCTGGACGCCCCCGAAGTGCTGGCGCTGAAAAACAGCTACCAGAGCGCCTTCAGCCATTACCTGGCCGGCTACCTCTACGAAGCCCTGGGGGAAAAAGCCCTGGCCGCCGCCGGTTATCGCCAGGCCATCGAGCTGCGCCCCCATACTCCGCTGCTGGAGCAGGCCCTGGGCAGCCTCGATCGGGCGACCGCCAAGGCCGACGAAAGCGACCTGCTGATCATCGTGCAAAACGGCCTGGCACCCGCCCGCGGCTCGGTGCAATTGCCGGTGACCGTGGACATCGAGGGTCAGCCGATCCCCACACTGATGTCCTTTCCGATCATGGTGGCCGACAACTCCACCAGCGCCCTGGGCCAGGTCAGTGTGGATGGCCGCAAACAGACGCTGACAGCCCTCAACAGTGTCAGCGCCATGTCCCGCCGCGCCCTGCGTGACGATATGCCGGGGATCATCCTGCGTACCACCTATCGCGCCCAGTCCTACGCATCCTTCCAGGCCCAGCAGTTGAAGAAGGACCCGGAACGGGCCAAGGAACGTCAGCGTCTCAACGTGCTGATAGAAGATGCCGACACCCGCACCTGGCGCACCCTCCCCGACACCACCCAAGTGACTCGCCTGCGCCTGAAAAAAGGCCAACACAGACTGACCCTGGGCAAGACAGGCCAATTGCGCTTCAAGCTGGACCAGCGCTACCAGGTCATCAGCCTGCGGCGCGTGGGTGATCAGCTGTTCGTCATCGCCCCTGCCCCCCTGGAAAAGAACCCACTGGCGGCCTGGTTCGGCAACCAATGAGCAGCGGCTCACATAGTGGCAAAAACCAATCAAATTGAAGTTAAAAAGCCATTACAGCGCCAGAGTCCGCGTTTATAATGCCGCGCCCTCGTTATCGCGAGACGGCATTTAAGCTCCTCTTTTTATGAGGAATTGGCAGGATAGCCGCTGTTCCTGCCAGTGGGTTCGTCCAGCCCGACCCGCACGCCAGGCTGTCTCATTCAGGGAAGAAGAAGTACCCATGGCATCCCGCGTCCTCACCTCGATTGCGCTTGGCGCAGTCACTCTGCTCGCTGGCTGTTCGGCCTTCCGTAGCTACGACAACGAGCTTCAGGAAACCAACCAGCAACTGCGCGCCGGCAACCTCGATGCCGCCCTGACCCTGCTGGAAAAAAACAACAAGGGTGAAGACAAGGACCTGCTCTACTACTTCGAAAAGGGCGAGTTGCTGCGAGCCAAGGGCGACCTCAATGGCAGCCAGGCCGCCTGGGGCCATGCCGATCAAGTCGTGGGCAACTGGGAAGACTCGGTCAAGCTCGACACCGACAAGTACCTGGCCCAGTTCGGCAGTTTCCTGGTCAACGACAAAGTTCGTCGCTACGAAGGCTATGACTACGAAAAGGTCATGCTGACGACCCAGATGGCCATGAACCTGCTGGCCAGCAACGACTTCGACGGCGCCCGCATGGCGATCAAGAAGACCCACGAACGCGAAGCGGTGATCGCCGAACTGCGGGACAAGGAATACCTCAAGCGCGAGGACGAAGCCGAGAAGCAAGGGGTCAAGACCGAGTACAAGGACCTCAAGGGCTACCCGGTGGAAGCCCTCGACGCTCCCGATGTGGTCAACCTGAAGAACAGCTACCAGAGTGCGTTCAGCCACTACCTGGCCGGCTTTGTCTATGAAGCTCTGGGCGAGAAGGACCTGGCGGCTCCCGGCTATCGCAAGGCCGCGGAACTGCGTCCCAACACGCCGTTGCTGGAACAGGCGCTGCTGAATCTGGACGCCCCCGTGGAGCCGCTGAAAGTCGAAGCCCCGAGCAAGTCCTCGGCCAAGTCCAAACGCAAGACGGCAGCCAAGGCTCCGGTCAAGGCCCCCGTGGTAGCAGCCCTGGCGGCAGATGAGAGCGACGTGCTGATCGTGGTGCAAAGCGGCCTGGCCCCGGCCCGGGACTCGGTGCGCATCCCCCTGCCGCTGCCGATCAACGGCAACCTGGTCATCACCCCTCTGTCGTTCCCGGTGATCAAGGCCGACACCTCGACCCAGACCTTTGCCCAGATCGGCATCGACGGTCAGCAGCAGAACCTGACCCTGCTCAACAGCACCACCGCCATGTCCCGTCGCGCCCTGCGTGACGACATGCCGGGAATCATCCTGCGCACCACCGTGCGCGCTGTGACCCGTGGCGTGGCGCAAAAGAACCTCAACGAGGTCAATCCCCTGGCCGGCCTGGCCGTGGGCCTGGCTTCGGCGGTGACCGAAGGTGCCGATACCCGCACCTGGCGTACCCTGCCGGACAACACCCAGGTAGCCCGCCTGCGTCTCAAGCAGGGCGAACACAGCCTCAGCCTGCCCAACGCCCAGGGCGGCACTCAAGTGCAGGTCAAGGTTGATCAGCGCTATCAGGTGATCGCCCTACGGGTGGTGGGCAACCAGGTGTTCAGCAGCGGCCTGGCCGCTCATGTCATCCCGAACAACGCCGGCCAGAACATGGCCAGCAACCAACGTCCTTAAGCGGAGCCCCCCATGCGCTTGAAACTCCTCGCTGTTGCCGCACTGGCCGTTCTGGCCGGTTGCGCCACCCCACCACCTCCTGCTCCCGGCAGCGCCGCGAGCAAGGTGGTGGTGATGAACAAGTTCAACAACATCGCCATCGGCGCGATGCGGGTCGCCCGTGAAAACGGCTTCCTGACGGTCAAGGTGGCGCTGAACAACACCAGCCACACCAACATGACCATGTACTACCGCTTTGTCTGGCTGGGTGACGACGGTTTCCCGGTTGCCGATGAAGAAAGCTGGAAAGTCTTCAACCTGTACGCGGCCCAGGCCACCTTCCTGCCGGCCATCGCACCGGTGCCCAAGGCCACTGACTTCCGCCTGGAAGTCAAAACCCAATAAGCCGTTCCTGAACCCGATCAAGAGAGCACTTCCATGTTTGCACGCTTTTCCTTCCTCGCCGTGGTCGCCCTGCTGGCCAGCGGCTGCGCCAATACCTCCCCGGTCCTGGGCGGCAAGAACATCAGCTACGGCGACAGCAAGGCCGTGGAACTGGTGACCAACGAGTTCGGCTCCACCGACCTGCAGATGATCGCCGAGTCCATGACTCGCTCCCTGGCCCAGTCCGGCATCCTCCAGGGTCGCCCGGTGGTGCAGGTCTACGATGTGAAGAACAAGACCAGCGAGTACATCGACACCCGCGAGATCACCACCTCGATCAAGACCCAACTGATGAAGTCCGGCACCGCGCGCTTCGCCAGCGATAACACCGCCATGCAGAGCCAGGTAGACCAGCTCAAGCTGCAGAACCAGAGCGGCCTGTACAAGAAGTCCACCGTGGCCAAGACTGGCAACATGGTCGCCGCCAAATACCGTCTTGAGGGCTCCATCAGCTCCATCGTCAAGCGCAGCAGCGATTACAAGGACGTCTTCTACAAATTCAGCCTGCAACTGATCGACGTCGAGAGCGGTCTGGCCGAGTGGATGGACGAGAAAGAGATCCGCAAGACCACGGAGCGCTAAACAATGCGTGCATGGATTGGCATCCTGGCCCTGGCCTATGCGTTCAGCGCCCAGGCGGCCCCGAAAGTTGCAGTCATGGACCTGGCCTACCAGGAACGTGTGCAGGAATACATTCACGTGGTTTCGGCCCAGCAGAACTACCGTGAGGGCTACTACAGCTCCAGCGGTTCGGCCAGCTACAACGAACTGGAAGCCAGCACCAGCTACATCGAAGAAGGCGAACTGCGCAAGTTCACCGGTGATATCAAGGGCGGGATTCTCAAGTCCGGGATGTTCCAGCTGGTGCAGGGGTCGCCCCACACCGATTCGTCCAAGACCAACGTCTACGACATCATCAAGCGCATCAAGGCCGGCAACTTCAAGGGTGCCGACTATGTGCTGTTCGGTACGGTGTCGGACATCGACTTCACCCAGGACATCAACGAGCTGGCCAATACCAACAGCTACTCGGCGGTGCTGGGCCTTACCCTAGTGGCGGATTTCAGCCTGATCAACACCCGCACCTTCGAGATCACCTCGGCGTTCACCGCCATGGGCGAAGGCCAGGACACCAAGCTGGTGAACAGCCGCGACATCCGTGTCTCGCTGAACCGGCCACGGGTGGTGCGCGAAGTCTCCAAGGCCCTGGGCGAAGACGTTACCCGGCAGATGGCCGAGCAACTGGGTCGCGGTGGCTACGAGCAACAGGGGCAAGCGCCGATGCGCAACAACCTGCCGCCGGACACAGCGCCGGTAATCCTGCGCTAAGCCGTACGCAAACGAAAAAGGCGACCCGTGGGTCGCCTTTTTTTGTCTCTGAAAAACCTAGGCCGCCGCTTTGCGAATGGTCGCCAGGAAGCCCGCCGCGCCGAGGAACAAGCCGGCGAAGGTACGGTTCATCCGACGCTGCTGGACCGGGGTACGCAACAAGCGCAGGACCTTGGACGCCAGCCCGGTGTAGCCGGCCATGACGATCAGATCGACCACGATCATGGTGGCGCCGAGAATCAGGTACTGCTTGACCAGGGGCGCATGGGGGTCGATGAACTGCGGCAGTACCGCCAGCATGAACACCAGGGCCTTGGGGTTGCTGATGTTCACCAGGAAGCCGCGAAACACCAGGGCCAGAGGCTTGCCGATGGGGCGGATGGCGGCGTCATCGCTCAGATCGCTGGGCAGCGCGCGCCATTGCTTGACTGCCAGGTACACCAGATAGGCCACACCGAACCACTTGATTGCATAGAAGGCGGTGGCAGAGGCGGCGAGGATGGCGCCGACACCGGCGGCGACAATGACAATCTGCAGGGCCAGGCCCAATTGCAGGCCCAGGGCGTTCCAGTAGCCGCGCCAGAAACCGTATTGCAGGCCGCAGGACATCGACGCAATGGCGCCGGCTCCCGGGGAAAGACTGATCACCCAACTGGCGGCAAAGAACGCCAGCCATGTCTCAAGCACCATCGCACACCTCGGATCGGATTGGTCGTGACTGCCTAAGCTAATCCTCCGACCCGCGGCTGACCATATTTTTTTCTCGGATGGTTCCTGATCGCAACCTGTCCGCAGTCCCCTGGGACTACTTTTCGCCAGTCCCCACCGGCAGCACATCGCTGCCGCGCCAGCGACGCACCGAGCGCTGGAAGAACAGGCTATTAGGCACCTGGACCATGGCACTGCCGGTACCGGCTTCCTCGGACTCGATCAGGGTGGTGTACAGCAGGTTGATCGCCACGACCCGGCCCTTGACGCCGGGCTTGTCGACAGTGTCCACCAACTCCACCACGTCACCCAGACGGAACGGACCGACGGTGAAGATCAGGATCGCGCACAGCAGGTTGGAGAGCACGCTCCACATGGCGAAGAACGCCACTGCCGCCACCGCGACAAACCCGGACAGGGCGGTCCACAGTACCGTGGCGGAAACCCCCAGGCGCTCCAGGACGAAGATCACCGCGCTGCCCATGATCAGCCAGCGCAGACCGCCACGCAGGGGCATCAGCAATTGCGGCGGGAACGGGTAACGCTCCCCCAGGCGGGTGAGGCCACGGGCGACAAAACGCTGAGCCAGGTAGCCCGCCAGGAGAATCAGCAAGATCTGCACGCCGATCCACAGAGGCGCGATCCATTGCGCCGGCAAAGACAGTTGCAGCGCCTCCATCAGGACAGCGCCTCAAGTTCCGCCTGCATGCTTTCCAGCAACTCCAGGGCTTCCATCCAGGCCTCTTCCAGCTCGGACTCACGGGACTTGAGCTTGGCTTGCTCAGCCAACAGATCCCGCAGCTCATCCTTGCGCGCCGATTCGTAAAGACCACTGTCGCCCAGGCTGGTCTCGATCTTGGCCAGGCGCTCATGGACCTTGCCCAGTTCGACTTCCAGCTTGTCGGCCTCGCGCTTGTGCGGTGCCAATTGCTGACGCAATGCAGCCGCGGCCTGACGCTGAGCTTTCTTGTCGGTCTTGTCCGGATTGACCGGCGTGTTGCTGACCGGGGCATTGCGCTGGCGGTAGTCCACCAGCCAACGGGTGTAGTCATCCAGGTCGCCGTCGAACTCCTCGACCTTGCCGTCGGCTACCAGGAAGAAGTTGTCCGTGGTGCTCTTGAGCAAATGACGATCGTGAGAAACCACCAGCACCGCGCCGCTGAACTCTTGCAGGGCCATGGTCAGGGCCAGGCGCATCTCAAGGTCCAGGTGGTTGGTGGGTTCGTCGAGCAGCAACAGGTTCGGCCGTTCCCAGGCGATCAGGGCCAGGGCCAGGCGGGCTTTTTCACCGCCGGAGAAATTCAGCACCGGCTCGTCGATCCGCGCGCCGCGGAAGTCGAAGCCGCCGAGGAAGTCACGCAAGGTCTGCTCGCGCTCGGTGGGTGCCAGCCGCTGCAGGTGCAGCAAGGGGCTGGCCTTGGAGTCCAGGGAGTCCAACTGATGCTGGGCAAAGTAGCCCACCACGGTGTTCTCGCCCCGGGTCAGGCGTCCGGACAACGGCTGCAGCTCACCGGAGAGGTTCTTGATCAGGGTCGACTTGCCGGCGCCGTTAGGGCCCAGCAGGCCAATCCGCGCGCCCGGCGTCAGCTGCAGCTTGACCTTCTCCAGGACCGCGCGCTCGCCATAACCCAGACGGGCATCGGAGAGGTCGATCAGCGGGCTGGAGATCTTCGTCGATTCGCGGAAGGTGAAGTCGAACGGCGAATCCACATGGGCCGCCGACAGCTCTTCCATCCGCTCCAGGGCCTTGATCCGGCTCTGGGCCTGGCGAGCCTTGGTGGCCTGGGCCTTGAAGCGAGCAATGTAGCTTTCCATGTGCGCGCGTTGCGCCTGCTGCTTCTCGTAGGCCTGCTGTTGCTGGGCCAGACGCTCGGCACGGGCCCGCTCGAAGGCACTGTAGCCACCGCGATAGAGGGTGATCTTGCGCTGGTCGACGTGAGCCACGTGATCGACCACAGCATCGAGGAAATCCCGATCGTGGGAGATCAATAGCAAGGTGCCGGGATAACCCTTGAGCCAGTCTTCGAGCCAGATGATGGCATCGAGGTCCAAGTGGTTAGTGGGTTCGTCGAGCAGCAACAGGTCCGACGGGCACATCAGCGCCTGGGCCAGGTTCAGGCGCATCCGCCAGCCCCCGGAGAAATCACCGACCTGGCGGTCCATCTGTTCGTTGGTGAAGCCCAGTCCAGCCAGCAGCTTGCGCGCCCGGGCGTCAGCGGTGTAACCGTCGGCGCTGTCCAGCTCGGCGTGCAGCCGTGCCTGGGCGGCGCCGTCATGGGCCTCTTCGGCGGCGGCCAGCTCTCGCTGTACCTGGCGCAGACGCAGGTCGCCGTCGAGCACATAGTCCACCGCCAGGCGCTCGAGGGTATCGACCTCCTGACGCATGTGGGCAATGCGCCAGTCGGCGGGCAGGAAGCAGTCACCCGAATCCGGATGCAGCTCTCCACGCAACAAGGCGAACAGGCTGGATTTGCCGGCGCCGTTGGCACCGATCAGGCCGGCTTTCTGGCCGGCGTGCAGAGTCAGCTCGGCGTCTTCTAGCAGACGTTGCGGGCCACGCTGTAAAGTCAGGTTCTGAAGTCGAATCATAATGGCGGCGGAGTCTACCAGCTTCGCTCGCAACTGGCGCGAGTAGCACTATGTCCTCTGACCTGTGGAGTTTTTCCCTGAACACCTATGCCCTTCCCGGCGTGCAGGAAGCCTGTCTGCAACTGCAGGGCGAGGGTGCCAATGTCTGCCTGTTGCTCTGTGGCGCCTGGCTTGGCCAGCGGGGAATCCGCTGCGATAGTCAGCGCCTGGAGCAATTGAAAGCGTTCGCGGCGCCCTGGCACCGGGACGTGGTTCAGCCCCTGCGCGACTTACGCATTGGCTGGCGCGATGCGGCCCGCGAGGACCTTGAGTTGAGTGCCTTGCGCGAACAGGTCAAGACCCTGGAACTGGAAGCCGAACGGCAATTGCTGTTGCGCCTGCAGGAGCGGGTACGGGAATGGCCGGAAGCTCAAGCGAAGAGCCTGGAAGACTGGCTTGGAGGATTGGCGGCCGGAGCCGCCGAACGCAACCGCGACGCGCTGCAGGTGCTGCGCGTCGCGGTGACCGGCGCTTAAGAAGCGCTGGAAGGAGTACCGGCAGGAGCCGGAGCGGCAGGAGCGGTGCTCGCAGCTGCTGGCGAGGCTGCAGGCGCGGGTGCAGCAGGCTTGACCGCAACCGCTGCTGGAGCAGCTGGCTTGGCCGCCGGGGTGACGGGTTTGGCTACAGCAGGCTTGGCTGCTGGCTTGGCTGCCGCCGGCTTTTTCGCAGCCGGTTTAGCTGCAGGTTTAGCCGCCGGCTTGGCTGCTGGTTTCGCAGCCGACGATGCTGCTGGCTTGGCGGCTACTGCAGGCTTGCTGGCGGGTTTGGCAGCAGGTTTGGCCGGCGCTTTTGCGGCGGCAGGTTTAGCTGCGGGTTTGGCTGCCACAGGTTTTGCGGCGGCTGTTTTAGCCGCTGCGGGTTTGGCCGCAGGCTTGGCAGCGGGTTTAGCAGGTTTGGCTGCTACAGGTTTGGCGGCAGGTTTAGCCACTGGCTTGGCGGCAGCTTTGGCTGCAGGCTTGGCGGCAGCCGTCTTGGCGGCAACAGGTTTGGCAGGCGCAGGCTTGGCGGCAGGTTTAGCCGCTGCGGGTTTGCTCGCCGCGGGTTTGGCTGCGGGTTTAGCTGCACTGGCAGCCGCTTTTTTCGCCACTGGCTTGGCGGCAGATTTGGCAGGTGCTTTGGCTGCAGGCTTGGCCGCTGGTTTCTTCGCCGCGACAGCTACCGGCTTGGCATCACGAGTGCTCAATACCTTGGCCACTGCTTCCTTCACACGACCCACGCCCTGGGCCAGTTTCAGGCTTTCCTGGGCATCGCGCTTGAGTTGCAGAATGTAGCTGCGGGTCTGTGCCTGGCGCTCTTTCAATGCATCCAGCAGGTCTTCGAGTTCCTTCACCGCGGTCTTGGCCTTGGCTTGTGCCTTGGCCTTGCCGGCCGCCGCAGCGTCCTGCAATTTGGTGCGCGATTTGTGCAGTTTTTCCTGCGCTTTGCCCCGTTGTTTTTCCAGCTTGGCGAGCAGTTTTTCAGCATCAGCCAAGGCTTGGGAACAAGCGTTTTCCAAATGTTCGAGCAAGCTGCCCGACAGCTGTTGGAGCAAATGCAACGGAGTATTTACAGGCTTCTTATTGGCCGACATGGTTTACCTCCTGGCTGACGTGAGTTGCGGCTCATACTAGACCTCTGCTGCTACCGCCGCTAGGGCATGTTGACAGTATCGAAAGCCCGGCGTTGCAGCGGATTGAAAATGTTCTTCGCCGTCATCGAAGTTGCTCACCAACCCGTGCTTTGTCGCTGGCATAATCCACCGCTACTCAGGCCGGAGAGTGCCCATGTCGCGTTACCTGTTTTTATCCCTGAGCCTGTTCTTGCCACTGGCTCAGGCTGCTGCCGAAGCGCCGCCCAATGACGCTCACGACCTTGCCTACAGCCTGGGCGCAAGCCTCGGTGAACGACTGCGCGACGAAGTGCCCGATCTGCAGATCCAGGCATTGGTCGAGGGTTTGAAAGCCGCTTATCAAGGCAAGCCACTGGCCCTAAAAACCGAACGCATCGAACAGATCCTGACTGAGCACGATGCGCAGATCAGTGAGCAGTCGACCAAGTCGAAAACTGAAGCGGCCCTGGAAAACGAACGACGCTTTCTCGACCAGGAAAAAGCCAAGCCCGGCGTTCGCCAACTGGCCGATGGCATTCTCCTGACCGAACTGGCACCCGGCAGTGGTAACAAGGCCAGCCCCAACGGCTCCGTCCAGGTGCGCTACACCGGACGCCTGCCCGATGGCACCGTGTTCGATCAGACCCAGCAACCGCAGTGGTTTCGCCTGGACAGTGTGATCGAAGGCTGGCGCAGCGCCTTGTCGCAGATGCCCACCGGCGCCAAATGGCGACTGGTGATTCCTTCGAATCAGGCCTACGGCACCGAAGGCGCGGGCGACCTGATCGCGCCTTACACACCGCTGGTATTCGAGATCGAACTGCTGGGCGTCGCCGGCTAAGGCACAGAAACGAAAAACGGCACGCCAAGGCGTGCCGTTCCTGTATTGCTCGGCCCTGTTCTCAGGCTTGAGCTACCGCTTCCTGCTTGTGGGCGTTATGCAGCACTTCGATCAGGCAATCTTCCAGTTCGAAGCGTTCGTGCAACAGACCGCCCAACTCCTTGAACTTCTGCGCCACGCACTGACCCGCATCACACAGGTCGTTGAACGCCAGGAGCTTTTCAGTGATCACGTCGATGCGCGGATAGAGGGTATCGGCCAGCTCGAGCCCGCGCTTGTCGCCAAAGGCCTTGGCCTCGCTGGTGAGCTGTTCGTAGATTTCAAAATGACCGGCGGAAACGTAGTCCACCAGAATCCCGCAGAATTCCTGCAGCGGTTTCTTGCTCTCGCTCAGGGCTTCAGGCTCGGCGCCCAACGCATCATAGGCTCGAACCAGTTCGTGACGCTCCTGCAACCAGCGGTCGATCAGCAGATGCACTCCACCCCAGCGTTCCTGAGCATTCTGACAACTTTCGAGCATGGTGATCTCTCTTCCCTTATGGGTCATGCCACTTGCCCGCCGCCCCCCTTTGGAGACTCTGGATCCGGTCAGGCGCAACGGCATCGAGCAACATAATTCCAGTGACGCGTGCGGGCCAGATTATGCCCGCTCGACAACAGCATCAAGGTACGCAGGAGATAAAGTTCATACAAGCGTTTAATCCGCGCCCTCCCACCAAACAATGACTCAGGGCAACACCGCAGCCTTGCGCCTGGCTCGAGACAGGCGCAGCAGACGGTAGCCGCTGAAGATCAGCATGATGACGAAAAACAGCAGGCTCCATTCGGGCAGACTCATGTCGAGCAGGGTCCAGGTGACCTCCGCGCAGTCCGACGTCCCCATGAAGGTCAATTGCAACGCCTGCCACCAGGACAGGTTGCGCAGCATGAACGGCATGTCCGGCAGGCAGGCCAGGAGTTGCTCGGAAGGAATGTTCTGCAGCAACACATGACGCCCGGCGGTGATCACTCCGAACAGGCCCAGTATCAGGTTGAGCGCCCAGTAGACCGCTCGTCCCATGCGCCCCGGCCCCTGCACCACGGCCAGTAGATTGACGCCAGTAAACATCATCAGCAGCAAGCGCTGCACGCCCCACAAGGGGCAGGATTCCAGGCCACCACCAGATTGCAGGTTGAACGCCGCCCACGAGGCAAAAGCCCCCACCAGGAACACCAGGGAGAACAGCAAGCGGGAGCCGGCCAGCGACATGAGATATCCGTAACGGAGAGAAACAGGCAGCCACGGTAGAGAAAGCGCTCGCTCCTTTCAAGGAGCGCTATGCCGCAGTGGGTCGACGATTGACAGTGAATGAGCCATCAAACCCGGACAAAAAAGGCCGGTTACCTGCAACAGGCAACCGGCCCCGAAGACGCTTCAGATCCGTACCGGAACCGGCAACGGTGACGCCAGCAGGCGCTCGTCGAGCATTCCCAGGCCTTCCTGGAACAGCTGGTTGCTGCGCTCGGTATCACCCAACTGAGCCAGCAAACGAGCCAGCTCGGCACAGGCTTCAGGATTGCGTTGCAGGCGCAGGCTGCTTTCCAGATAGTCCCGGGCCTTGCCCCACAGACTGTTCTGCAGGCACAGACGGCCCAGGGTCAGCAGCAGGCTCGGGTCGTCCGCATGCTCCTTCAGCCAATGCTCGGCAGTCTGCAACTGACGAGATGGATCGCTGCCCCGCACCAGCCCGTAAAGCCGTGCCAGATGGCTTTCATATTTACGCTTGAGGGCTGTGCGCAGGGCCTCTTCAGCCTCGGCTCCCGCCCCCAGCTGACGCAGTTGCTCGGCGTAGGCCAGCACCAGTTGTGGCTCCTGGCGTTGCGCCGAAGTCAGTTGCTGCCAGGCCCGGTTGAGAGACTGCAGGCCCGCCACCTGATCCTCTTCGCGTCGCGCCGCCAGGGTCAGGTTCTCACCCCAGGCGCGCCGTTCCAGCTCCTGCAACTCGCTGGCCGGCAGTGCCTTGTCCTTGCGCAACTCGGGCAACAAACGGATCAGCGCCGACCAGTCGCCACGCTGTTGATGCAGGCGCTGCAACTGGCGCAGGACCTGAACGCTATGGGGATGGCGCTCATGCATCGCTTGCAGGGTGCTCAGGGCACCTTCGGTATCACCGCGGTCGGTCTGCAACTGGGCATGACTCAGAGCCACCGCCAGCTCGGCCTGGGGCTGGCGGGTCAGCGCCCGCTCCAGCAACTGATCACACTCTTCATAGTGGCCTTGCTCGTTGGCGGCACGGGCCGCACCGAGGTAATACAACAGCGGTTGACGTTCGGCTTCCGCGGCACGGTGCAGGTGTTTTTGCGCGCTGGCCCAACGACCTTCGGCAAGGTCCATCTGGCCCTGCTCGATGGCGATTTGCACTCGGCGGCTACGATTGCGCCGCGACCAGGGGTTGACCACACCACCGGAGACCATCACCAATTCAATCAACAACTTGATGCCCCAGATCACCAACCAGATCAGCGCCACCAGGGCCAGGGTTGCCCAGAGGCTCGATTCGTAGCGAAAGTTGCTGTAGGCGATCAGTACGTACCCGGGATGCTCGGCAATGGCCAGTCCCAACAGGCCGATGGCTGCGATGACCAGTAGAACGATCACATAGGCGCGCTTCATGGGCTCGTCTCCTGGGCGGTGTTCGCCGCAGGTTTGGCCAGAGGCTTGACTGAATCCTCAGCGTTCAGATTGCGCCGCTCGAGATAGGCCTGGACCGTGCTCAGGGTCTTGGCCAGATCCGGGGTGACAACAGTCACCGGCTGCTTGCTCAGTTCGGACAAGCGCTCAAGCATGATCTTGCTTTGCGGATTGTCCTGATTGAAGTTGCCAGTCAGCACATCACGTGCCTCGGTCAGTGCCTGGGTATAGACCGCCGCCTGACCATTCAAGGCAGCCCACTGGGCCTGTTCCAGCGCCAGGCTCAGAGCCAGGCGTACCTGAGTCAGCCCTTGGCCGGCCAGCAATGGACGGATGTTCTTGTCGGCATTGAAGTCGATGCGGAAATAGCGGGAGACCTGATCCCACCACTGCGCCCAACGGCTTGCGCCGTCACCGTCGGCGGTCAGCCCCAGCAATGATTCGCCACGATCCTTGTACTCCGGAGCCACGGCGCTGAGTTCTAGGACCTGATCACGCAGGGCACCCAGTTGCAGGAACAGCCCGGTGCGATCCGGTTGCTCGGTGCTGCGCAGGGCCGCCAGGCTCTTGGCCAACTGCTCGCGTGCAGCGAAGGAACCCGGGTCGTTCTGCTCCCGCAGGATATCGTCGGCGCCCTGGACCAGCGCCTGAGCGCTGCTGATGTCCTGCAGCGCAGAAAGACGCAGGCTGGCCAGACGCAGCAGATGCTCGGCCTCGGCCAAGCGCCAGTCCTTGCGGCTGGCGCCGAGCACGGTTTCCAGGCGCTGATTCAAGCGCTGCTGATCACCTTGCAACTGGGCCACCAGCCGTCGCCGGTCCTCCAGCTCATCGGCTGCCGGCAGTTGTTCCAAGCGTGCACTCAGGCGCTGCTCACTGAGTTTGAAACTCTGCGCCTGATCCCCCAGGGCCTGCAGCTGGCTCAGTTGCTGCTGGTTGTTGGCTTGCAGGCTGCGCACCTGCCAGATCCCCCAACCGCCGGCGGCGACACCCGCCGCCCCCAGCAGCAGGGCCAGTATCGCCAACCCGTTGCCACGACGTTCAACGGTTCGGGTCGTGGGTTCAGCAGGTGTTTCAGGCACCGGCCGGACTTCATCTTTAGGCAAGGCTGTTTCGCTCACGTATCCATCCTTTGCGTTAGAGAACGGGCACGGGTTGCTCCCGTAACGCCGTTAGCAAAGCCGCGGCACTGGCGCCGCGACAATCCACAACTTTTTCCGCCCCGGCGGCACGTGCCATTTCGGCAACCCGGGGGCTTGGAACAAACAACGGCATCTTCGCCAACTGCGACCAGGCTGGGCCGGCCAACTGCTGCAAGTGGCTGAAACCCTGTCCACTGCTGACCACCAGGCCGTTCAAGCGTTCCCCCTGAATCCGCTCAAGCAGCGCATCCTCGCGGTAATGCGGCAGGCACCGGCGGTAGAGTTCCAGATAATCGACACTAGCACCTAGGTCACGCAAGCGCTCAGAGAGCAGCTCGCGACCGCCCTCTCCACGCACGATCAGCACCCTTGGCTCAGGGCGCCGGATAGCCTCGCGCAATTGGGGAAGTTCAAGCAAGGCTTCGCTGTCATCGCCTGCTTGGGGATAAAACACTTGCAGGCCTGCATCCGCAAGGATCTGCCCGGTGCCGGCACCGACACTGAACCAGCTTTGAGCGGGGGGCTGGGGCCAATAGGCTCGCAGCAGGCCCAGGCCAAGGTGCGCGGCAGGCTTGCTGACCACGATCAACGCACAGTAGCGATCCAGCTCCAGCAGGGTCGCTCGCTGCGAATCGCTGACGGGCAAGGCTTGAATCTCCAGTAACGGCAGGCTGCTGCTGAAGACACCGACCTCGGCCAGGGTTGCTGCCAATGCAGCACTATCCTCGCTTGGCCGGGTCAGCAGCAGGCGCCACCCGATCACTCTTCGCCCGCCTCGCCGTAGACCGCGCGCAGGATGTCATCGGCGCCCTGGGCCAGCAGGTCATCTGCCACCTTCACCCCCAGTTCAGTGGCCGACGCTCGCGGGCCACGCGCTTCGGCGCTCAACAGCAGGCCGCCGCTAGGCTCGCCGACCAGGCCACGCAGCCAGATCTGATCGCCTTCCAGCACTGCGTAGCAGGCAATCGGAACCTGGCAGCCGCCGTTCAAATGCTTGTTCAGCGCTCGCTCGGCAGTCACCCGGCTGGCCGTGTCGGCATGGTGCAGAGGCGCCAGCAACGCGTGAATTTCAGTATCGACACTACGACACTCGATACCGACAGCGCCTTGGCCACCGGCGGGCAGACTGTCATCGACACTGATGGACGAACTGATGCGGTCTTCGAAGCCCAGGCGAATCAGGCCGGCGGCGGCCAGGATAATGGCGTCGTACTCGCCGGCGTCCAGCTTGGCCAGCCGGGTATTGACGTTGCCCCGCAGAAAACGAATCTGCAGGTCAGGGCGACGGGTCAGCAGTTGGGCCTGGCGGCGCAGGCTGGAGGTACCCACCACACTGCCTTCCGGCAATTGCTCGAGGCTGGCGTAGGTATTGGAGACGAAAGCGTCACGTGGGTCTTCGCGCTCGCAGATGCAGAACAACCCCAGGCCTTCGGGGAAGTCCATGGGCACGTCTTTCATCGAATGCACGGCGATATCGGCCTGGTTTTCCAGCAGTGCGGTTTCCAGTTCCTTGACGAACAGGCCCTTGCCGCCGATTTTCGACAGGGGCGAGTCCAGCAGTTTGTCGCCGCGACTGACCATGGGCACCAGGGTCACGACGAGGCCCGGATGGGCCTCTTGCAGACGGGCTTTGACGTATTCGGCCTGCCACAAGGCCAGTGCACTTTTGCGGGTAGCGATGCGGATTTCGCGAGAGGACATGGATCAATCCGTACTGAATAGATACGGCAGATAATAACAGCTCAGCCAAAGCAGCTTTGACTTGTATCAGAAACGCAGCGTCCTCCCGACGCCAGGCTTGCCTTTTTGCGGGCCTTGGGTCTCGGTCTAGAGCTGCTGCATCATCTTGCGCACACCCGCCACATGGCGCCGGCTGACGATCAGGGCATCGCCATTGAGCCCCTTGAGGTACAGCTGAAAATGCCCCAGGGGCGTACGTTGCAGACGCTCGATCCGCTCGCGGGCCACCAGCGCATTGCGATGAATACGCACAAAGCGTTCACCAAATTCGTCTTCCAATGCCTTCAATGGCTCATCCAGAAGTACTTCGCCGCTTTCATGGCGCAAAGTCACGTACTTGTGGTCAGCAATGAAATACACCACCTGAGCCAGAGGAATCAGCTCGATCCCCTTACGGGTGCGAGCACTGATGTGACTGCGTGGGCCGTTGCCGCTTTCCGCCGCCGGCCGAGTCAGGGCCGCCAACTGCACACGATTGGGTTTCTCGGCCTTTTTCAGCGCCTCCAGCAGCAGCTCTGGGCGCACGGGCTTGACCAGGTGGCCGACCCCACTGGCATTGAAAGCCTCTAAGGCAAATTCGTCCGGGGCCGCGCAAAACACCAGCGCCGGAGGCGTCTCGCGCTCGCACAATTTACCGGCGACCTGCAGACCGTCCAGGCCCGGCATGCGGACATCGAGCAAGACGATATCCGGCTTCAGGCTCTCGATCAGGCTCAGCGCCTCTTCGCCATTGGTGGCGCTGGGCTCCAGGACACTGTATCCCTCAAGCTCACTGACCATTCGGCTCAGGCGCTCGCGGGCTAGGGGTTCGTCATCAACGATCAGGACATTCATATTGCGCTGGATTCCTGCGTGAGTCTCGCACAAGGATAGCGTAGACAGGTGGAGTGACGTCCGTCACGGCGATCCACGCTAAGACTAGTGCTAAGGCCAAAAAGTGCCGCAAGTCGGGCACCAATATTTACCCGTACCTGCCCGATACCGCCCCAGGTCGGTGGATGCGCGACGGCGTCGCAGGGAATGCTGGTATTCAACACAAAGCCCCCCTCGTTACTGTGGTCGGCGTCCACCCTGGCCACACCCGCCTCGTTTCGTGGACGGGTTGCATGGACCTGCGCGGAGTGAACTCGATGGACAGACCCAGTGCGAACACGCGAGGGGTGTTACGCAATTGTGCCGGTCCTCCTGTCCAACTGTAGACGGTTGCCAAGACGATATTGCTCAATCGATAAATATCGTTTGATCGATATCACCTTCCGCACTCAAGGCGCCCCTGCCCAGGTGCGCTCCGAATTGTGCCGATCTCAGTCTCTGCGCCCTCGGGGCCGGCGACAAGCCATGCAGCGCAGGCCAGGAGAAAAAAAGCTGCCGACCAGTGCCAGCGACAGCCCAGGCAACCCTGTTATTATCGGCGCCTGTTTTTCACGCCATCTTCCTTCAGCAGATCACGAGCGAATTCATGAGCACTGACAAGACCAATCAGTCCTGGGGCGGCCGCTTCAGTGAACCCGTCGACGCCTTCGTCGCCCGCTTCACCGCCTCTGTCACTTTCGACCAGCGCCTGTATCGCCACGACATCATGGGCTCCATCGCTCATGCCACAATGCTGGCCAAGGTTGGTGTGCTCACCGACGCCGAGCGTGACAGCATCATCGACGGCCTGAAGACCATTCAGGGCGAGATCGAGGCCGGCAGCTTCGACTGGCGCGTGGACCTTGAAGACGTGCACATGAACATCGAAGCGCGCCTGACCGATCGCATCGGTATCACCGGCAAGAAGCTGCACACCGGTCGCAGCCGCAATGATCAGGTGGCCACCGACATCCGCCTGTGGCTGCGGGACGAAATCGACCTGATCCTGGCCGAAATCACCCGCTTGCAGAAAGGCCTGCTGGAGCTGGCCGAGCGCGAAGCCGAGAGCATCATGCCGGGCTTCACTCACCTGCAGACCGCCCAGCCCGTGACCTTCGGCCACCATATGCTGGCCTGGTTCGAAATGCTCAGCCGCGACTACGAGCGCCTGGTGGACTGCCGCAAGCGCACCAACCGCATGCCCCTGGGCAGCGCTGCGCTGGCCGGCACCACCTACCCCATCGACCGCGAGCTGACCTGCCAGCTGCTGGGCTTCGAAGCCGTGGGCGGCAACTCCCTGGACAGCGTTTCGGACCGTGACTTCGCCATCGAATTCTGCGCCGCCGCCAGCGTGGCGATGATGCACCTGTCGCGCTTCTCCGAAGAGCTGGTGCTGTGGACCAGCGCGCAATTCCAGTTCATCGATCTGCCGGACCGCTTCTGCACCGGCAGCTCGATCATGCCGCAAAAGAAAAACCCCGACGTGCCGGAGCTGGTACGGGGCAAGAGTGGCCGGGTGTTTGGCGCACTGATGGGCCTGCTGACCCTGATGAAGGGCCAGCCCCTGGCGTACAACAAGGACAACCAGGAAGACAAGGAGCCGCTGTTCGACGCCGCCGACACCCTGCGCGACTCGCTGCGGGCCTTTGCCGACATGGTCCCAGCCATCAAGCCCAAGCACGCCATCATGCGTGAAGCGGCCCTGCGCGGCTTCTCCACCGCCACTGACCTGGCGGACTATCTGGTGCGCCGTGGCCTGCCGTTCCGTGACTGCCACGAAATCGTCGGCCACGCCGTGAAGTACGGTGTGGAGACTGGCAAGGACCTGGCAGAAATGAGCCTTGAAGAACTGCGCAAATTCAGCGACCAGATCGAGCAGGACGTGTTTGCCGTGCTGACCCTGGAAGGCTCGGTCAATGCCCGTAACCACATCGGCGGCACCGCTCCAACTCAGGTCCGGGCTGCGGTGGCTCGCGGCCAGGCGTTGCTGGCCAGCCGCTAAGCACCCTGCCCGCAGGGGCCGGCAACCCTCTGCCGGTCCTTGCAAACTGGCTGCCCGGCGCTAGCGTCCCGATCGCCTGGCGGTAATAAGCGCAGCCTTGTCAGCGGCAATCCGCCTGGCGTTGGGCGTCTGTTCCAGGCGCTCCAACAGGGCCTTGGCCTCTGGCATATCGGCCAGTAAGTCGATCCCGAACAGCTTGTCCCCGACTACCAGGGCCAGGTTCACGCTGTACTGGAAATACAGGTCCGCCACGCTCAGGCTGGTACCCGCCACATAAGGCGCGAACCGGGCATGCCGGCGCAATGCGGCAAAGCCCTGCAGCAATTCGATTCCGGCCTTTTCCTTGATCGCCTCGGGCAGCGTCGCACCAAAGAACACTTCGGGGAAACAGGCCCGGGCCGGCAGCTCGATATAGAGTTCGATCTCCTTGGCCAGTGCCAGCACCTGAGCTCGTTCGAAGGCATCTCCCGGCAGCAGCGCCGGCTCAGGATGGACCTGCTCCAGGTAATCAAGAATCACGCTGGTTTCGCTGATAAAGCCCTGCTCCACTTCCAGCACCGGAACCTTGCCCCGGGGACTGATGGCCAGCGCCTCGGGGCTTTGGCCGGCGTAGAACAGCACCTCCTCGAAGGGCAGGCCCTTTTCCAGCAGGGCCAGTTTGACCATGTTGTAGTAGTTGCTGATGGCGAACCCATAAAGCTTGAACATCCCATAGCCTCCAGGCCGTGCAGGGGGTCGGCAGGACTTTTTATAGAAGGTTAATCCGCTTCTGACCAGCAGCATCCAGCCTCTGAATACGAGTAAACTGGCGACCTTTCCTTGAGGAGCCTGCCATGAGCGAGCCAACCGATATCGACAACGACGAAGAAGAGTTCGCCGAAAACACCCTGATCGAAGCGATCGAGAACCAGATCGAAAGCGACAATCCGCCAGCAGCCAAGGCCACCTTCAACAAGCTGACCCTGGTGGGTTACGAGCGCGAAGAAATCCTCAACCTGATGGCCCACGTCCTGGCTGTCGAGATCGATGCGATCCTCGAGGAAGACCGCGCCTTCGATACCCAATGGTACGAAGCCGCGCTGCGCGCCCTGCCAGAACTGCCTCCAGAGAAGCAGTAAGCCGGTACCACCGGAGCGCTGCCCGCAGCAACGTTCCGGCACGCCACTGCCGACCTGACTACACTGCAGGCACCCTGCGGCCAAAGACCGCTGCCCTCAGGTACAAAAGTCCTCAGCGAACGCTGGACACGCCGCCGTTCTGCGGTCACCTTAAGAACGCTGACCTCTCATTCCTAGAAAGTCTGGAGTCCTTATGTCGTATACCCCTGAGTTGGTTGCCGAACTGGAAATCCTTGCACTCTTCAACCTGGACAACTCCCAGGAAGGCCTGAAAATCCATCAGACCGCTGCCCCTTCTGCCATCGCCGCCGCCCAACGCCTGTTTGACAAAGAACTGCTGACCCAACCCGATGGGGGCTACCTGACCAGCCTTGGCCGGGATGCAGCCGAGCATGCTCAAGGCCTGCTGACCATCCTGAGCGTCAAAGAAACCGCCTGAACACTGCTCCTCGGCCTGCGGGGTTCCCGTCTGTCGGATTCCGTAGGCACCCTCCCGCCAATACGCTAGAAATCTGGCGTCAAAAAACAAAATCAGCTTAAGGCTCAGCCTTGTCTGACGATAAACTGCTGCCGTCCTCAAACCGCCACGTTCGAGCTCCGCTTGAAATGCCCCATACCCATGAAATCCGTCCCGATCTGGATGAAGGAATCGATCGCAAGGTTCTCAGTCAACTGCGCGCGCGCTTTCTCACCCTCAATGCAGGACGCATGGCTCGGGCAATGGAAGGGTTGTCGGCACGCCAGCAGTTGGTCCTCAACCTGCTGCCACTGTTCTTTCACGTCAATCATCCACTGCTGCCCGGCTATGTTTCCGGCGCTACCCCGGCGGGGTTGTCCAACTACGAGCCCGACCCGCAAGCCCTGGCTGAAGCCCAGCGCCTGACTCGTTCCTTTTCCTACAAGCCTCGTCATGGCAACCCACCTCGACCTATCCACGGCCTGTTTCTCATGGGCAGCCTGGGCACCCTGGCCCAGGCCGACCAAAGCGACATGGATGTCTGGGTTTGCCATGCCCCAGACCTGAACGAAACCGAGCTGGCGGAACTGCAGAAGAAATGCCAGTTGCTGGAAGCCTGGGCTGCGGGCCAGGGCGCCGAGGCGCATTTTTTCCTGATCGACCCCAGCCGCTTTATCCGCGGCGAGCGGGATACACAGTTGAGTTCGGACGATTGCGGCACCACCCAGCACTACCTGCTGCTGGACGAGTTCTACCGCACCGCCATCTGGCTGGCCGGACGCACGCCCCTGTGGTGGTTGGTACCGGTGTATGAAGAAGGTCGCTACGAGCGGTATATCCACACGCTGCTGTCCAAACGTTTTGTCCCCGCCGAGGAAAACCTCGACCTGGGCCACATGGCCCGCATCCCTCCCGGGGAATTCATCGGCGCTGGACTCTGGCAGCTATTCAAAGGCATCGAGTCGCCCTACAAGTCGGTGCTCAAGCTGCTGCTGATCGAGGTCTACGCCAGCGAGCATCCCAAGGTCCAGTGCCTGAGCCTGCGCTTCAAGCAGGCGGTATTCGCCAACCGCCTGGATCTGGACGAGCTGGACCCCTATATCGTGGTCTATCGACGCATCGAGGAATACCTCAAGGCTCGTGGTGAGCCCGAGCGTCTGGAGCTGGTGCGGCGCAGCCTGTATCTCAAGGTCAACCGCAAGCTTTCCAGCGGCAATGGCGCTCGCAGTCCGAGCTGGCAGCGAGCGCTGCTTGAGCGCCTGGCCAGCGAATGGGGCTGGGATCAGCGCCAACTGGCCCTGCTGGACAGCCGCAGCCAATGGAAGGTACGCCAGGTCAGCAGTGAGCGCCGGGCGCTGGTCAACGAGCTCAACTACAGCTACCGCTTCCTGACCCAGTTCGCCCGCACCGAACAGGCCGCCAGCCTGATCAACAAACGTGACTTGAACGTGCTGGGCCGGCGCCTGTACGCGGCATTCGAACGCAAGGCGGGGAAAATCGAGTTCATCAACCCCGGCATCGCCCCGGACCTCGCGGAAGACACCCTGACCCTGGTGCAGTCACCAAACAAGAAAGAACCGGGGCAGACTCATTGGGGCCTGTACAACGGCAACCTGACCGCCCTGGAGTGGGAACACTTCGCCCCTATCAAGCGCAGCCGTGAATTGCTTGAGCTGCTGACCTGGTGCCATCGCAACGGGGTGATCGACAGCAGCACGCGCCTGGCCCTGCACCCTGGCAGCAGCGACCTGAGCGAATTCGAACTGTTCAACTTGCTCGGCAGCCTGCAACAGACCGTGGCCCTGCCATTGACCACCGTCGGCGAAGAGCAGTTGCTGCATGCCAGCGTGCCCGGCGAAGTGCTGATTCTGGTGAACGTCGGAGTCGACCCACTCAAGCATCACCGCGACCTGAACATTCTCATGACCACCGAGCGCACCGACTCTCTGAGCTACGCCGGGGTGCGAGAGAACCTGGTGCTGACCCTGGATCAGGTCACCCTCAATAGCTGGAACGAGGTCATGGTCGGTCGTTACGACGCTGAACATGCATTGCTCGATTGCCTGCGGGACTACCTCAACAACCTGCCGTCCGACTCACAACCACGGCTGCGGGTCCGCTGCTTCTGCCACAACCGCGCGCAGTTCATCGCCCGACGGGTGGAGGAGCTGTTCGAAACTGCGCACCACCTCCTGCTCAGTCAGCTCAATTACCGCTACCTGATCCAGGTTCAGCAGCACTTTCACGTCCTCGAACTGGTGCCCGGCCAGGTTCGGCATCGGGCCATGGCGACAGCCGCCGCGCTGCTTGAATACCTGGGCCAGGAACAAGCCCGCTACAGCCCCCTGCACCTCGATCCGATGGCCCTGGAAGATCACGATCTGGCGCTGATCCTGCCCATGGGCCAGCCGGATTGCATTCAGGTGTTCTACCGGATCATCGAGCACAATGCCGAGCTCTATGTCCTCGATGAGCACAACGCTCTGTGGCAGCAGACCCTGCCCTACCACGACGAACAAAGCCTGCTGGTGCCCCTGCAGCGCTTCCTGCAGTCGATCCTCTACCGCCGCGAGGCGCTACTGTCGATGGACAATAGTCAGGACGAGAAACCTTTGGACACACTCTACTTGCAGATACTGCCCTCAGGCACCGGTCGGGCGCGCCGGGTAGAGGCGCGACCAGCACCTGCGACACCCGTGGACAAGGCCTTTTATGACGTGCAGGCGATCATCGGCAAAGCTGCACCTGGCCAGGTGCAAGTCTCGCTGTACTGCAATCAACGGGAGTTTTCCGAATTGGAATATGGCAACCAGCTGTTCAGCGTGGTGGCCCAGGAAATCGTCGGACAGCGCCGTGAACCGGAGCGCTACCGCTGCTACATCACCGATCTGGACCTGTCCGGCCTGCTCGGTGATGGGCAAAGTTCGAGCATTGTATATCTGCGCTACAAGGCCAGCCTGGAGCGCGCACTGAACGACGCGCTCGAGCAGGTCTAGCCGCAAATCAGAGGTGGTAGTCGCCTGCGGCTTCCGGCTGGTATTCCACTTCCAGCAGGGTCAGCTTCAGAGTCTTGCCACCCGGCGCCGGCCAGTCGATGTATTGACCAACCTGCAAGCCCAGCAAGGCGCTGCCCACGGGTGCAAGGATCGAAATCTTGCCTTCGTCGGCGTTGGCGTCCTGTGGATAAACCAGGGTCAGGTGGTAGTCCTTGCCACTGCTTTCTTCACGGCAATGCACACGCGAGTTCATGGTTACGACACCGGCCGGGACTTCATCGTGACCCACCAGCGTTTCGGCACGATCCAACTCGGTTTGCAGTGCAATGACGCCTGGCAGCGAGTCGTCCAGGCTGTCGATCAGGCGCTCCAGACGTTGCACGTCAAGGCGGGTAAGGATGATGGATGGTGCAGTACTCATGATCCTGGCTGACTCCTATTTTTTCTGCACAAAAAAGCAAAACCCCGCCAAATAAGACGGGGTTCTCACCGGCCTCGATGTAGCGAGGCGAAGTCGGACACTATCACAGCACACTGAATAAACAAACCGTACCAGTACGAACCTAAAGCCCCCCGGCTGTAGCGCTCTGTTTGCGCCGCAACGCTTGTGCGCAGATCACTCGGCGCCGCTCGTCATCGGCCGAACGCCACTCGCGAATGTCCTCCACATGGCGGAAACAGCCACGGCAGACCTTTTCCTCATCGAGACGGCACAGGCTGATGCATGGCGAACTGACCGCCGGACTGACGTTGCTGTACAGCGGCTTGGGCGGTCGGGCTGCGGCAGGCTGAGTCACGATTTCAGAGACCTTCGAACTCGAGTTTGATATCTGCCTGTTCGAGAACGATGCGCTCCAGCATCTCCCCCAACTGCTCTTCACTCTTGTCGCACATCCAGCGCTCGCTTTCCTCGTCGTAGTCGAAGTGGAAACCACCGGAGCGGGCGGCCAGCCACAGTTGGCGCAAAGGCTCCTGGCGGCTGAAGATCACCTGGCTGCCGTTGTCGAACTTGACGGTGAGCACCCCGGCGGAACTTTCCAGGTCGATGTCCAGGTCGCTCTCATCGAAAATATCCTCCAGCGTCTGCTGGGTGGCGTCCACCAGGTCGTGAAAACGGGCTTCGGTCAAACTCATTGTGGGAACCTCAAAAAGTGTCTACTCACGCTCAAGCGCCGCAAGATACGGGCGCTCCCCGGCGAATGCAAAGGATACCGAACAGGCGGATAAATGCGACGTCCATTGTGCCGGAAGCCGACCAAAGCCTCTCAGCAGCCCCTGGCAAAGGCCCGCTGGACGGGAGTTACGCTGCATAGGCAAGCTGCCGGGTGGCCGGTATACTCGGGCGCAATTTACGCATTCTCAAGGATTTCGCCATGAAGCGCCTGATCTCTTCCCTTGCTGCGCTCGTCGCGGTTGCCTGCCTTGTTACCGCCTGCGGCCAGAAAGGCCCGCTGTATCTGCCTGATGACAGCAAATCCCCTGAAGAACAGGCGAAATCGCAATCGCAGTCGCACAAGCACGACACCTACTAAGGGCTCACCATGGACGCTTTCAACTACCGCGACGGTGAGCTGTTCGCGGAAGGCGTAGCCCTGTCCGCCATTGCCGAGCGTTTCGGCACGCCGACCTACGTCTATTCCCGAGCGCACATCGAGGCCCAGTACCTGGCCTATGCCGAGGCGCTTGCCGGCATGCCGCACCTGGTCTGCTTCGCGGTAAAAGCCAACTCCAACCTGGGCGTGCTGAATGTCCTGGCGCGCTTGGGCGCTGGTTTCGACATCGTCTCCCGGGGCGAGCTGGAGCGTGTCCTGGCCGCTGGCGGCCAAGCCGACAAGATTGTCTTTTCCGGCGTCGGCAAGACCCGTGACGACATGCGCCGGGCCCTGGAAGTGGGCGTCCATTGCTTCAACGTCGAGTCCGCCGAAGAGCTTGAGCGCCTGCAACTGGTGGCCGCCGAGCTGGGTGTTCGCGCGCCGATCTCGCTGCGGGTCAATCCCGACGTCGATGCCGGTACCCACCCGTACATCTCCACCGGCCTCAAGGAAAACAAGTTCGGCATCGACATTGCGACTGCCGAGGACGTGTATATCCGCGCCGCACAGTTGCCGAACCTGGACATCGTCGGTGTCGACTGCCACATCGGCTCTCAGCTGACCACCCTGGCCCCTTTCATCGACGCCCTCGACCGCCTGCTGGATCTGGTGGATCGCCTTGGCGAGTGCGGCATCTACCTGCGCCACATCGATCTGGGTGGCGGTCTGGGTGTGCGTTATCGCGACGAAGAGCCACCACTGGCCGCCGACTACATCAAGGCCGTGCGTGAACGCCTCGATGGCCGCGACCTGGCCCTGGTGTTCGAACCGGGCCGCTTCATCGTGGCCAACGCCGGTGTACTGCTGACCCGGGTCGAGTACCTCAAACACACCGAACACAAGGATTTCGCCATCGTCGACGGCGCCATGAACGACCTGATCCGCCCAGCGCTTTACCAGGCCTGGATGGATGTCAGTGCCGTCCAGCCACGGGATGCCGAACCCCGCACCTACGACATTGTCGGACCGATCTGCGAAACCGGCGACTTCCTCGCCAAGGAGCGCTACCTGGCCCTGGCCGAGGGCGACCTGCTGGCGGTGCATTCCGCCGGCGCCTATGGTTTCGTCATGAGCTCGAACTACAACACCCGCGGCCGTGCCGCAGAAGTACTGGTCGATGGTGACCAGGCTGTTGAAGTGCGTCGCCGCGAGACGGTAGCCGAGTTATTCGCTGGCGAAAGCCTGCTGCCGGAGTAAGACCATGCTGCTGCGTTTTACCAAGATGCACGGTCTGGGCAATGACTTCATGGTTCTCGACCTGGTCAGCCAGCACGCGCATATTCTGCCCAAGCACGCCAAACAATGGGGTGATCGCAATACCGGAATCGGCTTCGATCAACTGCTGATCGTCGAGGCTCCGAGCAACCCGGACGTGGACTTCCGCTATCGGATCTTCAACTCCGACGGCTCCGAAGTGGAACAGTGCGGCAACGGTGCCCGCTGCTTCGCCCGCTTCGTACTGGACAAGCGCCTGACCACCAAACGTCAGATCCGCGTCGAGACCAAGAGCGGCGTCATCGAACTGGATATCCGCAACGACGGACAGATCAGCGTCAACATGGGTGCTCCGCGCCTGGTGCCAGCGGACATTCCGTTCCAGGCACCGGCCCAGGCCGACAGCTACACGCTGGACGTCGACGGCCGTCAGGTCGAGCTGGCAGCCGTGTCCATGGGCAACCCCCACGCCGTGTTGCGGGTGGATGACATCAACAGCGCACCGGTGCACGAGCTGGGGCCGAAGATCGAACATCACCCTCGCTTCCCGGCGCGGGTCAACGTGGGCTTTCTTCAGGTCCTGGACCGCCAGCGCGCGCAATTGCGGGTCTGGGAACGTGGCGCCGGGGAAACCCAGGCCTGCGGTACCGGCGCCTGTGCAGCGGCTGTGGCCGCGATCAGCCAGGGGTGGATGGATTCGCCCCTATTGATCGACCTGCCGGGCGGGCGCCTGTCCATTGAATGGGCAGGCCCTGGCCAACCGGTGATGATGACCGGCCCGGCAGTCCGCGTATACGAAGGACAGGTGCGTCTTTAAGTGAGCGAAATCCATGACTGATCAGCCTCAGGTTCCCGCCGAAAAGCCCGACGAGTCACCGTCCGTAAACCTGGAGGCGGCGACCGTCGCCGCCTACCTGGAAGCCCACCCGGATTTCTTCGTCGACCACGACGAATTGCTTCCGGCCTTGCGCATCCCCCACCAGCGCGGCGATACCGTGTCGCTGGTGGAGCGGCAGATGAAGATCCTCCGCGAGCGCAACATCGAGATGCGCCATCGCCTGTCGCAGTTGATGGACGTGGCCCGGGACAACGACCGGCTGTTCGACAAGACCCGCCGCCTGATTCTCGCCCTGATGGATGCCACCAGCCTGGAAGAGGTGGTGATGAGTGTCGAAGACAGCCTGCGCCAGGATTTCCAGGTGCCCTTCGTCAGCCTGATCCTGTTCAGCGACAGCTCCATGCCGGTAGGCCGCTGGGTCTCGGCCGCCGAAGCTCAGGGCGCCATCGGCGGCCTGCTGTCGGAAGGCAAGAGTGTCAGTGGCAGCCTGCGCGAGCACGAACTGGACTTTCTCTTTGGCGAAGAGCAGCGCAAGCAGATCGGCTCCACGGCGGTTGTCGCCCTGGCGCACCAGGGCATGCACGGGGTACTGGCCATCGCCAGCCGTGATCCGCAGCACTACAAGAGCTCGGTAGGCACCCTGTTCCTCAATTACATCGCCGAAGTCACAGGCCGCGTACTGCCGCGCTTCACCCACTCGCTGCGCTCGGTACGCTGACCATGCAACAACAGCTGGACGCCTACTGCGCGCACCTGCGCAGTGAGCGCCAGGTGTCGCCCCACACCCTGCTGGCCTACCGTCGCGATCTCGACAAGGTGTTGGGGTTCTGTGAAAAGCAGCAGGTGCGCAGCTGGACCGACCTGGATATCCAGGGCTTGCGCAGCATGATTGCCCGCCTGCACCAACAAGGTCAGTCATCGCGCAGCCTCGCACGGCTACTGTCCGCAGTGCGCGGGCTCTACCACTACCTGAACCGCGAAGGGCTGTGCAATCACGACCCGGCCAACGGCCTGGCGCCGCCCAAGGGCGAACGTCGCCTGCCCAAGACCCTGGATACCGATCGCGCCCTGCAACTGCTCGATGGTGCGGTGGAAGACGACTTCCTGGCCCATCGCGACCAGGCGATCCTGGAACTGTTCTACTCCTGCGGCTTGCGCCTTTCCGAGCTGACCAGCCTTGACCTCGAACAGCTGGATCTGGCGGACGGCCTGGTGCAGGTCCTGGGCAAGGGCAGCAAGACCCGGGTCCTGCCGGTGGGCAAGAAGGCCCGGGAAGCCCTGGCGCTGTGGCTGCCGCTGCGAGCCCTGAGCAACCCGCCCGATGGCGCCCTGTTCGTCAGCCAAAAGGGCCGGCGCCTGGGGCCACGGGCCATCCAGTTGCGGGTCAAGGCCGCCGGCGAGCGGGAACTGGGACAGAACCTGCACCCGCACATGCTGCGCCATTCCTTTGCCAGCCATTTGCTGGAATCCTCCCAGGACCTACGCGCTGTGCAAGAGCTGCTGGGGCATTCGGACATCAAGACCACACAGATCTATACCCACCTGGACTTCCAGCACCTGGCAGCGGTCTACGACAGCGCCCATCCACGGGCCAAACGCAACAAAGGCGGTGAGTAATGACCATCAAGCTGATCACCTTCGACCTCGATGACACCCTGTGGGACACCGCTCCAGTGATCGTCAGCGCCGAAGCCACTCTGCGTCAGTGGCTGACGGACCACGCACCGAATCTTGGCGGCGTACCGGTGGAACACCTGTGGGCCATTCGCGAGCGCGTGCTGCTCGAACAACCACACCTCAAGTACCGGATCAGCGCCCTGCGCCGCCAGGTGCTGTTTCATGCCCTGGAAGAGGCCGGGTATGAGCACAGTCAAGCCAACCAGCTGGCCGATCAGAGCTTCGAAGTATTCCTGCATGCGCGGCATCAGCTGGAGATCTTTCCCGAGGTCCAGCCGACCCTGGAAGCCCTGGCCAATCACTTCGCCCTCGGGGTCGTCACCAACGGCAATGCCGACGTGCGTCGCCTGGGCCTGGCGGACTACTTCAAGTTCGCACTGTGCGCCGAAGACATTGGCATCGCCAAGCCGGACGCCCGGCTGTTCCATGAAGCCCTGCAGCGCGGTGGCGCCACTGCGGATACTGCTGTGCATATCGGCGATCACCCGGGCGACGACATTGCCGGCGCCCAGCAGGCGGGCCTGCGTGCCATCTGGTTCAATCCTGCGGGCAAGACCTGGGAAGCCGAACGCGCCCCTGATGCCGAGATTCGCAGCCTCAAAGAGCTTCCAGCACTGCTGGGCCGCTGGCACAGCGGTGCCTGATGCGGCTCGTTCTGTAGGAGCGAGCTTGCTCGCGATCGCCGCCATGCGGCGCCATTCACCCGGCACGCGCCCATGAAAAAGCCCGCAGCGACGGCGGGCTTTTTCAGCAAGCAAGTAGCAAGGCTCAGATAGGCCGGCTGCCGTACTTGTTATCAGGCTTCTTGGGCGGATCGGCGACCACATTGGCCTCGACTTCCTGCACTTTGCCGCCACGGGCCAGGAACTCTTCCATGGCACGCGCCAGTGCATCACGCTCCTTGTTCTTGGCTTCGACACTCGGCAGCTCGTCTACCGAGACGGCGGCCTTGGCCTTGCCTTTGGCGGTCGGAGCAGGAACATCACTGCCATCGTCTTCCGCCACATCTTCGGCGGCCGCTTCAAGACCTTCTTCGGTATCGTCTTCGTCACCTACTTCGAGGTCGTCGTTTTCCAGATCATCGTCGCTCATGTTCTACCTCATGACTTGCGAAAAGCAGATTAGTTATAGCCCAGCTGCGCCGACTGTCGAAGGCTGCCGGAAAAAAATCAACGTCCACTGATACTCAGCGGCTTATGCCTCATCACCCTGCAGGGTGGCAAGGACTTTGCGAGCACCGCCATGATCGCGATGCTCGCCCAGATAAACACCTTGCCAGGTGCCTAGCGCCAAGCGCCCCGCCGCTACCGGCAAAGTCAGCTGACAGCCTAGCAAACTGGCTTTGAAGTGCGCCGGAAGGTCGTCCGCGCCCTCGTCGTCATGTTCGTACCCGGCCATGCCTTGAGGCACCAGGGTGTTGAAGAAACGCTCGAAGTCACGCCGTACCGCCGGATCGGCGTTCTCGTTTATGGTCAACGAGGCCGAGGTATGTTGTAGCCATAAATGCAGCAGACCAACCCGACATGCCCTCAACTCGGGCAGGCCGGCGAGCAACTCGTCCGTCACCAGATGAAAGCCCCGGGGCCTGGCCCGCAGGGTAATCAGGGTCTGTTGCCACATACCGTTCTCCACGCTTCGGCGCGCATTCTAGCGCGCTCAGGGAAAAAACAAAGCGCCGAATAATCCTGCTTTAGTGTAAGCATTTGCCCTGCTGGATATCGCCATGGCAAACACGCCAATGCCTATCAGAAAAACCTTTCAGCCTTTCTCAATGACAAACGCCAGGCAAAAAAATGCCCGGCCGGAGCCGGGCTTTTTTTCAGCCGCGATTACAGGTTGTAACCACGCTCGTTGTGTTGCGCCAGATCGAGACCGACCGCTTCCTCTTCCTCGGTAACCCGCAGCCCCATGACGGCATCCAGGACCTTGAGAATGATGAAGGTAACGATCGCGGTGTAGATCACGGTAAAGCCCACACCTTTGCACTGAATCCAGACTTGCGCGGCGATGTCGGTCACGGTGCCGAAGCCGCCCAGAGATGGAGCGGCGAACACACCGGTAAGGATCGCGCCGAGAATACCGCCGATGCCATGAACGCCGAAGGCATCCAGGGAGTCGTCATAACCCAGCTTGCGCTTGAGGCTGGTGGCGCAGAAGAAGCACACCACGCCAGCGGCCAGGCCAATAATCAGGGCGCCCATCGGGCCAACCGTGCCAGCTGCCGGAGTGATTGCCACCAGACCGGCGACCACACCCGAAGCGATACCCAGTGCGCTTGGCTTGCCGTGGGTGATCCACTCGGCAAACATCCAGCCCAGAGCCGCGGCGGCAGTAGCGATCTGTGTCACCAGCATGGCCATGCCGGCAGTGCCGTTGGCCGCAGCAGCGGAACCGGCGTTAAAGCCGAACCAACCGACCCACAGCATGGCTGCGCCCATCAGGGTGTAACCCAGGTTGTGGGGAGCCATTGGCGTGGTAGGGAAACCTTTGCGCTTGCCCAGCACCAGGCAAGCCACCAGGCCTGCGATACCGGCGTTGATGTGGACCACGGTGCCGCCGGCGAAGTCCAGCACGCCCCAGTCCCACATCAGGCCGCCGTTGCCGGACCAGACCATGTGCGCGATCGGTGCATACACCAGGGTGAACCAGACACCCATGAAGATCAGCATGGCGGAGAATTTCATCCGCTCGGCGAAGGCACCGACAATCAACGCCGGAGTAATGATGGCGAAAGTCATCTGGAAGGTGATGAACACCGCTTCAGGGAACAGCGCCGCCGGGCCGGTTACGCTGGCTGGGGTCACGCCCGCCAGGAAAGCCTTGCCCAGGCCCCCGAAGAAGGAGTTGAAGTTGACGACTCCCTGCTCCATGCCCGTCGTGTCGAACGCAATGCTGTAGCCATAGATGACCCACAGAATGCTGATCAGGCCGGTAATGGCGAAGCACTGCATCATCACCGAAAGAATGTTTTTCGACCGCACCATGCCGCCGTAGAACAGCGCCAGGCCAGGAATGGTCATGAACAGCACCAAGGCTGTGGAAGTCAGCATCCAGGCGGTGTCGCCGGAATTGAGGACTGGAGCTGCCACTTCGTCTGCTGCCATGGCCAGGCCAGGCATTACGAGGGACAAAAGGGCTCCTAGCCCTGCGAATTTACGCAGAGTCATATTGTTTTCTCCTGGGGCGTTGGGTTTGGCGGCTTAGATTGCGTCGGTATCGGTTTCGCCGGTACGGATGCGAATAGCCTGTTCCAGATTGACCACGAAGATCTTGCCGTCACCGATCTTGCCGGTGTTGGCGGCCTTGGTTATCGCCTCGATAACCCGGTCAAGATCCTTGTCGTCAATGGCGACATCGATCTTCACCTTGGGCAGGAAATCCACCACATACTCCGCACCGCGATACAGCTCGGTGTGACCCTTCTGCCGGCCGAAGCCTTTGACCTCAGTGACGGTAATGCCCTGCACGCCGATCTCGGACAGCGACTCGCGCACGTCGTCCAATTTGAACGGCTTGATGATGGCAGTGACTAGCTTCATGAAACTCTCTCCCGAATTGGTGGACTTGCCCCAGGAAAACAAACCCGACTCAAGTCTAAGCGCAGTGCCTGGCTTTGTAACGCATCGTCGGCCTTCCTCAGCCAGACCGACGCCAGCTAACCGCTTCTGACGAAACACTCCCCGCTCCGCCTGCCGCACTGCATTCGTCACAGCGACTGCATCAGTGCATGGGTCACCAGGGTCTAAGCAGAAAGCTTGCCAGCTCGGGAAAAATCAGTGATTTCAATCCTTTGCCCAGGGCCGCCCGGGCTTGCCACAAATCGGCACTGCGGATACGCACAATAACGGTGCGTGAGCGCCCGCCCGAATGCGCGAAAAACGTGCAGACCGGGCATCACCAAGCCCTTGAGCCGTGCGTGATACACTGCGGCCCATCTGCTATTCAGGACACTCCCATGCTCGCGCCCAAAGACCTTCTCGATGCCCTGAGCGGCCACGCCTCGCGTTTGCTCAGCGGTGAAACACCTCTGCCTCGCAATGAAATCGAAAGCCAGTTCAAGGCCCTGCTGCAAAGCGGCTTCAGCAAGCTGGACCTGGTCAGCCGGGAAGAATTCGACAGCCAGATGGTGGTCCTGGCCCGCACCCGGGCACGCCTGGAAAGCCTCGAGGCCAAAGTGGCGGAGCTGGAAGCCCGACTCAATCCGACAGCGCAATGAGCTGAACCCGCGATTCGCCGGCAAGCCGGCTCCTACAAACCTGGAGCCGGTTTGCCAACGAAAGCCGTAGCGCCGGTGACATATCCTGTGCGCATTCAAAGCCTCCTCCCGCCAAAGCCCTCATCTATCCTTGCAGCACCGCAGGACGCGGTTCCCGCCGTCTCAAGGAAGATCTCCCCATGTCCCTGGCAATCATCCACAGCCGTGCCCAAGTGGGCGTACAGGCTCCGGCTGTCAGCGTTGAAGTGCACCTGGCCAACGGCCTACCGAGCCTGACCCTGGTCGGGCTGCCGGAAGCCGCAGTCAAGGAAAGCAAGGACCGGGTGCGCAGCGCCATTCTCAACGCCGGATTCAATTTCCCGTCTCGACGCATCACCCTCAACCTGGCTCCGGCGGACTTGCCCAAGGATGGTGGACGATTCGACCTGGCCATCGCCCTGGGCATCCTCGCCGCCAGCGTGCAGGTGCCGGCCCTGGCACTGGACAACATCGAATGCCTGGGTGAGCTGGCCTTGTCCGGCGAGGTGCGAGCGGTGCGCGGTGTGCTCCCGGCCGCGCTGGCGGCACGCAAGGCTGGACACACCCTGCTGGTGCCCCGTGCCAATGCCGAGGAAGCCTGCCTGGCCTCGGGCCTTGAGGTGATCGCCGTAGACCATCTGCTGGAGGCCGTCGCCCACTTCAATGGTCACGCCCCCCTCCCGCCTTACGTCAGCGACGGTTTGCAGGAAAATCACTCGCCCTACCCCGACCTGCGGGAAGTCCAGGGTCAACTGGCCGCCAAGCGTGCCCTTCTGATCGCTGCCGCCGGCGCCCACAATCTGCTGTTCAGCGGCCCGCCCGGCACCGGCAAGACCTTGCTGGCCAGTCGCTTGCCCGGCCTGCTACCACCCTTGCAGGAAGAAGAAGCCCTGGAAGTCGCGGCCATTCAATCGGTGAGCAGCCACAAGCCGCTGCGCCACTGGCCCCAGCGCCCCTTCCGCCAACCCCATCATTCGGCATCAGGCCCTGCGCTGGTGGGGGGCGGCTCGAAACCACAACCGGGAGAAATCACCCTGGCCCATCACGGCGTGTTGTTTCTCGATGAATTGCCGGAGTTCGACCGCAAGGTCCTGGAGGTTCTGCGCGAGCCCATGGAGTCGGGCCAGATCGTCATCGCCCGCGCTCGCGACCGGGTGCAGTTCCCGGCGCGCTTCCAACTGGTAGCCGCCATGAACCCCTGCCCCTGTGGCTACCTTGGCGATCCCAGCGGACGATGCCGCTGCACGCCGGAACAGATCCAGCGCTATCGCAACAAGCTGTCCGGCCCGTTGCTGGATCGCATCGACCTGCACCTGACCGTGGCCCGCGAAGCCACCACCCTGAACCCCGAGCCGCAACCGGGAGACGACAGCGCCAGCGCCGCCGCCCGAGTGGCTCTAGCTCGCGAGCTGCAACAACAACGCCAGGGCTGCGCCAATGCCCATCTCGACCTCCCCGGCCTACGGCGCCATTGCCGTTTATCCACGGCAGACGAACGCTGGCTGGAAGCGGCCTGCGAACGCCTGGGCCTATCGCTACGAGCCGCCCACCGCCTGCTGAAGGTGGCCCGGACCCTGGCCGACCTCGAGCAGGCGGCACGAATCAACCGCGAGCATCTGGCAGAAGCCCTGCACTATCGGCCGAGCACGAATTGAAGGGTCACTCCTTGGACAGATCCACCAACGGCGTGGGGAGCACTTCGGTCTGGCGCCCATCCTGAATCTTACTGACAAGACTCAGGGCATTATCCACAGCGGCCTTGTCTGCCAGCAGGCTGTAGCGGATCTGGAATTGCCGTTGCTCCTTTGCGCCGATGGTCGGCACCAGGTTCAGCGGACGCTGATAGCGACGGTTGTAGGAAAAACTGGTGCCCGGCTCCAGCCCCGTCACATAACCCTGGCCCTGGGTGTCGGTGTTCTTCCACAGCGAGAACACTGGCAACTGCTGGGTATTGAAGCCCAGCGATACGCCGAGGCTGCCCGCCTTGTTATGCAGCACCGCCAGGGTCTCGCCCTGAGTGTCGGCGTAGGGCACGACGTTGTAGACGGTCTCGTCATAGTCACGGGTCGGGCCGCGATAGGTCTGCCAGTCCGCCAGATCGGCCTTGGCCTTGTCGTTGAAGGGCGAGACCTGCTTCACCGGCGCCGCAAACTTCGCCCCCTGCTCAAGGAACGGCGTGCTGAAGTTGCTGTGGTACAGCGCCTGGTACTCCTTGGGATAATCACCGTTGTTGGTCAAGCGATCATTGAGCGTGAAACTGGTGCTGCCGGGCTCGGTGACCAGTTCGGTGGCAACGCTGAAATCGACCTTCTTGAACGCCTGTTCCTTGAGCTCGCCACGCAAGTGAATGGCGTACGGCGGTTTTTCGTCGATGTGCAGAGTGACCTTGCTGGCGGGAATGTTCGCCGCGCGGCCGTGCAGGGTCAGCAGCTCGCCATTGTCCAGCCCAGGGTGCCCGACCCACTCGTAGCCACAGCGCGTCACCAGCTCATTGAAGCCCTCCAGCCAGCCCAGGCCACCGCGGCCATTGAGTTCGATGAACGCCGGGTTGACCACTTCCTTGACCGGTGAATCCCAGCCCAGGCGCACATCGCCCACCGAGGCCTGCAACACATTCATGCCCCGGGTCGGCACCACCGAGAGCTTCATCACGCCATTGTCGATGTCGATGATGCTCACCCCTTCCTGGCGACCGCCATGCAAGGTGCGCAGGGTCACGGAAAAAGGTTGCGGGGTCTTCACCCCCAACTGCTGACTGGTGAGGTGCAGGTTCTGGGCCGCCTTGTCGCTGTCGAGCAACACATAGTCCCAGGCCATGGCGTGGGAAGTGGCGGTCAGCGCAGCGAGGGTGACAAGCAGTTTGAGGGAGGTCATGGAAAGGTGCCCTTATTGGAGTTGTAATGGATTTATAGCGCTGAAGAATCGTTTCAGCAAGCTGCAAAATCGCAGTACGACTACCAGATCCAATCACTCCCGCTCACCCCCTCAGTCCTGGAAACCCAGCAGCAATCCCGCCACCTCCAGAACTTCATCCAGGGCAGCCGCGGCGGCCTCGGGCGAGGCCCGCAGCAGCAGGTCATCGGCGTAGCCCATGGCCTGGGCGAAGAGCTGCCGCGCCACCCGCTCGGGGCTGGCACAGCGAAACACTCCGGACTGCACACCACTGTCGACGATCGTTGCCAGCATCTGCTGCCACTGGCCGTTGATCTTCAGGTAGGCCTCGGCCAGCTCCTCGTCATGCATGGCCTCGTCCCAGGCATCCAACCACAGCGCCCAGCCGTCATAGGTGGAATCGGGCAGGCAATGGCTGAGAAAACCCTGCAGGGCCTCCAGGGGCGCAGCGCCTTGCAGCGGTGCGCCCAACGCCTCCAGCTGTTGATTGGCAAACCGTATGAAGGCCTCGCGGCGCAGCTCCTTCCAATCACTGAAGTAGTGATAGACATGGCTGCGAGACAACCCGGAATGTTCGGCCAGGTCACGGGTCGAGACATCGGCGAAGCCCTTGCTACGGAACAGCTCCAGGGCCGCATCGATGATCTGGTCTTTACGGTCGTTACGGGACATGGGCAATCGGACCTCTTGACGCCGAGATGGACGGCGCTTGCATTTTGAGCGGTCGCTCAAAGATAATTGAGCAGTCGCTCAATATTAACCGTTATCACACCTGTGGTGCACCCATGTCTGTCGTCACCCCATCCGCTGTCGTCGACTCCACTCAAAAGATCGGTCAGCAATCCGCTGGCCAGACACTCAAGGCCATTGCCCGGGCGTACCCGGGCAAGCTGTTTGTCACGTTGTCCCTGGTGGCGCTAGAGAACGCCCTGCTGCTGGCCTACCCGCTGTTTGCCGGGTTCGCCGTAGACTCGATCCTGCGGGGTGACACCACCCACGCGCTGATCTACGCCCTGGTGGTGCTGGGCTTCTGGGTCGTGGGGGCCGCGCGGCGAGCGGTGGACACCCGCACCTTCACCCGCATCTACGCCGACCTGGCGGTGCCGGTGATCCTCAATCAGCGCCTGCAGCAGCAAAACACTTCCACGGCAGCGGCGCGGGTGGTGCTGGCCAGGGAGTTCGTCGACTTCTTCGAAAAGCATGTGCCGACCATCGCCACCGCCCTGGTATCGATTGTCGGAGCCGCGATCATGCTGCTGGTGATCGAACCCTGGATCGGCCTTGCCTGCCTGGGGGCCCTACTGCTGTGCGTCACCCTGCTGCCGCGCTTTGCACGGCGCAATCAGCAGTTGCACGAACGCCTGAACGATCGACTGGAAAAGGAAATCGGCCTGGTGGCCAAGGTCGGCGCCGCCTCGCTGCAGCGCCACTATCGGCTGCTGTCGCGGCTGCGTATCTGGCTCTCGGACCGGGAGGCGGCGGCCTATCTGTTTCTGGGCGCCGTAGCGGCGATTCTGTTCGTCATTGCCATCAGTCAGCTGGCGCTGTCACCCGAGGTCAAGGCCGGGCATGTGTATGCGGTGATGACTTACCTGTGGACCTTCGTCAGCAGCGTCGACGAGGCCCCGACCATGGTCGATCAACTGGCGCGCCTGCGGGACATCGGCAAGCGCGTGGACCCGGGGCTGGGTGAGCCGACCGAGCCCCGGTAAACCTCAAAACGGCCGGATGCGATAGCCGCCGGCGTTCTGCTCAGCGAACTTGTAGTACGCCGAGAGGTTGATCTTCTCGCTGATGTGCTGGGTGAAAGACACCCCGTCATCTCCCCAGACCCGGCCGATGTGGCTGTAGGCAAAGGCCTGGGTCGCCCACTTCTTGTCACCCTTGGACATATTGTTCATGGCCACATAGCCGGATGACTGGTCGGACATGCCACTGACCTTGCCACTGACATCGTTCTGGCCATTGGTCACCGGTGAGATGAACACCTTGGCGCTGGAGGTCCGGGCCTCGGCGTACTGGGAAAGCTTCTGGTTCTCCGAGTGATTGAGCACCAGCAGGACCTTGCCCTGCAGCTGGCTGGCGGTGGGCCAGGACTTGCCCTTGAGGTTTTTTTGCAAGGCCCCGGCACTGCTGCCTATGTGCGTTGCCAGGTCCTGGGGGGGTATAGAGCTTGCCCTGGAAAATCCGCGCCATCAGCTCATCGAAGTCCTTCGGTGTGCGCCCCGAACTTTCCTTGGACCAGCCCTGCTTCTTGTCCAGGATCAGCGTGATGGGGAAATGCCCGGGGTGATTGTCGCTCCAGTTCTTCACGTCGTTCAGGCAGGCTTCGAGATCGTTCTTGCCCGTGCCGTCGCCGGTGCAGTTGTTGTCATTGCCGGACTGGAACAGGGTGCCGGGGTTATGCCGCACGAACCAGTGACGGGGTGAACCGCCGCTCACCGCATCGCGCTGATCCCAGAAGTCCAGTTCCAGGGTGCGCACACTGTCGAGCACACTGGTGAAGGTGCGCGCATATTGCTTCTCGTAGCAGTTATGGCAGGCCACCTGGGCAATGCCGTTGAACGGCGTGCTCCAGGTCGCCGGGGCAATGAACGCCGGGCTTTCCTCGCTGAGAGCCATCTGGCTGAACACCAGTGCCGACAGGGCGAGTACGCGCGGGACAAAACGAGTGAGATGAGTCATGCCAGCTCCTGCTGAAAGAGAAGTCCTTGAAGGGCCAATCGCTGCTCATCTGTTTTAGTCGAATCAAGCGTCATTGCAACATTCACCCTGCAACCCAGGGTTGCAGGGTGAAATGGCCGCGGTCAGCGGAAGCGGTCGACTTCCTGGCGCAGGTCGGCGGCCAGTGTTTCCAGTTCACGGGCAGTGACTGCCAGGTTGGACACCACTTCCCGTTGCTCGCTGTTGGCCTGGGCAATGCTCTGCAGGTTGCTGCTGAGCACCGTGGCGGTGCTGCTCTGCTCCTGGGTGGCCGTGGTGATGGCGGCGAACTGCTCGCCGGCGCTGCGGCTCTGCTCGTCGATCAGAGCCAGGGCCGAAGCCACGTCGGCGTTGCGCGACAAGCCTTCCTGCATCAGTCGGTTGCCCTGCTCCATGGTTTCGATGGCGTGGCCGGTTTCCTGCTGGATGCTGTTGATCATCTGCGAGATTTCGTCCGTGGCCTCGCGGGTACGCGACGCCAGGTTGCGTACCTCATCCGCCACCACGGCGAAGCCGCGACCCTGCTCGCCGGCACGGGCCGCCTCAATGGCGGCGTTGAGAGCGAGCAGGTTGGTCTGGTCAGCAATCGCAGTGATCACCCCGACAATTCCGCCGATCTCCTGGGAGCGTTGGCCCAGGGTATTGATCACCGTAGCCGTGCTGTTGAGCGCCCCGGCAATCTGCTCAAGGGACGATGACGCCTGTTCCATGGACTCGCGGCCGATGTGGGTTTGCTGGGCGTTTTCCTGGGCCAGGCGCTGAGTGCTGCCCATATTGTCAGCGATGTTCAGCGACGTGGCGCTGAACTCCTCCACCGCCCCCGCCATGCTGGTGATCTCGCCCGACTGCTGCTCCATGCCCTCATAGGCACCGCTGGACAGGCCGGACAAGGCCTGGGCCCGGCCGTTGACCTCAGCGGCAGAACGGCGGATGTGCTCGACCATGGTCGACAAGGCTTCACCCATCTGGTTGAAGCTACGAGCCAGTTGGCCGATCTCATCGTGGCTGGATACATTCAACCGCGCACTCAGGTCGCCACCGCCCAGGGCCTGGGCCTGACGCACCAGATCACTCAAGGGTGCCAGCTTGCTGCGCAGCAGCCAGACCGTGGCGCCCACCGCCAGCAACATCGCCAACAGGCTGCCGATCACCAGACGGATACCGACGCTCCAGGTCACCGCCCGGATCTCGGCCTTGGGCATGCTCGCCACCACCGCCCAGGGCCCACCGGCAAAAGGCACCGCCAGGCTGTAGAAGTCTTCGCCCTGGTCGCTCCAGAAGCGCCCCTTGCCCGGCTCCTTCGCCGCATCGGTCATGACCTGCGCGGCCTGATCCAGGCCTTGCACGCCCGCCGGCGGCACCAGCCACTTGTGCTGCTCGTCCAGCAAGGCCAGGGAGCCGCTCTGTCCGATGCGGAAGCGCTTGAGATTGTCGAACTGGGCATTCTGCGCATCGGTGTAGTCAAAACCAACGAACAGCACGGCAATCACCTTGCCGGCACGATCCAGCACCGGGGTGTACTGGGTCATGTAGAAGCGCTCGAACAACAGCGCCCGGCCAACATAACCCTGCCCCGCCATGAGTTTCTGATAGGCCGGGTGGGCGTGGTCGAGCAAGGTGCCAATGGCCCGGCTGCCGTCCTGTTTGCTCAGGGAGGTACTGACCCGAATGAAGTCGTCGCCGCTGCGCACGAACAGGGTCGCCACCCCGGCGGTCATCTGCTTGAACTCGTCCACTTCCTCGAAGTTGTTGTTCAGCACCATGTCCCCCAGGTGCAGCCCGGGGGTCTGGACCCCAGCCACTGTCACCGGTTGTTCGGGATGCAGGCTCATGCCGCTGCTGAAGCGGTTTTCAAACAAGCCACTGAGGCGCTGGGTGCTTTCGCGCAGGCTGCTGTGAAAGGTGTTGAGCTGGTCCGCCAGCAGGCGCGCTTCGCTGGCCAAGTGCTCTTCTCGGGTGTCGAGATTCGCCGAATCCAGAGAACGCAGGGCAAACAGGGTACTGCCGCTGATCACCAGGGCGAGTATCAGGGCAAGGGCAAGCCCTAGCTGGGAGGCTATCCGGGCACGGGGTTGGGACATGATGGCTCCTGGCCGAGAAGGCGGATCATCCTGATCGAGTGGCACGCTCGGCAACAATATTTCTAAGTGTTTTTAGTAATTAGGACCTTCCTGAACGCTGGTTCCATGTCCTAGGATTCGGCGGCGCCGGGCAATACTTGAGCGTCTTGCAAGGATATGTGCACAACCTTGCCGGCCGGGTGCTTCAACGTTTCAGCCCAGGCGCTCTACCGCAGGCAATTGCATCGCCTCGACCTCACCCTGGAGAAAGTCGCTGAGACGACGCAAACGTTCACCTCCCGGCCGGGTCTTGGGCCACACCAGGTAATAGTTCAAGCCGCTGGCGACGGCAGTCGGCCAGGGCAGGCTCAAGCGACCTTGAGCGACATCCTCGGCCACCATCAGCAGGTCCCCCATGGACACGCCGTAGCCCCGAGCCGCCGCAATCATCCCCAGCTCCAGAGTGTCGAACACCTGCCCGCCCTTGAGGGAAACCTGATCCGTGAGCCCCATCTGCTCCAGCCAACTGCGCCAGTCCCGCCGGTCAGGAGTCGGATGCAACAACTCCGTGGCCGCCAGCCGCGCCACATCCCAGGGCAGGTCTTCGAGCAGATTCGGAGCGCCCACCGGGACCAGTAACTCCGGGAACAGGTAGCTGGCTTCCCAATCCGGTGGAAAGTGTCCGTTGCTCAGCAGTACCGCACAGTCGAAGGGTTCCTGGTTGAAGTCCACGGAATCCACATCCATCCAGGCACTGGTGAGCTGCACTTCGTTGCCCGGCTGCAGATGGCGGAAACGGCTGAGGCGCGCCAGCAACCAGCGCATGGTCAGGGTCGACGGCGCCTTCATGCGCAGGATGTCGTCTTCGGCCCGCAAGGTATTGCAGGCCCGCTCCAGGGCACCGAAGCCCTCGCGGATGCCCGGCAGCAGCAAACGCGCCGCTTCGGTCAGTTGCAGATTGCGCCCACTGCGCTGGAACAGCCGGCAAGCGAAGTGCTCCTCCAGGGTGCGGATATGCCGGCTGACAGCACTCTGGGTAATGGACAGCTCCTCGGCCGCCCGGGTGAACGAGCTGTGCCGCGCCGCTGCTTCAAAGGCACGCAGGGCATAAAGAGGAGGAAGACGGCGGGACATGGATGCGCTCCGGCAGCGGAATGACGCAACGCTACCAGAAAGTCGTTCGCATGAGTTTTAATCATGCCAGCAAGTATTTTTATCCCTTTGTGCTATGGCCAAGAAGCGCCGAGAATCAGCGCTCTCCCCGACTTTACCCTGATCGAGCCTGATGACCATGCAGCATCCAGCACGTACCGAACTCTGGGCCATCCTGCGGCTGGCGGGGCCGCTGATCGCCTCCCAGCTGGCGCACATGCTGATGGTACTCACCGACACCCTGATGATGGCCCGCCTCAGCCCCGAAGCGCTGGCCGGCGGCGGTCTGGGCGCCGCCAGCTATTCCTTTGTCTCGATTTTCTGCATCGGCGTGATTGCCGCTGTAGGCACCCTGGTGGCGATTCGTCAGGGCGCCGGAGACATCGAGGGCGCCGCCCGCCTGACCCAGGCCGGCCTGTGGCTGGCCTGGGTCATGGCCCTGGTCGCCGGCCTGCTGCTGTGGAACCTCAAACCGCTGTTGCTGCTGTTCGGCCAGACCCCAAGCAACGTCCAGGCCGCCGGCCAGTTCCTGCTGATCCTGCCGTTCGCCCTGCCCGGCTACTTGAGTTTCATGGCCTTGCGCGGTTTTACCAGCGCCATCGGCCGGGCGACGCCGGTGATGGTCATCAGCCTGGCAGGGACTGTGGCCAACTTCCTGCTCAACTATGCATTGATCACCGGCATGTTCGGCCTGCCGAAACTCGGCCTGGTGGGCATCGGCCTGGTGACCGCCATCGTCGCCAACTGCATGGCGCTGGCACTGGCCTGGCACATCAAGCGCCATCCGGCCTACGCCGCGTACCCGTTGCGCCAGGGCCTGGCCCGGCTGAACACCTATTACCTGCGGGAACTGTGGCGCCTGGGCCTGCCCATTGGCGGCACCTATGCGGTGGAAGTCGGGTTGTTCGCCTTCGCCGCGCTGTGCATGGGCACCATGGGCAGCACCCAGTTGGCGGCGCACCAGATCGCCCTGCAGATCGTGTCGGTGGCGTTCATGGTGCCGGCTGGCATCTCCTACGCCATCACCATGCGCATCGGCCAGCACTACGGTGCCGGACAACTGCTGGATGCAAGGTTGGCCGGACGGGTCGGCATCGCCTTCGGCGCGGTGGCGATGCTGGGGTTCGCGATGATTTTCTGGCTGCTACCCAACCAGTTGATCGGGCTCTTCCTGGACCACAATGACCCGGCCTTCGCCGAGGTGATTCAACTGGCGGTGAGCCTGTTGGCGGTGGCGGCCTGGTTCGAGCTGTTCGATGGCACCCAGACCATCGCCATGGGCGCGATCCGCGGCCTCAAGGATGCCAAGACCACCTTCCTGGTGGGCCTGGGCTGCTACTGGCTGATCGGTGCCCCTTCGGCGTGGCTGATGGCCTTTACCCTGGACTGGGGACCGACCGGTGTCTGGTGGGGACTGGCCCTGGGCCTGGCCTGCGCGGCCATCAGCCTGACCCTGGCGTTCGAGTGGCGGATGCGCCGCATGATCAAGCGCGAGCCCGTGGCAGCGGCGATGAACCTTCAGACCAGCAGCGCGGATTGACAGGGAGCTGATCACCGCCGCCCAAGGCGGTGGATCAGCACCGGTATCAGTCGCTTAAAGCGTCCCTTCCTGCAGCGACTGCTGGCTGCTGCCGAACGTCAGGTACTCCATCAGATCAGCCAGGGGCAGCGGCTTGCTGATCAGGTAGCCCTGGACCTGATCGCAGCCAAAGCCTCGCAGCAACGCCAGTTGCTCCGCGGTTTCCACCCCCTCGGCCACCACATCCAGATTGAGGTTGTGGGCCAGGTTGATCATGGCGTGCACCAGTTTGCGGTTCTCTTCACGCTGCTCCATGCCCCCGACAAAGCTCTTGTCGACCTTGAGCAGGGTGATCGGCAGGCTGTTGAGGTGGACGAAGGAAGAGAAACCGGTACCGAAGTCGTCCAGGGAAAAACGCACCCCCAGGCGCCCGAGGGCATCCATGGTCTGCTTCACCAGATCGCTGCGGCGCATCACTGCGGTTTCCGTCAGCTCGAACTCCAGCCACTGGGCTTCAACCCCGCGCTCGGCAATCAGCCGGCTCAGGGTCGAGAGCAACTGGCTGTCCTGGAACTGGCGGAACGACAGGTTGACCGCCATATGCAGCGAAGGCAGCCCGCGCTCGCGCAGGGCCTGCATGTCTCGTAGAGCACGGGAAATCACCCAGTAGCCCAGGGGCACGATCAGCCCGCTCTGTTCCGCCAGGGGCACAAACTCGCTGGGAGGCAGCAGGCCGCGCTCGCCGTGACGCCAACGCACCAGGGCTTCGAGGCCGACAATCTTGCCGTCATGCAGGTTCAGCCGCGGCTGGTAATGCAGCTCCAGCTCGTCACGGCGCAAGGCCCGACGCAGCTCGCTTTCCAGATCGGCAAGGCTGCGAGCGTTGCGATTGATCCGCTCGTTGAAGATATGAAAGGTGCAACCCTGGGTGCTCTTGGCCTGCTGCATGGCGATATGTGCATGCCACATCAACGGGTCGGCGCCGGCATTGGCCCGGGCATGAGCAATCCCCAGGCTGCAGCCGATCAACAGGCTTTCGCCGTCGACCCAATAGGGTTCGGCCATGGCTTCGGTGATGCGTTCGGCCATCCATTCGGCACGCTGCGGCGCGCGGCGGGTGTCGATCAGCAAGGCAAACTCGTCGCTGCCCAGGCGGGCCAGTTGGTCACCGGCCTCCAGCTGGCTCTTGAGCCGCGACACCACCTGCAGGATCAGCCGGTCACCGGCCTGGTGGCCGAGGGCATCGTTGGCGTGACGGAAGTTATCCAGGTCCAGGTGCCCCAGGGCCAGGCCGCGACCATCGTTTTCCGCCAGCCGCGCGGCCAGCAGGGTCTGAAAGCCCTGCCGGTTGGCAATACCGGTCAGGGGGTCCTGCTCGGCCAGGCGTTGCAAGGTGTTTTCCAGCACACCGCGCTCACGCACATGACGCAGGCAGCGGCGCAGGGCATCGGTACTCAGGCAGGAACCCACCAGCCAGTCGCTGACGCCCACCGGGGCCACCGAGGGCTCATGGTCCAGCAATAGAATGGTGGGCAAACTGCAACGCCCGGGACCGGGCTGCAGGCGTGGAATGGTCAACAGGACCGCATTGCGATCGTCTTCGAACAAACGACTGACCGACTCCCAGGTGGGAGCACTGATCAATACCACCGAGTCTCCCAACGGAGCGACACACTCGCGCAACAACGCTGTCCACACAGGCTCTTCGGCCAGTAGCAGCAAACGCAAGGGTTCGACAGGCTTAGACAAGCTAGCTCCCTAGACTCTGCAAAATAAGTTGGCGGCGGGCATTATGGCGCGCAAATAAGCAATAACAATTGATATTGATTATCATACGCAATTTCTTGTACCGCTCTAACTCGAACATTAGACGCATATTCAGCGCGCATCCTGAGGGAAAGTATCAAAACCGGCAAATTTAGATAGCGTTGTGCGTCACAAGTCGGAGAGAGCAGCAGAATCTGTCCAGCCTGTTAAAATGCCCGCCCTTTTCGTAACCGATCCCTTTTTACTGTCATGTCCCGACTCAATCCCCGGCAGCAAGAAGCCGTGAACTATGTCGGCGGCCCTCTTTTGGTGCTCGCCGGCGCAGGCTCCGGCAAGACCAGCGTGATCACCCGCAAGATCGCGCACCTGATCCAGAACTGCGGCATCCGCGCCCAGTACATCGTCGCCATGACCTTTACCAACAAGGCCGCGCGGGAAATGAAGGAGCGGGTCGGCACCCTGCTGCGCAGTGGCGAAGGTCGCGGCCTGACCGTGTCGACCTTCCACAACCTGGGCCTGAACATCATCCGCAAGGAGCATGCGCGGCTGGGCTACAAGCCGGGCTTCTCGATCTTCGACGAGACTGATGTCAAGGCCCTGATGACCGACATCATGCAGAAGGAGTATTCCGGAGACGACGGCGTCGACGAGATCAAGAACATGATCGGCTCGTGGAAGAACGACCTGATCCTGCCCGCCGAAGCCCTGGAAAATGCCCGCAACCCCAAGGAACAGACTGCGGCCATCGTCTATACCCACTACCAGCGCACGCTCAAGGCGTTCAACGCGGTGGACTTCGACGACCTGATCCTGCTGCCGGTGAAGTTGTTCGAAGAACACGCCGACATCCTGGAAAAATGGCAGAACAAGGTCCGCTACCTGCTGGTGGACGAATACCAGGACACCAACGCCAGCCAGTACCTGCTGGTGAAGATGCTCATCGGCAAGCGCAACCAGTTCACCGTGGTGGGCGACGACGACCAGTCGATCTACGCCTGGCGTGGCGCGCGCCCGGAAAACCTGATGCTGCTCAAGGACGACTATCCGTCCCTGAAAGTGGTGATGCTGGAGCAGAACTATCGCTCCACCAGCCGTATCCTGCGCTGTGCCAACGTGCTGATCTCCAACAACCCCCATGAGTTCGAAAAGCAGCTGTGGAGCGAGATGGGCCACGGTGACGAAATCCGCGTGATCCGCTGCCGCAACGAAGATGCCGAGGCCGAACGGGTGGCGATGGAGATCCTTAGCCTGCACCTGCGCACCGACCGGCCCTACAGCGACTTCGCCATTCTTTACCGGGGCAACTACCAGGCCAAACTGATCGAACTGAAGCTGCAGCACCATCAGGTGCCCTATCGTCTGTCCGGCGGTAACAGCTTCTTCGGACGCCAGGAAGTAAAGGATCTGATGGCCTACTTCCGCCTGATCGTGAACCCGGACGACGACAACGCCTTTCTCAGGGTGATCAACGTGCCGCGCCGGGAAATCGGTTCCACGACCCTGGAAAAACTCGGCAACTACGCCACCGAGCGCAAGATCTCGATGTACGCCGCCACCGATGAAATCGGCTTGGGCGAGCACCTGGACAGCCGTTTCACCGACCGCCTGGCGCGCTTCAAGCGCTTCATGGACCGGGTCCGCGAACAATGCGCCGGCGAAGACCCGATCTCCGCCCTGCGCAGCATGGTCATGGACATCGACTACGAGAACTGGCTGCGCACCAACAGCTCCAGCGACAAGGCCGCAGACTACCGGATGGGCAACGTCTGGTTCCTGATCGAGGCCTTGAAGAACACCCTGGAAAAAGACGAAGACGGCGAAATGACCGTCGAAGACGCCATCGGCAAGCTGGTCCTGCGGGACATGCTGGAACGCCAGCAGGAAGAGGAAGACGGCGCCGAAGGTGTACAAATGATGACCTTGCATGCCTCCAAGGGCCTGGAATTTCCCTACGTGTTCATCATGGGCATGGAAGAGGAAATCCTCCCGCACCGCTCCAGCATCGAAGCCGACACCATCGAGGAAGAACGACGCCTGGCCTACGTGGGCATTACCCGTGCTCGCCAGACCCTGGCCTTCACCTTCGCAGCCAAGCGCAAGCAATACGGTGAAATCATCGACTGCGCGCCGAGCCGATTCCTCGATGAACTGCCCCCGGACGATCTGGCCTGGGAAGGCAACGACGACACGCCGACCGAAGTCAAAGCCGTTCGCGGCAATAGCGCTTTGGCGGATATACGCGCGATGTTAAAGCGCTAAAATCGACTATTTTTAACTGACCTTTGGCGCAACAGGCGCTATTTGAGGAAGCTCCGTGGAAGCACTGCACAAGAAAATTCGCGAAGAAGGCATCGTGCTTTCCGATCAAGTACTGAAAGTCGACGCCTTTCTGAACCATCAGATCGATCCGCAGTTGATGAAGCTGATCGGCGACGAATTCGCCACGCTGTTCAAGGACTCGGGCATCACCAAGATCGTCACCATCGAAGCCTCGGGGATTGCCCCGGCGATCATGACCGGTCTGAACCTGGGCGTGCCGGTGATCTTCGCCCGCAAGCACCAGTCCCTGACCCTGACCGAGAACCTGCTGTCGGCCACCGTGTACTCCTTCACCAAACAGGTGGAAAGCACCGTCGCCATCTCCCCACGGCACCTGACCAGCAGCGACCGCGTACTGATCATCGATGACTTCCTGGCCAACGGTAAGGCGTCCCAGGCGCTGATCTCGATCATCAAGCAGGCCGGTGCCACCGTGGCCGGCCTGGGCATCGTGATCGAAAAGTCCTTCCAGGGCGGCCGTGCCGAACTGGACTCCCAGGGCTACCGCGTGGAATCCCTGGCCCGGGTCAAATCCCTGGCTGGCGGCGTGGTCACCTTCATCGAGTAACCCCGCCCGTCTTGTGGGAGCTGGCTTGTGTAGGAGCTGGCTTGCCAGCGAAGACGCCCTTGAGAGCAATGCAAGACTTGATGGCCCATTCGCCGGCAAGCCGGCTCCTACGACAAGGTGGTTGCCGTGGCCTGCAGGCCAGCCAGCAGGAAACGCTGGTACAGGTCTTCACGCAGGCCTTCGGGCTTCTCCAGCCCCATGCGCTCAAGGTGCGCCGGGAATGCCTCAGGCTCCGGCGCATCGAGTGCCGCCTTGCCCAGCTCAAGGATCTCGCTGAGCTTGAACTTGCTCTTCAGCCAGTTCAGTGCCCGCAGCAGGTCACGCTCTTGATCGCTGAAATCACTGCCCAGCGGATACTCCGGAAACAGGTGGCTGTGACGTGCCTGAATATTCTGCAAACGCTGTGGGCTGTTGTCGGTAAAACGCGGATCCAGACGAAAATCCTTTGGCAGTTTTCCGGCTTTCTGTGCCTGCTCCATCAACCCCGGCTGAAAGCGTGAGTCGCTGATATTGAGCAGCGCCTCGATCACTTTCGCATCCGTTTTACCCCGCAGATCGGCAATACCGTACTCGGTGATCACAACGTCCCGCAGATGGCGCGGGATGGTGCAATGGCCGTACTCCCAGACAATGTTGGAACTGACCTCGCCAGCGGACTCACGCCAGCTGCGCAGGATCAGCACCGAGCGAGCATCGTGCAGAGCATGGCCCTGGGCAACGAAGTTGTACTGCCCGCCAACACCACTCAGTACCTTCCCGCCCTGCAACTGATCGGACACCGCCGCCCCCATCAGGGTCATGGTGAAGGCACTGTTGATGAATCGTGCGTCCCGACGCTGCAGGCGCTTGAGGGCCTCGTAGCCATAGAGTTCGTTGATGTAGCTGATGGCGGTCATGTTGAACTCCGCCAGCTTGCCCTTGGGCAGCTCTCGCAGCCGCTGATAGAAACTGCGCGGGCCCAGGAAGAAACCACCGTGGACCGAAACCCCGCCAGCCGTGGCCGGGTCCAGGGTGCCGGCGTTGGCTTGTTGTTGCAGCTCCAGGGTCGGGTAGACCTTGCGCCGCACGATGCCGGCATCCGCCAGGGCCAGCAGACCGTTGACGAACATTTCACTGCAACCGTAAAGGCCCTGGGCAAAGGGCTCGACGCCACCTTCACGGTCAATCAGCGACTGCCATTGGTTCACCTGCAGGTCCGCCAGTAGGGCACGATAACCGTCGTTGTCAGCCTGCCGCGCCAGCAAGGCTGCGGTCAGTGCATCACCCATGGAGCCGATGCCGATCTGCAGGGTGCCGCCGTCGCGCACCAGGGTGCTGGCATGCATGCCGATGCAATGATCCTGAATCCCCACCGGCATGTTCGGCGTGGAAAACAGCGTGCTGTGCTCTTCTTCGTCGATCAGCAGGTCGAGGTCCGCCGCGTCGATCTCGGAGTCCCCGGGCATATAAGGCAGGTCGCTGTGGACCTGACCGAGAATCAGGATGGTCTCCCCTGCGGCACGGCGCTTGGCGATCATCGGCAGCATGTCGAGGGTGATATCCGGGTTGCAGCTCAGGCTCAGACGGCCGGGGTGTTGCGGATCGCGGGCCAGCAGTTGCGCCACCAGGTTCAAGCCGGCGGCGTTGATGTCCCGGGCTGCATGGCTGTAGTTGCTGCTGACGTAGTCCTGCTGCGCTGCGGCGCTGTGTAAAAGGCTGCCGGGCTGCATGAAGAACTGCTCGACGCGGATGTTCGCCGGCAGGCTGTTGCGGTGCAGGTCGGCGAGATAATCCAGTTCCGGGTAGTCGCCGAACACCCGTTCCACAAAGGGTTCGAGAAAGCGCTTCTGCAAGCCGTCGCCCAGGGACGGACGGCCCAGGCTCAGGGCGGTGTAGATCGTCAGTTGGCGTTCGGGCAATTGGGCAATGCGGCGATACAGGGCGTTGGCAAAACGGTTGGGTTTGCCCAGGCCCAGGGGCATGCCCATGTGAATGTGTTGCGGCAAACGGGCGAGCACTTCATCTACCGCATGCTCGATAGAACAGGATTGCAGCATCTGACCCTCCGGGGACCATCCATGAATTGAGGTTGGACCGAGCTTGCCGGGAGTTTGCTGCGTTGAACAGTGCACAGGCTGAATTACGCCCACAAAAAAGCCGCTCGTAAGCGGCTTTTTCGCTGAAGATGGCGGCTTATTTCAGGCCGGACATCTTCTGGATAGCACCTTTGAGCTCGTCATCGGAGCAATCCATGCAAGTGCCTTTAGGCGGCATGGCGTTGATACCGGTGATGGCCTTGGCCAGGATGCCGTCGAGGCCGCCCTGGTGATCGGCGCGCTCTTTCCAGGCTGCGGTGTCACCGATTTTCGGTGCGCCCAACAGGCCGGTGCCGTGGCAAGCATTGCAGTGCTTGGCGATCACGTCATCCGGGGATTTCGCCCCACCGCCGCCGCCAGCAGAAGCAGCGACTTCCATACCCTTGCATTCCTGCCCCTGGACGCAGACCTGGCCAACAGGCTCAAGACGCTTGGCAATGTCATCATTAGTCGCAGCTTGAGCGCTGACTGCCCAAAGGGCCAATACGGTTGCTGGTGCGGCCAGCATTTTCATAATTAGGTTCACGCGTACACCCTCAATGGTGGCTAGTCACGCCTGCGGCCACGGTTTCGCAGGCGGGCGAAAGTATAACGGTTAGCCCGCCACACTGAAACAACCCCAAAGTCGAAGGGGTCTTAATCGCGGCGAAATGTCGCTGGGGCCCTCTCTGCAAGCCTTGCAGGATGCCTCTTGGTCTAGAAATTCGCCGGAGTGGCTGCGCTGATTAGTCGCGCCGGAGCATCGAACGGATTACGAAAACGGTGCGGCTTCGTACTCTCAAAGTAGTAGCTGTCACCGGCTTCGAGGACAAATGTTTCCAGCCCTACCACTAATTCCAGGCGACCCTCGAGGAGAATCCCGGTTTCTTCGCCGTCATGGGTGAGCATCTCTTCGCCAGTGTCGGCGCCCGGCGGATAGATCTCGTTGAGAAAGGCAATGGCGCGACTTGGATGGGCCCGGCCCACCAGCTTCATGGTGACTGCACCATCGGAGATATCGATCAGTTCGTGGGCCTTGTAGACGATCTGAGAAGGCGTTTCCTGGAGAACTTCCTCGGAAAAGAACTCGACCATGGACATGGGAATGCCGCCCAGCACCTTTCGCAGTGAGCTGATCGAGGGGCTGACACTGTTCTTTTCGATCATTGAAATGGTGCTATTGGTGACGCCCGCGCGCTTGGCGAGTTCACGCTGGGAAAGACCTTTCAGTTTACGGATGGATTGTAGTCGTTCACCGACGTCCAATGCGGCAGCCTCCTAGGCGGGAATCAGGCGTTGTTGTAATTGAGCGTTATCATGGCGACAGCGTTCAGTATTTACAACACTTGGCCCCGATTCCCCCGAGGGCAGGCGACTTTCGGTACAACCCGCGCAATCTCAGTCTTCGCAGTACACCAGCGGCACCCGACGCAGGTTGCAGAACAGCTGATAAGGGATGGTATCGGCGGCCAGGGCGACCTCGCTGGCGAGGATGTTCTTGCCCCATAGCTCAACGGTGGAACCCAGCCCGGCCTGAGGCACATCCGTCAGGTCGACACACAGCATGTCCATGGACACCCGGCCCAGCAGGCGGCTGCGCTGACCGTCCACCAACACTGGAGTGCCGGTTGGCGCGTGGCGTGGATAGCCATCGGCATAACCCATGGCGACCACGCCGATGCGCATCGGCTTGTCGGTGATGAACTTGGCGCCATAGCCAACCGGCTCGCCGGCGGGCAGCTCACGCACACAGATCACCTTGGATTCCAGGGTCATGACCGGCTGCAGACGCTCTGCCACGGAGTTGTTTTCTTCGAACGGCGTGGAACCGTAGAGCATGATGCCCGGGCGAACCCAGTCACTTGGCACGCTGGGCCAGCCCAATACTGCGGGCGAATTGCGCAGGCTGATCTCGGCCCCCAGCCCCTGGCGAGCCGCCTCGAATACCGCGACCTGCTCACTGCTGCGTGGGCAGTCCAGCTCATCAGCGCGAGCGAAGTGGCTCATCAGCACGATCTTCTCGACCTTGCCGCTGGCCTGCAGCCGTTGATAGGCCGCCTGGTAATCCTTGGGATGCAGGCCAACCCGGTGCATGCCCGAATCCAGTTTGAGCCAGACCGTCAGCGGCTTGGCCACCGGCGTCTGCTCGATGGCCTCGAGCTGCCACAGCGAATGCACCACACACCAGAAATCATGCTCGACGATCAGCGCCAGCTCAGAGGCTTCGAAGAACCCCTCCAACAACAGCACCGGCGCACGGATGCCGGCGGCGCGCAGTTCCAGGGCTTCCTCGATACAGGCCACGGCAAAGCCATCGGCCTCGCTCTCCAGCGCCTGGGCGCATCGCACCGCGCCATGACCGTAGGCATCGGCCTTGATCACCGCGAGAGCGCGAACACCCGAAACTTCACGGGCCAGTTGGTAGTTATGACGCAGGGCTTGGAGATCGATCAGGGCACGGGCAGGACGCATGGCGGCAGACTTCTAGGCGGTCATGGGGAATAAAAAACCGGTGCTGGATGACGGCGGACCACCACCGGCACCGGGAGAGGGATCTTGTCGCTTAAGGCAGAGCGGCCACTACCGACAGCTCGATGAGGATTTCCGGCTCACAGAGCTTGGCTTCCACAGTAGCCCGGGCCGGTGCCACGCCTTTTGGCAACCACTGGTCCCAGACACTGTTCATGCCTTCGAAATGGGCATCGATGTCCTTCAGGTAGATGGTCACCGACAGCAGCTTGCTTTTGTCGGTGCCGGCCAGGTCCAGCAGACGCTCGATGTTGGCCAGGGTCTCCCGAGTCTGCTGTTCAATTCCGGCCTGCAGGTCGTCACCGACTTGCCCGGACAGATACACCGTACCGCTGTGAACGACGATCTGACTCATGCGCTCATTGGTGAGCTGGCGCTGGATTGACATGTTTAGCTGACTCCTGAGGGTTGCCGTAACGGGAAATATCGAGGCCTTCGGCGCTGATCTGCGGCTTTTTCTTGGCCATCAGGTCCGCAAGCAAACGACCGGAACCACAGGCCATGGTCCAACCGAGGGTGCCATGACCGGTGTTCAAGAACAGATTGCGAAACGGCGTGGCACCGACGATTGGCGTGCCATCCGGGGTGGTAGGACGCAGCCCGGTCCAGAAACTGGCCTGGGACAGATCACCGCCCTGAGGATAGAGATCGTTGACGATCATCTCCAGCGTTTCGCGCCGGCGCGGGTTCAGCGAGAGGTCAAAACCGGCTATTTCAGCCATGCCGCCGACCCGGATACGGTTATCGAAACGGGTGATCGCAACCTTGTAGGTCTCGTCGAGGATGGTCGAAGTCGGAGCCATCGCCGGGTTGGTGATCGGCACGGTCAGGGAGTAGCCCTTGAGCGGGTAGACCGGGGCCTTGATGCCCAGCGGCTTGAGCAGTTGCGGCGAATAGCTGCCCAGCGCCAGCACGTAGCGGTCGGCGGTTTCCAGCTTGCCGTCGATCCATACGCCATTGATCCGGTCGCCGGCGAAGTCGAGGCGCTGGATGTCCTGGCCAAAACGGAACTCCACACCCAGCTTGATGGCCATTTCGGCCAGGCGAGTGGTGAAGATCTGGCAGTCGCCGGTCTGGTCATTTGGCAGACGCAGGGCACCGGCAAGGATGTCGGTGACGTTGGCCAGAGCCGGTTCGACCCGGGCAATGCCCTCGCGATCCAGCAGCTCGAACGGCACGCCGGATTCCTTGAGCACGGCGATGTCTTTCGCCGCGCCGTCCAGTTGCGCCTGGGTGCGGAACAGCTGGGTGGTGCCCAGGCTGCGGCCTTCATAGGCGATACCGGTTTCCGCCCGCAGTTCGTCGAGGCAGTCACGGCTGTATTCGGACAGACGCACCATGCGCTCTTTGTTCACCGCATAACGGCTGGCGGTGCAGTTGCGCAGCATCTGCGCCATCCACAGGTATTGATCGATATCGGCGGTGGCCTTGATTGCCAGCGGTGCGTGGCGCTGCAGCAGCCATTTGATGGCCTTGAGCGGCACGCCCGGAGCAGCCCAGGGCGAGGCATAGCCAGGGGATACCTGACCGGCGTTGGCGAAACTGGTTTCCATGGCTGCAGCCGGCTGGCGGTCCACCACGGTCACATCAAACCCGGCTCGAGCCAGGTAATAGGCACTGGTGGTTCCGATAACGCCACTGCCCAAGACCAGAACGCGCATTTTCATATCCCTCATCGCGGCTTGACCGCTGACGTTTGTTATTCAGAGCAAAGATGGGCGCAGTGTAAGAAACATTGAGCAGTGATTTTCACTATATAACCGCCTATATTTGGCGAGAATTCTCGGCGATATCGCTTTTCACGGAGGGGCATCCCCTATGCGCACCAATCATCAGACCCGTCGTGCCCTGGACAAGATAGATCGCAATATCCTGCGGATACTGCAGGCCGATGGGCGTATTTCCTTCACCGAGCTGGGGGAACGAGTCGGACTCTCCACCACCCCTTGCACCGAGCGAGTGCGCCGCCTGGAACGCGAAGGAATCATCATGGGCTACAACGCCCGGCTCAATCCGCAGCACCTGAAGGGCAGCCTGCTGGTGTTCGTCGAGATCAGCCTGGACTACAAGTCAGGGGATACCTTCGAGGAGTTCCGTCGCGCGGTGCTGAAGCTGCCGCACGTGCTGGAATGCCATCTGGTGTCCGGCGACTTCGACTATCTGGTCAAGGCGCGGATCTCAGAGATGGCGTCCTACCGCAAGCTGCTGGGGGACATCCTGCTCAAGCTGCCCCATGTACGGGAATCCAAGAGCTACATCGTGATGGAGGAAGTGAAGGAGAGCCTGAGCCTGCCCATTCCGGATTGAGATGGGGAGCGCCGGTCCGGGACGCTTTCGCCGGCAAGCCGGCTCCTACAAGGAGTGACGGGCTAGACCAGGACCTGACGATTACTGGCCATGTAGTCGTGGATCTGCTTCTCGACCCGGGGGTGGATCATCTCTACCGGACGCCGGCCGTTGGGACACGGCAGGCTCGGCGTGGTGCCGAACAGGCGACAGATCAGCGGGCGCTCGTCATACACTGTGCAGCCATTGGGGCCCAGGTGCACACAGTTGAGTTCATCCATGGCGGCGTCCTGTTCGGCAGCAGTCTTGCGCGGCAGGCGGGACATTTCCTCAGGTGAAGTAGTCACTGGCCCGCAGCAATCGTGGCAGCCAGGAACGCACTCGAAGGAGGGAATCTGCTGACGCAGGCTGCGGACTATTTGACGGTTACAGCTCATGAAAAGGCTACCGGGACATGAATAGCCGTGAATTCTGCCTCAAATGCCCCGCCGCAGACAGGACCAGGCGTCCTGCGGTTGCCGCAAACGAAAGCCCCGGCTTATGCTCCGGCAATTTTTCAAGACCCCCTGATCAGGACGCTTTCCATGCCCGCCAGTGCTCAGCAATCCGCCTCCAGCGATCGGCACGCCGCCTCTTACTATGCCGCCAGCAGCCTGCCGCAACCTGACTACCCGACACTGGCAGGCGAGCTGACAGCGGACGTGTGCGTGGTAGGCGGCGGGTTCTCGGGGCTCAATACCGCTCTGGAACTGGCCGAGCGCGGGTTCAGTGTGATCCTGCTGGAAGCCCGCAAGATCGGCTGGGGCGCCAGCGGCCGCAACGGCGGACAGTTGATTCGTGGGGTCGGCCACGGCCTGGATCAGTTCACCAAGGTGCTCGGCAACGACGGTGTGCGGCAGATGAAACTCATGGGGCTGGAGGCGGTGGAAATCGTCCGCCAGCGCATCGAACGCCTGCGGATCCCCTGCGATCTGACCTGGGGTTACTGCGACCTGGCCAACAAGCCGGCGGACCTTGAAGGCTTTGCCGAGGACGCCGAAGAACTGCGCAGCCTGGGCTATCGCCACGAAACCCGCCTGTTGCAGGCCGCTGAAATGCACAGCGTGGTGGGCTCCAAACGCTACGTTGGCGGGCTGATCGACATGGGCTCGGGCCATCTGCACCCGCTGAACCTGGCCCTGGGTGAAGCTCAGGCGGCGCAGCAGATGGGCGTGCGTCTGTTCGAGCATTCGGCAGTGACTCGCATCGACTACGGTCCCGAGGTCAAGGTCCACAGCCATCGCGGCACGGTACGGGCCAAGACCCTGGTCCTGGGCTGCAACGCCTACCTCAACGACCTCAACCCGGAGCTGGGGGGCAAGGTGCTGCCGGCCGGCAGCTACATCATTGCCACCGAACCCTTGAGTGAGGCCCAGGCGCAGGAGCTACTGCCTCAGAACATGGCCGTCTGCGACCAGCGCGTAGCCCTGGACTACTACCGACTCTCGGCCGATCGGCGCCTGTTGTTCGGCGGTGCCTGCCACTACTCCGGGCGCGACCCCAAGGACATCGCTGCCTACATGCGGCCGAAGATGCTGGAAGTGTTCCCGCAACTGGCCGAGGTGAAGATTGACTACCAGTGGGGCGGCATGATCGGCATCGGCGCCAACCGCCTGCCACAGATCGGCCGACTCAAGGACCAACCCAATGTGTATTACGCCCAGGCCTATTCAGGCCATGGGCTGAACGCCACGCACCTGGCGGGCAAGTTGCTGGGGGAAGCCATCAGCGGCCAACAGGGTGGCGGTTTCGACCTGTTCGCCAAGGTGCCGCACATCACCTTTCCCGGCGGCAAGCACCTGCGCTCACCACTGCTGGCCCTGGGCATGCTCTGGCATCGCCTGAAAGAGCTGGCCTGACCTTGCGCGGCTCCTTGCCGCCGCTGCGGGATTACAGCCGCCAGAAAGGCTTGAGGCCTTCGGCCCGGGCCTCCTCGCGGCTCAGCCCCACGTCCCGCAACTCCTCGGCGGTCAACTCCAGCAACGCCTTGCGGGTACGCAGCCGATGCCAGTACAAGCCCCAGGGACCCAGCCCGGACGGCGCAGTGCGTGGCAGGGTCGCCGCCGCTCCCCGCTCCTGCTCGGCCTCCAGTTCCTGACTGCGTAACGACAGCCGCACATCGCTCAAGCCGTTCATTTCCATTGCTCCTGTTTGCTCAAGTTGCCATGAGCGAACATGATGGGCGCCGCATCAAAACCAATACAGACCCAATACAGCGGTATTACTTCCATACAGTTTTGCCAAAAATATCGCTGAATCCTGTATTTTTGCCCCATCTGTACTGGTCCTCCGTGACTGCCACTTCGAGCCAACGCCATGACCCTCTATGTGAACCTCGCCGAACTCCTGGGCACCCGCATCGAACAGGGCTTCTATCGCCCCGGTGATCGACTACCCTCGGTGCGCGCCCTGAGCGTAGAACACGGGGTCAGCCTGAGCACAGTGCAGCAGGCCTATCGCCTGCTGGAAGACAACGGCCTGGCCATGCCCAAGCCAAAATCCGGCTACTTCGTCCCCCCCAGCCGTGAGTTGCCCGCCCTGCCGGCGGTCGGTCGCCCGGCCCAGCGGCCGGTGGAAATCTCCCAGTGGGACCAGGTGCTGGAGCTGATCCGCGCGGTGCCGCGCAAGGACGTGGTGCAGCTGGGCCGCGGCATGCCGGACATCACCACACCAACCATGAAGCCCTTGCTGCGGGCCATGGCCCGGCTCAGCCGGCGCCAGGACATGCCCGGCCTGCACTACGACAACATCTACGGCGTGCTGGAATTGCGCGAGCAAGTGGCGCGGCTGATGCTGGATTCCGGCTGCCAGCTGGGGGCCAATGACCTGGTGATCACCACCGGCTGCCACGAGGCCTTGTCCTCCAGCATTCGCGCCATCTGCGAGCCTGGGGACATTGTTGCCGTAGACTCGCCGAGCTTTCACGGCGCCATGCAGACCCTCAAGGGGCTGGGCATGAAGGCCCTGGAAATCCCCACCGACCCGATTACCGGGATCAGCCTGGAAGCCCTGGAACTGGCTCTGGAGCAGTGGCCGATCAAGGCCATACAGTTGACCCCCAACTGCAACAATCCCTTGGGCTACATCATGCCGGAGTCGCGCAAGCGGGCCCTGTTGACCCTGGCCCAGCGCTTCGACGTGGCGATCATCGAGGACGATGTGTATGGCGAACTGGCCTACACCTACCCACGCCCGCGAACCATCAAGTCCTTCGACGACGACGGCAGGGTCCTGCTGTGCAGCTCCTTCTCCAAGACCTTGGCCCCCGGCCTGCGCATCGGCTGGGTCGCGCCCGGCCGCTACTTGGAGCGGGTGCTGCACATGAAGTACATCAGCACCGGTTCCACCGCCACGCAGCCCCAGGTGGCCATCGCCGAGTTCCTGAAAAGCGGCCACTTCGAACCCCATTTGCGCAAGATGCGCACTCAATACCAGCGCAACCGCGACCTGATGCTCGACTGGGTCAGCCGCTATTTCCCCACAGGCACCCGCGCCAGTCGTCCCCAGGGCAGTTTCATGCTGTGGATCGAACTGCCCGAAGGCTTCGACGCTCTGAAACTCAACCGGGCATTGCTCGACCAAGGCGTGCAGATCGCCGTGGGCAGTATCTTTTCCGCCTCGGGCAAGTACCGCAATTGCCTGCGGATGAACTACGCTGCCAAGCCAACCGCGCAGATCGAGGACGCGGTACGCAAAGTCGGCTCCGCAGCCATCAAGCTGCTCAGCGAAACCCAGGACTGAACCCCGGGTCACGTTGCAGGAAGCCAGCCGTCCCATGCCAACCCGCGCCGTGATGCGAGATGACCTGACTTGATCCGTAAACAGGGGTTTATCCTAGCGCTGATCCTGACCCTCGGGCTGGGCGGCTGCGCCACCCAGGAAGTGCCTTACCAGCCCAGCCAAGCGTTGGCCGCCAAGGATTCCAGCTTCGCCCAGTCCATCAGGGCCCAGGCCGCCCCTTACCAGGGACGCTCCGGCTTTCGCTTGCTGCCCAACAGCACTGAAGCCTTCATGGCCCGCGCCGAGCTGATCCGCAACGCCCAGAGCAGCCTCGACCTGCAGTACTACATCGTCCATGACGGCATCAGCACCCGGATGCTGGTACACGAGCTGCTCAAGGCTGCCGATCGAGGCGTGCGGGTACGCATCCTGCTGGACGACACTACCAGTGACGGGCTGGACCAGATCATCGCCACCCTGGCCGCTCACCAGCAGATCCAGATCCGCCTGTTCAACCCGCTGCACCTGGGCCGCAGCACCGGTGTTACCCGAGCCGTGGGCCGGCTGTTCAACCTGTCGCAGCAGCATCGACGGATGCACAACAAGCTGTGGTTGGCGGACAACAGCGTGGCCATCGTCGGCGGGCGCAACCTCGGCGACGAATACTTCGATGCCGAACCCAATCTCAACTTCACCGACATCGACATGTTCAGCGCCGGCCCCGTGGCCGAGCAGTTGGGCCATAGCTTCGACCAATACTGGAACAGCGCCCTGAGCCGGCCCATAGGCGAGTTCCTGTCTTACGCACCTTCAGCCAAGGCCCTGAACAACACCCGCCAGCGCCTGGAAGAGTCGCTACAGGACAGCCGCCGGCAGAACCAGGTCCTGTATCGCCAACTGATGACCTATCAAACCCAGCCGCGCATGGATATCTGGCGCAAGGAACTGATCTGGGCCTGGAACCAAGCCCTGTGGGATGCGCCGACCAAGGTCCTGGCCAAGGGCGATCCCGACCCGCACTTGCTGCTGACCACCCAGTTGGCACCGGAACTCAAGGGCGTCAGCAAGGAACTGATCATGGTCTCGGCCTACTTCGTCCCGGGCCAGCCGGGGCTGGTGTACCTGACCGGCCGGGCTGACGCCGGGGTCGCGGTCAGCCTCTTGACCAACTCCCTGGAAGCCACCGACGTGCCGGTGGTGCATGGCGGCTACGCGCCCTATCGCAAGGCCTTGCTGGAACACGGCGTGAAGCTCTACGAGTTGCGCAGACAACCCGGAGAGCGGGGCGGCGGCAGCGGTCCGCGGCTGTTCCACAGCGGTTCCCTGAAGGGATCGGATTCCAGCCTGCACAGCAAGGCGATGGTCTTCGACCGACAGAAGAGCTTTATCGGCTCGTTCAATTTCGATTCACGCTCAGTGCTGTGGAACACCGAGGTTGGGGTGCTGGTGGACAGCCCCGAACTGGCCGAGCATGTACGCGCCCTGGCCCTGCAAGGGATGGCGCCGCCCCTCAGCTACCAGGTCAAACTGGAGGGCGGCAAGCTGGTCTGGATCACCGAGGACCAAGGGCAGTTGCACAGCCTGAGCCACGAGCCCGGCAGTTGGTGGCGACGCATCAATGCCTGGCTGAGCACCCGCATCGGTCTGGAGCGCATGCTTTGAAGCGCTACAGAGGTTGTGCCTGGACGCTTCCAAAAGCGCCCTGACGCAGCAGCAGAAGCAACAGGCCAAAGGCCCCCGCCGCTACCAGCAGCAACATCGCGTGGCCGGTGACCCACTGACTGCCCGCCCCTGCCACCAAGGGACCGATCAGACAACCGATACCCCACAACTGCGCCACATGGGCATTGGCTCGCACCAGCGCATCGTCGCGATAACGCTCGCCGATCAGGATCAGCGACAAAGTGAACAACCCGCCAGCGCTGGCCCCGAACAGCACCCACAAAGGCCAGATCAATACGCTGTCCAGCAGCAGGGGAATGGCCAGGCTGGAACACAGCAGGATTACCGCGCAACCGGTGAACAGGCCGCGCCGGGAGACGCGATCGGCCAAGGCGCCGATCGGCAGCTGCAACAATGCATCGCCCACCACCACGGTGCTGACCATGGCCAGGGCCACGTCCTCGGTGAAGCCCTGGCTCAAGCAATAAACCGGAAGCAGGGTCAGGATCAGAGCCTCGAAAGTAGCGAACAAGGCCACCGCCCAACCAATCGCCGGCAGCGTCTGACAGAAGCGCCAGAGGTCGATCAGGGTGACATTGCAGGACTCGGTGCTCGGCGCTCCGCTACGCCCCAAGAGCAGCAAGGGCGCCGCCACCAACAACCCCACCGAGACCCAGAAACCGTAGTCCTGCGTGGTACCCAGGACGCCCAGCAGCAAGGGACCCGCCAGCTGGCTCAAGGCATAGCCGCTGCCATACAACGCCACCAGCCGCCCCCGCCACTGCTCCACCACCAGCTGGTTGATCCAGCTTTCCCCCAGGATGAAGATGATGGTCAGCACCACACCCAGGATCAGGCGCAAGGCCAGCCACACCGGATAGCTGGGCAACAGCGCCAGCAGCCCAATAGAGAGCGCACCCGCCCACAGGCACAGGCGCATCAGGTTGGCGGTACCGAAGCGGGCCGCCAGGCGGCTGGAAATCTTCGCGCCCAGCAGCACGCCAATGGCCGGCATCGCCGCTACCACACCTATCGCAAAGGGTCCGTAGCCCCAGCTTTCCAGGCGAAAGGACACCAGCGGCATGGTCATGCCCAGGGCCAGGCCGACACTCAAGACAGCGGATAAAACGGCGAAATAGGTCGCCCAAGGCATTTCCACACTCCTGTGGATCATTATTCTGCAAGCCACAGACAACACAGCCGGACTCCCCTCGCGGGAAGTCCGGCTGCGCTGTGGATCAACAGCTTCGGGCAGGAGCGCCTGTACGGCGTGGCGCTTGCCGGCGAAAGCACCCTGGCGGACGCCATCGCCTCAACCCCGAAGACTCAGAGCTTGATCCAGGTCGCTTTCAGCTCGGTGTACTTGTCGAACGCGTGCAGCGACTTGTCCCGACCATTGCCCGACTGCTTGAAGCCGCCGAACGGCGCGGTCATGTCGCCACCGTCGTACTGGTTGACCCACACGCTACCGGCACGCAGTGCCTTGGCCGTCAGGTGAGCCTTGGAGATGTTCGCAGTCCAGACCGCTGCCGCCAACCCGTACGGGGTGTCGTTGGCAATCTGGATGGCCTCTTCCACGCTGTCGAAAGCAATCACCGACAGCACGGGGCCGAAGATCTCTTCCTGAGCAATCTTCATCGCGTTGCTGACGCCGTCGAAAATCGTCGGCTCGACGTAGGTACCGCCCGTTTCCTGCAGGGTGCGCTTGCCACCGGCCACCAGTTTGGCGCCATCGGCATGACCGGCCTCGATGTAGGACAACACGGTGTTCATCTGCTGGGTGTCCACCAGGGCGCCGACGTTGGTAGCCGGATCCAGTGGGTTGCCCGGTTTCCAGGCTTTCAGGGCCTCGATCACCAGCGGCAGGAATTTGTCCTTGATGGAACGCTCCACCAGCAGGCGGGAACCGGCGGTGCAGACTTCGCCCTGGTTGAAGGCGATGGCGCTGGCAGCGGATTCGGCGGCGGCCTGCAGGTCCGGGGCATCGGCGAACACAATGTTCGGGCTTTTGCCACCGGCTTCCAGCCAGACGCGCTTCATGTTGGATTCACCGGAGTACACCAGCAGTTGCTTGGCGATCTTGGTGGAGCCGGTGAACACCAGGGTGTCCACGTCCATGTGCAGGGCCAGGGCCTTGCCCACGGTGTGGCCGTAACCTGGCAGTACGTTGAACACGCCAGCCGGAATCCCGGCTTCCACCGCCAGGGCCGCGATGCGGATCGCGGTCAGCGGGGATTTTTCCGAAGGCTTGAGGATCACCGAGTTACCGGTGGACAGCGCCGGCCCCAGTTTCCAGCAGGCCATCATCAGCGGGAAGTTCCACGGCACGATGGCCGCGACTACGCCCACGGGCTCACGGGTCACCAGACCCAGTTGGTCGTGGGGGGTGGCAGCGACTTCGTCATAGATCTTGTCGATGGCCTCGCCGCTCCAGCTCAGGGCCTGCGCCGCGCCGGGAACGTCGATTTCCAGGGAGTCGGTGATGGGCTTGCCCATGTCCAGGGTTTCCAGGAGCGCAAGCTCTTGGGCGTGTTGCTTGAGCAGGCCGGCAAAACGAATCATGACGGACTTGCGCTTGGCCGGCGCCAGGCGCGACCAGACGCCAGAGTTGAAGGTGGCGCGGGCATTGTCCACGGCGCGCTGGGCATCGGCGGCGTCACAGCTGGCAATGGTTGCCAGCACACGGCCGTCTACCGGGCTGATGCACTCGAAGGTGTCATTGGAAACAGATGCGGTGTATTCACCGTTGATGTAGGCGCGGCCTTCGATTTTCAGGTCGCGGGCACGTTGTTCCCAATCGGCACGAGTCAGGGTGGTCATACGAGTGTCCTCCTCTTATTTGAATACAAGCGCCATGCGAACTACGCCGGCACTCATGAAGAATTCTGCCCGGCCAGCCTGTTTTCGGCCAAAGGCACCCGCCACCCTAAACCAGCGACCCCTGTACTTTCAATATATTTGACAAAGTCCGGGCAAACGCCATTGCTATGTGCATTTTAATAAACATAGACTTTGGCCTTCATAGCCACTCGCGCCGCAATCACGGGGGAATACAAGAATGAGCATCCACAACGTCGTCGACTTCAGCCAGGCCAACACCGAGGGTGAACGCTACCGCCCTGCTCCGGAAAAAATCCTCAAGGGCGATCCCGAGCAAGCGGTGTTCAACCACTACGGCAGCCCCTGCGGGCAGCTCAATGCCGGGATCTGGGAAGGCGCAGTGGGCCAATGGACGGTGAACTTCACCGAACACGAATACTGCGAGATTCTCCAGGGCGTGTCGGTGCTGCGAGACAACGACGGCAACGCCAAGACCTTGCGCTCTGGCGACCGCTTTGTGATCCCGGCCGGCTTCAAGGGCACCTGGGAAGTGCTGGAGCCCTGCCGCAAGGTCTACGTGGCCTTCGAACAGAAAGCCTGAATCCCAGGCACAAAAAAACCCGCTTGAAGGCGGGTTTTTTTGTCAGAAGAAAAATCAATTACTTGATTTTGCCTTCCTTGTAGATCACGTGCTTACGAACAACCGGATCATATTTCTTGATCTCGATTTTGTCCGGAGTAGTACGCTTGTTCTTGTCGGTAGTGTAGAAGTGACCAGTACCGGCGCTCGAGATCAAACGAATCAATTCACGCATGATTAGCTCCCTTAAACCTTGCCGCCATCGCGACGGATTTCGGCCAGCACGACATCAATGCCGCGCTTGTCGATGATACGCATGCCTTTGGCAGATACGCGCAGACGCACAAAACGTTTCTCGGACTCAACCCAGAAGCGGTGATGCTGCAGGTTCGGCAGGAAACGACGACGGGTTTTGTTGTTTGCGTGGGAAATGTTATTCCCAGTCACCGGACCCTTACCGGTAACTTGACAGACTCTAGACATGCCTCAGCCCTCTAAAACCACATGCCCAACCCGGCATGGGTTGGCCGCTTAATCTCTCAGTCATTTGGCGCCAGGCGCCGCGTTTCTTTAGGGTCTTACCGGCTACACCTACAAGCGAAGGAACCGGGCCCCTAGAAAAGAGCGCTGCTTTATACCAGAAAGACCCCATAGCAACAACAGCCGCTGTGTGCAGGATGATGAAAAGTCCTGATTTTCTTGCGCCGGACGCCTGCGGCAAAGGCTACCGCAGAAATCTACCGCTCGTCGCAGAATATATTTCTCTCGAAACCCCGGGAACAAATCTGCCGCTGAACGCGGGCCTATCTGTGCAAAATCACGGCTCGGGCCCTGACCGCGCCCCAGGTTTCAGCGGCGGATACAAAAGGGATAGTCATTTTACAAAGAGGCCACTAGGGTAAGGCATTTCCAGACTGCACTCGCAGATGGGCTTTCGATCTGCACAAGGAACCCGACCATGCGTCTCGCCGCCCTCCCGCTCCTGCTCGCCCCTCTTCTGAGCCCGTTGGCCCAGGCCGCCGCGTTGAGCGTCTGCACCGAAGCCAGCCCGGAAGGCTTCGACGTGGTGCAGTACAACTCGCTGACCACCACCAACGCGTCCGCCGACGTACTGATGAACCGCCTGGTGGAATTCGACGCTGTCAGCGGCAAGGTGGTCCCCAGCCTGGCCGATAGCTGGGAAGTCTCCGCGGATGGCCTGAGCTATGTCTTCAAGCTGCATCCCAAGGTCAAGTTTCACCGTACCGACTACTTCAACCCCAGCCGTGAGCTGACCGCCGAAGACGTCAAATTCAGCTTCGAGCGCATGCTCGACCCAGCCCAACCGTGGCACAAGGTCGCCCAGAGCGGTTTCCCACACGCCCAATCCCTGCAGTTGCCCAGCCTGATCAAGAAGATCGACGCCCTGGACCCGCTGACCGTGCGCTTTACCCTGGATCACGCCGACTCGACCTTCCTTCCCACGCTGAGCATGGGCTTCGCCTCGATCTACTCCGCGGAGTACGCCGACCAGTTGCTCAAGGCCGGTACCCCGGAGAAGCTCAACAGCCAGCCAATCGGCAGCGGCCCGTTCATTTTCGGGCGCTTCCAGAAAGACGCCTCGATCCGCTACAAGGCCAACCGCGACTACTTTGCCGGCAAACCGGCGGTAGACTCGCTGATATTCGCCATCACCCCAGACGCCAACGTGCGCCTGCAGAAACTGCGGCGCAATGAGTGCCAGATCGCCCTGTCGCCCAAGCCCCTGGATGTCCAGGCCGCCAGTGACGATCCAACCCTGAAGATCGAGAAAACTGCTGCCTTCATGACGGCCTTTGTCGCGATCAACAGCCAGCATCCGCCTCTGGACAAACCCGAAGTACGCCAGGCGATCAACCTGGCCTTCGACAAGGCCCACTACCTCAAGACGGTGTTCGAAGGCACCGCCGAGGCCGCCAACGGCCCCTACCCGGCCAATACCTGGAGCTACGCCAAGGAGCTGCCGGGTTACGCCCATGACCCGGAAAAAGCTCGTCAGTTGCTGGCCAAGGCAGGCTTGAAAAACGGCTTCGAGACCACGATCTGGACCCGCCCCTCCGGCAGCCTGCTCAACCCCAACCCGAGCCTGGGCGCCCAACTGCTGCAGGCGGACCTGGCCCAAGTGGGAATCCAGGCGGAAATCCGCGTGATCGAATGGGGCGAGCTGATCCGCCGGGCCAAGGCCGGCGAACATGACCTGCTGTTCATGGGCTGGGCCGGCGACAACGGCGACCCGGATAACTTCCTCACACCACAGTTCACCTGTGCAGCGGTCAAATCCGGCACCAACTTCGCCCGCTACTGCGACCAGAACCTGGACAAGCTGATTACCGCCGGCAAGACCACCAGCGAACAGGGCGTGCGCAGCAAGCTCTACCAACAGGCCCAGACCCAGATCCAGCAACAGGCGCTGTGGCTCCCCCTGGCTCACCCGACCGCTTTCGCCCTGACCCGCAAACAGGTCGAGGGTTATCAAGTGAGCCCCTTCGGCCGCCAGGACTACTCAAAGGTCAGCGTCAAATGACACACAGGCCAGCTTCAAGGTCAGTGCCGACCTTGAAGCTGGCCGCCTTCAGATCCAGCCATACTCGGCCATGGACAACGGATCGCCCTCTCCCACGATGAAGTGATCCAGCACCCTTACATCGATCAACTCCAGTGCTTCCTGCAAACGCCGGGTCACCACTCGATCGGCCGGGCTGGGCTCAGAGATACCCGATGGATGGTTGTGACAGAGAATCACCGCTGCGGCGTTATGCGCCAGGGTGCGCTTGAGCACTTGCCGCGGGTACACCGTGGTGCTGTCGATCGAACCTTGAAACAGCACCTCAAAGGCCAGGACCCGATGCTTGGTGTCGAGAAACAGACAGCCAAACACCTCGTGGGGCTCGTGTCGCAGCATCGACTTCAGGTAATCACGCACCACCAGCGGACTTTCCAGGGCCGACTGCCGGTGGAGTTTTTCTGCCAGATGCCGACGCGCCATCTCCAACACCGCTTGCAACAGGGCGTACTTGGCCGGCCCCAACCCCAACTGACGGGTGAAGGTCAGCTGATCGGCTTCCAGCAGACTGCGCAAGCTGCCGAAGCGATGCAACAGGTGCCGCGCCAGGTCGACCGCACTTTTTCCGGCTACCCCGGTGCGCAGGAAAATAGCCAGTAATTCGGCGTCAGAAAGACTGATGGCGCCCTGCTCCAGAAGCCGTTCCCGCGGGCGCTCCGCCGCAGGCCAATCACGAATACTCATCACACCTCCCTGTGCATGGCGCCGCTGTTCGGCAGCGGGCGCTGTGCTATCTTAGCCCCCTCTTTTTTGCGTGGTATTTCACCTGGGGAGGGGGCATGCCACGCAGCAATCACTGAACGGAAAAACAGGCCTATGCAGCGGCTGTATCGGAAACGCATCGTGCTCGGCGTCGGCGGCGGCATTGCCGCCTATAAGAGCGCGGAGCTGGTTCGCCGACTCCTCGACCAGGGCGCCGAAGTGCGTGTGGTCATGACTCGGGGCGGCAGTGAATTCATCACCCCGCTGACCATGCAGGCTCTCTCCGGGCACCCGGTCCATCTCGACCTGCTGGATCCGGCCGCAGAAGCTGCCATGGGCCACATCGAGCTGGCCAAATGGGCCGACCTGGTCCTGATCGCCCCCGCCACGGCCGACCTGATCGCCCGCCTGGCCCAGGGCATCGCCGATGACCTGCTGACCACTCTGGTCCTGGCCACAGACGCCACCGTCGCCATCGCCCCGGCCATGAATCAGGCCATGTGGCGCGACCCTGCCACCCAGGCCAACACCCAATTGCTGCAAAGCCGTGGCCTGCGGGTCTTCGGCCCGGCCTCCGGCAGCCAGGCCTGTGGCGACGTCGGTCTGGGCCGCATGCTGGAAGCCAACGATCTGGCGCTGTGCGCCGCCGACTGCTTCCAGCACCTGGCACTGACCGGTAAACACCTGCTGATCACGGCCGGGCCCACGCAGGAAAACATCGATCCGGTGCGCTACATCACCAACCATAGCTCAGGAAAAATGGGCTTCGCCCTGGCCGAGGCTGCCGTCGAAGCCGGCGCCCGGGTCACTCTGATCACCGGACCGGTGTACCTGCCGACCCCCGACAGAGTCACTCGGATCGACGTAGTCAGCGCTCGCGACATGCTCGCGGCCTGCGAGGCGGCCATCCCGTGCGACGTTTTCATCGCCTCCGCGGCGGTCGCGGACTACCGCCCGGAAGTCGTCGCCCCACAGAAATTAAAGAAAGACCCTACGAAAGGTGACGGCCTGCTACTACAGATGGTGCGCAACCCAGATATCCTGGCCACCATCGCTACGCGGCCGGACCGGCCATTCAGTGTCGGTTTCGCCGCCGAAACCGAAAATCTGCTCGACTACGCTGCACGCAAATTGAAGGACAAGAACCTCGACCTGATCGTCGCCAACGACGTAGCCAACCCGAGCATTGGCTTCAACAGCGAGGAAAACGCCTGCAGCGTGATTGACCGGGAGTTGCACGCAACTCTCTTCGCCCAGACCAGCAAGGGCAAGATTGCCCGCCAACTGATCTCTTTTATCGCCGAACGGCTGAACCAGGTTTAACTTCAATGCACGCTTTACAAGCCAAGATCCTCGACCCACGCATCGGCAACGAATTCCCTCTGCCGCAGTACGCCACGCCGGGCTCCGCCGGCCTCGACCTGCGGGCTATGCTCAAGGAAGACACCATCCTGGAGCCAGGCCAGACGCTGCTGATCCCTACCGGGCTGTCGGTCTACATTGGCGATCCGGGCCTCGCGGCGCTGATCCTGCCGCGCTCCGGCCTGGGCCATAAACACGGCATCGTGCTGGGTAACCTGGTAGGCCTGATCGACTCGGACTACCAGGGCGAACTGATGGTTTCCTGCTGGAACCGCGGCCAGACCGCCTTCAATATCGCTGTTGGCGAGCGTATCGCCCAACTGGTGCTGGTGCCGGTGGTGCAGGCGCACTTCGAAGTGGTTGAGGCTTTTGATGAAAGTCAGCGTGGCGCAGGCGGTTTCGGCCACTCCGGTAGTCACTGATTGCGCGCCCTCGGACCGGGCACCTGGCCCGGCCCGAGGGTGGCTGCAGGGGATTCAAGGATAAATGACCGCCGGTTTCTGCATGGCCCCATGGGCCTGTCAAATCGGGCTCTTGAGCATCAGCAGACCGGCAAGTGCCCTCCGGATGGCACTTTCACAGTACGAACTCTATGCTGAAAACGCCGTCATACCCTTCAGTTTGAGCCCGCCGGCCTGTCATTTCCCCGGCCGTACTGCCCCCTCTTCAAATGGAGCACCCTCAGTGATGAGCAACGCAGCCAAAGTCGCCCCGACATTTCCCGAGAGCATCTTCCGCGCCTATGACATCCGCGGCGTTGTACCGCAAACCCTGACCGCCGAAACCGCCTACTGGATCGGTCGCGCCATTGGCTCCCAGAGCCTTGAACAAGGCGAACCCGATGTTTGCGTGGGGCGCGACGGTCGCCTGTCCGGGCCAGAGCTGGTAGCGCAACTGATCCAGGGCCTGCACGACAGCGGCTGCCACGTCAGCGATGTCGGCCTGGTACCGACCCCTGCCCTGTACTACGCCGCCAACGTCCTGGCCGGCAAGTCCGGCGTGATGCTCACCGGCAGCCACAACCCGTCGAACTACAACGGTTTCAAGATCGTCATTGCCGGCGACACCCTGGCCAACGAACAGATCCAGGCCCTGCACCAGCGCCTCAAGACCAACAACCTGAGCAGCGCCAAGGGCAGCATCACCAAGGTCGACATCCTGCCGCGCTACGCCGACGAGATCACCCGGGACGTGAAGCTGGCCCGCCGCCTGAAAGTCGTGGTGGATTGCGGCAACGGCGCCGCCGGGGTCATTGCCCCGCAACTGATCGAGGCCTTGAACTGCGAAGTCATTCCGCTGTTCTGCGAGGTGGACGGCAACTTCCCCAATCATCACCCGGACCCGGGCAAACCCGAGAACCTTGAAGACCTGATCGCCAAGGTCAAGGAAACCGGCGCCGACCTGGGCCTGGCCTTCGACGGTGACGGCGATCGCGTCGGCGTGGTGACCAACACCGGCAGTATCGTTTACCCCGATCGCCTGCTGATGCTGTTCGCCAAGGATGTGGTGGCGCGCAACCCGGACGCGGAGATCATCTTCGACGTCAAATGCACCCGGCGCCTGATTCCACTGATCAAGGAATATGGCGGTCGCCCACTAATGTGGAAAACCGGTCACTCGTTGATCAAAAAGAAAATGAAACAGACCGGTGCCCTGCTGGCCGGCGAGATGAGCGGCCACGTGTTCTTCAAGGAGCGCTGGTTCGGTTTCGACGACGGCATTTATAGCGCCGCACGGTTGCTGGAGATTCTCAGCAAGGAAAAATCCACTGCAGAAGAGTTGTTCGCGACCTTCCCGAACGATATTTCTACGCCGGAAATCAATATCCATGTGACCGAAGAGAGCAAATTCAGCATCATTGATGCCCTGCACGACGCGCAGTGGGGCGCAGGCGCCGACCTGACCACCATTGACGGGGTGCGAGTCGACTATGCCAAGGGCTGGGGCCTGGTTCGCGCCTCCAACACCACCCCTGTGCTGGTGCTGCGCTTCGAGGCTGATGACGAAGCCGAGCTGCAGCGGATCAAGGACGTGTTCCACGTCCAGCTGAAACGTGTTGCACCTGATCTCCAACTACCGTTTTGACTGTTTGAAGCACCGGAGCCCTGAATGACCATCGAACGCGATGCCGCCGCCAATACCGCCAAGGTCCTATCCGAAGCGCTGCCCTACATTCGCCGCTATGTCGGCAAGACCCTGGTGATCAAGTACGGCGGCAACGCTATGGAGAGCGAGGAGCTGAAAACCGGCTTCGCCCGCGACATCGTGCTGATGAAGGCTGTCGGGATCAACCCGGTGGTGGTGCACGGCGGCGGCCCGCAAATCGGTGACCTGCTCAAGCGCTTGTCGATCGAAAGCCACTTCGTCGATGGCATGCGCGTGACTGACGCACAGACCATGGACGTGGTGGAGATGGTCCTCGGCGGCCAGGTCAACAAGGACATCGTCAACCTGATCAACCGTCACGGCGGCAGCGCTATCGGCCTGACCGGTAAAGATGCCGAGCTGATCCGGGCGAAGAAACTTACAGTGACCCGCCAGACACCGGAAATGACCACGCCTGAAATCATCGATATCGGCCATGTGGGCGAAGTGGTCGGGATCAACACCGACCTGCTGAACCTGCTGGTCAAGGGTGACTTCATCCCGGTGATCGCGCCGATCGGCGTTGGCGCCAACGGCGAGTCCTACAACATCAACGCCGACCTGGTCGCCGGAAAGGTGGCTGAAGCACTGAAAGCCGAAAAGCTGATGCTGCTGACCAACATCGCCGGTCTGATGGACAAGTCCGGCAAGGTCCTGACCGGCCTGAGCACCCAGCAGGTAGACGAGCTGATCGCCGATGGCACTATCTACGGCGGCATGCTGCCGAAAATCCGCTGTGCCCTGGAAGCAGTACAAGGCGGCGTCGGCAGTTCCCTGATCATCGACGGTCGCGTACCCAATGCGATTTTGCTGGAGATCTTCACCGATACCGGTGTTGGCACCCTGATCAGCAACCGCAAGCGCCCTTAAGCGACAGCCACAAAAAAGCCCCCGCCCGGCATCCCGGGCGGGGGCTTTTTTATCGACGCAATCTTTGTAGGAGCTGGCTTGTGTAGGAGCTGGCTTGCCAGCGAAGGCGCTCACACGGGCAACTCAAGACTCAAGGTCTCTTCACCGGCAAGCCGGCTCCTACAGTGTCAGATTCCGTACTGCGCGCGGTAGGCCTCTACCGCCGGCAAGTGCTGCTTGAGCGCCGGATCATCCGCCAGAAACTGCAGGACCTGGGTCAGGGAAACGATACTCACCACTGGAATGCCGAAGTCACGCTCGACTTCCTGGATCGCCGACAACTCACCGTTGCCACGCTCCTCGCGGTTCAGGGCGATCAACACACCGGCAGCCTTGGCACCGTCCTGGGACTCGATGATCTGCATCACTTCACGAATCGCAGTGCCGGCAGTGATCACGTCATCGATGATCAGCACATCGCCGGTCAATGGCGCGCCTACCAGGCTCCCGCCTTCACCGTGCGCCTTGGCTTCCTTGCGGTTGAAGCACCAAGGCAGATCGCGCTGATGATGTTCAGCCAGAGCCACTGCAGTGGCTGCTGCCAAGGGAATGCCTTTATAAGCCGGGCCAAACAGCACATCGAAGGGAATGCCGCTCTCGACGATCGCCGCCGCATAGAAACGCCCCAGCTGGGCCAGGGCCGAACCGCTGTTGAACAGGCCGGCATTGAAGAAGTAAGGGCTGGTGCGCCCGGACTTCAGGGTGAACTCACCGAAGCGCAAAACCCCGCGATCGATGGCAAAACGAATGAAATCGCGCTGATACGCCTGCATGAAAAAACCCCAGATACCACGGATTTAGCTAATTAGGTAGAGCTCGGGTATCATACACGCACGTGATTTTTGGGGCCATTTATGCGGATCATCAGTGTGAACGTCAATGGTATTCAGGCTGCAGTGGAGCGTGGTTTGCTCAGTTGGCTGCAGGCACAGAATGCCGACGTCATCTGCCTGCAGGACACCCGCGCCTCTGCCTTTGAACTGGACGACCCAGCCTTCCAACTGGATGGCTACTTCCTTTATGCCTGCGATGCTGAAGTCCCTGCCCAAGGCGGTGTGGCTTTGTATTCGCGGTTGCAGCCGAAGGCGGTCATCAGCGGCCTCGGCTTCGAGACAGCCGATCGTTACGGGCGCTACCTGCAAGCCGATTTCGACAAGGTCAGCATCGCGACCTTGCTGCTTCCATCAGGGCAGAACGGCGATGAAGACTTGAACCAGAAGTTCAAGTTAATGGACGATTTCGCCCGTTATCTGGACAAGCAGCGGCGCAAACGTCGCGAGTACATTTATTGTGGCTCGCTGTACGTGGCGCAACAGAAGCTGGATATCAAGAACTGGCGTGACGGCCAGCAATCTCCGGGCTTCCTGGCACCTGAACGCGCCTGGATGGACGAGATTATCGGCAACATGGGTTATGTCGACGCACTGCGCGAAGTCAGTCGCGAAGGCGACCAGTACAGCTGGTGGCCGGACAATGAACAGGCCGAGATGCTCAACCTGGGCTGGCGTTTCGACTATCAGTTGCTGACTCCCGGCCTGCGCCGCTTTGTCCGCAGCGCACGCCTGCCGCGCCAGCCGCGTTTTTCGCAGCATGCACCGCTGATCGTGGACTATGACTGGACACTGACCATCTAAGCGTCCGTTCACAGCCACAAAAAAGCCGACATCACTGTCGGCTTTTTTGTGCGCGCTTGCTCTATTTGATCAGGCGCAACGTGAAAGGGTAGCGATATGGAACTCCCTCTCCAGCCTTGACCCCACCGATGATGGTCAGCACCAGACCACCAATCGCCAACAGGCCGAACATAAAGAACCCGATTATCACGATCATCAGCAGGAAACACACTGCCGAAGCGATAGCGACCGTCAGCTGAAAGTTCAGCGCTTCCTTACCTTGTGCATCAATGAAGGGATCGGTCTCGCGCTTCATCTGCCAAAGAATCAGCGGCCCGATCAGTGTGCCGAATGGAACCCAGATCCCCAGCAAGGCGGACAAGTGACAAAACATTGCCCATTGCCGAACTTCATGGCTCGGGGTGGGCTGGGGTAGCTGCTCATCACTCATGGTGCTCTCCTTGCTGAAGACCGGCGCCCATCAATCGGCGAGTGCCGCCTGCTGCAGTTGGAAGATTTCGTTCATACCTTGCTGAGCCAAGGCCAGCATTGCATTCAGTTCAGCAGGCTGGAATGGCGCACCCTCGGCGGTGCCCTGCACCTCGATGAAGCCTCCAGTGCTGGTCATCACTACGTTGAGGTCGGTCTCGGCTGCCGAATCTTCCAGATAGTCCAGGTCCAGAACCGGTTCGCCCTGATACATGCCCACGGACACGGCAGCAATCATCTGCTTGAGTGGATCGCCACCCTTGAGGCCGCCACGCTTCTTGATCACTTTCAAAGCGTCTACCAGGGCCACCATGGCACCTGTGATCGAAGCGGTACGAGTGCCACCATCCGCCTGGATCACATCGCAATCGACATACAGGGTCACGTCGCCCAACTTGGACATGTCCAGTGCGGCACGCAGGGAACGACCGATCAGACGCTGGATTTCCAGAGTCCGGCCGCCTTGCTTGCCACGGCTGGCTTCACGCTGGTTACGCTCGCCGGTGGCGCGCGGCAGCATGCCGTATTCGGCGGTCAGCCAACCCTGACCCTGGCCCTTAAGGAAGCGCGGTACGCCATTCTCGACACTGACAGTGCAAATCACCTTGGTATCACCGAACTCGACCAGTACAGATCCCTCGGCGTGTTTGGTGTAGTTGCGGGTGATGCGGATCGAGCGGAGCTGATCGGCAGCGCGACCACTTGGACGTTTCATAGGGGAACACCTGTACGAGGACGGAAAACTGCCGAGCATTATAAAGCCCGCAACCGCACCAGGGCACGCCTAAAACGGCCAAAGGCACATTTACGCGTCAGATCGGTCCTGTAGCGACGACCTGCAGCCCATTGTCAGCGCCAGGGATTGGGGCCTCCGGCCGCACTGCGCTACAATCCTGCGCCTTCGCAGCCTGTCGGCTTCAATTCATCACTATCAGGCCCGCTCAATCCTCTTGGGGTTGGCGCCGGCGCTGAATCGGAGGTACCTCCATGGTGCACAGCATGACCGCCTTCGCCCGAGTCGAACGGGCCGGCACTCAGGGCACCCTGAGCTGGGAATTGCGCTCGGTCAACAGCCGCTACCTGGAGCCGCACCTGCGTTTGCCGGAAGCCTTTCGCGACCTCGAAAGCGCAGTCCGCGAAGCCTTGCGCCAGGGCCTGTCCCGGGGCAAGGTCGAATGCACCCTGCGCTTCACTGAAGAAACCACCGGCAAGCCACTGCAGGTCGACCGTGAGCGTGCGGCACAACTGGTCGCCGCTGCCGAATCCGTCGCCAGCCTGATCAAGCAGCCGGCAGCCCTGAATCCCCTGGAAGTCCTGGCCTGGCCCGGCGTGCTGGTGGCCGACGCCACTGACCCGCAAGCCTTGAACAGCGACGCCTTGGCCCTGTTCAACCAGGGCCTGAAAGACCTGAAGAATGGCCGCGAGCGCGAAGGCGCCGAATTGGCCCGACTGATCAACGAACGCCTGTCCTCCATTGAAGAAGACGTGGCGACCTTGCGTGAACTGGTTCCGCAGATGCTAGCGACCCAGCGCCAGAAAGTCCTCGACCGCTTCGCCGACATGCAAGCCGAGCTGGACCCCGCCCGCCTCGAGCAAGAGATGGTCTTGCTGGCGCAAAAGAGCGACGTCGCCGAAGAACTGGACCGCCTGAGCACCCACATCATCGAAGTACGCCGCGTACTCAAGTCCGGCGGCGCTGCCGGTCGGCGCCTGGACTTCCTGATGCAGGAGCTCAATCGCGAAGCCAACACACTGGGCTCCAAGGCCTTCGACCCGCGCAGCACCCAGGCTGCGGTCAACCTCAAGGTGTTGATCGAGCAGATGCGCGAACAAGTGCAGAACATTGAGTAAGGCAACTGACATGACCCACAGCACCGGCACCCTGTACATCATTTCCGCCCCGTCGGGCGCGGGCAAAAGCAGCCTGGTCAAGGCCCTGACCGACGCCAATCAGGAGATCCGCGTCTCGGTCTCCCACACCACCCGCGCCATGCGCCCAGGTGAAGTGAATGGCGTGAACTATCACTTCGTCGAACGCAGCGAGTTCGTGAAGATGATCGAGCACGGCGATTTTCTCGAGCGTGCCGAAGTCTTTGGCAACCTTTATGGCACCTCCCAAAGCCACCTGCAGCAGACCCTGGATAAAGGCCATGACCTGATTCTGGAAATCGACTGGCAGGGTGCCGAGCAGGTGCGCAAGCTGATGCCTCAGGCACGCTCGATCTTCATTCTGCCGCCGTCACTGCAGGCCCTGCACCAGCGCCTGACCAACCGCGGGCAGGACAGCGACGAAATCATCGAAGGGCGGATGCGTGAAGCCGTCAGCGAAATGAGCCACTACGTCGACTATGACTACCTGATCATCAACGACGATTTCGCCCACGCGCTGGATGATCTGAAAGCGATTTTCCGCTCCAATCAGCTGCAACAGAAACGTCAGCAGCAGCGCTTTGGCAAATTGCTCGCCGAATTGCTTGGTTAAACAGCACTTCCCAAAACCGCTGCAAGCGCTTTACATTGGCACTTGCAGCGCGTTGAAGAGCTTGGTCAAAAAATCAGCGCTTCCCTAAACGCTGGTGATTTTTTAAACTGTTGAGTCCGCTCGCCCATCCGGGCAGCGCGCATATTGCATTTGCTACGAGGAAGACCATGGCCCGCGTAACCGTTGAAGACTGTCTAGAACACGTGGATAACCGCTTTGAGCTGGTCATGCTCTCTACCAAGCGTGCCCGTCAACTGGCAACCGGCGGCAAAGAGCCGAAAGTAGCATGGGAAAACGACAAGCCTACCGTTGTCGCCCTGCGCGAAATCGCTGAAGGCCTGATCGACTACGCAGCTATCGCCGAAGCCGAAATCGTTGAAGATGAACCGCTTTTTGCTGCTTTCGAGGACGAGTCCAACGAGGCCGTCTAAGCCTATGCCTGGTCGACGTAGCACGGCGCGGGATCACAGCTTACGGCAGGAGACATCATGCCGAGCATAGACGCCCTCGCCGATCGCTTATCGACCTATCTCGGCACGGACCAGGTCAATCTGGTCCGCCGAGCGTATTTCTACGCCGAACAAGCCCATGACGGTCAACGCCGTCGCAGCGGCGAGGCGTATGTCACGCACCCACTCGCGGTAGCGAACATTCTTGCCGACATGCACATGGACCATCAGAGCCTGATGGCTGCGATGCTGCATGACGTGATCGAAGACACCGGAATCGCCAAAGAAGCGCTCAGCGCGCAGTTTGGTGAAACCGTGGCCGAATTGGTGGATGGGGTCAGCAAACTGACCCAGATGAACTTCGAAACCAAGGCCGAAGCCCAAGCTGAAAACTTCCAGAAGATGGCCATGGCCATGGCTCGCGACATTCGCGTGATCCTGGTCAAACTCGCCGACCGCCTGCACAACATGCGCACCCTGGAAGTGCTGTCCGGCGAAAAACGTCGGCGGATTGCCAAGGAAACCCTGGAAATCTACGCGCCCATCGCCAATCGCCTGGGCATGCACGCCATTCGCATCGAGTTCGAGGACCTGGGCTTCAAGGCCATGCACCCGATGCGTTCCGCGCGGATCTACCAGGCGGTCAAACGCGCCCGGGGCAACCGCAAGGAAATCGTCAACAAAATCGAAGAGTCCCTGAGCCACTGCCTGGCGATTGATGAAATCCAGGGCGAGGTCAGTGGGCGCCAGAAACACCTGTACGGCATCTACAAGAAGATGCGCGGCAAGCGTCGCGCCTTCAACGAGATCATGGATGTCTACGCATTCCGCATCATCGTCGACAAAGTAGACACCTGCTACCGCGTGCTCGGCGCTGTACATAATTTGTACAAACCGCTGCCCGGACGCTTCAAGGACTACATCGCCATTCCCAAGGCCAACGGCTACCAATCCCTGCATACCACGCTGTTTGGCATGCACGGCGTGCCGATCGAGATTCAGATCCGCACCCGGGAAATGGAAGAGATGGCCAACAACGGCATCGCTGCCCATTGGCTGTACAAATCCAGCGGCGATGAGCAGCCCAAAGGCACCCACGCCCGGGCTCGCCAATGGGTCAAAGGCGTGCTGGAAATGCAGCAGCGGGCCGGCAACTCCCTGGAATTCATCGAAAGCGTGAAGATCGACCTGTTCCCGGACGAGGTCTACGTGTTCACGCCCAAAGGCCGGATCATGGAGCTGCCCAAAGGCTCCACCGCGGTGGACTTTGCCTATGCGGTGCACACCGACGTGGGCAACAGCTGCATCGCCTGCCGGATCAACCGCCGCCTGGCCCCACTGTCGGAACCCCTGCAAAGCGGTTCCACCGTGGAGATCGTCAGCGCCCCGGGAGCGCGGCCGAACCCGGCCTGGCTCAACTTCGTAGTCACCGGCAAGGCCCGCACCCACATTCGTCACGCCCTCAAGCTGCAACGTCGCTCCGAGTCCATCAGCCTCGGCGAACGCCTGCTGAACAAGGTGCTCAACGGCTTCGACAGCTCCCTGGAAAAAATCCCGGCGGAACGTATCCAGGCGATTCTTCAGGAATACCGCCTGGAGCTGATCGAGGACCTGCTGGAAGACATCGGCCTGGGCAACCGCATGGCCTATGTAGTCGCACGCCGCCTGCTGGGCGAAGGCGAACAATTGCCAAGCCCGGAAGGCCCGCTGGCGATCCGCGGCACCGAAGGCCTGGTCCTGAGCTACGCCAAGTGCTGCACACCGATCCCCGGCGACCCGATCGTCGGCCATCTGTCCGCCGGCAAGGGGATGGTGGTGCACCTGGACAACTGCCGCAATATCAGTGAAATCCGCCACAACCCGGAAAAATGCATCCAGCTGTCCTGGGCCAAGGATGTCACCGGCGAATTCAACGTCGAACTGCGGGTCGAGCTGGAGCACCAGCGCGGCCTGATCGCGCTGCTGGCCAGCAGCGTCAACGCCGCCGACGGCAACATCGAGAAAATCAGCATGGACGAACGCGATGGTCGCATCAGCGTGGTCCAACTGGTGGTCAGCGTGCACGACCGCGTGCACCTGGCCCGCGTAATCAAGAAACTGCGCGCCCTGACCGGGGTCATCCGCATCACCCGCATGCGTGCGTAGCCCTTCCATTACAAGGAGTCATTCATGACCAAGACAGTTATCACCAGCGACAAGGCCCCCGCCGCCATCGGCACCTATTCCCAGGCCATCAAGGCGGGCAACACCGTCTACATGTCGGGCCAGATCCCTCTCGATCCAAAAACCATGGAACTGGTTGAAGGCTTCGAAGCCCAGACCGTCCAGGTGTTCGAGAACCTCAAGTCGGTGGCCGAAGCTGCTGGTGGTTCGTTCAAGGACATCGTCAAACTGAACATCTTCCTCACCGACCTGAGCCACTTCGCCAAGGTCAACGAGATCATGGGCAAGTACTTCCAACAGCCTTACCCAGCCCGCGCCGCCATTGGCGTGGCGGCCCTGCCAAAGGGCGCACAGGTTGAAATGGATGCCATTCTGGTCATCGAGTAACACCCGCGGCGCAGCTGTTCAGGCTGCGCCGTTTTCGTTCTGAAAGGATTTCGTCATGCGCCAAGCGCTAGCTGTTTCGCTGCTCGCCGTATTGCTCGGCGGTTGTGCCAGCGACCCCGCCAAAAACGATGTTGGCGGCATCTGGATCAATCAGGTAGCGATCGACGCAGCCTCCAAGGGCGGCCCTTTGCGTGAAGCCCTCCAGGCTTACGGCCCGAACCTGGAATGGGAACTCAACACCAAAGCTGGCCAGGCCCGCTACACCAATGGCTTCGAGACCATCGAAGGCAAGATCATCGGCGACGGCTCAAACACCACAAAGGTCGAGTTCTATGGCAGCGCCGCCACCGAACTCAAGCGCAACGGCAAGCAATTGCTGCAAGTGGCCAACGACAACGAACCCGAACAAGTGTTCGCAGCGCCCAAAGACCCGGCACCTGAAGGCGCGCCACTGGGCGCCAACTTCGAGCGCGCTTTGTACTCGGCCTATCTGGGTGGCAAATGGAAAATCGTCAGCGGCCCCGGACTGGGCAGCGAAGTACAGTTCCAGGCCAACGGCGCCGTGCAAGGCCTGCCAGGCGCCGATCGCTACGCCCTGTGCCTGGCCGGTGACTGCGCCTCCATGAGCGGCGGCAATGACAGCATCTGGCTGCAGCTCAATGGCCAGGGCAACTCCTGGATCTTTGTCCGCAAGGATCAGCAGATGGAAATCTTCCAGGCGGTGAATACCGCACTGGCGGATGAAGTGCCCTCGCTGACGCCGGGCAGTCAGCAATGGCTGCTGGAAAAACAATGACACCCCTGTAGCCGCTGCCAACCGCAGCGGCTACAGCCCGGTTCAGTCTTGTCCCTGAAGAATCTCCGCATACCCCTCGCGATAGCTCGAATAACGTGGCACCCAACCCAATGCCCGGACCCGGGCATTGCTGCAGCGCTTGCTGCCTGTGCGCCGGACGCTGGCATCATCGGCCCATTCGGTCACGCCCAGGTAATCACGCAGCCAGCCAACCACCTCCGCCAGAGGCGCAGGCGCGTCATCCACGCCTATATAGCAGTCGTCCAGGACAGCACCGCCCTGGTCAGCCTTGAGCAAAAACGCCAGCAACCCCGCCGCATCGTCGGCATGAATGCGATTGCCATATAACGGCGGATCGATGGCAACGCGATAGCCACGACGCACTTGGGTCAGCAACCATTCACGGCCCGGCCCATAGATACCGGTCAGGCGCACCCGACTGGCAGGAATCCCGCTGTCCAAGGCCATCTGCTCTGCCTCCAGCATCAAACGGCCCGAGTAGCCAGTCGCCAGGGCCGGGGAGCTCTCGTCGACCCACTCGCCGTCCTTTTGCTCGTAGACACTGCTGCTGGACACGAACAACAAACGCTTGGGCTGCTGACCATGCTGTTTGAGCCAGCTCAGGACATGCTGCAAGCCCTCGACATAGGCCGCGCGATACCCGGCCTCGTCATGTTCTGTGGCCGCTGCGCAGTACACCAGGTAATCCAGGGACGCTTGCGGCCAGTGCGCCGGACAGTGCTCGCTGAACAGGTCTCCGGCGACGCCCACCACCCCCTGCGGCAAGCGCGAAACGTTGCGACGCAGGCCATAAACCTGCCATTGCTCGGCCAGCAATTGAGTCGCCAGGCGACTCCCGACATCACCGCAGCCGGCGATCAAAACAGAGGGGGAGGACATCAGAAAACTCCTTTCAGAAAAGTCAAGACTAGCCTCGACACTGGACGAACGGCTAGCAATCAAGGAAAAAAAGATACTCTATTACTTCTGTTAACAAGAATTACTTGCAATAATGCTCGCCCATTTTGTTCTCGGCCCTGCGAGGCCTAGAAGGACATTTAACCCTTTTTTCCTCTCAGGTCCGGCCAGCATGACAAGCAATCAACTCTCCGCCTCGCCAACCAAACGCCCAAGCCCGCTGCGCTCCGTGAGCGCGGTTGCAGCGCTGCTGTGCAGCCTGCTGCTGGCACCGACCGCAGCCTTCGCCGACCAGCATGCACCGGCCACCGCCGCAGCCCCTGCCGCGACCGCACCGGCCACCGAGCATCCGGCCGCCGATCCAACCGCTCCCGTCTCCGCCCCAGTCGCTGGCGAACCGGCTCAGGCCGAAGGCCAGCCAGTGCTTGGTGAAGACGCTCCCGAAGTCCTCGAAGCTGACAACAGCCTGGGCATGGCACACGACCTGTCGCCATGGGGCATGTACCAGAACGCCGACATCATCGTGAAACTGGTGATGATCGGGCTGGCCATCGCTTCGATCATCACCTGGACCATCTGGATCGCCAAAGGCCTTGAGCTGATGGGCGCCAAACGCCGTCTGCGCAGTGAAATCGCCGCCCTGAAACAGGCCACCACCCTCAAAGAAGCCAGCACCAGCGCATCCAAGGAAGGCACCCTCGCCCACCTGCTGGTGCACGACGCCCTGGAAGAAATGCGCCTTTCGGTCAACAGCCGTGAAAAAGAAGGCATCAAGGAGCGCGTCGCGTTCCGCCTGGAACGCCTGGTAGCCGCCTGCGGCCGCAACATGAGCAGTGGCACCGGCGTACTGGCCACCATCGGCTCAACCGCACCGTTCGTCGGTCTGTTCGGTACCGTTTGGGGCATCATGAACAGCTTCATCGGCATCGCCAAAACCCAGACCACCAACCTTGCCGTGGTTGCCCCGGGTATCGCCGAAGCCCTGCTGGCCACCGCCCTGGGCCTGGTTGCAGCAATCCCGGCGGTCGTCATCTACAACGTCTTCGCTCGCTCCATCACCGGCTATCGGGCCCAGGTGGCAGACGCCTCGGCAGAAGTCCTGCTGCTGGTCAGCCGTGACCTGGATCACCAGCCGACCGAGCGCTCCGCACAACCGCACATGGTGAAAGTGGGGTAATCAGCCATGGGCTTGCATTTGAAAGAAGGCGCAGGCGACGACCTGGCCGAAAACCACGAAATCAACGTCACGCCGTTCATCGACGTGATGCTGGTGCTGCTGATCATCTTCATGGTGGCCGCCCCTCTGGCCACTGTGGACATCAAGGTCGATCTTCCTGCCTCCAGCGCCAAGCCGGCGCCGCGCCCCGAGAAACCGGTGTTCCTCAGCGTCAAGGCCGATCAACGCCTGTTCCTCGGTGAAGACGAGGTCAAGGCCGAAACCCTCGGAGCCATTCTCGACGCCCGCACCCAGGGCAAGAAGGACACCACGATCTTCTTCCAGGCTGACAAGGGCGTGGACTACGGCGACCTGATGAGCGTGATGGACACACTGCGGGCCGCCGGCTACCTGAAAGTCGGCCTGGTCGGACTTGAGACGGCAGCCAAGAAATGATCACGACGCGCCAAAGACTGACGCGTTACAGCGGTAGCCTGGCGGTGGTGCTGGGTGTCCATGCGGTGGCGATCCTGCTCGCCCTCAACTGGTCCAAGCCACAGCCGATGCCCATTCCACCACAAGCCATGGTGGTCGAACTGGCGCCTGCCCCTGTGCCGCCTCCACCGGCACCACCGAAAGTGGTGACCCCACCGCAACCACCGGCGCCCGTGGAAGAACTGCCATTGCCCAAGCTCGCCGAAGCACCGAAGCCGACTATTTCGGTGCCCAAGCCGGTCAAGCAGAAGCCCAAGCCGCAGCCGCCAAAACCGGTGGTCAAGCCTGAGCCCCCCAAGGAAAAACCTTCCGAGGAAAAGCCCAGCGACGCTCCGGTAACCCCGTCGCCGTCCAAGCAGCCGGCTCCAGCGACTCCAGGCCCGTCACCGGCCCAGGCAGCCGCCAAAGCCAACTGGCAGGGTGAACTGCAAGCCCACCTGGCGAAATACAAGCGCTACCCGGGCGAAGCCCAGCGTCGCGGCAAGGAAGGCACCAACTCCTTGCGCTTCGTGGTGGATGCCGAAGGCAAGGTGCTGTCCTACGAACTGGTGGGACGCTCGGGCAACGCTGATCTGGACCGGGCCACCCTGGACATGATCCGGCGCGCCCAGCCACTGCCCAAGCCACCGGCCGACATGCTCACCAACGGCAGCGTGGAAATCACCGCCTCGTACAACTACGAGATCGACAGAAGCCGCGGCCGCCGCTGATACAACGCAAGGGCACCTCAGGGTGCCCTTGTCGTTTGTGCAGCCTGCAGCAGACATTGGCGGGTGTCGCACTCCACCCTCTGTCTGATAACGTGCGTCTATCGATTGCAGCCGTTATGCTTGGCCGCAACCTCATGGACGCCCGCTATGACTCTCACAGAATTACGCTACATCGTTACCCTCGCCCAAGAGCAGCACTTCGGCCACGCCGCCGAGCGTTGCCATGTCAGCCAGCCGACCCTTTCGGTAGGCGTGAAGAAGCTTGAAGACGAACTCGGTGTGCTGATTTTCGAGCGCAGCAAGAGCGCGGTGCGCCTGACGCCAGTAGGCGAAACCATCGTTGCCCAGGCACAGAAGGTTCTGGAACAGGCCCAAGGCATCCGCGAACTGGCCCAGGCCGGCAAGAACCAGCTGACCGCACCGCTGAAGGTGGGCGCCATCTACACCGTCGGTCCTTACCTGTTTCCCCACCTGATTCCACAGCTGCACCGGGTCGCTCCGCAGATGCCGCTGTATATCGAAGAAAACTTCACCCACGTCCTGCGCGACAAACTGCGCAACGGCGAGCTGGACGCCATCATCATCGCCCTGCCGTTCAACGAGGCCGACGTCCTGACCCTGCCGCTGTACGACGAACCCTTCTATGTACTGATGCCCAGCGGCCATTCCTGGACCAAGAAGGAAACCATCGACGCCAGCCTGCTCAACGACAAGAGCCTGTTGCTGCTGGGCGAAGGCCACTGCTTCCGCGATCAGGTACTGGAAGCCTGTCCGACCCTGACCAAGGGCAACGACGGCGCCAAGCACACCACCGTGGAATCCAGTTCCCTGGAAACCATCCGCCACATGGTCGCCTCCGGCCTGGGCATCTCGATCCTGCCGCTGTCGGCAGTGGACAGCCATCACTACGCACCCGGGGTGATCGAAGTCCGCCCACTGACTCCACCGGTGCCGTTCCGCACCGTGGCCATCGCCTGGCGTGCCAGCTTCCCGCGGCCCAAGGCCATCGAGATCCTCGCCGACTCGATCCGCCTGTGCTCGGTGGCCAAGCCGCCCGCCGCAAGCTAAGCAATCGCAATGACTGAGCTGTCGAAAGTGCCGGTCACGGCACTCAAGGGTGTCGGCGAAGCCATGGCCGAGAAGCTGGCCAAGGTCGGCCTGGAGAACCTTCAGGACGTGCTGTTCCACCTGCCCCTGCGCTATCAGGATCGCACCCGCGTGGTGCCGATCGGCGCTCTGCGCCCCGGCCAGGATGCGGTGATCGAAGGTACCGTCAGCGGCGCCGATGTGGTCATGGGCAAGCGCCGCAGCCTGCTGGTACGCCTGCAAGACGGCACCGGCGGCCTGAGCCTGCGCTTCTACCATTTCAGCAATGCACAGAAAGACGGCCTCAAGCGCGGCACCCGCGTGCGCTGCTACGGCGAAGCCCGACCCGGCGCCTCGGGCCTGGAGATCTACCATCCCGAATACCGCGCCATCAGTGGTGACGAGCCGCCGCCGGTGGATCAGACCCTGACGCCGATCTACCCCCTGACTGAAGGCCTGACCCAACAGCGCCTGCGCCTGCTCTGCCAGCAGAGCCTGGCCCTGCTTGGCCCCCGCAGCCTGCCCGACTGGCTGCCCCATGAACTGGCCCGCGACTATCAACTGGCGCCCCTGGACGATGCGATCCGCTACCTGCATCACCCTCCCGCGGACGCCGATGTCGACGAACTGGCCCTGGGTCACCACTGGGCCCAGCATCGCCTGGCGTTCGAGGAACTGCTGACCCACCAGCTGTCCCAACAACGCCTGCGGGACAGCCTGCGCTCCCAGCGCGCCCCGGTGCTGCCATTGGCCAAGAAACTGCCGGCCAAGTACCTGAAGAACCTCGGCTTTGCCCCCACCGGCGCGCAACAGCGTGTGGGCAACGAAATCGCCTACGACCTGAGCCAGCCGGAGCCCATGCTGCGCCTGATTCAAGGCGACGTAGGGGCGGGCAAGACCGTGGTCGCCGCCCTCGCCGCCCTGCAGGCCCTGGAAGCCGGTTATCAGGTGACGCTGATGGCGCCCACGGAGATCCTCGCCGAGCAGCACTTCATCACCTTCAAGCGCTGGCTCGAGCCCCTGGGCCTGGAAGTCGCCTGGCTGGCGGGCAAGCTCAAGGGCAAGAACCGCGCGGCGGCCCTGGAACAGATTGCCGGCGGCGCGCCGATGGTGGTGGGCACCCACGCCCTGTTCCAGGACGAAGTGCAGTTCAAGAACCTGGCTCTAGTGATCATCGACGAACAGCACCGCTTCGGCGTCCAGCAGCGTCTGGCCCTGCGCCAGAAAGGCGTGGGCGGCCGCCTCTGTCCGCACCAGTTGATCATGACCGCCACGCCCATTCCGCGAACCCTGGCCATGAGCGCCTACGCCGATCTGGACACCTCGATCCTCGATGAACTGCCGCCCGGCCGCACCCCGGTGAACACCGTGCTGGTGACCGACAGCCGCCGCGTCGAAGTGATCGAGCGGGTGCGTGCGGCCTGCGCCGAAGGGCGCCAGGCCTATTGGGTCTGCACTCTGATCGAAGAGTCCGAAGAGCTCACCTGCCAGGCTGCCGAAACCACCTTCGAAGACCTCTCCAGCGCCCTGGGCGAACTGCGCGTGGGGTTGATCCACGGCCGCATGAAACCGGCGGAGAAAGCCGCAGTCATGGCCGAGTTCAAGGCCGGCCAGCTGCAACTGCTGGTGGCCACCACGGTGATCGAGGTCGGGGTCGATGTACCCAATGCCAGCCTGATGATCATCGAGAACCCGGAACGCCTGGGCCTGGCGCAACTGCACCAGCTGCGCGGCCGGGTCGGGCGTGGCAGCGCCGCCAGCCACTGCGTGCTGCTCTACCATCCGCCGCTTTCACAAATCGGTCGTCAGCGTCTGGGCATCATGCGCGAGACCAACGACGGTTTCGTCATCGCCGAAAAGGACCTGGAACTGCGCGGCCCCGGAGAAATGCTCGGCACCCGCCAGACCGGCCTGCTGCAATTCAAGGTCGCCGACCTGATGCGTGACGCTGACCTGCTACCGGCCGTGCGTGACGCCGCGCAGGCCTTGCTGGAGCGTTGGCCGGACCATGTGAGCCCGCTGCTGGAACGCTGGCTGCGCCACGGCCAGCAATACGGCCAAGTGTGAACCAACGCTCAGTTAATGGACCATCGGCGTAACCAAGCTGGTTATACTCGTCAAATTGTAGAAAAACGGATACCAGACCATGACAGAAGTTGCCCTCGCCACTGCAACCCCACACGCTCCGTCTGTTATCCGGTTGCTGCTCGGCAAGCTGGCCATCAGCTACAACGAAGTGCTCGACCAGCCGGGCCTGCCGGCTGCGCGCAAGGTCCAGGCCGTGCTCCTGGACGACGCCGTCGGCGCGCTGATGGTGCTGTTTCCGCAGAGCCAGCTACTGGACCTCAATCGCCTCGCCGAACTCACCGGCCGCCGGCTCACCGCGGTGTCCACCGAACGCCTGGAGCGCATGCTCGGCAAACACAGCCTGAGCCTGCTGCCCGGCCTGCCGGCGCTTACCAGTTCCCCCTGCCTGTACGAAGAAAGCCTGCTGCGCGAACCCAGCCTGCTGATCTATTCGGGCGAGCCGGGCGTGCTTCTGGAAATCACCAGCGAAGCCTTCAAGAGCATGCTCAGCAAGGCCAGCGCCGGTCATTTCGGCGAGCCCCTGAGCAGCATCCGCCCCAACCTCGATCGCCCGGACGATGACCGCGAGGAAATCTCCCAGGCCATGCAGGCCTTCACCGCGCGGCGCATCCAGCAACGCCTGGAAGCCACCATTGAGATCCCGCCACTGGCGGAAACCGCGCAGAAAATCATCAAGCTGCGGGTCGACCCCAACGCCACCATCGACGACATCACCGGCGTGGTGGAGACCGACCCGGCCCTGGCCGCGCAAGTGGTCAGCTGGGCCGCGTCGCCTTACTACGCGTCGCCGGGCAAGATCCGCTCGGTGGAGGACGCCATCGTCCGCGTGCTGGGCTTCGACCTGGTGATCAACCTCGCCCTGGGCCTGGCCCTGGGCAAGACCCTGAGCCTGCCCAAGGACCAGCCGCAGCACGCCACGCCCTACTGGCAACAATCGATCTACACCGCGGCGGTGATCGAAGGCCTGACCCGCGCCATGCCCCGCGCCCAGCGCCCGGAAGCCGGCCTGACCTACCTCGCCGGTCTGTTGCACAACTTCGGCTACCTGTTGCTGGCCCACGTGTTCCCGCCGCACTTCTCGCTGATCTGCCGGCACCTGGAGGTCAACCCGCACCTGTGCCACAGCTATGTCGAGCAGCATCTGCTGGGGATCAGCCGCGAACAGATCGGTTCCTGGCTGATGCGTTACTGGGACATGCCGGACGAGCTGTCCACCGCCCTGCGCTTCCAGCACGACCCGAGCTACGACGGCGCCTACGCCGAGTACCCGAATCTGGTGTGCCTGGCCGTGCGCCTGCTGCGCAGCCGTGGCATCGGTTCCGGTCCCCACGAGGAAATTCCCGACGCACTGTTCGAGCGCCTGGGCCTGAGCCGCGACAAGGCTGAAGACGTGGTGAGCAAGGTGCTGGAAGCGGAAGTGCTGCTGCGGGAACTGGCTTCGCAGTTCAGCCAGGCCTGACCCCTCTCGCCGGCGAGCCGGCTCCTACCGGGCGCGTGTAGGAGCCGGCTCGCCGGCGAAGCCCCACCATCAAGCCTTGGGCTTGGCCTTCTTCGGTTTCAGATACTTGGTCAGCCCCTGGAACCAGATCACCAGCGCCGGATTGCCCTTGATCTGGATCGACTTGTCCTGAATACCGGTCATGAACGCCAACTGCTTGTTCTTCGCCTGCATCGTGGCGAAGCCGTAGGCGGCATCCTTGAAGGCAATGGCGAACGCAGGCTCGGGATAGAAACCCGAACGACTGGTCACGCGCTGGTCTTTGACGAAGAAATGTCGAGCAACCTTGCCGTCGAGCGTCTGCAGCTGGAACACCAGCTCCTTGTCACCCAACTGTTGCTGAAAAGCAGGATTGTTGCGGCTGGCTTTGCCCATCAACAGGCCAAGCACCCAGAGAAGAAAGCGGAATTTCATGCACGGCGCCTCAGTGGAGTTATTGGATGGCCGCCGCAGTTTAACCTGTAACTCGAAGAGCGCCAGCCGATCTGTTCGATTACTCGGAGATCGACTGGCGTTCAACGCTTATCGCTACATCTTGTCAGACAATCACTGACTCAGACGTTAGGGCAAGGCACCGGTGCCCAGTCACCCAGGTCAGGGCTCTTGCACATGCTGTTGACCTGAGTCTGGCCGGTGGTCGCGACCTTGTTGCTCTCGGCCTGCTTGATCTTGGCCTCCTGGATCGACCTCTCGGTGCTCACCGCTTCCTGAGGCACGGTCGGAAGCTTCGGCTGCTTGACCTTCTGCACCGGCTGCTTGCGCTTGCCACCGCTGGTGGTGGTCACCTGGGTGGTATCGGCGGTGGCGACTTTCACTACGTCGGTACGCTGCACGCCCACTTGCTGCAGGTCCTGCTCGTAGGCCTGGTTGTACTTGCTCAGGTCTTCGCTGGCACGACCGTTCACCGCGGCGATCAGGTCATTGGACTCTTTCAGGCCGCTGACGATTTCCGCCAGGCGCTTGCGCCCTTCCACATCATTGATGCTGTTGGCCTTGCGGGCACTGATCAGGCTGTCGAAGGCACGCTGGTAGCAGGTCTGCGAAGCACGGGCGTAAGCGGTGCTGCGGTCGATGTCGGCAGCGCTCTTGTTAAAGTCGGCGGCGTAGGAAGCGATGCGCTGATTGTCATCGGCGATCTGCTTCTGGCGCTCGGTGTAGTAACCGGCGGCACCACCGGCCAGAGCACCACCGGCAGCACCGATGGCCGCATTGCGACCACGGTGATCGCCGTCGCCGGTCAGGGCGCCGAGCAAGGCACCGCCGGCAGCGCCCAGGGCAGCACCGGTGACCACCGACTTGGTCATGTCCGAATCAGTGGCGCGCAAGTGCTGCACCGGCTCATAGCAGCTCGGGTAGTACTCGACCTTGGTGGTGGAGGCGACCTTGGACACCGGAGAGGTCGCGCAACCGGTCAATACGGTGCTGAACCCGGCGGCAACCAACAGCAGGTGACGCTTGGATGTTGAAGCAAATGGGTTGCGGGAAAAAAGCATGTTGGTGATCTCGATTAAGTTTGACCAACTCGGTACGACACGAAATCGTCCGAGCTCCTCCAGGCTCGACAGACAGCGGCCAGTCATGACTTCTGACCGGTCGATGCGAGCAGTTCCTTCAAAATCGTCGCTGGGTCGGCTCGCCGTTGCTGGCGATAATTCCCGACATGGCGGACGAATAACGTAGCGCGTGTCACCAGGCTCTTGCCGAGCACCGGCTTGCGATTGAGTTCTTCCTTGATCCGTTGAAATTGCGCCTGGATCACCGCGTCGGTGTAACGGGTGCCCGTGGCCAGGTTGTCGATGTAGATCGCCACCGCCCCGTCCAGTGCGCTGCGGCCGTTGTCGATGGCTTCGGCGAACAGCTTGGCGCTGGGTTCGTCCTTGGCATCGATGGCCTGCTGCTGGCTCTTCTTCAGATTGGTCAGGCGAATGTTGTAGTTGTTGATGGTTTCAGCCACCAGAGCGGAGGACTGGATCAGGTTGCCCGCCGCCTCCTCGCGCTGCTGGGCGATCAGCGAGACGTTGCGCTTGAGCTCTTCGTTGACCAGCCCCAGCTCCGCCTGCAGACGCGGGTCGACACTGGCGGCGATGATGGCGTCCAGGCGCTTGGTGGGGTCCTGGGCGTCGTCGATGGCGTCGGTCAGGGACGCCAGGCGGCCTTCCTTCTGCCACTGGGCAAACAGCTCCTTGTAGCGCGAACGCGGGGCCGACAAGGCGCCGATGGCCACCCGGAAACCGGTAGTTTCGTTGCTTTGCTCGGTGCCGTCGGCGCCAAACAGCGGGTACTCGCGGCGCATGCCGGTAAACAGCGTGCCCTCGCCTTCCAGGTAATTGCCGCCCTTGACCACGAAGCCGCCGTAAGTGCCCTGGCGCCGTCCGGCGCGCACCAGCTGGAACGACTCCTGGACCATCTCGGCGGCATTGCCGATCACGTCGAACATGCCGATGGGGTTGGGCAGCTTGGTGCCGATCGGCATCAGCCGCGCCGCTTGGCCAGTGCCACCGGCCACCTGATTGAACACGGCCCAGTCCGCCAGCGGACCATCGCTCTCGCTGCCCTCCAGGCGCCGTGGAAACAGCCGCCCTTCCAGCTCCTGGCGACTCACCGCCTGACCGCCACGGGCAGCGTATTCCCACTCCACCTCGGTGGGCAGGCGCACGAAACCCAGGCCGCCGTCTTCGGAGGAACCGCCGCGGCCGCTGACCGGCAGCAGGTCACGGTGATTCTTCATCAGCCAGGCGCTGTAGACCGCGGCAAAACGCTCGGCCTCGAAGCGCGACAGCTTGACCTTGGGCAAGCGCCCCGGCATGCCCTCCGAGGCCTCACAGGCCGGGGCCGGCTCGCCACTGGCCAGGGACTGGGCCTGCGCCATTACCTGGGCGTACTGGCGAGCGGTGACTTCGTACTTGCCGATGAAATACAGCATCGGCTTGAGGGGCACCCCGGCACCGGTTTTCGGCAAGGCCGGGCCAATGGTCTTGCTCCAGGCGCCAGGCAGGTCCTTGAGGGTGAACTGGCCGTTGATGTAGTCCCGGCGATAACCGGAGATGAACGATTGCTGGTAGCCGCTCTCACCTTCGCTGAAGGGATAGCCGAGGTTCACCTCGCGGTCGTCCAGGGTGCCCTGGGCCAGCACGTAGACATAGCGGAACACCATCTCGCCTTCACAGGGCAGCGGCAGACTGACGTCGTCCGGCAAGGGCTTGGGGTTGTCCATCTTGTTGCCGGGCTCTTGCGCCCACACGGCGCCGGCCAGGGTCATGGCCAACACGGTGCCGATCAACTTATACATCGCGAATTCCTTCACAGGCTTCAATGCGCGACACCCGCCAGCCGCCCAGCGCGGCGGCCAGGGTGCTGACGCCCAGCGTCGCCAACAGGGCCAGCCCGTAATGGGCCGGCAGCAAATGACTGGCGTACTCGCCGGGCACCTGCATGAACAAATGATTCAGCCCGGCCTGGGCCAGGCCATACAGAGCGCCACTCAACAGCGCAGCGAAACCGGCGCTGTACAGTGCCTGGGCCACCACGAACAACAGCAGGGCCCCGGTGGAAAATCCCAGCAGGCGCAGCACCGACAACTCCCGGCGCTTACGCTCCACCGCCGCCAGGGCACCGGCAAAGATCGCCGCAAAGGCGCCCGCCAGGGCCAGCCCGGCAATCACCCAGAAAACAATGGACAGGTTGCGGCTCAAGGACTGCACCTGGGCGATGGTCTGGGCCTGGGTTGCCACCAACAGGCCACGCTCGGCGAAATAGCGGCGCAACGATTCGACGTCATCGAGGCTGCGGGCATACAGGCGAAAGGCTGGATAGACCCGCTGCCCGGACGCGGCCTGCGCCTCGCCGAGCCAGCCCAGGGCCGCCACGGCACGGCCGTCGCGGTAATCCTCGGCGGCCTCCAGCAAGGCCAGGGGCGCGAACAGGGCATCCCGGGCAAAGGCTTCCAGGGGCAATACGCCCTCCACCTGGACTCGGGTCCGCTGCACTTCGCTACGTCCCGCCACTTGCCGGCCGAAGGCCGCCTGCAGCCAATCTCCAGGCTGTACGCCAAGCTTTTCGGCGGCGGTCCGACTCAGGAGCACGCCACTCATGCTCCGAGGCACCGGCAAACGCCCGAGCAACGGGTCCGAGACAGCGGTAGGCAGCATTTCCACGGTCAGGCCGATATCCCCCGCGCCCCGGGACAGATCTGCCGTAGCCGCGATCTGCCGGGTTCTGGGCAAGGCAAAGGCCACCTCCGGTCGCCGCCCCAGCTCGGCAATGAACTCGGCGCTGAACCGGCCGCCGCCCAGAGGAATGATCTCGCGCACCGCCGGGTCCTTTTCCAGGCGCTCGGTGAGGCTGCTCACCAGCCCGAACTTGAGCCCGAACAGCACCAGCAGCGGCGCGATCACCGCCACCAGGGCCAGCACCGAACAGGCCGACAACCAGGTATCGGCCCGGTAGTCCTGCCAGGCCAGCGCCGCGGTCAGGGACGCACGCATCAGCAAGCCTCCCCCAGCGTCGCGGTGACCCCGCCGTCGGCATCGCGCTGGCAGGCAATGCGCCGCACCTGCAAGCCGTTGGCCCGGGCCAGCACCTCATCGTGGGTGGCGATCACGCAGCACAGCCGCTGATCCCGCGCCTGCTGCACCAGCAGCTGCATCACTCGCTGAGCGTTCAAGGGGTCCAGGGCCGCGGTCGGTTCATCCGCCAGCAGCACCTGCGGACCATGGGCCAAGGCCCGAGCACAACTGACCCGCTGACGCTGGCCCACCGACAGGGCGGCGGGCTTCTTGTGCAGTTGATCGGCGATTTCCAGGCGTTCGGCCAGGCGCCGGGGAATGCCCTCGTCCGCCAGCCCCAGCAACTGCCGGGGCAGGCTGATATTACCGCGCACATCAAGAAACCCCAGCAGCCCGCCGGTCTGCAGCACATACCCCAGGTGCCGGCTGCGCAGCTGCGCCAGGGCGCTGTGCCCCGTGCCGCGCCAGATACCGGCAATGTCGATGGGGGCGTTGGCCGGAGCGAACTCAAAACGCGCCGCCGAATCCGGAGCCAGCACCAGCGCCAGCAGATCGAGCAGCGTGCTCTTGCCGCAGCCGCTGGGGCCGACCACCGCCAGCTGATCGCCCGCGCGCAGTTGCAGCCTGGGGATCACCAGGCTGTAGCGTTGGCGACCCTCGCCGCGGCTCTTGCGCACCTCCGCCAGATTGAGCATCACGGCAGGGTCGACAACGGAACGCGGTACAGGGCATCACCCGGCTCGGCATCGCCGAAGCGCACCCAGTTGGCCAGGTCGTTGTGGAAGGTTTCATACAGACGGATCTTCGAATCCAGCTCGTCGATGAAGTCTTCCTGCTCGGCCACGCTCAGGGACAGCCACAGGTCCTGGGTCATGTTCAGCGACTTGCTGCGGTACGGCAGCCCTTCCAGGTATTCCCCCAGCACGCCGCCGTCGGCCAGGTTGCCGCCCTTGCGCAGGGCCGAGGGGTCGCGGCTCATGTAGGCACTGGCACTGGCGATTTCCTGGAAGAAATCCTTGGGCGAGGTCTGGGTCTTGCGCGCCGCATCGACAATCAGCTTCAGCGACTGCTGCAGGTCGTTGAGCTGCAGTTTGGTGAGCATCACGCAGACCTGGAACGCCGGCAGCGCCGGGTTGGTCAGGTCGCGGTCGGCGGTCCAGGCGCTGACCAGTTGCGGCGCCTGACTGGCGGATTTGCGACCGAGGAAATCCATGTGCATGGCATAACCGATGGCCGCGGATTTCTCGGCGATGCTCGGCGCTGCCGCCAACGACGGCACCGCCTGGCTCTGGTTGCTGCGTACCTGATGCACCAGGTCGGCGAACACCGTGCCGATCTCGTCGACCCGCGCGCCGAACTTGCCCACATCGCCGCCAGGCACCGGAATGTACAGGTCGCCGATCTTCGGGTTGGCGTCGGCGGTCAACACCCGGTACTGGGTTTCCGCCTGGGCATGGTTCTTCTTGCCGGCGTCGGTGCGCAGGTGCAGGGCGTAGATCTTGATCTGCTTGCCCAAAGCCGCCTGGCGCACTTCCGCCTCGTTCATCTGGGTGCGGCTGTAGGGATCGTTCTTGCGCAGGGCGCCGGCATCACTGACCAGCAGGATCAGGCGTCCGCCGTAGCCCTTCCAGTCCATGCCTTCCACCGCCTGCATGACCCCGGCGAAAGCGTCTTCGTTGAACGAGTGGCTGGAGACGCTGGTGGCCTTGACCTGGCTCACCAGTTCCTGGAAGCGCTGAGGGTCGCGGCCCTGGTCCAGGGTCACCAGGGTCTTGGTCACGTACTCCAGGCCCGGGGTCTTGCTGGTGTTGTTGCGAAAACCCACCAGACCGAAGCTGACACTGTCCAACTCGCCGCGCGCGGCAATCTTGCCCTGCAGTTCGTGGACCACATCGCGCACCTGATCGATGTAGGGCTGCATTGACACCGAGGTGTCCACCACCAGCACCACCGCCGTGCGGAAAGCGTCGCCGGCTGCCGGCGCGGTGCTCGCCGGCAGGCGCTTGCCACTGCTGTCGCTGATGCTCTGCGGGCTGTTGCCCGGATCGATCGAGGCGACATTGAGCAACTGCACCGACTGGCCGTTCTCGTCGAAGCTCTCCTTGGAGTCAAAGATCGGCAGCAGGTAGAACTGCTCCTGTGGCACTGCGCTGGCATTGGGTTCCAGGGCCAGCACCTGCTGCTCGTCCTGGGGATTCTTCTGCGCCCTGAGCAGCAGGTTCTTGGCCGCCGCAGGGTCCGCCAGCAAACGCTCCAGCTCGCTGGCCTGACGCACGAACATCACCGGTGCACGACCGGAGCGCTCGGTGAACTTCAGCACCAGGCTCTGCTTCCAGTCGCTGACCTGCTCCGCCGGCAACCAGCCGGCGCTGCGGCCGTCACTGGCGGCGCCCAGGCGCAGCCAGGAGCGGCCATCGAGGTTCTTGCGCTGATACACATAGAGCACCGAGAACGCCGGCACCGCCTGGCCCGGCGCAGCGCCAGGCTCGCTGGAAAAGCTCGCCCCCGGCTTGCTCAGTACCCGCTGGAACAGGGTCTTCTTGCCCGGCATCAGCAACGGCCGCTGGCCGCCGTCGACATCGGCGGCCACCGGTTGATTCACCGGCGGCGCCACCACGGCAGGCGTGGTGCTGACAGTCGAAGCGGTCTTGGGCGCAGGCGCCGGACTGTCACCGGACAGCCACCAGTAACCGGCGCCGGCCACGGCCAGGGCGACGGCCACGGCGACGCCGGCCAGGGCCAGTACCGGGCCACGACGCTGCTCGGAGGCCGGGCTGCCGGCGGGCGGCAGATGGGATGAACGCGGCGGCGGTGTCTCCTGACGCGGCTCCTGGCGCGGTGCAGGCGCTGGCGCCTGCCGGGGAATCTCGATGGACACCGGAGTCAGCCCGGCCAGGTCGTTGCCCGGGGGCGCGGCCTGAGGCGGCAGCGGCAATGGCAACGGCTGGATCAGCGTCGCCTCGACCTCGGAAGTCTCCGGCGGCAGGTTGTCCAGGGCCGTCAGCAAGGCCGCGGCATCCGGATAGCGTTCCGCCGGGTCCTTGGCCAGCAGCTTGCGCAGGATGTGCTGGTAGCGCCCGTGGTGCAGCGGCAATTCAGGCAAGGGCTCGGTAAGGTGGGCCAGGGCCGTGGACAGCGCGTCGGTGCCGTTGTACGGCAACTCGCCGACGAGAATCTCGTACAGCACCACGCCCAGGGCATACAGGTCGGCGCGACCGTCGATGTCCTGGCCCCGGGCCTGCTCCGGACTCATGTAGCTCGGCGTGCCCACGGCAAAACCGGCCTGGGTGAACTGGGTGCGGTCATCCAGGGACTTGGCGATGCCGAAGTCCGAAAGCACCGCCGTGCCGTCGGCGCGGAACAGAATGTTGGCCGGTTTCACATCACGGTGCACCAGCCCCTGGGCGTGGGCATAACCCAGGGCCGAGGCGATCTGGCGGATATAGGTCAGGCCCTGCTCCGGGGTCAGCCCGGCGGCGATGCGCTCTTTCAGGGTGCCGTTGGGCAGGTACTCCATGGCCATGTAGTACAGCTCGCCGACATTGCCGATGTCGTGGATGGTCACGGTGTGCGGGTGCGACAGCCGCGCCAGGGTCTTGCCCTCGCGCAAAAAGCGCTCGCAGAAGCTCGGGTCAGCGGCCAGCGCCGCGGCCATGACCTTGAGCGCCACCTTGCGCTCCAGGGAGCGCTGGGTCGCCAGGTACACGGAGGCCATGGCGCCTTCGCCAATCTCGCCCTGGATGTCAAAGCCGGGAATCAGAATGTCCATGGTCAGTGTCCTGCGGCCTTGATCACGATGGCGGTGATGTTGTCCGGCGCGCCCCGGGTCAGGCCCAGGTGAATCAAGCTGCGCACCACGTCGTTAGGCTCGCTGTGGCTGAGCACGTCGCGCAGTTCGAAGTCTTCGGCGGTCTTGTTCAAACCGTCGCTGCACAGCAGGAAGGTGTCACCGTCCTCCACCTGCAGATCGACCTGGGACAACTCCAGCTGGGCTTCAACGCCAATGGCCCGGGTGACAATATTGGCCCGTGGGTGCACCCGCGCCTCGGCCTCGCTGAGCAGGCCGCTGTCCTGCAGGTCCTGGACGTAGCTGTGATCCCTGGAAATGCTTTCCAGTTGCTCGTCCCGCAGCCGGTACAGGCGGCTGTCACCGGCCCACAGGCACACCGCCCGGGCGCCGCGCACGGCCAGCAGGACCACGGTGCTGCCCATCATGGTCACCCCGCGATTGGCGGTTTCCTCGCGCACGGCGGCATTCACCGCCGCCAGGCCATTGCGCAGCGCGGCGACGTATTGATCGAGGCTGTCCACCGCCGCAATCGCGCGCAGGCTATCGACGATCAGGCTGCTGACGTAATCCCCGGCGGCGTGTCCGCCCATGCCATCGGCTACCAGCCAGAGGCCGGCTTCCGGGGCTTCGAGCCAGGCGTCTTCATTGATCTTCCGCACCATGCCGACATGGCTGTAGCTGGCGGACTGGTAGGACAGTTGTGGCGCTGAACCCATTTAGACGGCACCTTCTTGTCCGAGCAAAAATTGCGCAAAATCGCTGGCCGGCGGCAGGCCCTGGCAACGCAGCAACATCGGGCTGATGTACGGCGAACCCCGGCCCCACCAGGCACTCGATCCTTCACTGCCCTGGGTCGCGAGGATCGCGCCACGGGCCTGTGGATCACTGACATAAAACCGCTGCAATCCGGCGAAATGGCTACCTTCAGCGCGAGTCGCCGGGCTCGGCGCTCCCAGGGCCTGCATCCCCTCTTCCAGGGCTTCGAAACTGGCGTCCTGATCCAGGGTCGCCAGCAGCAGCTCTTCCACCTGTTCAAACCACAGATCCGGGCCACTCACCAGGGAAGCCACATCGCTTTCAGGCTCCAGCAAGGCCGCCACGGTCAGAGGGAAATAACGCCCGACCCGATCGATGCTCGGCATCACCACGCCCACCGCCGCCTGGGGCCCGCAGACTCCGGGGGCCAGGGCGAACCGCCACAGCGGGCTGACCAGATAGGCGTTCAGCCACTGCTCGCCCAGAGCGTTCTGGCTGGCCAGCAAACCCGCCGCCAGCCAGCTGTCCCAGGGGCCGATGAAACTCTGCGGCAAGCCACGGCTGACAAAATCGCCGCGACTGGCCAACTTGCCGTACAGACCGACCACCGTCATAGCCGCTCCGGCAGGCTGAAGCCGCTGAGCACCCGGCTCTTGAACGGGTTGAAGGCACTGCTGGCCCGCAGCTCGTAGGAAATGCTCGCGCCATCCACCCGCAGCCGCAGGTTGAAGCGGTCCGGCGAGTTGGTGGCCGTCAGGTCCGACTGCTCCAGCAGGCGGAACCAGGCCCATGGGCCGTCCAGGGTGATCCCGGAGCGCCCAGTGGCCGACGGCGGCATGATCGACAGGCGCACCACGCCGATGCTCCCCGGATTCGGCCACTGCATGGCCACCGGGCGGCTCGGACCGTGGTCGTAGCTCAGTTGCTGGCCATCCAGGTCGAGGAGGAACTGGCTGATATTGGCGTCCATGGCCACCGGCTTGAGTTCGAAACGCACCGCCGGCTGGGTACCGCCACTGGAGCGGAAGAAGGCATCACGGATGTTCGAAGCGCGCTGGAAGGTCTGCAGCACGCCGGGGGAAATGCCCAGCTTCTGCGCCGCGCCCGGCTGCCAGCTCCAGGTCGGGGTCGAGGTGTTGACGTAAGGCTGCAAGTACTTGCGGAAGTAGTTGTCCATCACCCCGCCGGTGCCGAAGAACTGGCCGAAATCCTCCAGGGTCGCGTCCCGGGAGCTGCCCGGAGACATCGGATAACGCCCGCTCAGGGACTGGCGATAAACGTTCACCACCTCGCTGACCCAGGCCGCGTTCAATTGGTTGCGCACCCCGCCCATCATGGTGTTGGTGGTGGAGCCCACCACCGATTTCACCAGCCCCTGGACCACCGGCGGCTGACGCTCGGCGGTCAGGCTGACCCGCGCCGCCGCGGCACTGGCCTGGTTCTTGGCCTCGCCCAGCAGGGCATCGCCGCTGGCTCCGACCATGGCACTGACCTGCACGTACAGGGCATTCATGTCCGCCAGCAGGCCGTCGATGGCCGCCGGCTCGCCCTCACCCTTGCTCACCAGGCTGTTGAGATCGGCAAAATGCGCGCTCACCGGATCTTCGCTGCTGGCCACGGCCGCCGGGTTGCCCGCCTGCTCCTGACCCAGCAGAGAACCCAGGCGCTGCTTGAGCTGATCCACACCGCCCTCGACCTTCTGGCCCTGGGCCGCCAACAGGCGTTCTTCCTGTTGCAGATCGGTTTCCTTGGCCACGGCCACCAGCAGCTTCTTCAGCGGCGACGTAGGCCCGGAGAGAATCCGCAGCACGTCCGCGGCCTGGGCCACGCTGGTGATCGGCACAAAATCGATGTCCGCCAGCAAGGCGTCCCACTGGCGCAGGTAGTCCTGGAAGTACAGGCGGCGCACATCGGCGGCAAGGCTGGCGACGTTCTGCTGATCGGCCTGGTCGCGGCCCAGCACCCACTGTTCTTCCGCCAGGGTGCCGGCCTGGTTGAGGCTGGCCAGGAGGAAGCCTTCGCGGTAGCCCTTGACGGTGAACAGCCCGCTCAAGGGTTCGCTCAGGGGCTTGCCGCTCTTGCGGGTGAACACCAGCGCCGCGTCGCGGCCACCGGCTTCGCTGAGGCGGAAGTCCGGGACACCGTCCGGCAGCTTGGCGCGCTTGACCCGGTCATAGACCCGCTGGGCCACCGGCAACTGCTGCAACTGGCGCCGCAGATCGTCGATCAGGCGCTGGTCCAGGCGCGCATTGGGCGGATGCTTTTCGAACAGCGCTTGCAAGTGGCCGGTCAGGGCCTGGCGTTGCTCGGGAGGCAGGTCGCGGGCCAGGGTCCGCTCCCAGTCCAGGGTGATCCAGGCCTTGATGAAGTCCGGATCGTAGTGCTCGCTGTCCGCCAACATCAGGTAGGCCTTGAGCCCCTCGTAGAGGTAGTCCGAGTTGCCGCCGCTGTGCAGTTGCTCTTCGATGCGGGTCATCAAACGCGGGGCGAACACCGCCACCAGCAGCTTGCGATAGACACTGGCGGACTCGGCTTCGAGCATGTCGCCCTGATACAGGCCCAGGCCTTCGGCCCAGCCCGGCGCATCGCCGGCCAGATTGCGCGTGGCGTTGAGCAGCGGCAGCACCGCCAGCACATCGCGCTGGGCCGGGCTCAGGCTCTGCACGTCCTGGCGCACCGGGCCGACCCGCTGGTCGACCTGGGCGATATAGGCCTGGTTGGCCCGGTAGCTGACGATCCACAAGGTACCGACTATCAGCACCAGGGCCACGGTGGCAGCCAGGGCGCCCCGAGCGATCCATTTGCGCCGCCGCTCGACCTTGGGGTTGACCCCCACCAGCCCGCGCTCGGCAAAGGCCACGGCGCTGAACAGTTTCTCGATGAAGTAGCTGCGCCCGGTGCCGGTCTGCCGTGCCAGGTGCTGGCGGTCCAGGTTCATGCTCTGGGCCATGGCGCCGATCAGGCGGTCGATGGGGCTGCCTTCCTGGGTGCCGCTGGTGAAATACACCCCGCGCAGCAGCACGCGCTCTTCGAAAGCGTTGGGTTTGAACACGCCTTCAAGGAAGCCCTGCAAGGATTCCTTGAGCGCGGCGAATTGCTGCGGGAAGCCGTAGATCAGGTCACGCCGCGCCGGGTCGCGCTCCTGTTGCAGGCGCTCCACCAGACGCTCGTTGAGGCGCTGCTCCAGGGCCGCCAGCTCCGCCGGCAACTGGGCCAGGGGGCTATCGCCACTCTTGCCGTCATCCAGGGCGAAGGTCATGCCCCAGACCTGGGCCCGCTCTTCCTTGCTCAGGGAGTCGAAGAACTCCATGAAGCCCGGCACCAGATCGAGCTTGGTGAGCATCAGGTAGATGGGGAAGCGTACGCCCAGCTGGGTGTACAGCTCCTGGATGCGCAGGCGAATCGCCGCGGCGTGAGCCGCCCGCTCCGCCTCGCTGCTTAGCAGCAGGTCGGAGAGGCTGATGGCGACGAAGGCACCGTCGATGGGCCGCCGCGAGCGCTGGGTTTTCAGCAGGTCGAGAAAGCCCAGCCAGGCTGCCTTGTCCACCGCGGCATGGCTGTCCTGGGTGGTGTAGCGCCCGGCCGTGTCCAGCAGCACGGCCTGGTCGGTGAACCACCAGTCGCAGTTGCGGGTGCCACCGACACCACGCACCGCACCGGCGCCCAACTGAGCGGCCAGGGGAAAATGCAGGCCGGAATTGACCAGCGCCGTGGTCTTGCCCGAGCCCGGCGGCCCGATGATCACGTACCACGGCAGCTCGTAGAGGTTGCGTCGCTCGTCACCGCCGAGCTTGGCCTTCTTCAACAGCGCCAGGGCTTCGTCCATGCGCTGGCGCAGGGCCGCCAGCTCCTCGGCGGTGGCCACGCTGTCCGGGTCCGGCGGGGTATCGGCGGCCAGGCTCTGCAGGACCTTGGCCGCATGCCGGCGGGCCTGGATGATGCTAAACACCCGGTAGCCGATCCACACCGCGAAGATGAGAATGATCAGCGCCCAACGCCGTCCTTCCGGTACCAGGAACTCCAGCAGCGGGCCAATGAACCAGATGATCAGGCTCAGGGCGATCAGCCCCAGCAGCGGAATCACCCAGCGCGTCACAAAACTGAAAAACGCCTTCACTCGACCCCCTCCGCCAATACGCTGATTTCTACCCGACGATTGCGCGCCCGCCCTTCGGCGGTGGCATTGGTTGCCAACGGCTCAGTGTCGCTGCGGCCTTCGGCGCTGAAGCGCTCCGGCTGCCCGGTCTTCGCCGCGAGAATCTGCAACACCGATTCGGCGCGGGCCTGGGACAGCTTCCAGTTGGACGGGAAGCGCAAGGTGGCGATCGGTCGGTTGTCGCTGTGGCCGGTAATCCGCACCTGGCCCTTGACCTTGCGCACCGCGTCGGCGATGCGCAGCATCAGCGGCTGATAGTCGTCGAGGATGCTGGCGCTGGCCGAGGCGAACAGTTCATCGCCACGGATGGTCACCACCGAACGGTCGACGGCATCTTCAACAGCCACTCGCCCGGCCTTGATGTCCTCGGCGAGGAAGCCGGCCAGGCGCGGACGCTCGACAATCTTCGGCTGGATCACCGGGCGGTCCAGGGTCTGCACCGGGATCTCGCCCAGGGCATGGATGTTCTTGAACACCGGCTCGGCGTCCGCTGCCAGCTTCAGGCGCAGGCCGAACAGCAGTGCCAGCAGCAAGGCCACACCAATAGCGATGCCGACCCAGGGCGGCATGAACTGGGCCAGGCGATCACGGGCCACGGTGACCCCGCGCCAATGGGGCGAGAGCTCGCGCTCATGCTCGCCACGGGCACTGCGGATGGTCGCCGCCGTGCGCTCGCGCAGGGCTTCAAGCTGGCTGCGACCGTCGATCATCACTCGGTAGCGGCCTTCGAAACCCAGGCACATGCACAGGTACAGCAGCTCCAGCAGGTACAGGCGCTCGCGGGGGCTTTGCAGGCAGTGCTCCAGCAACTGGAAGACCTTCTCGCCGCCCCAGGCTTCGTTGTGCACGGTGATCAGCAGGCTTTGCTTGCCCCAGTCGCTGGTGCTGCCCCAAGGGGTGCTGAGCACCGCTTCATCCAGGGCGGTGCACAGCGCATAGCGGGCCAGCAGCACGTCGTTGCGCGGCACTCCGGCGGCCTCGGCACGCTCCTCGAACTGGCGCAGGTAAGCCAGCAGCTGCGCTCGCAGGCTGGCCGGCGCCGGGTGGGCCAAGGTGCTGCGCAGCCGGGTGAGCAAGGCCAGCAGTGGGCCGGCAGCACTCTCCAGGGGGTTCAGGCCCCGGGCCTGACCGGCCGGCAGTGGCGCCGCCGGCACGGCCAGGGACGGTGCCGGCCCCGGGCTCGGGCGCCCAGGCTCGGGCGCACGGCCACCGGGGCGCGGCATGAATTGGGTGCGGTCATTGGCCGGGGACGGCTGCCCTGCCGAATCGTCGAAAGGATGCATCGCGACTTATCCTCGAATGGCCCAGAAGGCCAGGTTCAAGCCCGGGAATTCCCCCGCGACGTGGAACGCGAAGCCTCCGGAGTGAACCAGCTGTTTCCAGTGCTCGCTGCCACGATCGAGCTCGTAGTAGGTGGAACCGGCGTGATACGGCAACTGCCGTGGCGCCACCGGCAGCGGCAGCAGGCCGATGCCCGGCAACTGCAGGTTGACCAGATCGCGGATGTGCTCCACCGAGCCCACCTTGCTCTGCTGGGCAAAACGCCCGCGCAGGGTCTCGCCGGGCACGTCGGCGCGCACCACCAGAATGAAGCTGGCGTTCTCCAACAGGGTGCGGTCCGCCAGCATCGCCACGTGCACGCCGTAGGCTTTCTCGACGATCGGAATCGGCGTCGCCTTGCTGTCGATCAGCATCGACAGGGCCTCGCGCAGGGCCTGCATCACCGGAGCGAAGCTCAGGGCCAGTTCATCGTGCTGGTACTGCGGGTACTCCACCGGGCGTCGAGCGCTGTTGGAGAAGGTCGAGAATTCGCCGGCCAGGCTCACCAGCTCGCTGTACAAGCGCTCGGGGTGCAGCGGGCTGATCTGGTTCAGGTGGTTCACCAGCGGCTGGGCGCGGTTCACCAGTTGCAGGAGCATGAAGTCGGCAATTTCCGAAGCGCCACCGGCCCCCGAAGCCACCACCCGTCCGGCCAGGGCTTCGCCGCGCTGATGCAGCAGACCCAACAGTTCGCTGCGAAAGGCACTCAAGGGCTTGGACGCGGCCACATCCAGCAGCGGCGGGATGTAGCTGTCATCGAGCACCAGGGCGCGGTCGGCGCGCTTCTCCTTGACCCGCACCACGCCGATGGCGGCGTAGTCGCTGAGGCCGTCCGCAGCGGTGAGCAGGCGCAAGGCCCGGGAGCCCACCGCCACCGGCGCACGGTTCTCAAAAGGCGCGTTATCGTCACGCACCTCACGCACCTGGCTCAGATAGCGGGCGCCACCCAGCGCCTCGCCTTCGTCCACGGTGTCCCGGGCGCCGGCGCGCTTGAGGGGCAGCGCCAGGTACACCAGGCCATCGCGCAGGCTGTCGTCAATGCTCAGCGGGGTCGGCGCCAGGTCGTCGTGGGGAATGTTGAACGGGGTGCCGTCGGGCAACAGGCCGCGGGCGCTGACAATGGCCAGCTTGCCCTGGGCCAGCAGGCCCTGATCGACACGCAGCTCGGAGAATCCCCAGGCCCCCGCCGACAGCGGACGGCTGCGGGCGTCGATGAGGTTTTCCAGGTAACGGTCATGCTGCTGGAAGTGCTGGGTTCCAATGAACATGCCTTCCGACCAGACCACGCGATTGTTCCAGGACATGGTTGCTCCGATTGCCTATTGGGCAGGGCTGGATGGGGGGGCCACGAGCTCGGCGCTGATCGCGCGGACATCGAGGACGATCTGATACTGATTGTTCAGGCGCTGCGCCGTGTTGACCCCGACTCGCCACAGGGCCTGGTCCACTTCGCGATACCCCACCAGCAGGCCGACCTGACGGGTGGCCGGGTCCAGGGTGCGCTTGAGGGTGAACTGATCGCCGGGCTTGACCAGCACTTCATCCTGGTCGATGAGGTCCGGGCCCAGGGTGGCCGGGGCCCGCTCTGCCAGGGCGAAGTAGTCGGCGCGCATGAAGGTGGCCGGGTTCTTCAGCTCGAAGATCCGTACCCGTACCGGGGTGCTCAGGCCATCAGGACCCGGGTTGAGCCCGGCCACGGCCTGGAAACGCAGCTCCACGGTGGTGGCGCCAGGTTCTTCCTTGACCGGCTCGGCGGGGGTTGGTGCGTCCTTGGCACAGGCCGCCAGTACCAGCATGGCGACCAATGTCAGCAATCGTTGAATCATCCTGCGTCCTCAATGACGTGTCAGCTGTCCGTGTATCCGTGTGTTTAGGGGGTTCCAGGCGCGCTCAGGAACGGCGCAGCCGGTGGGTATGTTCTTCGTAGGCGCGACTGAATTCGCGCCCGAAAAGGTCCTGGAAATCGTCCTGGGCCTCTTGGGAAATCTGCTTGTAGAGCGCTGTGAACTGCTGCCAGTTCTGCGCCTGCCGCGAACCGCTGAACAGGTTGCCCAGGCCACCGGGGCGGGCCATGCGGGCTTCCAGCTCACCGGGCTCGAAGCGCCCCAGGAGGTGCTTGATCGCGGCTTCCACGCCGGCCATGACGGCCAGTTGGTGAGCCCGCAGGTCGTCGAAGCTGTCCTGCACCGCCTGATCCGGAGCCATGAAAGCCTGGTTGCTGTGGCGCAGCAGCAGAAGCATGGCTTCGTCGACATTGGGGGCGAATTTCAGCGGGTTGTTTTCCACCGGGCGGATCATCGTCTGCTGCATGCGGAACTCGCCCTTGAGACTGCTGCGGGCACGCAACACATCGATCAGGCCTTCCACCATCAAGCGGTAGCTGCGCCCCAGGCTTTCCATCTGCGCCTGGGCCTGCTGCGGGTCGATGCGCAACTGCTCCAGCCCGGCGCCCCGCAGGAAGGCTTGCAACAGGTCGGTTTGTGGCCCCGACTCGACCGCCGGCGCTGGCACGACGGGAGCGACGGGAGTCGCAGGAGCGACAGGGACAATAGGGACAACGGCGGCGACCTCGACCTCGACCGGCTGCGGCTGCGGCTGCGGCTGCGGCTGCGGCTGCGGCTGCGGCGGTACTGCACCAAATTCAGCGACGCTGGCAAAGGGTTCCGCGACGACAGGTGGAGCTGCCATCGGTGCCACGCTCAACACTGGAGCCGGGCGGGCCGGGGTTTCACCGAACAGGTCCCAGTCATCCGGAATCAACGCCCCGCTCTGGGGCGCCGCCGGTTGGGGCTGAGCGAGGGGCTGAGGCACCGCGGTGGGGGTCGGCGGGCGAAAATCGTGCTGTTCGGCGGGCACGTGATCAGGCTGGGTCGCCGGCGGAGTCGCGCTCGGAGCGAGGAAATCGAACAGGTCGGGAAAAGTATCCTGGGCCGAAGCGCCCTGAAAATGCGCCACCGGCGCCATGGCAATCGGCTCGATGGGCGTGGGCGGCGACGACTGGCGGCCCATCAGTGCTTCGAAACTGTTGGAGCTGTCCCCGGAAAAGGCCTCAGCCTGGACACGATTCAGACTGAAATCGATACGCGCACTGATTTCATAATCGCCAATACGAATAACCTCGCCATCTTCCAATGGCTCACTGCTACCCCGGCGCATGCGAATACCGGCGCGGACTAACTCCACACCATTAGTACTGTTATCGGTCAAATAATAACGGCCATCCTTGTATTGGATGACACAATGTCGCGCGGAAACTAAGCGCTCGGGATCAGGAAGTACCCAGTCATTATCGGAACTACGGCCAATTGCCATCATTCCCTGATCCATTAGTTTCTCAGGGCATTGGCCAGGGGTAATCTTGTGATAACTAGTGATAGTCAAACACAGCGACATTGCGCCTCCTTGCTGTACTTCCGCGTGCGAACCGGCGTCGGGAAAAAAGTTCCGTAAAAAATGAAAAGCCCGCAAAAAATCCTTTAAACAGCGCCGTTCACAGCATGATCGCTCAACTTAAACTACACAGATGACAAAAGCCTTTCGCCCCGCCTCAATCTGACTCGCCGGTCAAGGAACTAATAAGTCGACATAACACTGTCATGCGGGGCGAATAGCTTACCTTGACAAGCCACAACTACTACACCAAAAATGCACAACTTCTTGAACACGGATGATGGCTCACTAGTATCAATGAGTCCATGTTAACCAAGAAATGTGCGCGAGTTCACAAACAACTAGTGCATTAATTGCCTGACTGTCCTGCAGGCTGATAGGGAGATCGAACCAGGTGGATGTACCGATGTTGCTCGCCGCCATTTCAGCAACTTCGCCTTGTGGCGAAGATCTGGAGTATGACGCGGATTTCTTGCACTTGGAGCGGGCCGCACAAGGCCAGCCCGAGCGCAGCATGGGCGACTCGATCCTGCCGGCCGAGCCGCCGGACTGGCGCAGCGTCCAGCAACAGAGCCTGGACTTGCTGGCCCGCAGCAAAGACCTGCGCATCACCCATTTCCTCCTGCAAAGCACCCTGGCCCTTGAAGGCCTGCCGGGCCTGGCCACCAGCCTCGACCTGATCAACGGTTTGCTCCGTGATTACTGGGCCGAGCTGCACCCGCGCCTGGACGCCGACGACGACAACGATCCCACGGTGCGGATCAATGCCCTGGCCGGCCTGGCAGCCGATTCCACCATCGGCCTGCTGCGCGAAGCCATCCTCACCCGTTCCCGGACCTTTGGCCCGGTGAGCGTGCGTGCGGCACTGAACGCCGCCGGCCTGCAGCATTTCTCGGGCGAGAGCCTGGGCTCCGATCACTTGGCCGGGGCCCTGCAAGACAGCGATCCCCAGCACCTTGAAGCCATTCGCCACGCCTTGAGCAGCGCTCGCTCGGCGGCCGAAGCCATCGAGAAGCAGGTCAGCGAACAGGTAGGTTCCGCCGCCGGCGTGGACCTCAGCGCCCTCAAGCAGCCCCTGCGCCTGGCACTGCAGGTGCTTGGCCAGCAGGCCCCGCAAAGCGTCGACAGCCCCGTCGAACAGCACGCCGATGCACCCGCGAGCGAAGGTTCCAGTGCGCCTTTGGCGCCGGCGCCGGCACGGGTTGGCGGTGAGATCAACAGCCGCGAAGACGTGCTGCGCAGCCTCGACCGGCTGTTGGCCTACTACAGCCGTCACGAGCCTTCGAGCCCGCTGCCGGTGCTGCTCAACCGGGCCAAGAACCTGGTCAACGCCGATTTCGCGGCCATCGTGCGCAATCTGATCCCCGATGGCATGTCCCAATTTGAAAACCTGCGCGGCCCCGAATCCGACTAACCCCGGTACGGCCGAACAGTATCGTCAGCGGCAATCACCGACCGACGCCAACACCGTCGCAGCAGCGACCAGGAGCACAACGTGGCGAAGCAAAGTTCTCAAAAGTTCATCGCGCGCAACCGCGCGCCCCGGGTGCAGATCGAGTACGACGTCGAACTCTACGGCGCCGAGAAAAAGGTCCAGCTGCCCTTCGTCATGGGCGTGATGGCTGACCTGGCCGGCAAGCCTGTCGAGCCCCTGGCCGCGGTGGCCGATCGCAAGTTCCTGGAAATCGACGTCGACAACTTCGACTCGCGCCTCAAGGCCATGCAGCCACGGGTCGCGTTCCACGTACCCAACGAGCTGACCGGCGAAGGCAACCTGAGCCTGGACATCACCTTCGAGAGCATGGACGACTTCAGCCCTGCCGCCGTCGCGCGCAAGGTCGACTCCCTGAACCAGCTGCTGGAGGCCCGTACACAACTGGCCAACCTGCTGACCTACATGGACGGCAAGACCGGCGCTGAAGAAATCATCATGAAAGCCATCAAGGATCCGGCGTTGCTCCAGGCCCTGGCGAGTGCGCCAAAGCCTGTGGACTCCGAGCCGAACGCTTAATCAGGACCAACGATCATGACCGAATTGCTGCGTGACAATCAGGCCCAACCCGGCGCCACCGAGCAGGCCAGCGAATTCGCTTCGCTGCTGCTACAGGAATTCAAACCCAAGACCGAGCGTGCTCGCGAAGCCGTGGAAACCGCGGTGCGGACTCTGGCCGAACAGGCTCTGGCGCAGACCGACCTGGTGTCCAACGACGCCATCAAGTCGATCGAATCGATCATCGCCGCCATCGACGCCAAGCTCACCGCCCAGGTCAACCAGGTGATCCATCACCCGGAATTCCAGAAACTGGAAAGCGCCTGGCGTGGCCTGCACTACCTGGTCAACAACACCGAAAGCGACGAGCAGCTGAAGATTCGCGTGCTCAACATCTCCAAGCCGGAACTGCACAAGACCCTGAAGAAATTCAAGGGCACGGCCTGGGACCAGAGCCCGCTGTTCAAGAAGATGTACGAAGAGGAATACGGCCAGTTCGGCGGCGAGCCTTACGGCTGCCTGGTGGGCGACTACTACTTCGATCAGTCACCACCGGACGTGGAGCTGCTGGGCGAGCTGTCCAAGGTCTGTGCGGCCATGCACTCGCCATTCATCGCTGCGGCGTCACCGACCGTGATGGGCATGGGTTCGTGGCAGGAACTGTCCAACCCGCGCGACCTGACCAAGATCTTCACCACCCCGGAATACGCCGGCTGGCGCTCCCTGCGTGAATCGGAAGACTCGCGCTATATCGGCCTGACCATGCCGCGCTTCCTGGCGCGTCTGCCGTACGGTGCCAAGACCGATCCGGTGGAGGCCTTCGCCTTCGAAGAAAACACCGACGGCGCCGACAGCACCAAGTACACCTGGGCCAACGCGGCCTACGCGATGGCGGTGAACATCAACCGTTCGTTCAAGCATTTCGGCTGGTGCTCGCGGATTCGCGGCGTGGAGTCCGGTGGCGAGGTGGAAAACCTCCCGGCCCACACCTTCCCCACCGACGACGGTGGCGTGGACATGAAGTGCCCGACCGAGATCGCCATCTCCGACCGCCGTGAAGCGGAACTGGCGAAGAACGGTTTCATGCCGCTGCTGCACAAGAAGAACACCGACTTCGCTGCCTTCATCGGCGCCCAGTCGCTGCAGAAGCCTGCCGAGTACGACGATCCGGACGCCACCGCCAACGCCAACCTGGCCGCGCGCCTGCCGTACCTGTTCGCCACCTGCCGCTTCGCCCATTACCTGAAGTGCATCGTGCGCGACAAGATCGGCTCCTTCAAAGAGAAGGACGAGATGCAGCGCTGGTTGCAGGACTGGATCCTCAACTACGTCGACGGTGATCCGGCGCACTCCACCGAAACCACCAAGGCCCAGCACCCACTGGCCGCGGCGGAAGTGGTGGTCGAGGAAGTCGAAGGCAACCCGGGCTACTACAACTCGAAGTTCTTCCTGCGCCCGCACTACCAGCTCGAAGGGCTGACCGTGTCGCTGCGCCTGGTATCCAAACTGCCGTCCGCCAAGGGCGCCTGACCCATAACCGACTCAAACCTGTAGCCGCTGGCGCAGCGGCTACAGACGCTGAATCAACATCGTGGCAAGTGCCACACAGGGAGAAAACATGGCTGTTGATATTTTCATCAAGATCGGTGACATCAAGGGCGAGTCCATGGACAAAGCCCACAAGGACGAAATCGACGTGCTGAACTGGAGCTGGGGCATGTCCCAGTCTGGCAACATGCATGTAGGTGGCGGCGGCGGTGCGGGCAAGGTGAACATCCAGGACCTGTCGCTGACCAAGTACGTCGACAAGGCATCGCCGAACCTGATGATGCATTGCTCCAGCGGCAAGCACATCGACAAGGTGCGCCTGACCGTGCGCAAGGCCGGCGGCGAAAGCCAGGTCGAGTACATGATCATCGACCTGGAAGAAGTGCTGATCACTTCCCTGAGCACCGGCGGCTCGGGCAGCGATGACCGCCTGACCGAAAACATCACCCTGAACTTCGCTCAGGTGATGGTCGAGTACCAGCCGCAGAAAGCCGACGGCACCAAGGACGGCGGCCCGATCAAGTACGGCTGGAACATCCGCTCCAACACCAAGCGCTGATGCGCTGCGGTCGCCGCCCCAAGGCGGCGACCGACCCGGCCCTCGCGTTGTGCCTGGCACAACGCGGGGACGGTTGGCCAAGACCGCGTCCTCGTGAGTCTTTGGTTATGCCCCTTTTCGTGACGTCATGCCTGCGCAATCCGATCCTGGAGCGAACCCTTTGGTAACCGACATCGCCGCCCGCGATCGCTTGCAACCCTCTTTGCTGGATCGTCTGACCGACGATGAACCCGGCAACCTGAAAGAAAGCCCGGACAAACGCGTGCTGTCCCTGAGCCAGCTCAAGGCCTCGGTACTGCGCGACCTGGCATGGCTGCTCAACACCACTTCGCTGCTGGAAGCCGATGCCACCCTGCACACCCCCGCCGGTACTTCGGTGGTCAACTACGGCCTGCCGGCCCTGGCCGGGTACAGCGCGTCGAGCATCGATATTCCGGCCCTGGAAGCGCTGATCCACCAGGCCATCGCCACCTTTGAACCACGGATTCTGCGCAGCACCTTGCGGGTTCGCGCGCGCACCGCCCCCGGCGAGATGAACCACAACGCCCTGAGCTTCGAGATCGAGGGCGACCTGTGGGCCCAGCCCATGCCCCTGCGCCTGCTGCTGCAAACCGACATGGACCTGGAATCCGGTCACGTCCGGGTGGTGCATGCCGATTCCCGGAGGCGCTCATGAACCCGCGCCTCTTGGAACTGTACAACCAGGAACTGCAACACGTGCGCGAAAGCGCTGCGGAGTTCGCCAAGGAATACCCGAAGATCGCCAGCCGCCTGACCCTGTCGGGCATGGACTGCGCCGACCCCTATGTCGAGCGCCTGCTGGAAGGCTTCGCCTATCTGACGGCCCGGGTGCAGTTGAAGCTCGATGCCGAGTACCCGACCTTCACCCACAACCTGCTGGAGATCGCCTACCCGCACTACCTGGCACCGACCCCGTCGATGACCGTGGTGCAGTTGCAGGCCGATCCCGATGAAGGCTCCCTGAGCAGCGGCTTCACCCTGGAACGCGACACCAGCCTGCGCGCCGCCCTGGGTCGCGATACCCAGACCTGCTGCGAGTACCGCACCGCCCACGCGGTGACGCTGTGGCCGCTGCAAGTCAGCCAGGCCGAGTACTTCGGCAACCCGGCAGCGGTACTCGGACGCCTGGCCGCCAGCGAGCCCAAGGCCAAGGCCGGGCTGCGCCTGACCCTGCGCACCGGCGCCGAGCTGCCGTTCAACAGCCTGGCCCTGGACCAGTTACCGCTGTACCTGAACGGCAACGACGAGCTGCCGTTCCGCCTCTACGAACAGTTGCTGGGCAACGCCTGCGCAGTGTTCGCCCGGGCCCCCGGCAGCGACTGGGTCGAGCGCCTGCCCCAGGACGCCCTGCGTTCCCGGGGCTTCGACGACCGCGATGCGGCCCTGCCGGTGGTGCCCCAGGCCTTTCAGGGCTATCGCCTGTTACAGGAATACTTCGCCCTGCCCAACCGCTTCCTGTTCGTCGAGTTCGCCAAACTGGGCCCTGCGGTACAACGCTGCACCGGCCAGGAGCTGGAGCTGATCGTACTCTTCGAGCGCTTCGACCAGAGCCTGGAAGGCAGCGTCGGCAGTGCCCAGTTCGTGCCCTTCTGCACCCCGGCGATCAACCTGTTTCCCAAGCGCCTGGACCGTATCCACCTGTCCGACCGGGTCAACGAGCACCATGTGATCGCCGACCGTACCCGACCCATGGATTTCGAAGTGCACTCGCTGAGCACCCTCAGTGGCCACGGCACCGGGCCGGAGCAGCCGTTCCTGCCGTTCTACGCGGTACGCGACCCGTCACGCTACGGCCGTGACCAGGCTTACTACATCGTCCGCCGCGAGCCACGGGTGCTGTCCAGCGACCAGCGCCGCAACGGCCCGCGCTCGACCTACATCGGCAGCGAGTCCTTCGTCAGCCTGGTGGACAGCCAGCAGGCGCCCTATCGCCATGACCTGCGCCAGCTCGGGGTCAGCGCCCTGTGCACCAACCGCGACCTGCCGCTGTTCATGAACACCGGCAACGGCAAGACCGATTTCACCCTGGCCGACAGTGCCCCGGTGCAGGCCATCCGCTGCCTGGCAGGCCCCAGCCGCCCGCGGCCCAGCCACGCCCATGACGGCAAGGCCTGGCGCCTGATCAGCCAGCTGTCGCTGAATTACCTGTCCCTGAGCGAACAGGGTCAGGGCGCGGCGGCCCTGCGCGAGCTGCTGCGGCTGTATGGCGACAGCAACGACGCGGCCCTGCAACTGCAGATCGAAGGCCTGCGGGAAGTCAGCAGCAAGGCGGTGACCCGGCGCCTGCCGATGCCTGGGCCGATCGTCTTCGGCCGGGGCCTGGAGATCACCCTGCAATTCGACGAAAACGCGTTTCGCGGCACCGGGGTGTTCCTGCTCGGTGCAGTCTTCGAGCGCTTCCTGGCACGTTACGTGTCGATCAACAGTTTTACCGAGACGGTGATCCGTACCACCGAACGCGGCGAGATCATGCGATGGAAAGCCAAGCCCGGACGTCGTCCGACTCTTTGAATACGCTGACGGCGATGCACGCCGAGCCCTGGGAGTACGACTTCTTCCAGGCCCTGCGGCGTATCGAATGCCTGTCGCCGCAACTGCCGCGCTTCGGTCACTCCCTGCGCCTGGCGGACGATCCGCTGCGCCTGGGCCAGCAGGCCGACTGCACTTTCGCCCCCTCGACCCTGGCTTCGGTCACCCCCGGCAGCGAGGGCGCGGCCACCCGCCTGGAGCAGTTCTTCTTCGGCCTCGGCGGCCCCAACGGCCCCCTGCCGCTGCACATCACCGAGTACGTGCGCGAACGCCAGCGCAACAACGCCGACAGCACCAGCAAGCGCTTTCTCGATGTGTTCCACCATCGTCTGCTGAGCCTGTTCTACCGGGCCTGGGCCGAAGCCCGGCCCACGGTGAGCCACGACCGCCCGGACGACGACTACTGGTCCGCGCGCCTGGCGGCCCTGAGTGGCCGGGGCATGCCCAGCCTGCTCAAGCAGGGGTTGATTCCCGACACCGCCAAGCTGCACTACAGCGGCCACCTGGCGGCCCAGACCCGCTACCCGGACGGTCTGCGCGCCATCATCGGCGAATATTTCGGCCTGCCGGTGGCGATCGAAGAGTACGTCGGCCAGTGGCTGGAGCTGCCGGAGCGCAGCCGGGTCGGGGTGCAGTCCCATCAACTGGGGGTGGACTTCTGCCTGGGCAGCCACGTCTGGGATCGCCAGCACAAATTCCGCATTCGCCTGGGTCCGCTGAAACTGGACGACTACCAGGGGATGCTGCCCGACGGCCAGCAGTTCAAGGAACTGGTGGCCTGGGTCGCCGAATACCTGGGCTTCGAGCTGGACTGGGACCTGAACCTGGTCCTGCTCAAGGACGAAGTGCCCAAGCTGCAACTCAACGGCCGCCAGCGCCTGGGTTTCAACACCTGGCTCGGTCAACCCGGCAGTGATGCCAAGGATCTAATACTGGCCCGGCACTACGCCGACCTGGCCACTACCTCACGTACACCAAGGAGCACAGAGCATGGGTGAAATCAGTCGCGCGGCGCTGTTCGGCAAACTCAACAGCGTTGCCTACAAAGCCATCGAAGCCGCCACGGTCTTCTGCAAACTGCGGGGCAATCCCTATGTGGAACTGGCCCACTGGCTGCACCAGTTGCTGCAACTGCAGGACTCGGACCTGCACCGCATCATCCGCCAGTTCAACCTGGAACCGGCGCGCCTGGCCAAGGACCTGACCGAGGCCCTGGACCGCCTGCCCCGGGGCTCGACCTCGATCACCGACCTGTCGTCCCACGTCGAGGAAGCGGTGGAACGCGGTTGGGTCTACGGCAGCCTGATGTTCGGCGAAAGCCAGGTGCGCACCGGCTATCTGGTGATCGGCATCCTCAAGACGCCGAGCCTGCGCCATGCACTGCTGGGGCTGTCCCGGGAGTTCGACAAGATCAAGATCGAGGCCCTGTGCGAGCGCTTTGACGAGTACATCGGCGACTCGCCGGAAAACGCCCTGAACGCCAGCGACGGTTTCAATGCCGGTGCGGTCCCGGGCGAAGCCAGCGGCGCCATGGCCCCCAGCGCCCTGGGCAAGCAGGAAGCCCTGAAGCGCTTCACCGTCGACCTCACCGAGCAGGCCCGCAGCGGCAAGCTCGACCCCATCGTCGGCCGTGACGAAGAGATCCGCCAACTGGTGGACATCCTCATGCGTCGCCGCCAGAACAACCCGATCCTCACCGGCGAAGCCGGGGTCGGCAAGACCGCGGTGGTGGAAGGTTTCGCCCTGCGCATCGTCGCCGGCGACGTGCCGCCGGCGCTCAAGGACGTCGAGCTGCGCAGCCTCGATGTCGGTCTGCTGCAGGCCGGCGCCAGCATGAAGGGCGAGTTCGAACAACGCCTGCGCCAAGTCATCGAAGACGTCCAGGCCTCGCCCAAGCCGATCATTCTGTTCATCGACGAAGCCCACACCCTGGTGGGTGCCGGTGGCGCCGCCGGCACCGGCGATGCGGCCAACCTGCTCAAGCCGGCCCTGGCCCGCGGCACCTTGCGTACCGTGGCCGCCACTACCTGGGCCGAGTACAAGAAGCACATCGAGAAAGACCCGGCCCTGACCCGCCGCTTCCAGGTGGTGCAAGTGGCCGAGCCTTCGGAAGACAAGGCGCTGCTGATGATGCGCGGCGTGGCCTCGACCATGGAACAGCACCATCAGGTGCAGATCCTCGACGAAGCCCTGGAAGCCTCGGTCAAGCTCTCGCACCGCTACATCCCGGCGCGCCAGTTGCCCGATAAATCCGTCAGCCTGCTGGACACTGCCTGCGCCCGTGTAGCCATCAGCCTGCACGCGGTGCCGGCGGAAGTGGATGACAGCCGCCGCCGGATCGAAGCCCTGGAAACCGAGCTGCAGATCATCGCCCGGGAACAGGCGATCGGCGTGGCCATCGGCAACCGCCAGGTCAACAGCGAGAACCTCCTGGCCGCCGAGCGCGAGCGCCTGGCCGAGCTGGAAAGCCGCTGGGCGCAAGAGAAGACCCTGGTGGACGAGCTGCTGGCGACCCGCGCCCAACTGCGGGAAAACGTCGGCCTGGTGGACAGTGACGTCGGCGACGAAAACCACGGCCTGCGGGAAAAACTGCTGGACCTGCAACAGCGTCTGACGACCCTGCAAGGTGAAACCCCTTTGATCCTGCCGACCGTGGATTACCAGGCGGTAGCCTCGGTGGTGGCCGACTGGACCGGGATTCCCGTAGGCCGCATGGCCCGCAACGAGCTGGAAACCGTGCTCAACCTCGACCAGCACCTGAAGAAACGCATCATCGGCCAGGACCACGCCCTGCAGATGATCGCCAAGCGCATCCAGACCTCCCGCGCCGGCCTCGACAACCCGAACAAGCCGATTGGTGTGTTCATGCTGGCGGGCACCTCCGGGGTGGGCAAGACCGAGACCGCCCTGGCCCTGGCCGAAGCCATGTATGGCGGTGAGCAGAACGTCATCACCATCAACATGAGCGAGTTCCAGGAAGCCCACACCGTGTCCACCCTCAAAGGTGCCCCGCCAGGCTACGTCGGCTATGGCGAAGGCGGCGTGCTCACCGAAGCGGTGCGGCGCAAGCCCTACAGCGTGGTGCTGCTGGACGAAGTGGAAAAGGCCCACCCGGACGTGCACGAGATCTTCTTCCAGGTGTTCGACAAGGGCGTCATGGAAGACGGCGAAGGCCGCATGATCGACTTCAAGAACACCCTGATCCTGCTCACCACCAACGCCGGCACCGAGCTGATCGCCAACGTCTGCAAGAACCCGCAGACCATGCCCGAGCCGGAAGAGATCGCCAAGGCCCTGCGTCAGCCATTGCTGGAGATCTTCCCGCCGGCGCTGCTGGGCCGTCTGGTGACCATCCCTTACTACCCGCTGAGCGACGACATGCTCAAAGCGATCACCCGCCTGCAACTGGGACGGATCAAGAAACGCGTGGAAAGCACCCACAAGGTGGATTTCGATTTCGACGACGACGTCATCGACCTGATCGTTTCCCGCTGCACCGAGACCGAGAGTGGCGGCCGCATGATCGACGCCATCCTGACCAACAGCCTGCTGCCGGACATGAGCCGCGAGTTCCTCACCCGCATGCTCGAAGGCCGCGCCCTGGCCGGAGTGCGCATCCGCCAGCGGGACAACGAACTGCACTACGACTTCAGCGAGCCGGCCTGACCCCGCGCCCCTGCTTCCGTAGGAGCTGGCTTGCCAGCGAAGCGCGCGCCACGGTGATGAACCTGGCGCCTTCGCGAACAAGCTCGCTCCTGCGGGGGTGACGCCAGGCACACCACGCATTCAACGAGACTGACGATGCAATTTCAGCAATCCACACGACTGGCTCAGGTCAATTGCCCTCTGGGACCGGACGTCCTGCTGCTCAACAGCATGGGCGGCGGCGAAGAGCTGGGGCGCTTGTTCGACTACCAGATGCAGCTGACCTCCAGCGACGCCAACATCGACCTCAACCAGCTGCTGGGCAAGCCCATGGGCCTCAGCGTGCAGTTGGACGACGGTAGCCAGCGCTATTTCCACGGCATCGTGGCCCGCTGCAGCCAGAACGTCGACAGCGGCCAGTTCGCCAGTTATCAGGTGACCCTGCGCCCCTGGCTGTGGCTGCTGAGCCGCACCTCCGACTGCCGGATTTTCCAGAACCTGAGCATCCCGCAGATCATCAAGCAGGTGTTCCGCGACCTGGGCTTTTCCGATTTCGAAGACGCCCTGAGCCGTCCCTATCGGGAGTGGGAATACTGCGTGCAGTACCGGGAAAACAGCTTCGACTTCGTCAGCCGGCTGATGGAACAGGAAGGCATCTACTATTTCTTCCGTCACGAGAAGGACCGCCACGTACTGGTGCTGGCCGACGCCTACGGTGCCCACAGCAGCGTGCCCGGCTACGCCTCGGTGCCCTACTACCCGCGAGACGAGCAACAGCGCGAACGCGACCATATCTTCGACTGGCACCTGGCCCAGGAAGTCCAGCCCGGGTCCCTCGAACTCAACGACTACGACTTCCAGCGCCCCAGCGCACGGATCGACGTGCGCTCGGCCATGCCGCGTCCCCACAGTGCCGGCGACTACCCGCTCTACGACTACCCCGGCACCTACGTGCAGAGCAGCGACGGCGAGCACTACGCGCAGACCCGTATCGAAGCCCTGCAAAGCCTGCACGAGCGCATCGAACTCAGCGGCAATGCCCGTGGCCTGGGGGTGGGCAACCTGTTCAACCTCACCGGCTTCAGCCGCCAGGACCAGAACCGCGAATACCTGATCGTCGGCATCCACTACTACGTGGTCCAGGAGAGTCTGGAGACCGGCGGCAGCGGCGGCTCGGCACAGTTCGAAAGCCACCTGACCTGCATCGACGCCCAGCAGAGTTTCCGCCCCCTGGCCAAGACCCAGCGGCCTATCGTCCAGGGCCCGCAGACCGCGCGGGTGGTGGGCCCGGCCGGGGAAGAGATCTGGACCGACCAATATGGCCGGGTCAAGGTGCACTTCCATTGGGACCGCCACGACCAGTCCAACGAGAACAGCTCCTGCTGGATCCGCGTGTCCCAGGCCTGGGCCGGCAAGAACTGGGGTTCGATGCAGATCCCGCGGATCGGCCAGGAGGTGATCGTCAGCTTCCTCGAAGGCGACCCCGACCGCCCGATCATCACCGGCCGGGTGTACAACGCCGAGCAGACCGTGCCCTACGACCTGCCGGCCAACGCCACCCAGAGCGGGATGAAGAGCCGTTCGAGCAAGGGCGGCAGCCCGGCCAACTTCAACGAAATCCGCATGGAAGACAAAAAGGGCGCGGAGCAGCTGTACATCCATGCCGAGCGCAACCAGGACATCGTGGTCGAGGTCAACGAAAGCCACTCGGTGGGCAATGACCGCAACAAGAGCATTGGCCACGATGAGTACGTGACCGTTGGCAACAAGCGCACGCGCATCGTCCAGCACGTGGACGAGCTGCGGGTCGGCGAGAAAAAAATCGACAGCGTCGGCCAGAGCTACGTGATCGAGGTCGGCGAGCGTCTGCGCCTGGTGTGCGGGGCCAGCATCCTGGAGCTCAACGCCAGCGGCCAGATCAACCTGTGCGGGGTCAACATCAGTGTCCACGCCAGCAGTGACGCGCAGATCAACACCGGCGGCGTGCTGCACCTGAACAACGGCGGCGGCCCGGACACCACCACCGAGGGCCAGGGAGTCCACGGCGCCATCAGCGCCCTGGTGAAAGCCGCCTTCCCCACGCCCAAGGGCCAGTAAACGGATGCTTGCACCATGACCTATCGCCTCAATGAACTGCAATTCCAAGCGCCCGCCGGCGAGCTGCAGGACGCCTCGATCAACATCCTCAAGTTCCCGCAGCTGGGTACGTCGCTGATTGTCAGCCGCAGCTTGCTGGGCGACGGTGAAACCCTGGAAAGCAACCTGACAAGCCAGCTGCAACGGCTGGAGCAACAGGTCCAGGAACTGCGCTACCAGACCCCGCAACCGGTGCTGCTGGGTCCGGCCCAGGACATTCCGGGCCTGGAGCTGCGCAGCCAGTTCAGCAAGGGCAGCGAGCAGGTGTTCCAGTTCCAGCTGGCCCTGGTGCTGCCCGGCACCCGGCAGATGCTCGCCATGAGCTACGTCAAGGCACAGAAACTCGGGGATGGGGAAGCCGCCCATTGGGCGCAGATCAAGAACACCTTGGTGCTGAGCTGAGGCGGGCCCATGTCTGACGCGCTGTGGGCCGCCCGACTGGGCGACGGGCTGGAACACACTTCGATGATGGCCGACATCCTCGGCGGCGTGCTGGAGGTGGCGGCCAACGTCGCCATCGGCGCCCTGGCAACCATGGCGGTGGCCGCGGCGGCGGGCATCACCGTGGCCACCGGCGGCCTCGGCGCTTGCGTGCTGGGGCTGGTGGTCGGCGTGGTGGTGGGCGTGGTCATGAGCAAGACCGGAGCCGACAAGGGCCTGAGCAATTTATGCGAGGGCTTCGCCAACGCCCTGTTCCCCCCCTCGATCCAGGCCACCATCGCCAGCGGTTCGCAAAAGGTGTTGACCAACAACAAACCGGCGGCCCGCGCGGCGGGCATCGCCCCGCCGTCGCATATCAGCGGCGACGGCGCCGAGGAAGGCGAAGCCACCGACACCCCTTCGGCCACCCCGGATGAAGGCCCGGGCTTCCTCGACATGGCCAAGGAATTCTTCTCGCAGATGTGGCGGCCCACCGTGGCCTCCCCGGCCCCCGGCTCCCAGACCAAGGAACTGGACCTGGTGACCTGCACCAAGCACCCGCCGATGCCCGTGCAGTACCTGGCCGAAGGCTCGGAGAAGGTCAGCATCGACGGCCAGCCGGCGGTGCGCAGCGGCGACCGCAGCACCTGCGACGCCAAGGTGGTGGCGGCCGGGCCGATTTCTCCCGACGTGACCATCGGTGGCGGCTCGGTGGTGGTGCGCGAGATCCGCAGCGGCAAGACCCCGGGGGTAGGCCTGGCGGTGACTGTGCTGATGATGCTCAAGGGCGGCAAGGGCAAGTTCCTCAGCAACCTGCCGTGCATGCTGATGGCCGGAGTCAACTCCTTTGTCGTCAGCCAGGCGACCAATGCCCTGACCCAGGCTATCGCCGGCTCGCCCAATCCGGTGCACGCCGCCACCGGGGCCAAGGTGCTGGGGTACGACGAGGACCTGGATTTCGCCTTGCCCGGGGTGTTGCCCATCGATTGGCAGCGGGTCTACAACAGCCTCGACGAGCGCCGGGACGGGCTGTTTGGCGCCGGCTGGAGCGTGCTCTACGAGAGCTTTGTGGCGCTCGACGCCCACCCCGAGGGTGGTGAACGCCTGATCTACACCGATGAACAGGGGCGGCGCATCGACATGGGGTCGATTCCCCTCGGTGGCGCGGTGTTCAGTGACGGCGAAGGCCTGAGCGTGCGGCGCAATCACGACGGCCGGCTGCTGATCGAGAGCGAGGACGGCCTGTACCGGCTGTTCGAGCCCAGCCCGGAGCGTCCGGCCCATCTGCGCCTGAGCCAGCTGGGGGACCGCAACGACAACCGCATTCACCTGGACTACGACAGCGGCGGGCGCCTCGGCCGCCTGCGCGATACCTTCGATCAGGTCCAGGTCGAACTGATCTACAGCCCGCAATGGCCCGGCCGGGTGGCGCAGATCGAGCGCCTGTACCCCGACCAGCAGCGTGAAGTGCTGGCCAGCTACGCCTATGACAACCAGGGCGACCTGGCCGAAGTGCGCGACGCCAGCCAGCAATTGCAACGCCACTTTGCCTACGACAGTGCCCGGCGCATGGTCGAGCACTGGCTACCCACCGGGTTGCGCTGCTTCTATGAATGGGCCTGGATCGACGAGCGCGAATGGCGGGTGGTTCGTCATTACACCGATGAAGGCGACGAATACCGCTACGACTACGACCTGCAGGAGGGCATCACCCGCATCACCGACAGCCTGCAGCGCCAGAGCCTGCGGCGTTGGAACAGCCAACGGCAGATCACCGAATACACCGACAACCTGGGGCAGACCTGGCAGTTCCAATGGAACGAAGAGCGCCAACTGCTCGGGGCCATCGACCCTCTGGGCGGCCAGTACCAGTTCCATTACGACGACACCGGCAACCTGTGCCGCAGCGTCGACCCCCTGGGACGCTGCGAGTCGACCCTGTGGCTGGAACACTGGTCGCTGCCACTGACGCAAATCGACGCCGCCGGCAATAGCTGGACCTACCAGTACGACGCCCGGGGCAACTGCATCCGCGAAACCGATCCGCTGGGCCACAGCACCCGCTACCGCTATGACGCCCGCGGCCTGGTGCGGGAAGTCATCGACGCCAGCGGCAAGCGCCAGACCCTGGAATGGAACGACCAGGGGCAGTTGGTGCAGCAGGTCGACTGCTCGGGCTACCCCACCCGTTTCAGCTATGACCGCCAGGGCTACCTGCAGACCATTACCAACGCCCTGGGCGAGCGTCAGACCTTTCACTACAACGCCCAGGGGCGCTTGCTGCAGAGCCACTTGCCCGATGGCCGCAGCGAACACTACCAGCGCGACGCCAGCGGCCTGCTGACCGGCTACATCGACCCGGCGGGCCACAGCACCGGCTATCAATACGATCGCCGGGGCCAGGTGCGCCTGCGCACCGATCCCCATGGCCGGCAAGTGCAGTTCGGCTACGACGCCTTTGGCCGTCTGCAGACGCTGACCAATGAAAACGGCGAAAGCTACCGTTTCACCTGGGACGTGGGCGATCGCCTGGTGCAGCAGCAGGACCTCGACGGCAGCGCCCGGCGCTTTGCCTACGACGGTCTGGACCAGGTCACCCGCCTGGAGTACGTCCCCGCGCCCGCGGCCCCGGGAGCGCCGGCCGTAGCGCCCATCGTCCACCAGTTGCAGCGCGACGCCGTGGGCCGCCTGATCGGTAAGACCACCGACGACGGGCACACCCGGTACGACTACGACCCGCTGGATCAACTGACGGCGGTGCACTTTACCGACCACGCCGGCCAGCAGCAGGACCTGAGCTTCACCTACGATGCCCTCGGCCAGTTGCTCTCGGAGCAGACCCCCGACGCCAGCCTGCAGTACGAGTACGACGAGCTGGGCAATCCGACCCGCACCCGCCTGCCGGATGGCCGCTGGCTCAACCGCCTGTATTACGGCAGTGGCCACCTGCACCAGATCAACCTCGACGGCCAGCTCATCAGCGACTTCGAGCGCGACCGGCTGCACCGCGAAGTGCTGCGCACCCAGGGCCAGATCAGCTGCCACAGCGAATACGACCGCGGTGGCCGCCTGCGTGCCCGTCTGCGGTGCTCGACAGCGATGCCGGGCAACCCGACGCTGGAGCGGCAGAAGCACTTCGAATTCGATCCCGGCGATAACCTGATCGGGCGCATGACCCGACAGCCTCAGGGGCAGGACCAGCAACTGCTGCACTACGACGCCAGCGGTCGCATCATCGCCAGCCAGGGGCGCCTGGCGGGGCACAACGAAACCTTCAGCTACGATGCCGCAGCCAACCTGCTGGACGGGGCCCAGGTGGCAGGCGGGCAGGTCCGGCACAACCAGCTGCTGAGCCTCCAGGACAAACGCTACCGCTACGATGGCTTCGGCCGGCTGATCGAGAAACGCAGCGCTAGCCGCGGCGTACAGCATTTCAGCTATGACGCCGAGCATCGCCTGATCGAGGTGCGCAACCTGAGCGCCGCGGGTGACACCCTGGTGCGCATGCGCTACGACCCGTTCGGCCGGCGGATCGCCAAGAGCCTCTGCGACAGCCAGGGCCAGCCCCTGGATGAGACCCGCTTCACCTGGGATGGCATGCAACTGCTGCAGGAGCACAACCGCCACCAGGACAGCCTGTACCTCTATGCCCCGGACAGCGATGAGCCCCTGGCGCGGGTCGATGGCCTGGGGGCCCGGCAGAAGGTGCGCTACTACCACAACGACTTGAGCGGGCTGCCGGAGCAATTGACCGAGGCCGACGGCCACTGCGTCTGGCAGGCGCGCTATCGGGTCTGGGGCAACACCCTGGAAGAGGTGCGTGAACCCTATTACATCGAAGAGCAGAACCTGCGGTTCCAGGGCCAGTACCTGGATCGGGAAACCGGCCTGCACTACAACACCTTCCGCTTCTATGACCCGGATGTGGGACGCTTCACCACGCCGGACCCGATCAGCCTGGCCGGGGGCCTGAACCTCTACCTCTACGCCCCCAATCCGTTTGGCTGGATCGACCCCCTGGGCTGGAGCTGTGCCTCGTCGATCAACCGCCGGATCAAGAGCCTGAAGAAACAGGGCTATCAGGACCACCACATCCTCAGCGACAAGCACCCGGCGACCAAGAATCATCCGTTGCTCAAGCTGGCCGGCTACGATCTGCAAAGCCGAAGGAATAAAATCTTCCTGCCCAACAAGAAGACCGCGATGAAGGACCCGCGCCGTTCGATCCACGAAGGCCGCCACGCCGGCCGGGTCAGCGACAACCTGGCGGCGAAGATGACCCAGGTGGAGCAGGTCGGCAAACGCAATAACTGGAACCAGGCCCAATACCGCAAGGCCCTGGACAAAATTGTCTCCGATGAGCGCCAGTTGCTGCGCTCAGGCCAGCGGCAACTGAACAAGAATGCTCGGCCGGGAGCCTATTACGATTAGGAACAGATGATGATCTTGAGCTGGAAACCCCCGATCCAATACAACCCGAAGCTGATCGGTTCCTACGACGTCGAGAGCGGTGCCTATGAAACCCCGGGCTCCAGTTTCGACTACCTGGCCCTGCTCGCCGGGCAGCCGTATCCAAAGGCGATGGACACGCCGCCGGTGTTCTTCCCGTGCAAGGCGAAGAAGCTGCTGGAGCACGATTGCCTGTGGCTGCTGGGGGGCATTCCCCTGGTCTCGGCGCGCCTGGCGGACTTTCTCCGCCAGCAGGCGCCGGCCGACGTCGAGCTGATCCAGCCCTTGCGCCTGGTGGCCGACCACCAGGACGTCAGCCAGCCGTACTACATCGTCAACGCCATCCAGGCCGTCAAGGCCATCGACCACGCGCGTTCCGAAGCGGAGCGCGACGATGACGGCACCCTGCTCTACTTCAACAAGACCTGGTTTCTTGAGAGCGCCCCGGGCATGGGCCAGATCGCCCGGGAGCCGGAATCCGGGGATCTGTTGATCACCGCGACGCTGGCCGATCGCTTGATCGACGCCGGCTTCAAGGGTGACAAGGGGCTGGGGCTGTACAGCGCCGAACGGCGTTTCGTGCCTTATCGCAACAATGCCTGAGGCCTGAAAGAGCCCGGGTCAGATCGCCGAGCCGCGATTGCTGCCCGGCTTGATGATCAGCAACCAATCCAGCTCGCGCCGCCTGGCGCGGGTGACGAACGCCAGCGCGGCTTGCAGGTCCTGTTCGAACCGCTCAAAGGTCGCGCGATCGATGGCGTAGTACTCCTCGTAGTCCACCACGCCGAGGCTGACCGGAAAGGAGACGTAGTACTGTGCGGTGGACTCCTCGATGCCCATCGAGAACATTTCCTCGCGGTTGACCAACAGATCCTTGAACAGCATGGCGCGCCTCAGGGCAGATCGACCTTCAAGCCACGCCCGGTCTGCACCGCCACGTAGTGCGCGTCTTTCAGCGCTCGGGCCAGCTCAGGGTCGGTTTCGTCGAACTCCTTCACGGCAATGGCGCCAATGCTGATCTGGTGCAGCGCGGAGCGGTCCAGGCTGCGGTCCAGCAGAACCGCGCGAACGTACTGCAGCTGTTTTTGCAGGACGTCGAAGACCTCGTAACCCGGCAGGACCAGGGCTCGCTTGGCCACCAGCGCCAGTGCGCGATCAATGTAGTCGATTGGTTTCATGGTCCACCAGGAGAGAGCGCGCCGAAGGCGCCTTTGTCATTGGAGAACAACTGCTGCGCCCCGCCCTTGGCGGGATAGGACTGCCCCTTGACCGACCAGAAGTCGTTGGTCGGCGCAGCCGTGCTGCGCAGGACTTGCACCTTGCGGGTTGTTCCATAGGAATTGAGAACCTTGGGTTCAATGGTGTTGGCGGCGCGGTTGGTGCCCATGGGGTTGATCCCCAGCTCGGTCGGCTGCACTCGCGGGCTGAGAGTATACCAGTTGCCTTGGGGCGCCCCGGGGGACTGGTATTGCCACAGGTTCTTGCCGGGGGCCAAGGTCTCGACGCGCACCGGATGATTGAAATCCAGGCCGTTCATGTAGGACTGTGCGTCGACCTTGGAATAGCCCTGGGACTCGAAGAAGTTCGCCGCCACTTCACGGTTGCCACGGTAATTGATGTCGCCATGCAGGTCACCGGAGCGGCCGAACTTCTGATTCAGGTAGGCACGCCGCGAGGTCAACTCGGGTACCGCGGTCGCCGGTTTGCGCGCCGCCAGTTTCGGCCCCAAGCCCAGCAGGGCCATGCCGGCCACCCCTTGCAGCAGATCGCGATAGCCCGGCCCCAGGCGGTCGCCCAGGTCCCCCAGCAGGGCCATGCCGCCATACACCGCGGCGCCCACTGCCAGGGCGCCGGCCAATGCCGCCACTCCCGCCATGGCCGCCACCACCAGCCCGGCGCCGAGCGCCGCCAGCCCCAGTGCTTCCAGCCCGGTGTGCATCCAGCCTTCGATATCCAGGACGAACGCCACCTGCACCGTGGGCCCGCCGATGAAGGTGTTTTCACTGCCGGTCTTGATATGGGCGCCGCAGACCATCTTGCTTTGCAGGCGCGCCGCCGGCTTGCCGTTGATGGTGACCTTGGCGCTGCCCTCGGCGATCAGTACCGGGAACGGCCAGATCGGGTGGTTCAGCGGCAAGCCGCTGCACGAGGACGAGTGATCCTGGCCCGCGCGCATGGCGTTGCGCAGGTTGATGCGGACATTGAAGCTGCCCTCCACCAGCACCCCCGTGCTGGGTTCAGGCAGGTTGAAAATGGTGCTCAAGCCCTTGGCGATCTGGAACATCGACAAGCCGCCCGCCGCGACCGAGCCCGCGATGATGGCGATCGCCACCCCACCGGTGGCCACCGTCGCCGCCACTACTGCGGCGCCAATCAGGGCACCGACAACGGCCCCTGCGACCATCGCCGCCACGCCAAAACCGTGGGCGATCTCATCCCCCAGGCGCGCTGCTGCCAACATATCCATGGTTCGTTACTCGGCCTGGAGGATCAGACCACCGCTGGCTGGGGCTTGAGGCTTTGCATGGCCTGTTTCCAGGCGGGTTCGTGGTGCACCAGATCATTGACCGTGGTGGTCAGGGTGGTGATCAGCACCGCCGGCTTACGCTCGATGAACACCTGGCGCAGCATCAGCTCGCGACCTTCGCGTTTCCAGCTGTAGTCCAGCAGGACCGAGGCGTGGCCGTGCATGTCGAAGTCCCAGCGCTTGATCAGGGTGAAGCCCGGCAGTTGCTGCTCGGCGCCGCTCAGTTGCCGGGCCACGTAATCGGCGAATGAAGCGTCGCCCTGGCTCGGGTCGCGGCTGATGACGAAGCTGGCTTCCTGGGCGCCGCCCACTGCCGGCAGCTTGAAGATATTGATGCTCTGGTCCTGCCAGGCATCGGGGATGTCGAGGTCGGCTTCTTGAATGCGGTAAGAGGACAAGAGGTTCGCGTTCCATGCTGAGGGGGTCGGACAGCGGCGGATTTTCAAGCAATGAACGGCAACAATCAAGGAACCCGTCGGCAACTTTGAACAAACCAATCCTGCCCGGCAAAAGCACCTGGATCAGGCTCAGCGTGCTTCCAGACAGGCGGCGTAAGCCTGGGCAAAACGTCGGTCGAACTTGAGGGCCTGAGGCTCTTCGGGATCGATGCTGACATTCCACAGCGCTTGTTGCGGCACGTCATAGCGAACCCAGCCGATGATCCCGCTGCCGGAGGTTTCGTAGAACAACTGCAGGCTCAGTTCATCGCCATCATCGCGGTCGATCAGCAGCTTGAGCCGCTGCGGGGTGGTGAAGTCGCGGTAGGGAAAGTCACTGCTCCTGACCATTTCGGTGAGGTAGCCGTAGCAGCCTTGACCCGGGTTGGCCTCATCGGCCAGGGCCGGCAGGGTGAAGACAGTGATCAGCAGGCTCAGGCCCGCCCGGATCAAGTACCGCATGATTGCCCCTTGAGGGTCAGGGTTTCGACCTGATCGTTCATCTCGATCTGCGCCAGCACCTGGCGGTCGTGGGATTCCTGGTACTCGCTGAAGTTGTTGCGCTTGAGGATGTTCAGGGTGACGCGGATATGGGCGCCGGCATTCTGGTACTCGCTGCGCTCGGGGCCCTGAGCGGCGCCGGTGAGTTCCACCAGTTGCCCGCCAGTCTTGAGGTAGAGAAAGCGCTCATCCACTTCCACCAGCAAGCGCGGCGCCTTGGGTGCCACGCTGTAGTCCTCGCGGGCCAGGGAGTAGCCGCAGAGCCAGGAGCCGGTGCTGTCGTATTTCTGACTGTGGAACCAGCTGAGGGCCTCGCGATAGCCGATCTGGCCCAGTCGCGAATCGCTGCCGGCCGAGGCCGATGACAGGCCAAGGGAGAGGATGCAGCCCAGTAGCATGGCGGCAACATCGGGGCGCCCCAGGTAGCGCAACGTGGCCACCCATGCCGGGCGGTTGTCAGTGGTGCGGGTCATCCTTGGCCTTAGATCACGAATCGGACAATCGCGCATCCTAGCCACGCCACTGCGGCTTCGCAAGCTGATCGGCGAGCAATCTGCGGGCAATCTGCGGGCAAAAAAAATAGGCACCCGATGCGTTCGGCGTGCCTATTTTCCCCTGCGAGCTCCCGCTGCCGGGAGCTCGCTCAATGCTTATGGGTTGACGCTGTCTTTCAGCGACTTGCCCGGTTTGAATGCCACGGTGTTGCTGGCCTTGATCTTCACCGGCTCGCCGGTTTGCGGGTTCTTGCCGGTGCGGGCGCCACGGTGACGTTGCAGGAAAGTACCAAAACCGACCAGGGTGACGCTGTCTTTGCGGTGCAGAGCCCCGGTGATTTCTTCAAGAATGGCGTTGAGCACGCGATTGGCCTGCTCTTTGGTCAGGTCCGCTTTTTCAGCAATGGCTGCGGCGAGTTCTGGTTTACGCATAGTGTGAAGCCTCTTTGACGGTTTTTTGTTGTTATGTCCGTGCTGTTCACGGGAACAGCGCCCAAGGCGCCGCAGGCTCTACGCTGCGGCAGACGGGTGTGAGGATGGCACGCGCTTGAGAGTGGCGCCAGTCTTGCCACGACCTTTGTGAGGGCAAAAACCCGGTTATTCCGACAGAACGACCGGTATTTAAGCCAGCAGGGCCGGGAGTTCCTTGTTCAGGGCCAGTTTTTCCATCACCGCCGCCCCGGTCAGGGCGTAACCCAGCAACTGGCCGCTGGCGTCACGGCACAGCACCTTGATGTCGGCGCCCTGCCCTTCGGCGGTCCAGACACCTTCGGCACCCCGTGGCGGTGGCGACACCACCAGGGGGCAGACCGGCGTCTTCACCGTGATCGGCATCGGCCCATAGCTGACCGCGGTGGGCTTGCCGGCCAGGGTTTGCGCCAGGGCCCGGGCGCAGCTCATCAACGGCATCACGTACAGCAGGTTGAGGCCATCGACCTCGGCGCAATCGCCCAGGGCGTAGATATTGGCGTGGGAGGTTTTCAGTTCACGGTCCACCACCACGCCGCGATTGACCACCAGCCCGGCGGCGGCGGCCAGGTCGATACGCGGACGCAGGCCAATGGCCGAGACCACCAGATCGCAAGCGATCACCTGGCCATCGGACAGATGGGCTTCCAGGCCGTCGGCGCTGCGTTGCAGGCGGTTGAGCACCGGCCCCAGGTGGAAACGCGCGCCCAGGCTTTCCAGTCCGGCCTGGACCGCCGCCGCAGCAGCCGGGTGCAGCAGGGTCGGCATCACCTGTTCGCACGGGGCCACCAGGTCCACGCTGTAGCCGCCGAGGATCAGGTCGTTGGCAAACTCGCAGCCAATCAGCCCGGCCCCCAGCAACAGCACCCGACGCTTGCCTGCCGCGGCGCTACGAAAGCGTGCGTAGTCTTCCAGGTCGTTGATGGGGAAAATCAGTTCGGATGCATCGCCCTGCACCGGCACCCGCACGGTTTCCGCGCCCCAGGCCAGGATCAGGTCGCGATAGGCCACCGCCTCTTCACCGATCCACAGGCGCTTGTGGCCAGGATCGATACCGCTGATACGGGTGTGGGTGCGAACCTCGGCCTTGAGCTGCTCGGCCATGGCGCCAGGCTCGGCCATGCTCAGGCCGTCGGCGTCCTTGTTCTTGCCAAAGCCGGTGGACAGCATCGGCTTGGAGTAGGAACGGCCGTCATCGGCAGTGATCAGCAACAACGGCGTTTGGCCATCGAGCTTGCGAAATTCCCGGGCCAGGTTATAACCCGCCAGACCTGTTCCCACGATCACCACCGGTGCGCTCATTCCCTGCTCCTTGTTATTGGTCGTTCAATCCACAGAATTCGATCAAGCGATCTCGATCATTTCGAAATCCATCTTGCCCACGCCGCAGTCTGGGCAGAGCCAGTCTTCGGGCACATCTTCCCAACGGGTACCCGGCAAAATACCGTCGTCCGGCCAGCCTTCCGCTTCGTTATAAATCAGGCCGCAGACCACACATTGCCACTTTTTCATTGATGCATTTCCTCGGGAGTTCAGGCTCGGTCGATGGATCGACTCTAAAGGCCACGCTGATCAGCGTCCGGCACTGGGGTTTTTTACTGATCACTACCGGCAGATGCAAGCACGTTCGTGCTGCCAGGCGTCCTGGATCAATCAAAACCGGCGGTTGCCATGCTAAGCTCGCCGCCTCATTTGCTGCCAATACTGACCCACTGTGCCGCACTCAATGCCCCCCGCACCGACCCCGACCTGGGTGGTGCAAAGCCGTCTGTCCCCCTTCCCCGGCGCAGCCGTTGCCAACTGGCTGTTCGATGAAGGGTCGCTGACCCGACGCCTGACCCGACTCTCCCACAACGGCTTCAGCGTCACGCCGCTGGTGGAAGAATGGCAAACCCTGCGCAACGACGAATGCGCCGCCCTGGACCTGCCCGAACACAGCCAGGGCTGGGTTCGCGAGGTGTACCTGCGGGGCCACGGCGAAGCCTGGGTGTTCGCCCGCAGTGTGGCCGCCCGCAGCGCCTTGCAGGAGGGCGGGTTGAACATCGACGAACTGGGCAGCCGCTCCCTCGGAGAACTGCTGTTCTGCGACGAAGCCTTTACCCGTCGGCCTATCGAAGTCTGCCGCTATCCTCAGGCCTGGCTGCCCACTGCGGTGGCCACCGAGGGGCTCTGGGGCCGCCGTTCGCGCTTCGATCGCGGGCCCCTGAGCCTGCTGGTCGCCGAGGTCTTCCTGCCCAGTCTGTGGCGCGCCATCGAAGCCCGACCGGAGGCCTGCTGATGTACCTGAGCCTGCTCAAATCCCTCAACCGCCTGCATCCACGGGCCTGGGACTTCCTGCAACTGACCCGCATGGACAAGCCTATCGGCATCTACCTGCTGCTGTGGCCGACCCTGGTTGCCCTGTGGATCGCCGCCGAGGGCACGCCGTCCCTCAGCCATGTGCTGATTTTCACCTTCGGCGTGGTCCTGACCCGGGCCGGCGGCTGCGCCATCAACGACTTCGCCGACCGCAAGGTCGACGGTCAGGTCAAGCGCACCGACCAGCGGCCCCTGGCCACCGGCAAGGTCAGCGCCAAGGAAGCCCTGGCACTGTTCGCGATCCTCATGGGCGCAGCCTTCCTGCTGGTGCTGTGCACCAACGCCACCACGGTCTGGCTGTCGTTCGGCGCCCTGGCCCTGGCGGCCTGCTACCCCTTCATGAAGCGCTACACCTATTACCCGCAAGTGGTACTGGGAGCGGCCTATTCCTGGGGCATTCTGATGACCTTCACCGCGCAGAACGGCGAACTGCCGGCCAGCGCGTGGCTGCTGTACATCGCCAATCTGCTGTGGACCGTGGGCTACGACACCTACTACGCCATGACCGACCGCGACGATGACCTGAAGATCGGGGTCAAGTCCACGGCGATCCTGTTCGGCGATGCCGACCGGGTGATCATTCTCACCCTGCAGGGCTTGTCATTGGGCTGCCTGCTGCTGGCTGGCGCGCGCTTCCATCTGGGGGGCTGGTTCCACCTGGGGCTGGTGGTGGCGGCGGCGTGTTTTGCCTGGGAGTTCTGGTACACCCGGGATCGCGACCGGATGAAATGCTTCAAGGCCTTCCTGCACAACCACTGGGCGGGCATGGCGATCTTTATCGGCGTGGTCCTGGATTACGCGTTGCGCTGAAATCCCTATCTATAAAGCCGTAGCCGCTACCCATGTAGCGGCTACGCGCTGCTGGCTAATCGGACTTGGCGACCTTCCAGGCGCCGTCCATCTTGCCTTCACCGGTCATGTCGCCGGGCTTCTTGTCCATCACAAAGCTGTACAACGGCTTGCCGTCATAGGCCCACTGCGCCTTGCCGTCATCACGCTTGACCACCGTCCACTTGCCCATGTCCTTGTCGCTGCCCTCGGCCATCAGAGGCGGCCAGTTGGCGGCGCATTTGTCGTTGCACATGGATTTTCCACCTGCATCCTTGGCAAAGGTGTAGAGGGTCATGCCCTGGAGATTGACCAGCACGCCATCCTTGCTCGTCGCCGGGTCGGCGGCCATGGCGAATGTCGGCAGGGCCAGGACAGCGCCTACCAACAGGACTTTCAACGATTGCTTGAACAGAGTCATGGAAACCTTCTTTTGTGGTTGTCAGGAATCGGACCCAAAGCTTAGTCGACGAAGCTGCACCACGCCCCGCGACCTGAAATACTGTCACACGACTGCAATAATTCCGTTATCTAATGCGGCGCAAGACAGTTAAATGACAAGAGGTTCAAGCATGGTTGGCAGAAGCATTCTGATCGTTGACGACGAAGCGCCTATTCGCGAAATGATCGCCGTTGCGTTGGAAATGGCCGGCTATGACTGCATGGAGGCAGAGAACTCTCAGCAGGCCCATGCCATCATCGTCGACCGCAAGCCGGACCTGATCCTGCTGGACTGGATGCTCCCCGGCACCTCCGGCATCGAGCTGGCCCGACGCCTCAAGCGCGACGAGCTGACCGGGGACATCCCGATCATCATGCTCACCGCCAAGGGTGAAGAGGACAACAAGATCCAGGGCCTGGAAGTCGGCGCCGACGACTACATCACCAAGCCGTTTTCGCCCCGTGAGCTGGTCGCCCGCCTCAAGGCCGTGCTGCGCCGCGCCGGCCCTACCGACGGCGAAGCACCGATCGAAGTCGGCGGCCTGCTGCTGGACCCCATCAGCCACCGAGTGACCATCGACGGCAAGCCGGCGGAAATGGGCCCCACCGAATACCGCCTGCTGCAGTTCTTCATGACCCACCAGGAGCGTGCCTACACCCGCGGCCAGCTGCTGGATCAGGTCTGGGGCGGCAATGTGTACGTCGAGGAACGCACCGTGGACGTGCACATCCGCCGGTTGCGCAAAGCCCTGGGTGACGCCTACGAGAATCTGGTACAAACCGTGCGCGGCACCGGCTATCGTTTTTCCACCAAGGCCTGATGCCGAAGGCAAGCGACAAGCGGCCAGCTGACAGGCGACCGCTTCAACACTTGCAGCTCGGAGCTGCTTCACCCCCACGGACGTGTTTCAAGTGAATCAAAACTGGCATGGCACCCTGATTCGCCACCTGCTGCTGTTGATCACCGGCTGCCTGCTGGTGGGCCTGATCAGTGGTTACTACGGCTGGAGCCTGGCCGCCGGCTTAGGGCTCTACCTGGCCTGGACCCTCAAGCAGCTGCTGCGTCTGCACGAATGGCTGCGCCTGCATCAACCCGACGAAGCACCGCCCGATGGCTACGGCCTGTGGGGCGAGGTGTTCGACAGCATCTATCACCTGCAACGCCGCGACCAACGGGTGCGCGGCCGCCTGCAAGCGGTGATCGACCGGGTCCAGGAGTCCACCGCGGCCCTGAAAGACGCGGTGATCATGCTCGACAGCGACGGCAACCTGGAATGGTGGAACCGCGCCGCCGAGACCCTGCTGGGCCTCAAGACGCCCCAGGACAGCGGCCAGCCGGTGACCAACCTGGTGCGCCATCCGCGCTTCAAGGAATACTTCGAGCAAGACAGCTACGCCGAACCGCTGGAGATCCCCTCCCCGGCCAACGACCGGGTACGCATCCAGCTGTACATCACCCGCTACGGCAACAATGAGCACCTGATGCTGGTGCGCGACGTAACCCGCATCCACCAGCTGGAACAGATGCGCAAGGACTTCATCGCCAACGTGTCCCACGAGCTGCGCACCCCGCTGACCGTGATCTGCGGCTACCTGGAGACCCTGCTGGACAACGTCGAGGAAGTGAATCCGCGCTGGAGCCGTGCCCTGCAGCAGATGCAGCAGCAAGGCGGACGCATGCAGACCCTGCTCAACGACCTGCTCTTGCTGGCCAAGCTGGAAGCCACCGACTACCCCTCGGACAATCAGCCGGTGCCCATCGATGGGCTGCTGCAGTCGATCAAGAGCGATGCCCAGGCCCTGTCCGGGGAGCGCAACCAGCGCATCACCCTGGAAGCCGACGCCTCGATACAGCTCAAGGGCAGCGAGGCGGAACTGCGCAGCGCCTTCTCCAACCTGGTGTTCAATGCGGTGAAATACACCCCGGCCGAAGGCAATATCCGCATCCGCTGGTGGGGCGACGAACAGGGCGCGCACCTGAGCGTGCAAGACTCCGGGATCGGCATCGACAACAAGCACCTGCCGCGCCTCACCGAACGCTTCTACCGCGTGGATTCGAGCCGCAACTCCAATACCGGCGGCACTGGCCTGGGCCTGGCCATCGTCAAGCACGTGCTGCTGCGCCACCGCGCACGCCTGGAAATCAGCAGCGTACTGGGCCACGGCAGTACCTTTACCTGTCATTTCGCCCCGGCCCAGGTTAAAAAAACCGCAGCAGGCAGCCTTACCGAACAGCGCTGACCGTGGCTTGCCCCTAGGCAATCGCCCTGTCAGCCGCTACATTGCGTAGCTTGTGCCTGCCTTTCAGGCACCGCCTTTCCTTCTTTTTCGAATACACGGAACCCGCAAAACTCCATCATGGACCCTTCCCCTGGTTTTACCCTCGCGTCTCTGTTCGCCGACTTCGGCATGATTCTTTTTGCTCTGATCCTGGTCCTGCTCAACGGTTTTTTCGTTGCCGCAGAGTTCGCCATGGTCAAACTGCGCTCGACCCGAGTCGAAGCCATCGCCCATAAGAACGGCTGGCGCGGGCAGATCCTGCGCACCGTGCACAGCCAGCTGGACGCCTACCTCTCGGCCTGCCAGCTGGGCATCACCCTGGCCTCCCTGGGCCTGGGCTGGGTCGGCGAGCCGGCGTTCGCCCACCTGCTGGAGCCGCTGTTGGGCGCCGTAGGCGTGAACTCCCCGGAAGTGATCCGCGGCGTGTCGTTCTTCACCGCGTTCTTCATCATTTCCTACCTGCACATCGTGGTTGGCGAGCTGGCACCCAAATCCTGGGCGATCCGCAAGCCCGAGCTGCTGTCGCTGTGGACCGCCGTGCCGCTGTACCTGTTCTACTGGCTGATGTACCCGGCCATCTACCTGCTCAACGCCAGCGCCAACACCATCCTGCGCATCGCCGGCCAGGGTGAGCCCGGCCCGCACCACGAGCACCACTACAGCCGTGAAGAGCTCAAGCTGATCCTGCACTCCAGCCGCGGCCAGGACCCTAGCGACCAGGGCATGCGCGTACTGGCCTCGGCCGTGGAAATGGGCGAACTGGAAGTGGTGGACTGGGCCAACTCCCGGGAAGATCTGGTCAGCGTCGAATTCAATGCGCCGCTCAAGGAAATCCTCGCCCTGTTCCGCCGTCACAAGTTCAGCCGCTACCCGGTCTACGACAGCGAGCGCAACGAATTCGTCGGTCTGCTGCACATCAAGGACCTGCTGCTGGAACTGGCGGCCCTGGACCATATCCCCGAGTCGTTCAACCTGGCCGAGCTGACCCGCCCGCTGGAGCGCGTGTCGCGGCACATGCCGCTGTCGCAGCTGCTGGAGCAGTTCCGCAAGGGCGGTTCGCACTTCGCCCTGGTGGAAGAAGCCGATGGCAAGGTCATTGGCTACTTGACCATGGAAGACGTGCTGGAAGTGCTGGTGGGCGACATCCAGGACGAACACCGCAAGACCGAGCGCGGCATCCTCGCCTATCAGCCAGGCAAGCTACTGGTGCGTGGTGACACGCCGCTGTTCAAGGTCGAGCGCCTGCTGGGCATCGACCTGGACCATATCGAAGCCGAAACCCTCGCCGGCCTGGTGTACGAAACCCTGAAACGGGTGCCGGAAGAGGAAGAAGTGCTGGAAGTCGAAGGCCTGCGCATCATCATCAAGAAGATGAAGGGACCGAAGATCATCCTGGCCAAGGTGCTGATGCTCGACTGAGCGGACCGATAGGGCCTGGCCCGTGTCCGTCCGGCCTTGAGGCACTACCGGGCAATCGGGAAGCCGGGTTCTGGGGTAGGGCCGCTTCGCGGCCCAGCGGGAGCAAGCGCCCTCGCCACGACAAGCACCCTCGGCCCTGGCCTCCTTTAGGGGTTGCCCAGGGCAAAGTTCGGCAGATCCCCCAGGGGCTGGTTGAACTGATAGGGAATCGACACCAGCCCCAGCCCGGTATTGCGCTGCACCACGAAATGCAGGTGTGGCCCGCTGCTGTTGCCGGTATTGCCCGACAACCCCAACGGGCTGCCCACCGCCACCCGCTGCCCTTCCCGCACACTCACCGAACCTTGCTTGAGGTGCAGGTACACGCCCATGGTGCCGTCGTCGTGCAGCACCCGGACAAAGTTGCCCGCTGGGTTGTTGCCCCGGCCGTTCTGGGCATTCTCGGTCTTCACCACCACCCCGCCCCTGGCGGCGATGATCGGTGTGCCCACGGGCATGGCGATGTCCATGGCATAACGGCTCCTGGGACCGAAATGGCTGTATTGACCATTGGCCCCCTGAGTCAGGCGAAACGGCCCGCCACGCCAGGGCAGCGGGTAACGATAGGCCTGGGCGGCCCCTGCCGGGTCCCCCAGGGAATAACGGAACCTGGGGACATAGCTCAGGGGCTGGTCGGCGCGAGTCGCCGTGAGCAGCGCCAGGCGCTGCCTGCTGCGGGCCGGCAGCACCTGGCGGATCGGCCGCCCGGGCGCTCCGCTGACGTTGTGCAAGCCGGCAAAGCCCAACTCGATCTCCACCGGCGCGTAGAGGTCGTTGCGCACATACACCGCGTCCCCGCCCTTGTGCTTCTGGATATCCAGGCGCACCTGGCGCTCCAGGTGTTCTTCCATGCGGTCGCGAAACACGAACGCCTGGGCTCCCGGCGAAGGCCGGTCGCTGTAGGACACCACGCCATCGGCATCGATGGACTTGTAGACCGTCATCGCTGCCAGCGACGTGGCAAGCATGGACAGTCCGCACAACAACAGCAGGCGCACAAACATTGGGCAGCTTCTTGGCAGGTTATGCAGCCACGCTAACAGCCGGATATGGAGCTTGTGTGAATCAGGCCGGGGCCAAAGGGTGCGTGCCCGACGCGTCGAAATGGATATCCACACCCAGTTGCGCGGCCTCGGACAGGTTGACCAGGGCATCGAGGGAGAACTTGTTGATCTTGCCGCTGAGCACGTCATTGAGGCGTGGCTGGGAGATGTTGAGGCGCTTGGCCGCCTCCTTCTGCGATACCCCCCAGGCTTGCACGGTCTTGCCCAGTTCAAGCATCAGCTTGGCCCGCAGGCGCATGTTGGCGGCCTCCTGGGGCGTGGCTTCCAGGGCGTCCCAGACGCTGGCAAAGCGCTGGTTGATCGGTTGGTCAGTCATGGCGTGAACCTGCTTCTTGATATCTGGCACGAGCCAGCTCGATATCCCGCGCTTGGGTCTTGCGGGTGGTCTTGCGCACCGCGTGCAGCACATAGATGGCTGCGGGCCGCCTGACCACATAGAACACCCGAAACGCCCCTGAATCCTCATGGATCCTGATTTCGAAAACGCCCGGACCGATGGTTTTCACTGACCTGCAATCGTAGGGCTGTTCCCCCTGCTGCAGCAGATCCAGCTGGTAACCGGCGGCCCGACGGGCATCTTCAGGGAAAGCCCTGAGCTCCCTGAGCGCACTCCCGACAAACACCACATCCTTGTGCCTGGGCATCGAACTTCTCCTGTTACTGACCAGGAGCAAGGCTAATCAAGACTGCCGAGGCCGGCCGTGCCGGGTTGTTGCAAGGCATGGCCACAAGCATCGAATGACGTGGAGCGCTTCCTGCAATCTATATCCAAACAGATATAAATCAAGAGCAAAAATATCAATCGGACGTACGGCAGAAAATACCGAGGGGTACGGTGAAGGCCTTGTGGCTTGGGGGTCACGGCCTGTGTGACGGGTTATTGCCAGGATCGAGGGGGCACATTGCAGCCCGCCTCGGCGGCAGGCAAAAAACAGCAGCGCAAAAGTGTTTTCAGCAGATTTCCGCGGCCCCCATCACCGTAGGAGCCGGCTTGCCGGCGAAGAGGCCTGCAAGCCGTGCATCGCCCTTGCGGACGCTTTCGCTGGCAAGCCAGCTCCTACACAGCAAGACGGATTGTCGGGGACTCAGCACCTTCCATCGTAGGAGCCGGCTTGTCGGCGAAGAGGCCCGCAAGCCTTGTGTTGCCCTTGTGGACGCTTTCGCTGGCAAGCCAGCTCCTACAAAGCGGACTGCGCGGATCAGGCGCCGGGAACGAAATGCTTCTGCGCGGTGCCGCGGGCGATCAGACGGGAGATGTAGTCGAGCTTCTGGGCATCCTGGTCCACGAACCGGAAGGTCAGTTGCAGCCACTCGCTGTCCGGCTTGGGTTCAAAGGCCACGACCGCATGCAGGTAGCCATTGAGCCGCGCCACTTCGGCGTTGTCACCTTGCTCCAGGTCCAGCACCGCGCTTTCCAGCACCTGGGGCAGGTTCTCGCCGCGCTTCACCACCAGCAACGCTTCCTTGATGCTCAAGGCCTTGATCACGCACTGCTGGTTGCCGCTGGACAAGCGCAGTTGGCCCTGGCCACGCCCGGCACTGGCCGCGGCAGCAGGAGTCGGCGCCTTGACCGGTGGGCTGTTGAGCAGGCCACGAGCCGGAGCCGCTGCGCCAGGGGCCGGTGCAGGAGCCGCTGCCGGTTTGGCAAACGGATTGACCGGGGCCGAAGCTGCCCCCACCACCGCCGGCTTGCCGCCGGTCAGGGCGCTCAGGGAATCATTGCCGAAGGCCGAGTTCATCTTGGTCGGCGCGCTGTTCATCAAGGTGTCGAGCTTGCCGACCTTGTTCAGCGCCTGCTTGACCTTGGTCAGCAGCTGTTCGTTGGTGAAAGGCTTGCTCACATAGCCGGATACCCCGGCCTGGATCGCCTGCACCACGTTTTCCTTGTCGCCACGGCTGGTGACCATGACGAACGGCATGGTTTTCAGTGCCTCTTGCTCACGGCACCAGGTCAGCAGCTCAAGGCCGGACATTTCCGGCATTTCCCAATCGCACAGGACCAGGTCGAAGGCTTCGCGGGCGAGCATCGCCTGGGCCTTCTTGCCGTTGATCGCGTCTTCGATCTTGATGCCAGGGAAGTAGTTGCGCAGGCACTTCTTCACCAGGTCACGAATGAACGAAGCGTCATCCACCACCAACACACTTACCTTACTCATCGACCACCCCTTTAAAAATCCCGGCAAGCATAACGCTGGCTGATGGCACTTTGCCAAAACTCTTCAGTCACGCCGGGACTTTTCGTTCGCGGGTGCTGCTTTTCAAATTCGAGGAGCACAAACAAAAACGCCCGGCCAAAGGGCCGGGCGCTCTTCTCGGGCACTCTTACTTATCGTCAGCTTGATCCGGAACATTAGCGGATTCGCCACTTGTGCCTTCAACTTCTTCCTTCATGCGCTTGAGCCCCAGATGGCGCACGTCGGTGCCACGCACCAGATAAATCACCAGCTCGGAAATGTTGCGCGCGTGATCGCCGATCCGCTCCAGCGAACGCAGCACCCAGATAATGCTCAGAACCCGCGAGATAGAGCGCGGGTCTTCCATCATGTAGGTGGCCAGCTCGCGCAGCGCGGTCTTGTATTCGCGGTCGATGATCTTGTCGTACTGAGCCACGGAAAGTGCCAGATCGGCATCGAAGCGGGCAAAAGCGTCCAAGGCGTCGCGGACCATGTTGCGCACCTGATCGCCGATATGCCGCACTTCCACGTAGCCACGCGGGGCTTCGCCCTCTTCGCACAGCTGGATGGCCCGACGGGCGATCTTGGTGGCTTCGTCGCCGATGCGTTCCAGGTCGATCACCGACTTGGAGATGCTGATGATCAACCGCAAGTCGGAAGCCGCCGGCTGGCGACGGGCGAGGATGCGCAGGCATTCCTCGTCGATATTGCGCTCCATCTGATTGATCTGATCGTCAATCTCGCGCACCTGCTGGGCCAACCCGGAGTCGGCTTCGATCAGCGCGGTGACCGCGTCATTGACTTGCTTCTCCACCAGCCCGCCCATGGCCAGCAGGTGGCTGCGCACCTCTTCCAGCTCGGCATTGAACTGCGCGGAGATGTGGTGGGTGAGGCCTTCCTTCGAAATCATGGTTCTGCTCCACAAAAGCTGTAAGCCGCAAGCTACAAGCTGCCAGTTGATAGGTTTCGTCGCGTTGAACTGCTGTTACCTGCCGCTTGAAGCATGCGGCTTGACGGCTAGCCGTAACGCCCGGTGATGTAGTCTTCGGTCTGCTTCTTCGCCGGGTTGGTGAACAGGGTATCGGTATCGCCGAATTCCACCAGTTTGCCCATGTACATGAACGCGGTGTAATCGGAAACCCGCGCCGCCTGCTGCATGTTGTGGGTCACGATGACGATGGTGAACTTGGATTTCAGCTCGTAGATCAGCTCTTCGACTTTCAGGGTCGAGATCGGGTCCAGGGCCGAGCAGGGTTCGTCCAGCAGCAGCACTTCCGGTTCCACGGCAATGGTCCGGGCAATCACCAGACGCTGTTGCTGACCGCCGGACAGGCCCAGGGCCGAGTCGTGCAGGCGGTCCTTGACCTCATCCCACAGCGCCGCGCCCTTGAGCGCCCACTCCACGGCTTCGTCGAGCACGCGCTTCTTGTTGATGCCCTGGATGCGCAGGCCGTAAACCACGTTTTCGTAGATGGTCTTGGGGAACGGGTTGGGCTTCTGGAACACCATCCCGACCCGACGACGCAGCTCGGCCACGTCCTCGCCCTTGCGATAGATGTTGTTGCCGTAAAGGTTGATCGCACCCTCTACACGGCAGCCGTCCACCAGGTCGTTCATACGGTTGAAGGTCCGCAGCAGGGTCGACTTGCCGCAACCGGACGGGCCGATGAACGCGGTCACGCGCTGCTTGGGAATGTTCATGCTGACGTCGAACAGCGCTTGTTTCTCGCCGTAGAACAGGCTCAGGCCGGGCACTTCGATGGCCACGGTTTCCTGTTCCAGGCTCAGGCTCTGCTTGTCGCGGCCCAGGGCAGACATGTTGATGCCATGAGTGTGTGCTTCGTGTTGCATGGGATGCTCCCTGTGCTACCAATTCGTTTGTCGTGAACCGCAGGCATCAGGCCTGCGGTGACATCATTCTGTTTGTAGGCGCCGGCTTGCCGGCGAAGAGGCCTGCAGGCCTTGTGTCGTCCTTGCGGACGCCTTCGCTGGCAAGCCAGCTCCTACGCAAGCCAGCCGATCAGCTGTCCAGTGCCTTGTATTTTTCCCGCAGGTGGTTACGAATCCATACGGCCGACAGGTTGAGCGTGGCGATCACCAGCACCAGCAGCAGCGCGGTGGCGTACACCAGCGGCCGCGCCGCCTCGACGTTGGGGCTCTGGAAGCCGACGTCATAGATGTGGAAGCCCAGGTGCATGATCTTCTGGTCCAGGTGCAGGTACGGGTAGTTGCCGTCCAGCGGCAGCGACGGCGCCAGTTTCACCACGCCCACCAGCATCAGCGGCGCCACTTCACCGGCGGCGCGGGCCACCGCGAGGATCATGCCGGTCATCATCGCCGGGCTGGCCATGGGCAGCACGATCTTCCACAGGGTCTCGGCCTTGGTCGCGCCCAGGGCCAGAGAACCTTCACGCACGGTACGGGGAATCCGCGCCAGGCCTTCCTCGGTGGCCACGATCACCACCGGCACCGCCAGCAGCGCCAGGGTCAAGGAGGCCCAGAGCAGGCCCGGGGTGCCGAAGGTCGGCGCCGGCAGGGCTTCCGGGAAGAACAGACGGTCAACCGAACCGCCCAGCACGTAGACGAAGAACCCCAGGCCGAACACGCCGTAGACGATGGCCGGAACCCCCGCCAGGTTGTTCACCGCGATGCGGATCACCCGGGTCAGGGCGTTCTGCTTGGCGTATTCGCGCAGGTACACCGCCGCCAGCACGCCGAACGGGGTGACGATCATGGCCATGATCAGGGTCATCATCACCGTGCCGAAAATTGCCGGGAAGATGCCGCCTTCAGTGTTGGCTTCACGCGGGTCGTCGCTGAGGAATTCCCAGACCTTGCTGAAGTAGAAGCCGATCTTGGTGAAAGTGCCCATGGCGTTCGGCTGGTAGGCGTGTACCACCTTGCCCAGGCCGATCTCGACTTCCTTACCGTTGGCATCACGAGCGGTCAGGCTGTCGCGGTTGAACTGGGCGTGCAGGTCACTCAGGCGCGCCTCGATGTCCTGGTAACGGGCATTGAGTTCGGCACGCTCGGCGTCCATGTCGGCCTGGGCCGCGGCGCTCATCTGGCCATCCAGCTCCAGCTTGCGACCGTGCAGGCGGATGCGCTCCAGACCGGCGTTGATCGCGCCGATATCGGATTTCTCCAGACTCTTGAGCTGGGCCGCCAGCTTGTTCACCCGGTCGATCCGCGCTTGCAGCTCGGGCCAGGCGGCTTCGCCTTCGGCAATCACCTTGCCGCTTTCCTTGACGTTGACCAGATAGCCGTAGAAGTTGCCCCACTCACGGCGCTCGATGGCCATCAGCTCTTTCGGATAGCTCTGGTTGGTCAGCCACTCGCCGACGATCCAGGTGAAGTCGTTGCCGTTCAGGTCACGGTTGCCGACCTTGATCAGCTCGCGGGTCATGAACTCCGGGCCCTGGTCGGGCACCGGCAGGCCGGCACTCTTGAGGCGCGCCCGGGGCACTTCTTCCTTCTGTACCACTTCACCGATGACCAGATGGTTGGCCTGGCCCGGCACGTCGTAGTGAGCGTGCACCAGGTCCGCCGGCCAGAAGTGGCCGAGGCCGCGCACGGCGATCACCGCCAGCAAACCGATGGTCATGATGACCGCGATGGACACCGCGCCACCGCTGATCCAGACGCCCGGGGCGCCGCTCTTGAACCAGTCTTTTAGGGAGTTCTGTTTCACAGACTTCTACCTTTCTTAAAGCGACGAGTATTTCTTGCGCAGACGCTGACGAATCAGTTCTGCGAGGGTGTTCATGACGAAGGTGAACAACAGCAGCACCAGCGCCGAGAGGAACAGCACGCGGTAGTGGCTGCCGCCGACTTCCGATTCGGGCATTTCCACCGCGACGTTGGCGGCCAGGGTGCGCAGGCCTTCGAACAGGTTCATTTCCATGACCGGGGTGTTGCCGGTGGCCATCAGCACGATCATGGTCTCGCCCACGGCGCGGCCCATGCCGATCATCAGCGCCGAGAAAATCCCCGGGCTGGCGGTGAGGATCACCACGCGAGTCATGGTCTGCCACGGCGTGGCACCCAGGGCCAGGGAGCCCAGGGTCAGGCCGCGGGGTACGCTGAACACGGCGTCTTCGGCGATGGAGTAGATGTTCGGAATCACCGCGAAACCCATGGCCAGACCAACTACCAGGGCGTTGCGCTGGTCGTAGGTAATGCCTAAGTCATGGGAGATCCACATGCGCATGTCGCCGCCGAAGAACCAGTTCTCCATGAACGGGCTCATGTACAGCGAGAGGAAGCCGACGAAGATGATCACCGGGATCAGAATCGCGCTTTCCCAGCCTTCCGGCACTTTCAGGCGCAGGGATTCGGGCAAACGGCTCCAGGCGAAACCCGCCACCAGGATGCCGATCGGCAGCAGCAGCAGCAGGCTGAAGATGCCCGGCAAGTGGCCCTCGACATAAGGCGCGAGGAACAGCCCGGCGAAGAAGCCGAGGATCACCGTCGGCATCGCTTCCATCAGTTCGATCACCGGCTTGACCTTGCGGCGCATGCCCGGGGCCATGAAGTAGGCGGTGTAGATCGCCGCAGCCACCGCCAGCGGAGCCGCCAGCAACATGGCGTAGAACGCCGCCTTCAGGGTGCCGAAGGTCAGGGGCGAGAGGCTCAGCTTGGGTTCGAAATCGGTGTTGGCCGCGGTGGATTGCCAGACGTATTTAGGCTCGTCGTAGTTCTCGTACCAGACCTTGCTCCACAGCGCGCTCCAGGACACTTCCGGGTGCGGGTTGTCCAGCAGCAGCGGTTGCAGCTTGCCGCCGGCCTCGACGATCACCCGGTTGGCCCGTGGCGACAGGCCGAACAGGCCCTGGCCGTCCACCACCTGATCCACCAGCAGGGTGCGGTGGGCAGTGCTGTGGAACACCCCGAGCTTGCCGGCGGCGTCCAGGGCAACGAAGCCCTTGCGACGCTCTTCGGCGGTGATTTCAAGGATAGGCGCGGTGCCCATCTGGAAGGTGCGGATCTGTTTCAGGCGCAGTTCGCCATCCGGGTCGCGGGCCATGAACCACTGAGCCAGGCCGCCCTTGGAGGTGCCGATGATCAGCGAGATGCCGCCCACCAGCTGGGTGCTGGCCGTGACTTCGGTGTTGGCATCTTCCAGCAGCTTGTAGCGACCGTTGAGACTCTTGTCGCGCAGGCTGAACACGTCGGCCTGGGCCCGTCCATTGATCACATACAGCCATTGCTGGCGCGGATCGATGTACATCGCCTTCACCGCCTCGGTCATCTGCGGCAGCTCGATGCGGCTCTGCTCGCTGGTGACTTCGCCGGTCATCATGTTTTCTTCGCGGGTCAGCTTCAGCACATGCAGTTGCGAACCGGTGGAACCGGCGATGATCAGCGACGAGTCGGTGGCGTTGAGGTTGACGTGTTCCAGCGCGCCGCCCTGCTCGTTCAGGGTGATCGGGGTGTCGCCGTAGGGGTACTCGATGGCCGGCGAGATGGTCTTCTTGCCGTCCGGGTAGCTGACCTTGTAGGTGTGACGGAACACCAGGGCCTGGCCGTTGGACAGGCCGACCACCACCAGCGGATTGCCGGGCTGGTCCTTGCCGATGGAGGTGACGCTGGCGCCCGCCGGGATCGGCAGGTCGACCTTGCGCAGCTCGGCACCGCTGTCGATGTCGAAAAACAGCGCCTGGCCCTTGTCGGAAACGCGCATGCCGACCTGATTCTGCTCTTCCAGAGAGAACATCAGCGGCTTGCCGGCGTCCTGCATCCAGGCAGGCGTCAGAGGGTCCTTGGCGGTCAGCTCGGCCCCTTGGAACAGCGGCGCGACGACGTAGGCGAGGAAGAAGAAGATCAGGGTGATCGCACCCAGCACCGCCAGGCCGCCGACAAGGACGTACCAGCGAGTCAGACGATCTTTGAGCGCGCGGATGCGGCGCTTGCGTTGCAGTTCAGGCGTATTGAAGTCAATGCGCTTGGGGGGAGAAGTCGTAGTCATGGGGGAGTTGGCCAGATCATTCATGCGCACACCCTAGCGATCCTGTATGACAGAAAGATGACAATGCAGTGACGCAACAAATCCGCCGCGTGGCAGAGCCTGCAGCGGACAGAAAAATGAGGTTGCAGGAGCCGACTCACCGACGAACAGAGCCTTGAGCGCTGGTCGCCCTGAAGGGCGCTTTCGCTGGCAAGCGGAACGCCGCCCGGCCAGCTCCTACGAAAACCAGAAGGTCCGAGGAGCCCGGACCTTCTGCGGCGGCTTATGCGCCTTCTTTCAGACCCAGGTCAGCCAGGGCCTTGGCGGCCACCTTGGCTGGCAGTGGGATGTAGCCGTCTTTCACGACCACTTCCTGACCCTGTTTGGACAGGACCAGTTTCACGAACTCGGCTTCCAGCGGGGCCAGAGGCTTGTTCGGGGCCTTGTTGACGTAGACGTAGAGGAAGCGCGACAGCGGGTACTTGCCGTTCAGGGCGTTTTCTTCGGTGTCTTCGATGAAGTCGCTGCTGCCTTTCTTGGCCAGGGCCACGGTCTTCACGCTGGCGGTCTTGTAGCCGATGCCCGAGTAGCCGATGCCGTTCAGCGAGGAGCTGATGGACTGCACCACCGACGCCGAACCGGGTTGCTCGTTGACGTTAGGCTTGTAGTCGCCTTTGCACAGGGCTTCTTCCTTGAAGTAGCCGTAGGTGCCGGATACCGAGTTGCGACCGAACAGCTGAACCGGCTTGTTGGCCAGGTCGCCCTTCACGCCCAGGTCGCCCCAGGTCTTCACTTCTTCTTTAGCGCCGCACAGACGAGTCGAGGAGAAGATCGCGTCGACCTGTTCCATGGTCAGGTGCTGGATCGGGTTGTCCTTGTGCACGAACACCGCCAGGGCGTCCACGGCCACCGGGATAGCGGTTGGCTTGTAGCCATACTTCTGCTCGAAGGCCGCGAGTTCCGTGTCCTTCATCTTGCGGCTCATAGGGCCCAGGTTGGAGGTGCCTTCGGTCAGCGCGGGTGGCGCGGTGGCGGAGCCGGCGGCCTGAATCTGAATGTTGACGTTCGGGTATTCTTTTTTGTAGTTCTCGGCCCACAGGGTCATCAGGTTCGCCAAGGTATCGGAACCGACGCTGGACAGGTTGCCCGACACACCAGTGGTCTTGGTGTAGCTCGGGATAGCAGGGTCAACAGCGGCAACCGCGTGGGCAGTCGCAACGCCAGCGGCGACAAAGGTCATTGCCGCCATCAAACGCTTCAGTTTCATGCCTTACTCCTAGCAGATAGGGTGTGTTAAGTCGGGGCCAAGTATCTGTAGGCCGTGTGAACACTCTATGTCCGGAATATGACAATTAGATGAAAGGCCAGCATTCCTCAACGGAAGCTGGCCTTTGCTTATTGTGTCGGTAGGAGCCGGTTGGCCGGCGAACCCATCTAAATGGGCATCAAGCCTGTCAGCGGCCCTTCTTCCACAGGTACAGCCCCACCAGCAGGCCGATGCCGCAAATGATTGCCACATAGTAGGCCGGGCCCATCGGGCTCTCCTTGAGCAGCCAGGTCACCACCATCGGCGTCAGGCCACCGAAGATCGCGTAGGCCAGGTTGTAGGAAAACGACAGGCCGCTGAAGCGCACCGCTGCCGGGAACGCCTTGACCATTACATAAGGCACCGCGCCGATGGTGCCGACGAACAGGCCGGTCAGGGCATACAGCGGGAACAGCCACTGCGGGTTGTCCAGCAGGCCGTGATAGAAGGTCCAGGAGGTGGCCAGCAACAAGGCGCTGCCGAAGACGAAGACCTTGCCGGCACCGAAACGGTCCGCCAGGGCTCCGGAGGCGACGCAACCCAGACTCAGGAACACGATCGCCAGGCTGTTGGCTTCCAAGGCAGTGATGGCCGGGAATTTATAGACGGTCTGCAGCACCGTAGGAGTCATCAGGATCACCACGATGATCCCGGCGGACAGCAGCCAGGTCAGCAGCATGGAAATGACGATGGCGCCACGGTGGTCGCGCAGCACCGCCCGCAGCGGCAGCTCTTCGGCCAGGGCCTTGCGCAGTTGCAGTTCGGCGAACACCGGGGTTTCGTGCAGCAGACGGCGCAGGTACACCGAGAACAGACCGAACACCCCGCCCAGCAGGAACGGGATACGCCAGGCGTAGTCCGCCACTTCCACCGGGGTATAGATGCTGTTGATCGCGGTGGCCACCAGCGAGCCCAGAAGAATCCCGGCGGTCAGGCCCGAGGTCAGGGTGCCGCAGGCATAGCCGATATGCCGCTGGGGCACGTGTTCGGAAACGAATACCCAGGCGCCGGGCACTTCACCGCCGATGGCCGCGCCCTGGATCACCCGCATCAACAGCAACAGGATCGGCGCCCACAGGCCGATCTGCGCGTAGGTCGGCAGCAGGCCCATGATCAGAGTCGGCACCGCCATCATGAAGATGCTCAGGGTGAACATCTTCTTGCGCCCCAGCAGGTCGCCGAAGTGGGCCATGACAATCCCGCCCAGGGGCCGCGCCAGGTAACCGGCGGCGAAGATGCCAAAAGTCTGCATCAGGCGCAGCCACTCAGGCATGTCCGCCGGGAAGAACAGCTTGCCGACCACGGTGGCGAAGAACACGAATATGATGAAGTCGTAGAACTCCAGCGCACCGCCCAAGGCAGACAGCGACAGGGTCTTGTAGTCACTTCGGGTCAAGGGACGGGCGGGCTGCGCTGGCTGCGCGGCGCTCGAGGGCACAGTGGTCATGGCAAGGGCTTCTCTTATTAGTCGGTTCTGGAAGCCGCAACAGCGCTGGTTGGGGCCTGGCAGGTTCGGCACGATAGCAAATTGTTCGAATGCGTACACAGCGGCGCACAAATGACTCACAAATTTGCGAACTGAGTGGGTCGTCGCGGAGTCTATCGACCGATATACTCGCAAACCTCGAAGCGCAAAGCCGCTTCTGGCAAGGGTTGCTGTGCGAAAGCGCTGCTGCGCGCCCCAGTCCATGGACAGTGCCAGTCGATTTCGCAGAGTTTCTCTTTAGCACGCCTTAGAAAGAACGTGACGAACGTAGTATGTTCGGGCTGAATCGTTTTTCCTGAAGACGGCTATTCACCTGAAGTACCCATGAAGCGTCACGGGTCAGAGGCCCCCCGGCATGATAGAACTCGAACAAGAAGATCCAATCCCGCAAGGCGACCTGGCCCTGCAAATCACCGCTTTGCCCCGTGAAACCAACGGCTTTGGCGATATTTTCGGCGGCTGGCTGGTGGCGCAGATGGACCTGGCGGGCACCGCCATGGCCAGTCGCGTTGCTGGTGGCAGGGTGGCCACCGTGGCCATCGATCGCATGGCGTTCCTGGTGCCAGTGGCAGTGGGCGCGCAGCTGTCCTTCTATACCCAGACCCTGGAGATCGGCCGCAGCTCGATCCAGATGATGGTGGAAGTGTGGAGCGACGATCCCCTGTCCAGCGAATGGCGCAAGGTCACCGAAGCGGTGTTCGTATTCGTCGCCATCGACGGCAGCGGCCGCACCCGTTCGGTCCCGCCCCGCGCGCGTTAAACCTGGAGGCTGTTATGCGGTCCATAACAGCCCAAACCTTGCGAACGAGATCAGCAGCATGCCTACGCCCCACGTTGAAACGGTGAAACTGGATGAACTGAACTGCTGGCGCATTCGCCACGGTGACGCCGAACTGTTGGTGGCCCAGCAAGGCGCGCACATCCTCAGTTATCAAGTGGCCGGGCAACAGCCGCTGATCTGGCTCAACGACGAGGCGCAGTTCAAGACTGGCAAAAGCATCCGCGCCGGGGTTCCGGTGTGCTGGCCCTGGTTCGGCAACTTTGCGCGCAACCCGCAAAGCGTGCAGGCCATGCGCCAAAGTGCTGAGCCGGCGCCTGCCCACGGTCTGGTGCGGGCCTGCGACTGGGAACTGCAAGGCATCGAGAGTGAAGGCGACAGCTTGCTGGTGCATCTGCGCCTGCCCTGCCCCGCAGGCGGCTTCCCCGGCTGGCCCCATCAAGTGGAACCGAGCCTGAGCATCCGCCTCGACGAGCAACTGCACATCAGCCTCAGCAGCCATAACCTGGGCACTGAAAGCGTGAGCATCAGCCAGGCACTGCACAGCTACTTCGCGGTCAGCGATGTGCGCAAGGTGCAGGTGGAGGGCGTGGACGGGCTGAACTACATCGAGACCCTGGAAGACTGGAAAACCAAGGTGCAGAACGGCGCCCTGCAATTTAGCGGCGAGACCGACCGCATCTACCTGAATGTTCCGGCGCAGCTGGAGATCGTCGACCCGCAGTGGCAACGACGGATTCGCCTGAACAGTGAAGGCTCGCGCACCGCAGTGATCTGGAACCCCTGGATCGACCGCGCCGCGCAATTCAGCGACATGGCCAACGACGGCTGGCAGCGCATGCTGTGCATCGAGACCGCCAACGTGATGGATGACATCGTCACCCTGGCCCCCGGCGCCCGCCACACCCTGAGCGTCAGCATCAGCGGCACCCCGCTCTGACCCCACCTGCCCCGTAGGAGCTGGCTTGCCAGCGAAGAGGCCCTCAAGACCGCTTTCGCCGGCAAGCCGGCTCCTACCGTTCAGCGGCGTTCAAATGCGCCGCTTCAGAGATCCGATTCCTGAACCACCCGCACCTTCGCCGCATCCAGGGCGTAGGCCGCGTCGGCCAGGTCATTGCTGACCTTCTCGATCTTCAAGGTGCCCGTCACCCACAGCGGCGTGTAAATGTCATCCAGCTTCACGCCCTTGGGAAAGCGCACCAACACCAGCTGGTTGGGCGGCGGTGGCGGCACGTGGATGCAGGCGCCCGGATACGGCACCAGGAAAAACAGCGTGCTGCGTCCCTTGGCATCGGCTTCCAGCGGCACCGGATAACCGCCAAGGCGGATCTGCTTGTCGTTCATCGCCGGCACGGTCTTGGTGGAATACATCACCGCCGGCAAGCCCTTGCTCTGCTTCAGGCCGCCCTTGTCGGTGAAGGTGCCGTTGGCTTCGGGGGAGTTGTGGTCGATTTCCGGCATCTGCTCCAGGGCCTTCTGGTCCGACTTGGGCATCAGCTCCAGCCAGTCGGTTTCCGGCAGTTCGCCAGCCTGGGCCAGGCCACAGCCCAGCAGAACAAAGGTCAATAGAAGACGGCGCATGAGAGGGTGGCTCGGTCAAAAAGGAAGGACGTGAAAACCCGGGCATTCTAGTGCCCAAACCGTCAGCTGCGTTGAAGTTTCAGATGAAGAAAAGGGCTCCCCTCCGCACGAGCGGCAGAGGGGGCTTGCAGGCTGGATCAGCTTTTTTTGATAAAGCTGTAGATCACCAGCAGGACAATCGCGCCCACCAGCGCACCGATGAAACCGGCACCTTGGCCAACCTCATAGAGACCCAGAGCACGGCCACCATAAGTGGCTGCAAAGGAGCCGGCAACGCCCAGCAGGATGGTCATGATCCAGCCCATGCTGTCGTCTCCCGGTTTGAGGAAACGCGCCAGCAGACCAACGATCAAGCCGATGAAAATGGTTCCAATAATGCCCATGGCTGTTCCTCTGTAGGGGGGATCAAGCCAAAGCCTAGTCAGCACTTTGGCATCCTGCTATCAGAGAACGGCGGGAAACGAAGGTTCCCGCCAGCCGGAGGATTTGTTACTCGGCGATCAGCGCTTGCACCTTGAGGATCTGCGCTTGCAGGGTCGCCTGATCGGCGCAGCGCAGGTTGGCGTGGCCGACCTTGCGCCCGACCTTGAAGGCCTTGCCGTAGTGATGCAAATGGCAGTCGTCAATGGCGATGACTTTGTCCACCGGCGGCACTTCGCCGATGAAGTTGATCATGGCGCTCTCGCCGACTTTGGCGGTGGAGCCCAGGGGCAGGCCGGCCACCGCCCGCAGGTGGTTTTCGAACTGGCTGCACTCGGCGCCTTCAGTGGTCCAGTGACCGGAGTTGTGCACCCGCGGCGCAATCTCGTTGGCCTTGAGGCCACCGTCGACTTCGAAGAATTCGAAGGCCATGACGCCGACGTAATCCAGCTGCTTGAGCACGCGGCTGGAGTAATCCTCGGCCAGGGCCTGCAGCGGGTGATCGCTGCTGGCCACCGACAGACGCAGGATGCCACTGTCGTGGGTGTTGTGCACCAGCGGGTAGAAACGGGTTTCCCCGTCACGGGCACGCACGGCGATCAGCGAGACTTCGCCGGTGAACGGCACGAAGCCTTCCAGCAGGCAAGGCACGCTACCCAGTTCGGCGAAGGTGCCTTCGAGGTCGGCGGCGCTGCGCAGGACCTTCTGGCCCTTGCCGTCGTAACCCAGGGTGCGGGTCTTGAGCACGGCAGGCAGGCCGATGCGCGCCACGGCAGCGTCGAGATCCGCCTGGGACTGGATGTCGGCGAACTCCGGGGTAGGAATCCCCAAGTCCTTGAACATGCTCTTCTCGAACCAGCGATCGCGGGCGATGCGCAGGGCTTCGGCGCTCGGGTAGACCGGCACAAACTGCGAGAGGAAGGCCACGGTTTCCGCCGGCACGCTCTCGAATTCGAAGGTCACCAGATCCACTTCATCGGCCAGCTGGCGCAGGTGATCCTGGTCGCCGTAGTCGGCCCGCAGGTGTTCGCCCAGGGCAGCGGCGCAAGCATCCGGCGCCGGGTCGAGGAAAGCGAAGTTCATTCCCAGCGGAGTCCCCGCCAGGGCCAACATGCGGCCCAACTGGCCGCCACCGATTACACCGATCTTCATCGTCAACAACCTCAGGCGACGCGCGGGTCTGGATTGTCCAGGACGCTGTCTGTCTGTTCAGCACGGAATTTTTTCAGCACCGCGTGGAACTGCGGGTGCTTGGCGCCCAGGATGCTCGCCGAGAGCAGGGCCGCGTTGATCGCGCCAGCCTTGCCGATGGCCAGGGTGGCCACGGGGATGCCGGCCGGCATCTGCACGATGGACAGCAGCGAATCCACGCCCGAGAGCATCGACGACTGCACCGGCACGCCCAGCACCGGCAGGTGGGTCTTGGCCGCACACATGCCCGGCAAGTGCGCCGCGCCGCCGGCACCGGCGATGATCACCTCGATGCCACGCGCCTCAGCCTCATCGGCGTACTGGAACAGCAGGTCCGGGGTGCGGTGTGCGGAAACCACCTTCACCTCGTAAGGGATGCCGAGCTTTTCCAGCATATCGGCGGTGTGGCTAAGGGTGGACCAATCGGACTTGGAGCCCATGATCACGCCAACCAGTGCACTCATCGTCGTGCCTCTTCTCTCTGGGCGCCCGCAGGCGCGTCAAAAACAACAAGCCACGCGAAAATGCGTGGCTTGACTGTACGAATTATGGCCGGACGAACCGGCCGAAGGCCGCGCAGTATACCGAAAAAGCCGCGCTAAACGCACTTTCGCCGACCATCTGTCGAACAAAGTATTTCCGCCGCAAAACCCCGGTTTTATTGACTCCCAGGTCAATCCCGTCCCCCTCGCAGGCGCTGGCTTGCCAGCGAAGAGACCCACCCTGCGATCACCACCCTCCCGGCCGACGCCTTCGCCGGCAAGCCGGCTCCTAGGTGGCCGCAGCTTGTGCGGCGGCGCCTTCCAGCTTGCGCCAGAGCAAGCGCACGTTGGCCTTGCGCACCAGGGCGCAGCGGTACAGGCGGATCTCCAGCGGCACATGCCATTGCGCGCCGCCGCAAACCACCAGTTCACCTCGGGCCAGTTCGGCACGCACGCTCAACTGCGGCACCCAGGCGATGCCCAGCCCTTCCAATGCCATGCTCTTGAGGCTGTCGGCCATGGCGGTCTCATAAACCGTGGTGAAACGCAGGTTGCGCTGGCGCAGCAGCAGATTCACCGAACGCCCGAGAAAGGCCCCGGCACTGTACGCCAGCAGCGGCACGCTGGCCTCGCCTTCCAGGTCGAACAGCGGCTTGCCCTGGGGGTCGGCGGCACACACCGGGAGCATCTCGGTGTGCCCCAGGTGCAGCGAGGGGAAGATTTCCGAATCCATCTGCAAGGCGGCGTCCGGGTCGTAGAAGGCCAGCATCAGGTCGCAGCCGCCTTCGCGCAGGGCGTGCACCGCATCGCCGACGTTGGTGGCCACCAGCCGCGTGGCGATATTCAGTCCTTCATTGCGCAACTGGGCAATCCAGCGCGGGAAGAAGCCCAGCGCCAGGGAGTGGGCCGCCGCCACCTGCATCACCTCACCCTGCCCGCCTTCCAGATGGTGCAGGTGGCGTACCACCTCGCCGAGCTGTTCGACCACGGTGCGCGCGGTGACCAGGAACAACTGCCCCGCCGCCGTCAGTTCCACCGGCGTGCGCGAGCGGTTGACCAGGGTCAGGCCCAGGGCCGCTTCCAGGCTGCGGATGCGCCGACTGAACGCCGGCTGGGTCACGAAACGTCGCTCGGCAGCCTGGGAAAAGCTGCGGGTGGCGGCCAGGGCACTGAAGTCCTCGAGCCATTTGCTTTCCAGATTCATCACGTCCTCCCGGACACGCACCATTTTAGGTCACACGCTCGCCGGCAACCCGGCGTCACACCGCCATTATGCCGAATATGCATAGCCCAGTGTTTAACAGCATTGGCCCAAAAATTCCCTTCGGCCTAGGATTCGCAGCGTTCCCGGCACAGACCGGGTCCCTACCGAGATGATCTTCGTCATGTCCTCCGCTGCATCATTCCGCACCGAAAAAGACCTGCTTGGCGTACTCGAAGTACCCGCTCAAGCGTATTACGGCATCCAGACCCTGCGAGCGGTGAACAACTTCCGCCTCTCCGGTGTTCCGATTTCGCATTACCCGAAATTGGTGGTCGGCCTGGCAATGGTCAAGCAGGCAGCTGCTGACGCCAACCGCGAGCTGGGTCAGCTCAGCGAAGCCAAGCACGCGGCCATCAGCGAAGCTTGTGCCCGTCTGATCCGCGGCGATTTCCACGATGAGTTCGTGGTGGACATGATTCAAGGCGGCGCTGGCACTTCAACCAACATGAATGCCAACGAAGTCATCGCCAACATCGCGCTGGAGGCCATGGGCCACAGCAAGGGCGAATACCAGTACCTGCACCCGAACAACGACGTGAACATGGCGCAGTCCACCAACGACGCCTACCCGACCGCGATCCGCCTGGGTCTGCTGCTGGGTCACGACGCCCTGCTGGCCAGCCTCGACAGCCTGATCCAGTCGTTCGCCGCCAAAGGCGTCGAGTTCAGCCACGTCTTGAAGATGGGCCGTACCCAGCTGCAAGACGCCGTGCCGATGACCCTCGGCCAGGAATTCCGCGCCTTCGCCACCACTCTGGGTGAAGACCTGGCGCGCCTGAAGACCCTGGCCCCCGAGCTGCTGACCGAAGTCAACCTGGGCGGCACCGCCATCGGCACCGGCATCAACGCCGACCCGCGTTACCAGGCCCTGGCCGTGCAACGCCTGGCCGTCATCAGCGGCCAGCCGGTTGTTCCAGCTGCCGACCTGATCGAAGCCACTTCCGACATGGGCGCCTTCGTGCTGTTCTCCGGCATGCTCAAGCGTACCGCCGTGAAGCTGTCGAAGATCTGCAACGACCTGCGCCTGCTGTCCAGCGGCCCACGCACCGGCATCAACGAAATCAACCTGCCAGCGCGCCAGCCAGGCAGCTCGATCATGCCCGGCAAGGTCAACCCGGTGATCCCGGAAGCCGTGAACCAGGTAGCGTTCCAAGTTATCGGCAACGACCTGGCCCTGACCATGGCGGCCGAAGGCGGCCAGCTGCAACTGAACGTGATGGAGCCGCTGATCGCCTTCAAGATCTTCGACTCGATCCGCCTGCTGCAACGCGCCATGGACATGCTGCGCGAGCACTGCATCACCGGCATCACCGCCAACGAAACCCGTTGCCGCGAACTGGTGGAACACTCCATCGGCCTGGTCACCGCGCTGAACCCGTACATCGGCTATGAAAACGCCACCCGTATCGCCCGCATCGCCCTGGAAAGTGGCCGTGGCGTACTGGAACTGGTGCGCGAAGAAGGCCTGCTGGACGACGCCATGCTCGACGACATCCTGCGTCCGGAAAACATGATTGCCCCGCGCCTGGTTCCGCTGAAAGCGTAACCGCCGCGACACCGAAACATGCAACACCGCTCACCAGGTTGAGGGACTAGACACCTCTCACCTTTTGAGGGCTTGGAGCTTCGTCTCCAGGCCCTTTTTTTTGCCTGGAGAAAAGCAGAGTTTGTAAGGGGATGCCGCCCAGTATCGAAGCAGATTCGCTTTGTTTTGTAGGGCAAATCCGAGAGAATCCCCCACGCCTTTGAGCGCCTTGTACCCCTTCGAACGATCAGGCAGTCTCCCGGTGCCGCTGCAAAATCAGCGGCCCGGATGTGGAAGTCTGGGATAAAGGACGTGCAGTCGTCTCATTCGAACACCCTTGCCGATGCGGCTTGAGTGAACTCGATCTATGGCGGCTGTGCGTAGGGCACCCTCGGGTGCGCCGGTTCCTTTAGCCCGGTCTTCCACACCTGCGCACGGCTGCCACCCTCTCATGTGGAAGTGAGATCCGGCGGTTTCTTAAACGCTAAAGGAATCAGTCTCATGAAAAAGCTCGTCCCCGATCCACCCTTGTCTACCGATCATCCGCGCCGCGACCCGGAGCTGGACCGCGCCAACGCCAACCTGCTGGCCGCCTTGCACGGCACCCGTCATCGCCCCTTCGGCCTGCGCGATGGCCAAGGCCATCCGCTGTTCGCCGTGCAACCCCAGGTGAATGCCGAAGACGCCCTGATGCACGTCTCCTTACTGCTCAAATGCGCCGAAGAGGTGTCCGATGAAATCACCGAACGGGCCAGCGGCATCGAACGCGGGCTGATCTGGTCCATGGTGCATTCCGTGGAGATGGCCCGCGCCGTGGTGGACGCCCTGCTCGACGGCGCCCGCCCCGGCCCCGCCTAAAACACCGCCCCGTAGGAGCTGGCTTGCCAGCGAAGAGGCCGGCCCTGCCTTCAGCGGCATTCCGGCTGACGCTTTCGCCGGCAAGCCGGCTCCTACAGGTCTTGCGAACATCGTGGGGCCCTTGTTTTAAACCAGCACAATCCATCGCCCAAGGTGGATAATCGCCCCTCCCAAACATCCGCCATCCCCGAGGCACCGCAGTCGATGGACCCGACGCACACCCAAGCCCTGCAACAGCTACGCAAGCTGATCCCCATCGGCCTGCGCCACGCCCAGGCCCTACTGGAACGCTGCGCAGGCGATCCGCAGCAAGCCGCCGAGCTCTATAAATCCGAACTGCTGCAGGTGCTGGTGGAAAAGTCCGGCCTGGCCGCCGAGCAAGCCCGGGAATACCTGCTCAACGCCGGCTACGACCTGAACCGCGCCCTGCACGCTATAGAAGAAGCGCGCTTCACCCTGACCCAGCGCATCCTGCGCAAGCATCACCGGGACAAAGGCCAGGCCCTGGACCTGATCGCTCAGGCCATCGAAACCGCCGAGCAACTGCCGCGCCAGTACTGGCTGGATTTCGAACGTCTGGAACAACTGCCCCCTGCACCGCGTTGCTTCATGGTGCTCCACGAGTGGCTGGCCTTCGAGGACTGGGAGGGTTTCGACAGCGCCCTGCACTTTCACCTGCCCCAGGCGATCGCTCAGTTCAGGCTCCTGCAACTGGACGCCCTGGCAGACACCCTGGAACAGGCCGATCAACGCCAGCAACAGTTGCGCTCCGCGCAGGGCGCAAGCGACAGCGCCACCGAGCTGGCGGCTCGGGTCAATCAGGACCCGCTCTTCAACCGTTGCCAGGACAGCTACCGCCAACATCGATCCCAGCTCGACGAGCGTCTGTTGGAGTGGGTGGTACTGCATCAGCAAGCATTTCCCGCCTGAGCGGCACGGTCGCCGCTCACGCCACTCCTCGTCACACCCCAGAAGCCGGTAGACTGCCGCCCTCACCGAACACGGACCTCGGATTCAGCCCCCATGGAATTGCACTACAGCATCACCCCCGCCCACACCGACGCCTGGATTGCCGAACCGCTGAAGCAGGAACTGCTCAGGGATGATCAGCAGCATGTCCGGGCCATGAGCACATTTGCCCGGTGGCAAAGCCGCTTTATCGGTCCCGTGATGTTCACCCTGTGCCTGGTCGGCGGCTGCCTGTCGATCTACTTCCCCGAGCGCAACTTCACCCCGGAGAAGGTCATCGCCATGGTGGCCTTCGCGTTGATCTTCATCCCCCTGTGGTGGCGCTTTTCCGGGCGCTGGATCAAGCACCTGCAAGCCCGTATTGCCGCCACCCCGATCAAACCCCAAGCGCCGTTTCGCGGGTTGAGTCAGCGCCTGATCGAAACCCGGTTGCGGGCCGTCGAAGGCACCTATTGCCTGAATTTCGACGATCAGGGCTTCACCCTGCTCAACGCCCGCGGAGGTCAGAGCAGCCTGGCCTGGAAGCAGATTGTGCATGTGCAGGAAATAACGGATTTCTACCTCGTGGCTGACGCCGATATGGCCCGCGAGGGCATGGCCTGCTTCATCGCCAAACACAGTGACCTGATGCCGGTCGAGGAATACCAGCAAAAGCTGCAGGGGTTTCTGAGCAAATGCCCAGTGGCGCCGTCAGCCCACTGAGCGCACCTCGCAACGCCCCCTCGACGCCCCACAAACGGAATTTGCATGTACACATCAGCGTCCTCCCCCCGCCCTGCCCGCACACTGGCCATCCTCGGCACTGGCCACGCCCTGCCGCAGCAGGTGGTCACCAGTATTGAACTGGACAGCCAGCTCGGCCTGGAAACCGGCAGCGTAGCGCGCATCAGCGGAGTGCAGCAGCGCCACGTCGCCGGCCCCGCGGACACTGCCGCCAGCCTCGGCGCCAGCGCCGCGCTCCAGGCCCTGCACGCGGCGGGCCTGGAGCTGGATCAGCTGGACCTGATCGTCTGCGCCAGCGGCACCATGGACCAGGGCATGCCCTGCAATGCGGCGCTGCTGCAACGAGAGCTGGGCCTGGGGCAGTCGGGCATTCCGGCCATGGACATCAACGCCAGTTGCCTGGGCTTTATTGCCGCCCTGGACACCCTGTCCTGGCCGATCCAGGCCGGGCATTACCGGCGCGTACTGCTGGTGTGCGCCGACATCGCCTCCTGTGGCCTGGACTGGCAGCAGGTGGAAGTCTGCGGCATCTTTGGCGACGGTGCGGCAGCGGTGGTGCTGGAAGCGGGCGACGGCGGCCCGAAGATCCTCGCCTCGCGCCTCAAGACCTACGCCGAAGGCGCCGCGCTGTGCCAGATCCCCGCCGGCGGTTCGCGCTTTCATCCGCGGCGCATCCAGGTGCCGTTCGAGCCCCTGACCAGCTTCGCCATGCAGGGCAAAGGCGTGTTCCGCCTCGCGGCCAAGTACCTGCCCGAACTGATGGACGATTTGCTGCAGCAAGCCGCACTGCCCCTTGCGCAGATCGACTGGATCATCCCCCATCAAGCCAGCCAGCAAGCCATGCAGCACGCGGCCAAGCGCCTGAGCCTGGGGCCGGAGAAGGTCATCGATATCTTTGCCCAGCATGGCAATCAGGTGGCGGCGTCCCTGCCCACCGCTCTGGACATCGCAGTGCGCGACGGGCGCATTCAACGCGGGCAAACCCTGATGCTGATCGGCACCGGCGCGGGCCTGTCCCTCGGCGGCATGATCCTGGAGTTCTGATGAAGATCCTGGTCACTGGCGGCACCGGTTTTATCGGCCGGCATCTGGTCTGGAAGCTAGCCGCCGAAGGCTGCGAGGTGCAGTTCAGCGGGCGCAACCCCGAGGCGGCGGCGCAAGTCATTGCCCACAGCCCGGCGCCCGTGCGCTGGCTGCCCCTGGAGCACGGCAGCCCGTTGGCCAAGCGCCTGCTGGCCGATGCCAGCCGCGAGCATGACGCCATCGTCCATTGCGCCGCGCTGTCTTCGCCCTGGGGTTCGCCCCAGGCGTTTGCCCGGGCCAACCTCGACTCCACCGCCGAGGTGATCCACGCCTGCGGCAAGAACCGCATTGCGCGGCTGGTGCATATCTCCACCCCGAGCCTGTACTTCAACTTCAGCGACCGCTTGGGTATCCGCGAAGACCAGCCGCTGCCAGCCCCGGTGAACGACTACGCCCGCAGCAAGGCCCAGGCCGAAACCCTGCTGGCAGACGCCAAGTTGCCTGAATGCGTGATCCTGCGGCCCCGGGCGGTGTTCGGCCCCTGGGACGCGACCCTGATGCCGCGCCTGCTGCGGGTGATGCAGCGCGGGGCGATTCCGCTGATGCGCGGCGGCCAGGCACAGCTGGACCTGACCTGCGTCGACAATCTGGTGCACGCCGTGTGGCTGGCCCTGACCCGGCCCCTGCCGCGCCCGCTGTGCGTCTACAACCTGAGCAACGGCACGCCCCTGGCCTTCAAGGACCTGCTGCAACAGATGGCCGAGCACTTCCAACTGCCGCTGCGCACCCGCCGCCTGCCCTGGCCCCTGGTGCATGGCGTGGCGCGCCTGCTGGAGCTCAAGGCGCGCCTGGGCAACGGCGCCGAACCCTTGATCACCCGCTACGGCGCCGGCGTCCTGGCCTTCAGCCAGACCCTGGACATCAGCGCCATCCAGCGCGAGCTGGGCTACCGCACGGTGATCAGCCAGGAACAGGGCATCGCCCAGCACGCCCAATGGTGGCTGGCACAGCAGAGGCAACGAGCATGAGCCGCAGCGTGAGCTTGAAGATCCTGCGGGCCGGCTGGTGCCAGCATCTGGAATGCATGGCCGACCGTGGCGGGCGCCTGGCGCCGGTGCAGTTTCCGGCGCTGTGCGGGCTGATCCAGCACCCGGACCACGGCTGGATTCTGTACGACACCGGCTACGCCGAGCACTTCTTCCAGGCCACCCGCGCCCTGCCCGAGCGCCTGTACCGCAGCGCGGTGCCGGTGCAGTTGCCGGTGGTCGAGCAGTTGGGCGCGCAGTTGCATGAGCTGGGCATCGGCCCGGGGGATATCCGCTACGTGATCATTTCCCACTTCCACGCCGACCATATCGCCGGCCTGCGGGATTTTGCCAATGCGCGCTTTATCGCCCTGGAGGCCGATTACCGACATATCGACAGCCTGCGCGGTCAGCGTTGGCGCGCCACCCTTGGCGGCCATCTGCCGGGCTTGCTGCCGGACGACTTCAGCGCCCGTCTACGCCTGGCTGAAGCCAGCCCCAGCTGTGCGCTGCCGGGCTGGATGGCGCCCTTCGAGCAGGGCCTGGACCTGTTCGGCGATGGCAGCCTGATCGGCGTGCCGCTGCCCGGGCACAGCGAAGGCCAGTTGGGCCTGTTCATCCCCGACGCCCAGGGCCGGCCGGTGTTCCTGGTGGCCGATGCTTGCTGGTCGGTGCCGGCTTGCCGCGCCGAGCGCCTGCCGGCTGCACCGGCACTGTGGTTTGCCAGCGCCGACCGCCAGCAATACGTACGCACCTACAGCGGCCTGGGCCAACTGATCCGCCGCGAACCGGCGGTGGCGGTGCTGCCGTCCCATTGCACCCAGGCCTGGGAGGCGTTCAGCAATGAACAGTGAGCGTCTTGTGGGCACCCTGCGCAGCATCGGCGCCTTCGTGTTCAGCCGCTACGCCCTGCGCTTTCGCCGTCGCGAGCGGCTGGAAGCCTGGCAGGCCCGGCGCCTGCGGCACTTCATGGCCCGGGTCATGCCCCGTGGCCAGCGCTTCAAGGGGCTGACCCACGACGACCTGCACCGCCTGCCGATCATGGACAAGGCAGCGCTGATGAGCGACTTCGCCGGCTTCAACACCCGCGCCCTGAGCCTGGAACAAGTGTTGCCGGTGGCCCTGCAGGCGGAACGTTCCCGGGACTTCAGCCCGACCCTGGGGGACATCACCGTGGGCCTGTCCAGCGGTACCTCGGGGGCCCAGGGGGTGTTCCTGGTCAGCAGCGTGGAACGCCAACGCTGGGCCGGCATCCTGCTGGCGCGCACCCTGCCCCGGGCCCTGCTGCCGCGGCTGGTATGCCCCTGGCTGGCGCCGCTGCGGATCGCCTTTTTTCTGCGGGCCAACAGCCGCCTGTACACCACCCTGGCCAGCCGCCGCATCGACTTCGCCTTTCATGACCTGACCCTGGGCCTGGCCGCCTCCCTGGAACGCCTCAACCAACAGAACCCGGACGTGCTGGTGGCCCCGGCCACAGTGCTGCGGGGGCTGGCCCAGGCGGCCCTGGCCGGGCAGCTGACGATCCGCCCACGGCACATCCTGTCGGTGGCCGAAGTGCTGGAAAGCACTGACGCCGAGCGGGTGCAGCAAGCCTTCGGGCGCAAGCCGCAGCAGATCTATCAGGCCAGCGAAGGCTTCCTCGGCTACACCTGCGAGGCCGGCACCCTGCACCTGAATGAAAGCCACCTGCACATCGAGCCGCAATGGCTGGACCCTGAGCACACGCGCTTCCAGCCGATCATCACCGACTTTTCCCGGCGTACGCAGCTGATCGTGCGTTATCGCCTCAACGACATTCTGCGGGTGGCCAGCGCGCCCTGCCCCTGTGGCCGTGCGGAGCGGGCCATCGCCGCCGTGGAAGGCCGCGCCGACGAGATCCTCTGGCTGCCGCGGCTCGACGGCCAGCAGTTGGCACCGCTCTACCCCGACGTATTGCGCCGGGCCCTGCTGATGCTTGGGGCGGCGCTTGAGGAATACCAAATCCACCAGCGCGGGCTGCTCTGGCAGATCAACCTGCACACCCGCGGCGACTACCACGGGCTGTGCCAGCGCTTGAGCGAGGCCCTCGCCGAGCTCTGCGCGCAACAAGGTCTGCAGATGCCGGAGCTGAGCTTCGGCCACTGGCAGGCGCCGCCGCCACAGACGAAAAGACGCCGCCTGCTGATGCTGCAACTTCCCGAGGGACTGCCATGCGTGTATTGATTCTCGGCGCCCGGGCCCCGGCCTGCCTGGAGTGGGCCCGGGCCTTCAGCCAAGCCGGCTGGACGGTGACCGTGGCCGATTCCCTGGCCCAGCCCCTGAGCCGTTTCAGCCGCGCCGCCGAGCACTTCGTGCGCCTGCCGGAGCCGCGCCACAACCCCCAAGCCTGGATCGAGGCCCTGGCCGCGGTCATCCGCCAACAGGCCATCGACCTGCTGCTGCCCACCTGCGAAGAGGTGTTCTACCTGGCCCACGGCCTGGAGCGCCTGCGCCCGCTGTGCCGGGTGTTCACCAGCGATTTCGACCTGCTGCACCGCCTGCATCACAAGGGCGATTTTGCTGCCATGACCCAGGGCTGGGACGTAGCCGCGCCGCCGACTCAGGTGCTGCATGACCCGGCCGCGTTGCAAGCACTGGCGGCAGAGCACGATGCCCTGGTGTTCAAGCCGGCCTATTCGCGCTTCGCCTCCCAGACCCTGATCCGCCCGAGCCCGGCGCAACTGGCGAAAGTCCGGCCCAGTAGCGATGCGCCCTGGGTGGCCCAGCGCTTTGTCCCCGGTCAGGAATACTGCAGCTTCAGCGTGCTGGTGGACGGCCAGTTGCGCGCCCACAGCAGCTACCAGCCGCGCTACCGGGTCGGGCGCGGCTCGGGGATCTACTTCCACAGCTGCGCCCCGGCGCCGATCCGTGCGTTCCTGGAACAGTTCGGCCAGGCCACCGGCTACACCGGGCAAGTGGGTTTTGACTTCATCGAGGACCAACAGGGCCGCTTCCATGTCCTGGAGTGCAACCCCAGGGCCACCAGTGGCGTGCACCTGTTCGACGATCAGCGCGTGCAACTGGTAGCGGCACTCGGCAGCCAGGCCGACGCAGCACTGCAGGCCACCCTGGAACCACGGATGATCGCCCTGGCCATGCTGCTTCTGGCCGCGCCGCAACGGGCCTTGAGCCGGGAGTTCTGGCGCGACTACCGACAAGCTCGGGACGTGATCGTCCAGGACGGCGATCGCGGCCCACTGACCGCCCAGCTGCTGAGCCTGACGGAAATCATCGGCCGCGCCCTGACCCGGCGCTGCGGGCTGCTGGCCGCCTCCACCGCCGACATCGAGTGGAACGGCCAGCCTCTGGGGGCGCCGCGCCCATGAAATTGTTGATGCCCGAGCAACTGGCCCTTGAGCCCCCGAGCACCGGCGACAGCCACGCCCGGCAGTACGTGCGCACCTGCGCCGGCGGCGCGCTGATCGGCAACGTCAGCACCGCCCTGGCTCTGCTGGATACCGGCCGCCAGCAGTTCCCGGTGAGCATCAACCACGGCCACGACCCTGTGGATAACTGCTACGTGGTGTCGCCGCAAACCGCCTACAGCGGCTACGCCCGGGAAGAACTGCAGCGTCTGCAACGGCCCTGGCTGGCCTGGCCGCTGAAGCTGCTGACCCAGGGCGTGGACCGGCTGCTGAGCGCGGCCAAGGTCGACCGTTTGGTGCAGGTCAACAACTGGCTGCTGTCGACCAACCTGTACCCGGCCGACTGGGATGGCGCCGAGCTCCCGGCGATCACCGAACTGCTGCGCCGGGAATTTCCCGACCACGGCTTCGGCTTCCGCTCGCTCAACGACTTCAGCAACCTCGAACTGCGAAAGCGCCTGCAAGCCCTGGGCTACCTGGCGATTCCCAGCCGTCAGGTGTACCTGTTCGACGGCCGCGACGGCGAGGATTCAGCCTTCCTGCGCCACCACAACACCCGCCTGGACGCCACCCTGCTGCGCCGCAGCCCGTATACGGTGGTGCCCGGCAGCGAACTGAGCGAGGCCGACTTCCAGCGCATCGAGCAGCTGTACAACCTGCTCTACCTGGACAAATACAGCCGCCTGAACCCCCACTACAGCGCCCAATGGCTACAACGCGGGCAGGCCGAGGGCTGGCTGCAAGTGCGTGCCCTGCGCAACGCCGAAGGGCGCATCGACGCCGCCCTGGGCTGGTTCGCCAACAGCGCCCTGATCAGCACCCCCATCGTCGGCTACGACACCGCCCTGCCCCAGCGCACCGGCCTGTACCGGCAACTGACAAGGCTGTGCCTGCAAGAGGCGGCGAACCGTCGTCAGGTGCTCAACTTCAGCTCCGGCGCGGCGGCCTTCAAGCGCCTGCGCGGCGGCCAGCCCGAAATCGAATACAGCCTGATCCACGTCGCCCACCTGCCCTGGTCGCGGCGCCTGGTATGGCAACTGATGGGCCTGCTGCTGCAACGGATCGGCGTACCGCTGATGAGGAAGCTCAAATTGTGAACAGTCACTCGGGCTGGTGGCCCGTCGCCCAGAGCCGGCAGCTGCAACGCCAACCCCTGGCCTGCACCCTGCACGGCGTACCGCTGGTGCTGTTTCGCGACGCCGACGGCGCCGCCGCCGTGCTGCCGGACCGTTGCCCTCATCGCTTCGCGCCGCTGAGCGCCGGCCGGGTGCGCGACGGGCAGATCCAGTGTCCCTACCACGGCTGGCGTTTCGATCCCCAGGGCCGTTGCACTCAGTTGCCCGGCCAAGAGCAGCAGCGTTGCAGCCAACCCTTGCTGCAACCCCTGCACAGCTGCGAAACCCAGGGGCTGGTGTGGGCCAGCCTCGCCAGCGAGCGGCCGAATCAGCCCCCGGTGGCCGCCGCCGAGCAGGCCCAGGCCCTGGATGTGTTCTGGATCAGCGACCGGGTGCAGTGCAGCTTGCAGGACGCCGCGGAGAACTTCCTCGACGGCTTCCACACCCACTTCGTACACGCCGGATGGATTCGCCACGACCGCCAGCGCCAGCGCATTCGCGCCTGGGTGCATCGTCTGGAAGACGGGGTCGAAGCGCAGTACAGCGAGGAAGGCACCCAATCCGGACTGATCTCCCGACTGTTCGAAGGCGAGCGCGGCCTCAGCATGGGCCGCTTTCGCCTGCCGGGGCTGGCGGAAATCGAATACCGCGACCGTCAGGGCCGGCTCAACCTGCTGGTGAGCGCCTGGCTGAGCCCGGCCGCCGAGGGCGAACTGCGCCTATTCGCCCGCATCGCCACGGCCCGCGGCCGCCTGCCGGGCAGGCTCAAGCGCGCTGTGCTGCAGCCCTTGTTCAAGGTGATCCTGAAACAGGACCGGCAGATCCTGGAAAAAGTCAGCGCCAACCAGCAGCGCTTTGCCCAGGTGCCGCTGCGCTGGCAGCGGCCCACCCCACTGGACAGCTCGCTGGATCTGCTGGGGCCGTGGATTCGCCAATTACTGGAACAAGGTGAACTGAACAACTTCCAAGAACGCCGAGAGGAATTCTGGCTGTAATCCCGTAGGAGCCAGCTTGCCGGCGAACCAGACCTCAAGACCGGCGCCGTTCAAACGGGCCCATTCGCTGGCAAGCCAGCGCCTACGGCGGGCAGCAGTATCGCGGGGGTTATGCGGGCCCCTTGGGGCCCCTGTTCGCGGGGTTTTGCGGGGCGTGACAAGAACCGATTCAGCCTCCCGCCCCGCCTGCCGTTCCTCGGCTCGACGCGCTACATGCAGACGGCGAGCCCGCGCACCGGTATAGTGCGCCCCCTCTTCACGTGGACAGCCGTCGGTAACAAGGCTCAAACCCACGGGAAACCCGAACTAATAACAACCCGCGAATAGAGAACCGGGACGAACAATCGCCCCACCGCTTTGCCGTGCGTGCAATCAGCGGTGTAACAGAATGTTTCCGTCCGCTCTGCTTTTGCCTACACAAAAAACAGCGAGGAATAATCCATGCTCGAAGTCATCAACGACTTCCTCTCAGGGAAAGTGCTGATCGTGCTCATTGTCGGGCTCGGCAGCTACTTCACGATCCGCTCGCGTTTCGTTCAATTGCGCCACTTCCTCCACATGTTCGCGGTGTTCCGCGACAGCCTGAAAAGCAGCGGCGGTCAGCTCAGCTCGTTCCAGGCGCTGATGCTCAGCCTCGCCGGCCGGGTGGGCGCAGGCAACATCGCCGGTGTCGGTATCGCCGTGACCCTGGGCGGCCCTGGCGCGGTGTTCTGGATGTGGGTGACCGCACTGGTCGGAATGTCCAGCAGCTTCTTCGAGTGCACCCTGGCCCAGGTCTACAAGCGCGCCGACGGCGACGGCCTGTACCGCGGCGGCCCGGCCTACTACATCCAGCACGGCCTGAAGCGCAAAGGCATGGCGGTGGTGTTCTCCATCCTGCTGCTGGTCACCTACGGCTTCGCCTTCATCGGCCTTCAGTCCTACACCGTGACGCACTCGCTGCAGGACGCCTTTGCCTTCGACCCAAGCCACACCGGCATCGTCCTGGCGGTGCTGCTGGCCATTACCTTCATCGGCGGCATCAAGCGCATCGCCGCAGTG